>JAPLJK010000127.1:0-16999 GCA_026388625.1 Deltaproteobacteria bacterium | reverse complement strand
GATTATTCATCTCCATCCGTGGTTCCTACTCCAACACAATCCGGACTTTGCGAGGTAACGAATGAATCCTCCGATCAAGTTTCCGGTTGTTTGAGTCAAGCCGTAGAGTTCCTGGAATTGTTGGTCGGAGATGAAGCCAGCTTCCATCGCCACATAGAGTTGGGCCTGAACTTCGGATGCTGACCCTTTGGCGGTTGAAAGGAATTGGATGAATTCTTTGTTGCCACCCCGTCCGAAGCCTTCTGCGATGTTCGACATGATTGAAACAGAAGCGCGGCGAATCTGGTCACGTAGGCCGAAGTCGCGAGAGAATGGGCCTTCGTTCGACACAGCATAGACCGCTCTTGTCAGCTCCCTGGCCTTTTGCCAGGCTTCTATGTCTTCGAATCTTTTTAGTGTCGCCATTTGTCGGGTTTCTGGTTATTGCTCAACTTTCGCGGTTGAGGATAGTGGAAAAAAGTTAAGGAAACCAAATCAATAAGCTCGCGAAGGGGCGTAACTATGCTATCGAAATAGATGCAACAATAAACACAGGAAGACGCCCCTCAATGACATCTACCAGTTCTGAGGTTACGTATCAAGACGTTCAAGGTCGCATCGATCAATTTATGACGAAGTTCAAGATCGCAACGCTCTTGAACCTTTCCGGAATAAGGAAGGTGCGTGGAAACCGTCCTGCTTGCATGGTCAGGACGGTTTTTCAACTTGCTTTCGTTGGTAGGAACATTTACACGGGTGTTCATACGAGCGGTACAGCCCTGATGGGAAAGGATGCGGTCTACCGGCTTCTGTCCTCTCCACGCAGCAATTGGCGAGTTCTATGCAACTTCAGAGCACAATTAGTCCGCGAAATTATCGAATGCACTATGAAGGAGGCTCTGAGGCTCATCAAGCCTCGCTTTCACGCCAAGTGCGAAAGTTGAGATCTCATTATAAGTCTTCACCCCAACTCTATCTTTCTATACTGTCCAAGACCGACTGCGTGATGTCTTTCTTTTCCTTTATGTAATTCACCAGCAGATCGCTGACGAGAATTGAGGAATCGTAAATATTCCGACCTTTTTCTTTGAAAACGATGTACCCGTCTCCGCCTGCTGCAAGAAAGTTGTTCGTAGCAACCGAGTATGCTTTTTCCGGTTCAAAACCACGCTCCCCTATTCTCGTGATTTTCACTTTTCCGTCTTCAAAGCCGTATTCTATGCCGAATGACTGCAATTTTCCTCCGCTGCCGTCCGGGAGCCCGGCGCTTCTCTGGAGCACCTCGGCAATATCGGCTCCGGAGAGATCCATTTTGACCACGGTGTCTGGGAAGGGCAGCACGGTGTACACTTCTCCAAGGGTAATATTGCCTTTTTGAAGGCTTGCCCTTATGGCCCCACCGTTGATCAGTGTTACTTCGGATCGCGCGCTTACAGCCATGTTATAGGCTATGAGGCGGCCTAGATTGGTTCCCCTGCCGGACCTCACTGCGCTTCTTCGTCCACCTTCAAGCAACACCTGGGTGTCGCCGATTACGCTGTTCAGACTCGAATCCATTGTACTCTTGAACTGGTCTATTGTTGATGCAATCTGTGGGTCTTCGTTGATTTCAGGCCCCAGGGAAATCAACTCTCCGGAATATTTGACTACCCGCCCATCCTGAACTTCTACATCAAGTTTTCCAATGTATTGTGCGTATGCTCCGGCTTGACAGATAACGGTATTATTGACTTTTACCGGCTTGAACAGCGGCGTGTGCGAGTGACCTCCGATGATGATGTCAATTCTGGGGCAGGCTTGGGCCAATCGTTTGTCTTCTTGAACCCCGAGATGGGTCAAGGCGATTACCAGATCTCGCTCATCAGCCCCTAGCAAGACTTCTTGGGCTGTCCTTACCGAATCTTCGAAGACCAGGTCTTTGACATTGTCGGGAAAAGTGGTCACTGGTGTGTCGGGAGTTGTGAGTCCTAGAACGACTATTCTTGATTTTGGATTGGAAATGTTTTTGATCAAGGTCCTTTGAAAAATGTAATCACCGGACCTGGTTTTGATGTTTGCGCTGATCAGAGAAAATTTCGCGTTCGACTTGACATTTGTCATCAAGTTATCTGTCCCATAGTCGAAATCGTGATTCCCTATTACCATTGCGTCGAATTGCATTTCGTTCATTAACGTGACGCCAAGTTGGCCTTTGAATGCGGTTGAGAAAGGCGTGCCCATCAGAAGGTCGCCAGCCAAAAAAATGAGTGTGTGTCTGCCAAGCTCCCGATTCTGTGCCTGAACCTCGGATATCACGGTGCGGGCCTTGCCGAATCCACCTATCAGTCCTGACGAACCCTCCTTGGAATAAGGTACATAGTGGGCATGCGGATCGTTCATGTGCAGAATCGTGAGTTTGAGCAGGCCGTCGGAATTTCCGTTGTCCGCGTAACAGAGAGTACTTGCAACTACCAGGGCAATTAGTATTGCTATCAACAACCGAATACCGTGGAACGGGGCGAACTTCATTTCTTCTGACTGCCTTTCGGGATTGATGAGGATTATGAGAAGAAAGGGTTACTCAAAAACAAAGGGCTGAGGCTTGACTCCATTCTCCGAAAAGTACAGAGCGAAAAATAATGGTCGGGGTGGCCGGATTCGGACCGGCGACCTCGTGCTCCCAAGGCACGCGCGCTAACCAGGCTGCGCTACACCCCGTGACAATGTCTTATAACCTTGAGACCGCCAAAGCGCAAGGGTTGGTGTGCTGCTTCCCCCGGCAGGCCGAGATTTCGACAGGTTATCGATCCAGTTTTACGAAGGTGTGCCACGGAACTCTCCTCCCCACGGCCAAAATTCAGTCGAGGTTTGTATTACTGTTCCTGTCATCGAGAGGTCGGATATCATTGAGAAAAACGGTGGTGTCCCCCAGGCTCAATCAACCCAGTGCAATACATTCCTGATTATCGACCAGCGAGGGGTTTTCCGTTCTGGAGTTTTGCCCAGTATCCAGTAGTCAAACTGCTTTCCCATTACGCCGCTGGTCTGTTGCAGGGTGAACCAGAGGTTCAGGTAATCCAGGAAGATGTGATCTCCTTTTGTGATGGGGACGGGATAGGCGACATCATACACGAACAGGTGGGGTTTCGGCACAGCCACTCCGAATTCCGGATATAACAGCGCCCAGGCCTTGCCGATCTTGTCCGTTGTCAACAGGGCGTCAGCGACGTCACCTTTGACGAAGAAATCCCTGATGCTTTCGAGTTCCACCAGTTCAGAGTTTGGGATGTAGCGGCGAAGCAGGCGTCGGTCTTCAAGGCTATTTGCATGAGTTACCGCGATGCGCAGCCCCTTAATGCCTGCCAGGTCTGCCCTGGTCTGGAATTCCTTCTTTCGGTAGTCCTTGACGACGAAGGCCCCCTTCATCTCCATGTAGGGACGGGTAAAATTCATCTTCGCCAGATCATCCACTCTGATGGGTACTGCCGACATGACTATGTCACAGATACCATTATCAAGGTACTCCTGTATTTTTCCTCTTTGAACAGGGATGAACTCCAGGGAGACGCCCAGGTCTCCGGCCAAACGGTGGGCAAAATAGATGTCGTAACCGACGAGTTCACCCTTTGAATTGAAGAATGCAAAGGGCATGGCCTCGGCATTGTATCCTACGCGAAGGATCCCGCTCTCTTTTATTTTATGGAGGAGTTCGCCTTCCTTTTCTGTCGGCGCGGGATGATGCCTCGCCAGGTCGGGGGGCTTCACCAGCACCTTGGCCGGAGATTGATCAGTGATCTTCATTCCCAAGAGGATGGTGTCTTCATGGTATGTATCCTGTACCAGGTAAGTCAGGCCCATCCGAACGGTCAGGACGAACACGGTGAGCAGCAGGAACGTACCGACCACCGCCACCACAATTCTCTTCGCGTTAAAGACAATTTTGTTAACAAGAACGAACGCTACGATGAGTGTCAGGGCTTGCATGCTCATCGTCTGAAGCAGCACCTTGAACTTACGGGTCACCACGTCGGACATAATGTAGAGATCGAAATAGACGCCGGGCAGTTTCATGTAATTGAGGAGGAAGGGAATCCCCACCTTGGGTGACCCGAACAGGCTCATCACGCCTGCCACGGCTAGTTGAAGGTAATCTACGATCCCCAGGGCTTGGTTCACATACCAAGCCACAAAGACTATGAAGAGGATTTCAATGATTTTGCCGACGCTCGGAAAGCTGTACGCAAGAGGCAGTACGCTGTCGATCAGGTTTCCCGTCTTTTCCTCCTTAGGGGTGATCTTAGCAAATAATTCTTTGGATTTATCGGCAATGACAGACAAGACAACGAAGTTGTTGCCTGTGGCAAAACCTAATACCAGAGCTTCTTTGGAATAATTAAGAACATCTCTGAAGCTGAATGAGGTGAAACAGGTGACGATCATCGGCAGTATCCAGAACGTCAGGACAAAGGTAGCCAGGATGTAGCACATAAAGTAAACCTGGAGATGCTGAAGTTGCTCAAATGAAAATGTCCCCACGGCGGTGGCGGTAAGGGCAAAAACTCCAATGGGCGATGTTCTTACTACGGTCTTGGTCATCCAGGAAAGGGCGCGTGCCGCGACCGATAGCATGTTCATGAATGGCCCCTTGTCTTCGATTCGCAGGAGTGCCACACCAAGAAACACGCTGAAAACCACGATGGCAGGAATTAAGGCGTCTGACAGTGCGTCGAAGATGTTGGCCGGGATATAGTAGTCGAGAAGATCAACAGCCTCGACCGTACGGGGTTCGGAGACACTGAAAAAAGAAGAACTCTGGATAACCGGAAATGCGAAGGAAAAGGCGAAAATGACGACCAGTCCCACAACCCAAAAGATCAACAGTATTATGGAGCCCTTGCCGGCCATCAGCCTGGCATCTCCTTGTGACAATGCCCCAATCCCATGGATCAACGACACCACCATATAGGGGAGCACCCCCATTTGGAGCAGCTTGATGAAGGCCGTCCCGACGAATTTCAGGGGACTGCAAAGCTCTCCAAAAAAAAGACCGAAGACCACGCCCATTCCAAGACCGATAAAAATCCAGGCGGATAGACTGAGGCGACAGAGCCGTCCGAACATGTCACTTCTCCGGGAGGTATCGTTTCTCGACCAAGACGCCGTTCTCCTCACCCACTGCCACATCGTAGACATTTTTGTTCGTTGCGTCCTTCGACCGAGTAGCGGCACCCCGGTAAGACACCCCCGCCGGAGCATGAAATCGCTTGTCTCCGAAAGCCACATAGCAGCTCGTAACACCCGTTATCGTGCCCTCGCTTCTTTCCAGATGGAACTCGACGGGCATGTTGAGATCCGGAGTGAGTATCGTTTCATCAACATCCGCTTGGAATTCAGCCTTAAAGACCTCTTTGTCCCAGGTCAAGGACACCCAGGCATAGGTCTGTTCCACGCCGTCGACCGCAGCCTTGTACTTGTACTGCACCATGCCGGAGCCCGCAGCGGCATCCGTCTTAACCTCCGCGTCCTTGTGTTGCCTCAATTTTCTCAGGGTGGTGTCATAATAGCCGAAGGTGAAGCCGCCTAATCGGAGCATGGGGATAGTATCGTCATCGAACCGTGAGAAATCTCCCCGTACTTCCGCCGTAGCACGGCACCTCCAAGTTGTTTTCGGCACCTCCCCGGTTGCAGACCCGTCAGAAATCTCCCGATAGGTTTGGGAGAAGCTGAGAGTTCCGTATTGTTCCAGGCTCGATGTATCCTGAAACGAGTCTCCAAAAAGCAGGCTTTGGGGAATGTCACGAAACGAGGTAACAGTCCCGTTCTTCGGCGAGAACTCGATAAGCCATACCCGATCATAGGTCTCATGGGGCCACACGACTTGCCTGACATTCGGCACGCCCAATGCCTTGGCAAGGGGCACGATGTCGAGGTGCTGAGCACAGATCAAAACAGATCTGGAGTCCCATTCCCGTCCGGCTCTCAGCCAGTCGGCCAGTTCTGCCACCTCGCCGTAGGCAAAGCGATTGATCACATTCTGTGCCATTGCCTGTACCAGAGGCTCCACTGTTTCTTCACACCTGACGGATTTTTTCTTCTTGCTGGGTATTTGGGCGATAATCGCGGCAGGCAGGCCATATTCCAGGACGCGCGGATCAGTCTGAAAAAACTGGGCCAATGCCTTGGCTCTGGTGAGTCCACGGGGATTGAGGTGTATTTTCCCTCGATCCTCATATTTCTCGGCATGTCGTATGATCATCACCTGAGCCGGTATGGCCTGAACGGTGACGACGAACCACAAGGACCACACCATGAATATGGTGATAATCCGCCCCAGCCTCATCCATGCCTGCCATGCGAACATGCCTCACCTCTTCCGCCGACTCCCGGCCCTATGCGCGAAAACGCGGGTATTCACACGTTTTTCAGCATACTCACCGCTGACATCCTCTGTCAACCATGATGTCCCTTGCGACAAATACCGGCGCATGCCGGCATAACTGGATGAGTTCGGATATTTCTGGCGACGGATGGCGAGTTATCTCGGATCGATTATCCAACGCTTCACAAAAAAAATACTCTTCGCAAGGTCCAGAGTCGGCATTCCCTGTTTTGAAGACTTCATGTGACTTATCCTCGTCGGGTTGTATTTCGAGACAAGCCCAATTCGGTTCGAGGCAATCGAAAAATTTGTCGAGAAATTCATTTTGATCCCCTCTTGATAGTCATGGCTGTCATACACCTGGCGTCGCATGTTTTGTACTCTCTCAAATGTCTCTGGACTAAGGTTGTGTGAGGCTGACAACAATCTCAGATCTTCCTTGAGAAGACCTGACGACAAGAGGAGAGTTTCGGGAGATCTGCTCCGAGATGCTCTGAGCGAGACTCTCCAATTCTTCTCTTGGTACCGCCTGGGAGTGCCACGATTTCGGGGAAACATTGCGTTTCGCAACAGTCTCCTAGGCCTAAACCGCCAAGGAACACCGGCGAGACGCCAGCCATGCTTTCTTGAGAACGATTACGAAGGGAACAGCTTCTTCAAATCCCTGATTACGAACAGGAGGTGCTCCTTCATGGCCGTCTCCGCTGCATCCGGATCACCCCGCTCCACAGCGAGGAAGATGTTCTGGTGATGACGGAGAATCGCCTCCTGGGCCTCGCGCGTGACAAATTGCTCTTCCCGGTGCACGCGAATAGAGAATTGGAGCAGTTCGTAAATATTGTCCATCAGGTGGAGGTAGATCGTGTTGTGGGTGGCTGCGGCAATCTGCGTATGGAACTTGAGATCGACCTCGAAGCCGATCTCCCCGCTCTCGAAGTCTTGTTCCATTTCGGCAACGAACCCCCGGAGCGCTTGAACTTCGGCCTCGGTGCGGTTAGCGGCTGCTTGGCGCGCTGCCCAGGCCTCCATGCATGCCCGCACCTCGGCGAGTTCGAGGACACGCCGTCCATCCTGCTCGAGGAACATTTCAATGGGCGGTCGGATCGCTTGCGCGGTGAGGTTCCTGACCACCGATCCTCCGCCATGCACCGTTTGGATGATTCCCTGAACCTCCAGAAGTTGAAGCGCTTCCCGGATCGATGGGCGGCTCACGCCCATGAGTTCTGCGAGTTCGCGCTCCGAGGGGAGCTTGTCGCCGACCTTGAAGACGCTGTCGCCGATGACCTGCTTGAGCTGGTTGGCAACCTTTTCTGCGACGCGTTCCAACTTGATGGGACGAAACAGGGGATCGAGTGGTTTTGCGGGTGGTTCCGGCATGACAAGATAATTAGAGGATGCCATCCGGTCTGTCAACTTATTTTCACGAACATAGAACAAATAAGTTGACAACCAAATTGCCCTATCGTATGGTCAAACCATCATACCAGTTGATGACTAAGAGGTCTACATCCCATGCAGCGGCCATTCCTCCTGCGCCTTGTCGAGCTGGTCGGCAGGGAAAAGGTTCTCGCATCAGAACCCGAACTCCTCTGCTATTCCTACGACGCCACCCCCCTTGTCTCATTTCGGCCCGACGCGGTCGTCCGCGCACACTCCGAGGAAGACTTGGCAAGAACCCTCGAATTCGCTGCCAACGAAGGCATCCCCGTTACCCCGCGCGGAAGCGGCACCGGCTTGAGTGGCGGATCTGTGCCCGTGAATGGTGGAATCGTCATTGTTACCACCGCCATGGACCGCATTCTCGACTTCGACGCGGATGACATGTCCGTCACCGTCGAGCCGGGAGTGATCACCGCGAGCCTCCACGCAGTAGTTGAAGCCCAGGGCCTTTTTTACCCGCCCGACCCGGGGAGCATGAAGATCTCGACTATCGGCGGAAACGTGGCTGAGAACGCAGGAGGGCTCAGGGGGCTCAAGTACGGCATCACCGGCGATTATGTCCAGGCCCTGGACACGTATCTCGTTGACGGCTCCAAGGTCCGGTACGGAACCAAGTGTCTCAAGGATGTCGCCGGATATAATTTGACCAAGTTCTTGGTGGGAAGCGAAGGGACCATAGGGATCTTCTCCAGGATTGTCCTCAGGCTCATTCCCAAACCCCAGGCCAAGAAAACTTTCCTTGCTTTGTACGATGACGTCCTAGACGCGGCCCGCACGGTTTCAGCCATCATATCCCACAAGGTCATTCCCTCGACTCTTGAACTGATGGATTCGGTGACCATCAACTGTGTCGAAGATCACATGAATATCGGCCTGCCGCGCGATGTGGAAGCGCTCCTCCTCATCGAAACCGACGGGCACCCTGAGGTTGTGCGAGAGGAAGCCGAGGTAATCGAACAGGCGTGCAGGGCCTGCCGAGCAAAGACGGTCAAGGTGGCGCGGGATTCCAAGGAAGCCGATGAACTCGCGACGGGCCGGCGCATGGCACTGTCGGCGCTGGCCAGGGTAAGGCCCACGACGATCCTTGAAGACGTGACGGTTCCTCGTCCCGCGATTCCCGACATGATGGCGACGATCAGACAGGCGGCCCAAGAATACGGAATAACAATCGGGACATTTGGTCATGCGGGGGACGGTAATCTGCACCCCACGTGTCTTACGGACGAACGGGACAAGGACGAGATCGACCGAGTCGAACAGGCGTACGAGGTGATTTTCGACAAGGCGATTAGTCTCGGGGGTACGATCTCAGGGGAGCACGGCACTGGAATTAGCAAAGCCAAATACCTGCCGAAAATGGTGGGGCCCAAGGCCATTGAAGTAATGAAAAGAATCAAGCATGCCTTCGACCCTGAAGGCCGCCTCAATCCGGGAAAAATATTTCCGAAGGATATGGAATAGCTCCCATGCGACACCATGCCGATTCAGAGAAGATTGCCAAGGCTTTAGCTACCCTCGACATCCACGATTACGGCGACGTTCTTCAGTGCATGAGGTGCGGGACCTGCCTCCCCACGTGCCCAACTTATCGTACCGACGGCATAGAGACGCAGTCTCCCCGTGGTCGCGTGGCCATGATCAAAGCGGTGATAGACGGGCGGTTACCGGCCTCCGAAGAGTTCGTGGAACACATGTACCACTGCCTGGACTGTCGAAACTGCCAGACAGTTTGCCCCGCAGGAGTCAAGGTGGGCGAGCTGGTAGTTGAGGCAAGGCACAGGATCGAGGAGAACACTCCTCAAGCATTATTGAAACGGTTTATGCTCCAGTATGCAGTTCGCAGCCAGAAGAGACTGTCGCACTACCTGGTGCCGGTGCGGTTGTACCAGTACCTTGGGCTCCAATGGCTCATCCGGAAGTCCCAGATCCTGCAATTGATCTCCTCCGATCTCGATTTTATGGAAGCGCTCCTCCAGCCGCTTCCTCTGCGGCCGCTGACCTCCATGATCCCGGAAGAAATCCCCGCGGTCGGCAAAGAAAAGGGCCGCGTCGGTTTTTTCCTCGGTTGCGCCATGAATCTCATGTTTGCGGATGTCAGCCGGGACACCATCACCTTGCTCACTCGTGCCGGGTACACGGTCGTGGTGCCGAGAGGCCAGCAGTGTTGCGGAGCGCCCAATATCGCGGAAGGGGAGCGGGCGGTTTACCGCGAAATGGCCGAGCACCACGTCAACCTGTTCGAGGGGAAGGAGGTGGAAGCCATTGTTACGGACTGTGCGGCTTGCGGCGCGGAACTGAAGGCCTACCGCGAGACTTTGGGAAAGCAGGGCCGTGTTGCCGAGAAGGCCTCGGCTTTCTCTGCAAAGGTTCGGGACATCTCCGAGTTTCTGGCGATCGCGCTTGGGGACGACATCAAACTCGGTGCAATTCCTGAGGTTGTCTGCTTCCACGACCCATGTCATCTCCGCCATGGACAGAAGCTCATTTTTCCTCAACGGGACCTGCTGCGCCGCATCCCAGGCCTGACTTACCGGGAAATTCCCGATGATGGTCAGTGTTGCGGTTCCGCCGGTATTTACAACGTCACTCACCGGGAACGTTCCATGAAGATCCTGGAAGCCAAGATCACAGCAATCGGAAAGACCGGGGCCCGGACGGTGATCACTTCAAACCCGGGCTGCTTGTTGCAGCTTTACTATGGCAAGAAGCGGTGGAACCAGACTTGGAACGTGTCTCACATTTCACAGGTTCTTCGTCTATCGTTGGATCTTGGCAACCAAGGAACAAACAGATGAACTCCTGTTGACTCAGGGAAGGAGGAGGTACTAACATGTCATGGCAGCAGGTGTATAATCCGTTGAACAGTATTGCCCTGTCGACGCTCTTTGCCGCAATACCTATCGTGGTGTTGCTGGGCACCCTGGCGATTTTCCGGGTAAAGGCGCACTGGGCGGCCGTTTGGGGGCTCATCTCGGCTCTGGTTGTGGCGGTGCTGATCTTCGGGATGCCGACGGAGATGGCATTGGCCACTGCAGTGTATGGAGCGGCCTTCGGCATTTTGCCCATCGGCTGGATTGTTCTTCACGTTATTTTTTTGTACCGGCTCACGAAAGAGAAAGGTGAGTTTCAGGTACTACAGGACAGCCTCACTGGCATCACTCAGGACAACCGACTGCAACTCGTCTTGATCGCATTCTCGTTTGGTGCGTTCTTCGAGGGTGCTGCAGGCTTTGGAACTCCTGTGGCAGTGACTTCCGCGATCCTCATCGGGCTGGGATTCGGGCCTCTACAGGCGTCCGGTCTCTCACTTATTGCAAACACGGCCCCGGTGGCGTTTGGAGCGCTGGGCATTCCGATCATCACTTTGGCGGCAGTCACAGGTTTGGACCTTTTTGATTTAAGTGCCATGGCAGGCCGGCAGCTTCCCTTCTTTTCACTTCTCGTGCCTTTCTGGCTGGTGTGGGCTTTTGCGGGGTTCCGAGGAATGATCCAAGTCTGGCCTGCCATCCTCGTGGCAGGTGCCTTCTTCGCTGTGCCCCAGTTCCTGGTTTCCAACTTCCACGGCCCTTGGCTGGTGGACATCATTTCTGCGCTGTCATCCCTCGCAGCAGTAACCATATTCCTCCTTATATGGCATCCCAAGGAAATTTGGGGGCTTAAGGGGGTGGAAAAGGGAGCAGCAGCACGGGCAGAGCATGGTCACACAAGGAAACAAGTAGTCCAAGCGTGGATACCATGGGTCATTCTTAGTGTCCTGGTGTTTTTATGGGGACTGCCTCAGATGAAAGCTTTTCTCGATGGCATCTCCGTCATTAAGATACCTATACCGGGCCTGCACAACATGATCGAGCGTGTGCCTCCTGTGGTTGCCAAGCCCACCAAGGAAGCCGCGGTGTACGCGTTTAACTGGCTGTCAGCCACGGGTACTGGAATTCTTCTGGCCGGCATAATCTCCGCCATAGTGATGGGCTACTCGTTCAGGGGCATGGTGAGGGTTTACTGGGAGACCATCAAGATGGTCCGATTCTCATTACTGACAATTGCCGCTATGCTGGCACTGGGATTCACCACCCGTTATTCAGGACTTGATGCAACGCTGGGTCTCACGTTTGCCATGACGGGAATGTTTTACCCCTTCTTTGGGACGCTGTTGGGCTGGTTGGGAGTGGCCCTTACCGGATCGGATACCTCTTCCAATGTACTCTTTGGAAGCCTCCAGCGAATCACTGCTGAACAGATAGGCATCAGTCCTACTCTCATGGCTACAGCCAACAGTACGGGAGGGGTCATGGGCAAGATGATCGATGCGCAGAGCATCGTCGTGGCCAGCACGGCAACTCAATGGTACGGCCACGAGGGCGACATCCTGAGGTATGTTTTCTTCCACAGCATTGCTCTGGCTGCTCTGGTCGGCTGTCTGGTGTTCCTCCAGGCCTACGTGTATCCGTTTACGGCCATGGTGGTTCGCTGACAGAGGACGTGGTGGGGGCGACTTGTTTGGTGCCGGCCCCATGAAGCGCAGCAAGTCACACATAGCGATCCCGGCTGCGAAGAGGATGGGGCGAAGTTCAATCCGGCCGTTAGTCTAAACCAACTTTCGGGAGGCAAGACATGAAAAAGAAACATTGCCAAGGCAATGGGATGACACGGAGGGAATTCCTGGCGGCTACTGGCGCTGTTACTGCCGGACTGTCAGTATCAGGTGTAATGGGAAGCTTTGAAAAACCTCAAGCTTGGGCGCAAGGCAAAGAGCGAATCGTTATAGGCAACATCGAACCGCTGTCCGGGCCATATGCTGAATCCGGGCTTGCTCAGTTGCAAGGCGCCGAGTTGGCGGTGAAAGAGTGCAACGCGAAAGGGGGTCTCCTGGGCCGCGAGGTAGTCTTGATTACTGAGGACGTGCCCAGTGACCCTAATATTGGTGTTCAGAAGGCTCAGAAGCTTATCAAGGACGCTAAAGTGGATTTTCTCACCGGAACGGTGACCTCCAGCGTGACTCTTGCAGTCAGCGACTTGGCGCAAAAGGAGAAAATCCTTTTCATGGCTACAGGCAGCCACTCTGACGATACGACCATGTCACACGCCCACCGGGCAACATTCCGCGCCACCTGTTCCAACTGGATGCTTGCCACTGCTCTCGGCGCCTGGATTGGGAAAAATTGGAACCCCAAAACCTGTTACCATATCACGGCGGATTACACGTGGGGACACACTGCTCGGACGTCTATCAACCGGGCGTTGGCAAGCTGGTCATTGTACGGTTGCAAGGAGTTGGGCAACGAGATGACACCCCTTGGAACCAAAGACTTCTCGGCCAGCCTCAAGCGGGCCAGAAGCCTCAAGCCGGACCTCCTGGTTCTCAATCTCTACGGAGAGGACCAGGTACATTGCCTCAAACAAATTAAGGAGTTGGGTCTTGGCACCGATATGCGCGTTGCCGGTCCCCTGACCGATGCCATAATCATGAAGGCTGCCGGGGACGCTGCGACAGGTGTTTGGACGGTGCCCTGGTTTTGTAAGCTGGACACACCCGGGAGTCAGCAGTTGCGAGAGGCACTCAAGTCGAGTTACGCAAAGGGCAATGAGCAATGGGAACCGATCTTTCGGCATTATGTTGGATACATCGCACATGCTCAGCTCTTGGACGCGATCAGACGCGCCCAGTCGACAGACGTGATTTCCGTGGTCAAGGCATTGGAAGGCCACAAATTTGACGGTCTCAAGTGGAACCCGAGTTTCTGGCGGGAGTGGGATCATCAGAATATCCAGGACGTGCTGCTGGTCAGGGCTCAGCATCCGACAACCCTCAAGACCTGGGCGGACTACTTTGTGATCCTCGGACGTGTCTCGGGGGAGGACTGTGCGCCGACACCTGAAGAATGGCGCAAAGAGGGCGGCCATGCACTGGAGCCCTATGACAGCTTGAAAAGGTAAGCTGAAAAACAGGCCGGGGAATCAACACGGGGTACAGTTCCGTTTTCCTTGGAATCGGCGAACTGATTTGTCCACGAACTCAATTTCACAAGGAGTATGTTCCAATGCGTGTTCAACTATTCGCCACATGCCTCATTGATACGTTTTTTCCTGAGACGGGTGAAGCCACACTCCAGCTCCTCCGTCATTTCGGAGTGGAGGTCTCGTATCCGCAGGGGCAGACCTGTTGCGGCAAACCCGCGGACAGCGGGGGGTACAGGCGTGAATCCAGGAAAGCAGCGGAACATTTCATTTCCGTGTTCGAGGGGAATGATGACCCAATTGTGATCCCATCCGGTTCATGCGCATCCATGGTAAAGAATCACTATCCGGAACTCTTCAAAGATGACGGCCGGATGCGAGAAAAGGCTGAAGCCATAGCAGGCCGTACCTATGAACTGAGCCAGTTCCTTGTCAACGTTCTGAAGGTCCACGAAGCCAACCTGTTCGGAAAAGGGAGGATCACTTATCATGCCTCCTGTCAACTCACCCGAGAGCTTGGCGTCAGAGAAGAGCCGCTGCTGCTCTTACAGTCACTGAAGGGGTCTGAATTCGTCCCGCTTCCCTATGCGGATCGATGTTGCGGGTTTGGGGGAATCTTCATGGCCAAGCTTCCCGAGGTCTCGATGGCTTTGGCGGACGAGAAGGTTGACACAATTCTGACCACCGGGGCTGACACGGTCACGGGCTGCGACCACGGTTGCCTCATGAATATCGCCGACGCGATCAGGCGGCGGGGCAGCGCCGTGCAGGTCAAACACATAGCGTTGGTGCTGGCGGAGGGTCTAGAATGAACTCGTCCACGCAGGGTATCCCCTTTCGGACCAATGCCGCACAGGCCTTACGCAATGCTACCCTTCGTGGAGCGATGCGCAACGCCACCGACACCTTCACGATAAAAAGGGCGGATGCATTGTCAGGAGTGCCTCTTGAGGAATGGCGGGAACAGGCTTCTGCCATGCGTTTGCACGTTCTCGACAACCTGTCCGATTATGTAGATCGCTTCGAGAAAAATGCCGCCAGGGCTGGCGCCAGGGTGCATAGGGCAGTAGATTCTCAGGAAGCGAGAGAGCGCATAGGTTCCATACTGAAAGACCACGGGATCGGAAGAGTAGTGAAGTCGAAATCCATGGTCAGCGAAGAAATCCACCTCAATAACTACCTGGAGACGCAGGGAGTCGGTGTGGTGGAAACCGACCTAGGCGAGTACATAATACAGATTGCGGGAGAAGGGCCTTCTCACATCATTGTTCCTGCGATTCACAAGGACCGCAGACAGGTAGGGAAGCTTTTCGCCGAGAAGCTGGGATGTGAGTATTCGGATGATCCCGCTGTCCTCACTAGAATCGCAAAAAAGTTCCTCAGAGAAGAGTTCCTCTCCGCGAAAGCGGGAATATCCGGCGCAAACTTCGCCGTGGCCGATTCGGGCAGCATCGTTCTCTTCACAAATGAAGGGAACGGGCGCATGTGCACGTCGCTGCCACCACTCCACATTGCCGTGTTATCCATCGAGAAGATGATACCGTCGCTGGCTGATCTACCTAAGTTCATCCGACTGCTTCCACGCTCTGCCACAGGGCAGGTACAGACCACCTATATGTCGGTGATAACCGGGACCAGAAAACCGGGTGAATCCACCGGCGCGCAGGAGATGCACATTGTTTTGGTCGACAATGGCAGATCCGAAATAGTAAACGGGGAATACCGCGAAATGCTCAAATGCATTCGGTGCGGCGCGTGCCTGAACGCCTGTCCCGTGTACCGCATGGTTGGCGGGCATGCTTATGGCTCGACGTATCCGGGACCCATGGGGATTGTGTTGACAACTCTGCTGGACGGAATGGAAAGGGCTCACCCGCTCCTGGACGCTACCACCCTTTGCGGCGCGTGCGGCGACGTTTGTCCTGTAAAGGTGCCGCTGCCTCAACTTCTGCGCAGGTTGCGCGAACGCAGGGTAGAAGAAGGACTTACTCCCAAGCTCGAACAAACAGGCATGGCCGGCTTCGGCAAGATCGTGAAATCCCCCTTTCTTTTTCATTTCGGGCAGACCGCTGGGCACTTTTTGTGGCCTGTTGCAACAAAAATCGGACCGATGGATGCTCTCGACCGCTTGCCCCGACCTGTTGGCAAAACATTCGGCCGGAGGGTCTCATGACGCGCGACGAAATCATTGATCTCTTCATTGGGAATGCCGTCAAAGTAGCTGCGGAACCGCTCGTGGAAGAGGTCTCCGCTGCGATAGCAGAGACCGGGAGTCTGGTCTGTTCCAGCCAGGGAGGGAAGCCGGTTCAAGCCGGTTTGTTGCCTGCGCACCACGTGGCAATTGTGTCTTCGGAGAACATATACGAGAACCTGGACTATTTCTTCTCCACCCTTGGAAATTCCCCTCCAACCAATATCACTCTGGAAACCGGCCCCAGCAGAACCGCGGACATCGAACTGACGCTCACCATAGGTGTGCACGGTCCAGGACGACTCACAGTGATCGTTTTTTAATGTAACCAATAAGCTTCCGGGACTCCTTGAGCTTGGAGACAGCCGGAAGAATGAAGTGGCAGTTGCCTACTGGGCTCACGTGGGCGGGTTCGTCATAGGAATGGGTCTTGTCTGGATCTTTCCAAAGCGTGCCGGTTTTTTGGATCGCTCAGACCTCGAATAAGTGAAATAGGAGACGTAATTTACCTCGTTGAAATGGTGGAGTATGCTCGAAGCTGAGTGAGAAAACCTTTTACGGAGGTCCATAAATGCCTATGCTTTTCCTTTTCGAGCCGCTCTAATCTGATCCAGGTAAACCTTGATAAGAGATAACGCAACATGTCGTTTGAGGCCTTCCACCGAGTGTGTAGGACAATTCATTTTGATTGTCTCGGCTCTCCGGTAATGTGCAGGGCCTCTGGACCTGGGAGCTTGTTTCCTGGGAAAGCTGAAATAAGAACTGCTGTTAGCATTCCGTTTACTACAAGTGATTCGGAAAGGCTTTGAATGAGTCTTTGAAAAGAATATAATCGTTCCCTATAAATATTGTAACAGTCTGAGTATACGATTCCATGGGCGGAACCACGCAAAACCCGACACCCGAAGAAATGAGTATGATCCTCGACTCCATAGCGGATGGGGTGTTCACCGTAGACCGAAGTTTCGTGATCACTTCCTTCAACCGAGCTGCGGAGAAAATCACTGGTGTACCATTCGACGAGGCAATTGGACGTCCTTGCTGCGAGGTTTTCCGGGCCGAGATCTGCGAGGGAG
>JAPLJK010000006.1:0-13762 GCA_026388625.1 Deltaproteobacteria bacterium | reverse complement strand
CGGGAGATCGCCGGTTCTTGTTCTACCGTGGCAGCGATCCGTGCCATCACTTCGTCGTTGAATTCCTGTCCATATACATACATACACCCCCTGTAGCACTTCCCACCAATGGTGTCCAGCTAAATTGTGGGGCATGCTCAGATCTGCCATGGATCTGTTAGCCCGAACGATTCGGTGCTGAGTATCCAGAATAGCGACGATATCTGGTATGGTGTCAAAGATCCTCTCCCAATACGCTCTTGGCTGGTTAATCTCCTGTAATGCTATCCTACTACGCATCTCTCTCAATTCCTCTATGAGCTGGTCCTTGGTCTTTTCATGGTCTTGCATGGCGGGCTCCTTGTGACGGGAAGCTATGCATGTGCGGGGAGGGTGGGGTCTTTAACGCACTATTTTGAAAAGTTCATTAATGGGTTAAATCAAGGTAACAGTCAACTTATTTTCATGAGTCGAAGCACTATGCAGCAACATTAGCGAACAACTGAGGTGGACTGTGTGTGTTAAGACAGAGAATGAGATTTCTTGAGGTGGCAGATTACGCTGATGTCCTGGGCTAAAGTTAACATAAACATCACTGAGAATTGATTTCCAGACTTCTTCTTATGGTTTCTCTTGCTTTCTC
Source organism: Deltaproteobacteria bacterium (assembly GCA_026388625.1). Taxonomy (GTDB): domain Bacteria; phylum Desulfobacterota; class Desulfomonilia; order Desulfomonilales; family Desulfomonilaceae; genus CAIXMD01. Next base: position 13,140 of record JAPLJK010000006.1, on the reverse strand, counting down.
TTGCCAAGTCCTCCTTGAATGAGATATCCTTATGAATTGAACCCACAGGACTCCCGCCCACCAAAGGCGCATTATTCTCCAAAACCTGTGGGTTTATTTTTGCGTGAGGTGAACCGTAAACGCTCGACCTTCGAGGATGGATGTCTATGTGAATGCATGAGGACGGTCTACGAACAATTTTATGGTAGGAATTGTGTTACCAATTAGAAAACCACTAGAATTGAACGGCCATTAACTCAAGAAGTCATATTCGAAAATGCCCGGCAATAGAACCGATTGTTCGCCATGAAACACCCCAACCAAACCGCTGGGGACACTATTGTTGCTCTTTCTACCCCACCGGGACGCTCGGGCATCGGCGTCGTACGATTGAGCGGCCCGGATGTGATGTCCATCCTGAAAAAAATATTCATTTCAAAGGGAAACTCAGAATTTTCTGATCGCCGGGCAATCTACGGTTCAGTAACAGATCCTCAGACAGGACAGGTGTTGGATGACGGATTGGTCACCGTCATGAGGGGTCCCAAGTCCTACACAGGCGAGGATGTCGCGGAATTGAGCCTTCATGGAAGCCCATTAGTCCTTGATATGGTGGTTCGCTTGATCATCTTGCACGGGGGGCGTCTTGCCGTCAGAGGGGAATTTACCAGAAGAGCGTTCCTGGCGGGGAAATTAGACCTCATTCAGGCTGAGGCCGTCATTGAATTGATTGAAGCAAAGACCGGCGCTGCTGCCACGGAAGCCAGGCGTCTCATGGACAAAGGGCCAACCGTTGCTGTGTGTGAGATCTCAGACGCGCTGAAAGACATTTTAGCCGAGATCGAGGCTCACATAGATTTTGACGAAGACGAGGAGAGTGGCCCGCCTGAAACCGGACCGGCAATCCGGGAGGTTCTCGCCAAGATTGAAACGATGAAAAGGAAAGCCGAAGCCTCCCGCATACGCCGGGATGGCATCTCCACCGTGATCACAGGCAAACCAAACGTGGGAAAGTCCACTCTCTTTAATGCGTTGCTCAAGAATGAGCGAACGATTGTAACGCCTTACCCTGGAACTACACGTGATCCCGTGGACGATTGCATCCTTCTCGGGGGAAAGGTTCTCGTTCTGTGGGACACTGCCGGAATTCGCAATGATCCTGACCCGGTGGAAGAGGAGGGGATACGGCGAACAAGAGAAATAATTGACCATGCCGATTTGGTCATAGCAGTTCTTGATGCGAGTGAACCCACCGATGAAGAGGACGTAAAAGTCCTGGACTGCTGTAAAGGAAAAAAGACAGTGCTGGTTTTCAATAAAGTTGACCTTGTCCGGGAGGAAAAATTTAGAGCTACAGCGCTGGGGGAGGCGACTGCAAGTCACGTGGCAGTAAGCGCTAAGACGGGTCAGGGAATGGACGCCCTTGAAAGGATGCTTGACGACCTGGCAGAACAGATGATGGCCCAAGGCCTCATGGCAGAAGGGCCAGGGCTCAATTCGAGATGCTCCCAACTCATGGACACGGCCACCGTCCACATAGAACGTGTCATCAGTCGCCTGAACCGACGAGAGAGCATTCCCCCGGAGATCCTGTCGTATGAATTGCGATGCGCCCTCGGCCCGTTGGAAGAGATCACAGGCGAACGAGCGAATGAGGGGGTGCTCGACAGAATTTTCGACCGTTTTTGCGTCGGAAAATAGAGAGCGACGAATCCTGTTCACCGGGATCGTGAGAATAATTGAGAAAGCCGAACATTAGTTTACGAATGGACTGCGCCGACGAGGCAAAATGGACACACACCACCAAATTAGCTACCACAGCCGGAATTATAATGGCGCAGAACAGTTTATAAGTACAATCAAATAAAGTTAAACATTAAATTATTCATATAACATACCAAAATCTAATAAGTTTAATCTACAAAAAACTTGACTTTGCAAAAGATTTGGGATACCCATCAGAAGGACCTTGTGAGTATCGGTTCACGCAGGTCATCAACCATCTGGGCAAATCCGGCGAAACCCGGAGAAAGGTCAGCCCGTTGTTCAGGATTAATATGAGCTATATCACTGTGGGGTTAGACACTCCGGTTCATCACCGTCTGGAGGTAGGCTTATGAGACCAAGGGGCCAACATAGTATTCCCTGGGCTATTATTCTCGCCGTCGTCCTGCTGGCGACAACAATTCCGGCATCTGCATGGGATCTTGCGCAGAAATATCCCAGCAAGGTCAGGACGTCCGCCAACGACTCGCCGGCTACCGGTACGGCAAGCGCAGGGATAGCATCTCGCAATTCATCCCTTGGTGACTGGGAGGCGGCGGCGGGTCGATCCCGCGGCGAGATTCTCTGTCCAAAGCGAGGATACGCATTTTCCATCGGGATGCGACCGGTCTTCAGCTCCCTGATCGGCTCCACAAAAGTGGTAAGTCGCGGAGGAGAAGGGGCGTACCTCAATCTTCATGGCCACCTGCGGCTTCCAGCGGAAAAGACCCTGTGGGACTTCTATTCACATGTGAAGATGTGGGAAAAGATTGCAGTAAGACTCGAATATTTACCGTGGAAATGGACCGGCGCTGGACACATACCGGCGGACGGCAATTTTGCAGGCTTGCTCATGAGAAAGGATGATGCCATTCATTCGGATCTCAACCTAACCTCGTTGGTTATGGGTGGCGACTATGAGGTGTCTTTCGGACGTGATCTGGTATTCGGCCCCAACGCCGATTTACACATAATCAAGTGGTCCCAAAAAGTATCCAAGGCGACGGGCGAGACCGCGGATTTCTCCCAGACTTTTCTACAACCGGCCATAGGAGGGCACTTAAGATACGATCCTCCGAACACTGGATACTTTTCATGGTTCAAGCCGTTTGTTGAGGCAAGATTCAGTTGGATGAGTTTCGATGGTTTAGGGCTTTCGACATGGGACATGGCAGCGGGAATAGCTCCCCCTGTGAGCAGGAACGTTGATGCAGGATTCAGGTTGGGCTACAAGCAGTGGAAGCTCGAGGGAAACAGAAACAGGTTGTTTGCCGATGTCGCAGTCGAAGGCCCCTATATGGATTTCTCCCTGCAGTTCTAGTTTGACTACAAGCATCTTTCTGTCTGCACTTAGCCCACAAGATATCGTCGCCTTGTGGGCTTTTCCCATGTAATTGGACTTGACAGTTAATCCTCGTATTTCTAAAATTCACAACAGCTTAACAAAAAGTGGCCGTCCCTCGACCTGAAATCAACGCGTCGGTTTCGCGTAAACAAGAGGGAACAGGCTCTTGGGTATCGAGCGGCAAGTGAAGACGTTTGCTAAGTATGCCAGGTCACGAATGAGAACTCTTGGAAAGAGCCAAAAGGATCTAGCGCGGGAGCTTCAGGTTTCTTGCGCGTATATCTCGCAGATTCTGACCTGTAAAAGGAATCCCCCAGACCTGGGAAGACGCAAGAATCGGATCCAGTTGAGGACATGGGCACAGTTTCTGGAAACGAGAGAGTCCGACATTCTTGAACTGGTGCGACACGAGCTGCACAGGATTCCACTGAAACCTGATGCCAAGTTTCCGCAAATGAGGGAGCTTCTTTTGGATCGTCTGGACCCCTCACAAGAATCATTGAATGCTGAGATTCAGCGCCTCGAGTTGCACCCCGCGGAGAACCGAGCCATAGAGGCTATGTCGCAGGTCTACTTGCTCTCTGTCGAGGATTGTGACGAACGCCGTGCCCATTCGGTGACGCGATTCAGAGAATTGTGTTCTCAGGCAAGAACAGAGAAGTCTTTTGTAGAGAACACCCTGGTCGCATATTTTATCAACCGGCAGTTTTCATGGAGTTGGGACTTTGAATTGAATTCGGTGCATCTCGATTCTGAATCCGTGGAAATTGTGGATGCCCAGGAACAAGTCAGAAGCCTGCTTTTCGAAGGTCCTGCCCCGTCTAACGTTGGGACGGTCCCGGTGGTCGGTCATGTGAGCGCCGGAGAAGGATTTGAGTTCACAGACGGCGGTTTTGAGGCGGGTGAAGGATTTGAACAGGTTCCCCTGCCCCCAGGCGTTGATCCTGGCCTTGCCGGATTACTTTACTGTGTCAGGGCCAGGGGAAACAGTTTGAAAGAGTTCTTCGGCGAAGGCGCTCTTCTATTCATAAAACCCGAATCGTGGGAAGAAATCAGGGATGGGGATCTCGTAATCTTCAAAGATAAGGAACACCGAAGAGCGTTTGTGAAGAAGATTGAATTTGCCGGCAAGAGCCTGATTTTGAAGCCTATGAATTCACTTTACAAGAACATGGTTCTGGGCAGGTCGGATCTGATGTTGTTGGAAAGGGTAATGGCCCTGGTTTTTTGAGTCAGGCCCTTCCCGGCATCCTTTGTTGTCGAAAGCTAAGGATGCCCGAGGATCGGAGAAACGAATGAGAGATCGTTTAAGATCAAATCCGCCTCCCAAGCTGGTGCCGGAATGTTTAGACAGGAACATACCGTCAGGAATCCGAGGGCTGTTCCTGGTATTATTCATGGCCGTAATCGTCGGCTCAGGAACTTCAGTTCGGCTCACCTCGGCCTCGCCCCATTCCTGCGCACCTCATCTGGAAACTATTCAGGACGGGTTTCGGTACGGATTGCCGCCGCACATCGAAAAAGACGGTCTCGTGTTCGCCTCCATTGAAATCCCCATAAGGCGTCAGGACATAAGAGACAGAATACTTCACGAGATTAACTATTTGTTGCTGGACAGGCGCTCACGAGTACTGTTCTGGTTGTCTCGCGCTGATTCACTCGGGCATGTAATTACACCTATTCTCACAAGTTACAAGCTGCCCACGGAGTTTATTTACCTGGCTGCAATAGAGAGTAGCTTTAACGGACGTGCCCTTTCTTCGGCAGGTGCCTTCGGATACTGGCAGTTCATTAAGTCCACCGCGCAACAAGGACCTGTCGGTTGCAATGAGTACGACTGGAAAATGCACATAACCAACTGGAAGGATGAAAGGGCGGATCTGGTTCGTTCGACCCACTCAGCCGCTCGGTATCTGGCCTGGATGAACAGGGTCAAGAAAGTCAGTTTGGAGGAAACCGGCGATAAGGATGGATTTAACGACTGGCTTCTGTCTGCTGCGGCATACAACGCGGGTCCCACCAAGGTTATCCAGCGGTTGGGGTCGTTCGGAGCCTCTTCATACTGGGATGTTCCGCTACCGAGAGAAACAGAACAGTACGTGCCACGATGGATCGCTCTGGGAATCATAAGTAAGAACAGGGAATATTATGGTGTGCATCTCCCTCCTAATCGCACGTTTAGTTTCGACACTTTGAACAAAGTTGTCTTGGTCAAGGACCTCCCCCTGGCTGCAATGGCGAAGCTTCTCGGAACAAGCCCAAGGGTGGTTTGGGAACTGAATTCCAGTGTACCGTCGGAGAAATGTATCTTTCCCGCCCGGTCCGGCCGCCAAACCATTAGCCATACAATTTATGTTCCCAAGGACGCCGGCAAAAAGTTCTTGGCGCAATTGGCAGCCCAAGGATATACACGGAAAAAATAGCCGTTCTGCGCCCAAGGTATCCGGAGACACGCCTGTTCTTTACAGACCTGACGTTTGGCCATTGAATCAAAGACCTGTCCCGCAAGTCTTGGAACTGTTTACGCTCAAAACCGAAACATCATCCTTGCCCGTATTTTCAATCGTGGCCGCCACATCAGATCGGAGGTACAGGCCGTCACGTGCCTCAATCAGAAGCGTTTCGTCACCCACGTGTACTGCAACGACTCCGTTCAGACAATAAACGAACCGATCTGTTCCTTCCCCTCCCAGTGGGCAAGGATCGGAATTTGACTCCAGGGAGAAAACTCTAGCCTGCAAATTGCCCATAGAGACTCCCACTGTAAGCAGGTTAATCGAACATCCACGATTTGAACTGTTCTCCGCCCTCGCCGTCCTGGCAGCACACAAGACCGCACTACTGTAGAGCGCTTCATCCAGAAAAGCTCCTACCCTCATGTGAAAGGCGTCAGCAATCTTCACCAGGGTAATGAGAGTAGGGGAAGACTTGTTAAGTTCGATGGAGCTAAGGTTTGAAGCCGCGATTCCCGTGAGTCTCGATAATGCCGTGAGAGACAGCTTCTTTTTCTTCCTGAATGCCCTTATTTGTGCTCCCAAATCTGAACCCGACTTCATGAACCTTCTCCCTCTCACGCCAATGGATATTTTCCGGCGTTCTTGTCGTGTGTCCATATTCACTTTCGCAGGTCCCAGAACAAGGCACCCTGCAACTCGCCTATGTTCGAAATCCCATATATTTTAATCCGGTCCTGAGACCAAGACGAGTCTAAGTCAAGAGCAGGTGAGATAATCCGCGTGAATCCGAGCCTTACCGCCTCTTTCATTTTAATTTCAGATCTCGCTACACGACGCACCTCACCCGCGAGGCTGACTTCGCCAAAAATCACAGTGCCAGCCTTCACGGGTTGGTCGGTGAACGAAAAGATCAAGCCAGCGGCAACGGCTAGATCTACCGCGGGTTCAGTGGCACGAATCCCACCCACCGCATCCCGGGCATCTCCCCATCCACTTAAGCATCTGTTTGCCGCATTCCTGACAAACAAAGATCACATCGGTCTTCAATTGGGTTCTCCGTCGGTTGAAAATTCAGAATCATTTGTACTTAATGGATTGAGAATCATGTTAGATTTCATTCATGTCATCCACAGGCCTTAGGTATAGATCGCTGTCTTCCTGGCTCAAGGAAATCTTCGGTGAACCTGTGCGAAAGATCAATATAGACGCCGGTTTAGGGTGTCCGAACCGGAACGCCGGCCTGGGAAAATCAGGTTGTATTTACTGCAATCCCCGCGGTTCAGGCACAGGGGCTTCGGGCATCTCCATCAGTCAGCAGGTGGACCGTGGCGTCTCTTTTCTCTCTCGACGGTATCGGTGCAATAAGTTTATAGGCTATTTTCAGTCCTACACCAACACTTATGGAGATCCTGACCAATTGGCAGGACTCTACGGAGAAGCGCTGCAGCGATCTGAAATAGTGGGTCTGGCCATAGGCACTCGACCTGATTGCGTGCCGGACTCGATCCTGAACCTCTTGGCAGAATTGAGCAAAGACCGGTTAGTCTGGATTGAATATGGTTTGCAGTCCATTCACAGTGAGACGCTGAATCTTATACGTCGCGGTCATGGACCGGGCGAGTTTTTCGACGCGGTGAAGCGAACCTTGGTTCGAGGAATCCCTACAGTAGTTCACTTGATATTAGGATTGCCTGGAGAATCCTCGATACACATGACGGAAACCGCAAAAGCCGTCGCAGTCGCTGGTGTGCAAGGGGTTAAACTGCATCCCCTGTATGTAATACGTGGAACTTATTTAGAGCAAATGTACACTGCGGGAGAATATCTGCCGCTCACCCAGGAGCAAGCCGCTCAAGCTGTCCTTGATGTCTTGAAAGTGTTGCCTCCGGACATGGTTATTCACCGGATGACTTCGGACCCTCATCCGGAAGAGTTGGTGGCTCCGCTGTGGATGTTGAATCGTGCCCAGGTAAGACGGCACCTGGAACAGACAATGATCATGGCGGATTTCAGACAGGGGGCCGACTATGCTTCAGGCGCCCAAGGCTCTAATAGGAACGGGAGCGAAGTGAGGCAACGGAAATATGAGTCATGAACATAGTGTCGAAATTATTCTAGAATGAATATAACCTCAACTCTCACGCGGTACTCTTGTATCTTGCCGTCCTCGCAATTCACAGTCATGTCAACTATTTTCATACCGGTAATATTTCTCAGCGTCTTGTTAGCTCGATCAAAAGCTAAATTGATGGCGTCATCAAAGCTTTTGGGTGAACCCGCTATCACTTCCGAAACCCTGGCTACTCTTCCTGCCATGTAACTACCCTCCCTACCCATGTTGCCTCACGTTACCCCAGACTAGACAAAAAACTAGCCGATTGTCAACTCTTCCTGCGATGTTGAGGAAACTTTCGTTCAGCCGTAGCGCAGATTCAATTATCATTCCAATACTTGTACCGTTTCACTTTAAAAAAAAGTGACCATCCGAAACAAAGTCTTGGTGGCGACAGGCGCCCCTGTGAGTGTCAAAGACAGAGGCGCCTTGGTGTCTGGTATGTCAGGATAAACTCTTCTCGTTACCCCGGCAATGACGTGAGCAGTGTCTTTTCAGGCTGGGTAAGCGGCCGCCAGGTTCCTACAGCGAGATCACCCAACTTCAAGGGACCAAAGCCGATCCGGCGTATCTTTCGGAGAGGGTGGCCGATGTTGAAGAAAATACGCTTAATTTCGTTTTTTTTGCCTTCAAACAGCGTAATTCTGATCCATGAAGTCGTCTTTTGCCGAGTCAGTACCTTCCATTCAACGTCCCCCACACGTTCGCCATCTCCCAGGCTCAAGCCTCTCCTGATAGGCGCAAGGCGTTCTGCGTCAGGTGTTCCGCGTATCTTAACCATGTAAGTACGCGGAATTTTATATGAAGGATGACTAAGCTTCTGGGCGGTAGAGCCATCGTTGGTCAAAATCATCAGCCCTTCCGCATCGAAATCAAGGCGTCCCACCGTGAAAAGCCCTTTCTTCAAGGATTTCAAAAAATCTCCAATACATGGACGCCCCTCCGGATCGTCCATGGTCGATACAACATTACGAGGTTTGTTGAACAGGTAGTAGTCCTTTGTCGCCTCTTGAGGACGTATGAGTTTCCCGTCCACCTTGATGTGGTCTTTGTCAGGATCGGCTTTTTCAAAAGGATCTTCGACGACGCGGCCGTTAAGAGTTACCCGTTTTTCGCGAATCATCTCCTCTGCCTTGCGTCTGGAAGCCATTCCGGTATCACGAATTATCAATTGGATTTTTCTTTCAGACATATCCAGCCGGACTCCCGAGACACACAGCTTCATGTAAATCAAACCACATAGGCTTTTGAAAAGCCACAAAAAAAAGCCCGACTTAGGCCTTGTAAACTTGACAACCAGTGAAAGATAACCCATTTTATAAGAGAAAACCGAAATGGGGGGATAGCGGTGCTGCACAACGCTGCAAGGTGGTCTTGAACGAGTTCAGATAACTGGAGATATTTTTGAACGGTATTTACAAGAACTTAGGGCTATGGTTGGTCATCTGCCTGGTGATGATTTTTATCTTTCATCTTTTCAACCAGACAAAAGCCCCCCAGAGAGAAATAAGTTATAGCCAATTTCGACAGGAGGTCGATCAGGGGGCTGTGAAGTCTGTCGCCCTTCAGGGAAATCGCATAAGAGGGACATACGTAGACGGAACCGGCAATTTCAGAACCTTGTCCCCGCACGACAACGATTTGGTCCCCACGCTGATGAAGCACAAAGTGGATGTCCAAGTCCTGCAAGAGGATGACAACCCGTGGTACCTGACTGCCTTGGTATCGTGGCTGCCCATGATTTTCCTCATTGCTATATTCGTTTTCTTTATGCGACAGATGCAAGCGGGCGGCGGAAAAGCCATGAGCTTTGGCAAGAGCCGTGCAAGACTCATATCTGATTCCCAGAACAAAGTTACGTTTCAGGATGTTGCTGGAGTTGAAGAAGCCAAAGACGAACTCCAGGAGATTATAGAGTTCCTCCGTGACCCAAAGAAATTCACGCGCCTGGGTGGTAAGATCCCAAAGGGTGTTTTGTTATTGGGGAGTCCTGGAACAGGCAAGACTTTACTTGCCAAGGCTGTGGCAGGGGAGGCATCTGTCCCGTTCTTTTCCATTTCCGGCTCAGACTTCGTAGAGATGTTTGTGGGTGTAGGCGCTTCCCGTGTACGCGATTTGTTTATACAGGGGAAGAAGAATGCGCCGTGCATAATTTTTATAGACGAGATTGACGCTGTAGGCCGCCACCGCGGGGCCGGTTTAGGTGGCGGGCATGATGAGCGTGAACAAACGCTCAATCAGTTGCTCGTCGAGATGGATGGTTTTGAGACCAACGAGGGCGTCATCTTAATAAGTGCCACCAATAGGCCTGACGTGCTTGACCCGGCTCTCCTGAGGCCAGGCCGTTTTGATCGTCAGGTAATTGTCCCTCCACCGGACATTCGAGGAAGAACAGCTATACTAAAGGTTCATACCCGCAAGGTTCCCGTTGCAATGGACGTTGATCTCGAGACCATCAGCCGAGGAACACCCGGCTTTTCAGGAGCGGATCTTGCCAATCTCGTTAACGAAGCAGCCCTGAACGCTGCCAGGTTGAATAAGAACGAAATCTCCATGATGGATTTCGAATTTGCCAAGGACAAAGTCTTAATGGGTGGCGAGCGCCGCAGCCTGGTAATCAGCCTGGAGGAACGGCGCAACACGGCCTATCACGAGGCCGGCCATGCATTTGTCGCCCGGATGATGCCGGGCACCGATCCCATCCACAAGGTTACCATCATTCCTCGGGGGCGAGCGCTGGGCGTGACGCAGCAAATTCCCCTGGACGACCGCCACACCTATTCCAAGCGTTACCTCTCGGCGCAGATCGCAGTTCTTATGGGAGGTCGGGCGGCAGAAGAGATATTCCTCAGTCAGTTGACCACCGGCGCCGGCAACGATATAGAGAGAGCTACTGATTTAGCCAGAAAAATGGTTTGTGCATGGGGTATGAGCGACTTGATGGGCCCGCTCACGTTTGGCCAGAAAGAAGAACAAATTTTCCTCGGCAAAGAGTTTGCTCGTCATCGGGATTATTCGGAGCAGACTGCCAAAGATATTGACCGTGAAATCCGCACACTAGTCACTGAACATTACGAGAAAGCCAAGAAAATTATTGATGAGAACAAGGGGACTGTTGAGAGCATCGCGGAGGCTCTTCTCGAAAGAGAGACGCTTGATGCTGCCGAAATTAACGCTCTCATCGAGGGAAGACCACTCCCTGAGCAGGTTGAGCCCCCAAAAAGACATGAAGACAAACAAACTGTCGGTACCGCTTCGGCGGAGGAGAGGGAATCAGTCGTAGCACCGGCCGCGGGGGAGCCGGACCCGAAGAAGGTTTAATCCAGCAGCGGATCTTAGATTTCAGGGGCTTAGTGGCGATTATTCCTGAGGGCGACCTTGACAGTTTTCATAACAGGGGCTTCATTCTCTGTATTGCCGATTCGCCGTCAAAGAAGGAGAATTGCAAGAAAAGAAATCCAGCAGTGGGGCGGGCGTCCGTGCCTGCCAATAGTACAGGAACAAACGCTACTTGGTATAAATTCTCATAAGCAAGCCAGTTGTATTACCTGACATGATTCCGTTTTCACTTTCCCATGTGGGGCAAGCCGTCACTTCTCATTCCAAGACCTTAGTAATGGGCGTCATAAACACGACTCCCGATTCCTTCTCAGACGGGGGGGTACACTTTGATCCGGATGTCGCAATCGCGGCCGGTTTGAAGATGCTGGAACAGGGAGCCGACATATTGGATGTGGGTGGAGAATCTACGCGTCCCGGTTCGGCCTCGGTGGATGTCACTGAGGAACTGAAGAGGGTAATACCGGTTATTGAAGCAATTGCTCAGACCAGGCCGGAAGCAATGATATCGGTAGACACTCGCCGCCGATCCATAGCAGAAGCAGCAATTAGAGTGGGGGCCCGAATTATCAATGATGTATCCGGGTTCCGGGACGATCCCAGAATGGTGGATGTGGCGAGAGAGGCCGAAACTGGGCTTGTCGTTATGCATATGCTAGGAAAGCCCAAGACCATGCAAATTGAGATAAATTACGACTCATTTCCAGGCGATATTTACGAGTTTTTCAGAGAAAGAATACAGACATTGGAAGATGCCGGGATTTCTCCCGAGAATATCATTGTGGACCCGGGAATAGGTTTTGGAAAGACATTCGACCAGAATCTCATACTCCTTAACCGATTGGACTCTTTCAAAAAACTCGGGAAAGCGATCCTGGTAGGGCCTTCTCGGAAATCTTTTTTGGGTAAGATCCTTGATGAGCCGAAGGCGGCTGCGAGAGACACTGGTACACTAGCTGCCGTAACTGCCGCTGTTCTGCGCGGTGCGTCCATAATCCGCGTACACAATGTTCCGCCGGCTGTCCAGGCTTGCAAGGTAGCAGATGCCATTTTGCGGGAAAGGGTTGCTTCGTGATTATTGGGATTGGTGTAGACATTGTCGAAGTGGCTCGGATGGAGAAAATACTGCAACAGAGGTGGGCCACCAAGTTCGTGTCGAGAGTATTCTCTCCTGAAGAAATTGCATCGTGCCGGAAAGCGGCTCAGCCGGCACAGGCCTTTGCGGCGCGGTTTGCGGCAAAGGAAGCTTTCTCTAAGGCGCTTGGAACCGGATTCACCAGAGGGATAAGTCCATCCGGCATTCATGTGTGCGGAGGTGACGGCAGTCAACCCACAATTCATTTGACCGGTGCAGCCTTGCTAACAGCGGAAGCCATGAATGTCGGACCGGTTCATGTGTCTCTGACTCATACTCCGCTGACAGCCTGTGCCTTTGTGGTAGCTGAAGAAAAGGATTCGTGACCAATAAATTCAAAAAAGTAAAACAAGTATGGTGGGAGTTCACCTCGTGATGAGAAAAAGATTGTTGTTTTCTTTTATTGTCATGGGTTTGGCATCATTACAAATGCTGTCTTACTCCGTGGCGGCCGATAGCGGACCAACGGCAACTAAGAGTCAACCGGCAAAAGGAAAAACAAGCAGCACATTGGTGGCTCTTGGAGGGAGGACCATCCAGGCTGCAATTGCCGATACCGATAAGACGCTCACGGAAGGCCTCCTGGGGAGGGACCGGATCTCAGAAGAAGAGGGGATGCTGCTCGACTTCACCCGTCCCGGTCAATATGCCATTCACATGCAGGGAATGAAGTTCGCCATAGACGCCCTGTGGATAGATACAACCGGCGTCATAAAACTCATTTACCAAGAGATCCCTCCTAATTCCGGCAGAGTCTATCCCTCCATGTTTTCATGCCGGTATTGTCTCGAGATAAAAGCGGGATTCTGCAAGAAATACGGCGTCAAAGCGGGAGAGACTGTGCGTTTCGGCGTTTCTCCTCAGTAGAGTGGGTGCAACACGTCTGGGATTTATCATCCCCCAGCCTCTCCCACAAACACAAGGGCTACAAAAATTGGAACCCATTGAGATGATCGGATCTTCATGATCATATCCCTCCTTTGTTTCAGCATGCTCCCAAACTTCCTAT
>JAPLJK010000023.1:0-98073 GCA_026388625.1 Deltaproteobacteria bacterium | reverse complement strand
ACACGCATCAACGTCAGTGCCAGTACGCAGCAGAAGGCGTGTGCTCTGATTTTTGTGTCGGTCCAGTGCCTTATGGGACGAAACCTGATGATAGTCTCGTCTTTCAGCAACTGGAAATCGCTCTCAATTATTGTTCTCTGAGTGTAGGTATCAATCAAGTACCCGGTTTCCGCAGCAACCATATCTGAAAAAATGAATGGATGTGCCCGTTACTGACGGAGATTCCGAGGCAAGCCCCATAGTCGCTCTTTTCATGGATCCTCATGATACCTCGAGTAAGCCCTTTTGGCTGTTTCTTGTACGAGTTCCATCTCGCAAGTACTTCTTTCTTGAGCTTCTCGATCCCCCTCTGAAGTGAATGTTCCTGCTTGCGGGCCGTGGCGCTGTTGAAAGTCATCACAACCGCGCATTGTATGCCCATAATATTCTTTTGAGTTCGATGAGTTCCTTGTGATGTGAAGGCACCAGCGCTCCCACCCAGGATATCATACCGTGCATGGCTTTGAAGTTTTCCTTGCTGTTATTCCGCACCCCCCTGAACGGATACAAATCTTCTTATTAATCTCTTCTTATAGAGCCTTAATTTAAGGACAGTCAAATCAGACAGTCCTTACTTGGGGGCAGAGATGGGAAGATGCCGGATCCTTACACCAGCTTCGGCAATCGTAACGATGACACCATGATCGAGCGCTTCAGAGTGATGGGTGATAACATTGTGGAGGTACACGTTGACCTGTTCGGGACGCATGTTCCGCAAACGAAAGATGATGACACTTGGTAACTGACCTCCACTGGCCGCCAGAAGACCGCCAAAGTCAAGATCATGTGTCAGGAGAATGCTCTCCTCACGGAGCGCCTTTTCAAGTACTTCAGAATCCGTTAGCCTATCGAGTCCTTGGTGGTGAAGATGTACGGCTTGGTACCCAAGATCCTGCAAAAAGCTCACAGTCTTGGGTGATATCCCCATATCAGCGACGAACTTCGTCATGAGGCCAATTCAACAGGATGCACCGTTTCATCGGCCAACCACGCCGCAAACCGAAGTGCCTGGCGAATGTCATCCGGCTCCAAATAAGGATAAGCCTCCATTGTATCTTCAATGCCCATCCCTTCGGCAACCAAGTTGACAACGAGAGAAACGGTCACACGCATGCCGCGGATGCATGCCTTGCCACCCATTACATTCTGGTTAAAAGTAATACGGTCGAACTCTAGCATGGAATTCTCCATCCTTTCTGCGCTGCAATAAACACATCATAACACGACAAAGAGTCAATCATGTTACTTTGATATATTGACAGACGCAACGGTGTCATAGTTGAATATCATAGTTGAATTCCGTCTTCACTGTAATGGCTACTTCGGACAAAAAGATCCCGCAGTACCATTTCAAAGCAAGCCAATTCTTGCTTCTAAGATGGGTTTCTGCGTGTCGAAGGCCAATCAGCGCTGCAATGGTTGGTTGCCAGCCCTCGAGACAATATAGTGAAATGCTTCAGACATTTCCAGAGAAAAAAGTTGTCCGTTTCTGATTGTTCAGTAGAAACTTTTTTTTGGTCTAACCATTAATGTCAAGGCCGGAGAAAAATTGTACCGGCGTGGCGGAGGAATAGTGTACCACTTGAGGCCGAAAGAAGAGGCCACGTAGGACCCCTCTTTTTGATTTAGCCAGAGCTGTGCTTCAGTTTGGAGCATTCTCGCCTGATGACGTGATAGCCGTCTGCTGTTGCCGTTTCTTGCTTTGGTTCAGTCGGTAGCTGTCGCCATTCATCTCCAAGATATTCACATGATGGGTGAGCCGATCAAGCAGCGCCCCGGTCAGGCGCTCCGAGCCGAACACCTCTGTCCACTCATCAAATGGCAGGTTACTGGTCACCAAGATGGAGCCCCGCTCATAGCGTTGGCTGAAGACTTCGAACAAAAACTCTGCGCCAGTCTTGGATAACGGTACGAAGCCCAGCTCATCAATGATGAGCAGTTTGTAACCGGCGAGTTGCTTCTGCAGGCGCAACAGGCGCTTGTCGTCCCGTGCTTCGAGCAGTTCATGGGCCAGTGCGGAAGCCGTGACAAAACCGAGGACGACATCCCCTTTTAGGGTAGCCGCCTCAAAAGTGAAGAGGGCCAAGAATTCCGCTAAGAGAGAGTGATTCGCAAGACAGACGTCCGAACCCGTCAAGTGTCTCGGGATGCCACATAATCTTTGTTTTCAAGTTCCCCCAGAGCCTTGTCTCGAATGGGTTCCAATTCGCGGCCCGGAGAAATCTTGTATCCTCCGAACGCTGAAATGACGTATTGGACTCTTACGGCTCCGAGAGTCTCTACAAGATCAAGATCACCCAGGAGTTGACCCGTGAACGGACCGTGCGTGTAGAGTGAAAACTGGTAATTGGTCGTGACTCCGCTTAATTCTTGCAAGAGGTAAATCATCTTGAAGAAGGTAACTATAACCTTTATGGGTTTAGTGGCGGGTGCCCTACTGCTAGTGGGTCCAAGCACCCTTTCTGTAGCTAGTATAAGCTCTCCTCCCAAGGCTGAAGTTAGCGGGGAGAATATTGGCGTGACAAATCAACGGATTGCTCACTACTACGGCTGTCACTGGGTTCGACGGTGCGTGGCCAGGGATAGATTTGGCAATTGCCTGAAGTCGAAGAGGTTCTGGGTTTGCCCGCGAGGTTGGAGATAGGATAAAGGTTTGTTCCATTGACAGCCCGGATTCCGTTGAACCGATTTTTCAGACAGGTTCTGAATCGCAAAGTCTGCGGCCGTAACGAGGGCTCACTACTCGATTGCCGATTACTTTAACTTCTGCATTCTTTTGTCATACGCCTTCCAGTACCTGTCGTTGCAGTCCTGAACACAAGAACCAACATGCCCACTAAGGACATTGCTCCCACCAGGCCCGCCGAGACAATACCGTTGGCATCGTTCCAAGTCAAAGTCGTCAGCTATGTCTGGTTCAAATCCTCCCCCCGCTACCCGTAAGAAAACCAGGTCTTAGGAACATTCCTAAGTCCTTTTTTGTTTTTCAATGATTTGTCATCACCATTACTGAGTGAACTCATTCGGAGGCAAGAAAAATCGTACTGCCGCCCTCTTCTTGCTCTTGGGGAGCAGATTGAATAGGGCGTTTAGTTCTGCGGACGGAAAAACGAGTTCCGGCTCTCGATCGTCCTCTTTCGACACTGTCGGTTTGCTTTGGCCGGCGGCGGCCGACAGGAAGGCGCCTATATCGCCTGAACGAACCGATTTTGCCAACTTCTTAACCAGGCCGGCATCAACCGACCAAGCCTCCACAAACAGGTCCGGGAAAAATTCCGATCCCCAACAGGAATAAAGAATGATGCGGCGAACCTTTTGGGAGCCTTCTCTGAATTCAGCCACAATCCTGGGCAAATCGTAATCCTCGGGGGGATTGGCCATTTTTAGAAGACGTGCCGTATCCGTATGCGGCAGAGCCCCCAGCAACTCCAACTCTTCCAGAGTAAACCATTTGTCTGAAAACACTCGTTTCAAGGCGGGGATGAGTGCTTTGAAAACCTCCGGATTAACTCCTTCGAGGAAATCGATCAGTTCCGGGTTGCTGAATCCGGCCAGATTCACCTTTTCTGCCAAGGCAAGCTGGTAAGGCCGGACATGGTGGAAAATTCGGATGACCTGGGAAGGTGTTAGATCTAGCCATGGCATTCTTTCTATTATTTGAAGAGCATCTGTCTCAGGCCGTGCTGACAGTTGGCCCAAGAGGACTTCGAAATCGAATTCATCGATCACCCCTCCTGTGGACAGTATACGCATGAGGGAATCTGGGGCGTCGGAAAGTATCACCAGACGACTCCAGCGCTTGAAAAAAGTGTTCTCGGACGATGAGTTGACGGTGTCCCACTCCCCGTTTACGGTTTCCACAAGTTTTTGTACGGAATGAATAATCTCCTTTGCCAGCAAGGAGCCTTCCCGCTCATCCAGCCCTTCTCCAACCTCCTGTATGACATCCAGCATGACGTCTTCCAAATCTTGGGGAAACGGTTCTTCTACGTCTAGCGGATCCAGGCCGGCCAAAAAATGCCGAACCTCTTCCATTTTGAGGGAAACCGGATCAGGGGCGTCAACATAAGCCGAAATCACCAGAGTGTTCACAAGAGCTTCCCGTATTGAATCAACTTCAGAAAGGTTCTCCGCTCGTACGTTTGGTGATTTGTTGAGCAACTTGAAAGGAAGTATGTCTTTGAGCCTGACAATGAACTCATATCTTTCCAATTCCGATTCATAATATTCAATCATTCCAAGGGTTGAGAATAATTCGTCTTCGAGAGTAATAGATCTGATGGTATAGATCTCTGTTTCGGCAAATACGCTCATTTCCGAAAGCCTCTGGCAAGTCAGATCGCTCAGACACTCAAACTCCTCTGAGCTGACCAGTATTTCTACTCGGTGGTCAAGCAAGAGCCTTTGCCAGCGGTTTCTCAGTTTTTCTATTCTTGTAAAGGCCAATCGGAACAAAAACACGGGGGACATTTCCATAATCAAACGAATACCGTGTTCGACGTTTCCACCACTCTTAATTTCCAAGCCTACTCCCACCAGTTTCAATATAGTTTCCTGGACCTTACCCAACTCCTCTTCAGACCGAAAGTCTACTTCCTTTTGGAGTACATACTTATTGGCCATGGCGACCGAAATCCTGATGATTTCATCCGAGCGATCCCGGGTAAAAATCCCCTGTTCCATTCCGCTGTTGACCACTTTGGTCAGGAAAGTCTCGTCGTCACGAACTACAAGGCCCAGTGAGTCCATAAGAAAACTCCTCTGACAGTGAAGCTTCCTGAACAGCCTGTTGGGCAATGGGAGTGTCTGCCCCTAACGTACCCGTTCAAGATATTTTCCGGTGCGAGTGTCGATCTTCACAACATCACCTTCGTTAACAAATAGCGGGACCTGAACTGTCATTCCAGTCTCAAGAGTTGCAGGTTTTGTGGCACCGGAAGCCGTATCGCCCCTTACCCCAGATTCCGTAGCCGTGACTGCAAGTTCCACGAATATGGGGACTTCCACACCAATCGGTTTTGCATTGTGAAAAAGCACTGTCACACTAACATTCTCTTGAAGATAATTTCTCGTTTCACCCAATTGTTCTTGAACCAGGAATAATTGTTCATAGGTTTCGCTGTCCATGAAGTGGAATTCACCGTCTGACTCGTAGAGATATTGCATCTGCTTCTCTTCGAGGTCCGGTTTATCAATTTTTTCACCCGACCGAAAGGTTCTGTCTATAACATTTCCAGTAATTAGACTCTTCAAAGTGGTCCTGACGAAAGCACCTCCTTTGCCCGGTTTTACGTGAAGAAAGTCAACCATGATGAACGGTTCTCCGTTCAACTCTATTTTGAGGCCCTTCCTAAAATCAGGAGTCGAATACATAACTTCCTCCAACAGATTCTGTTTCAAAATTGTGGCAGCCGCCCAGTAGGCAGATTCGATTATCTGGAGATTCCAGCAGTTAGAACCCGCGTATCGTAACACCGTCAACTGACTGAAATCAATTCCTTGGGCATCGTAGACAGAACTTCCGGCCCGCTTTCAGACAGATAAACCAAGCTTTCCAGTCGGACGCCCCCTATTCCATCCACATAGATTCCCGGTTCAATCGTAAATACCATGCCCTCTTCGAACACACCTCTCCCACGCTGCGATATAGATGGGGGTTCATGCACCTCCATTCCTATTCCATGGCCAAGGCCGTGTAAAAAGTACTTGGCGAATCCTGCCTTGTCTATGGACTGACGAGCCAGATAGTCCAACTCGCGAACCCTGAGCCCGACCTTCACTTTATCAATCGCACGCATGTGCGCCTCGTATACGGCTTGATAAACGCTTTTCTGTTCGGAGCTAGGCATGCCGCCAGTAATGCAAGTGACTGTTTCATCGCTGTTATAGCCTTCGCATCGGCACCCATAATCCACGATTACGAGATCTCCCCTACTGATAATCTTGGCGGACGGTTTTCCGTGTGGCAGAGCGCTGCGTGTCCCCGATGCCACCAGTGTGTCAAAAGCCACTCCGTCCGCTCCATTAAGCCTGAAAAGTGTCTCCAACTCCGTGGCCACCTGAGACTCGCTCTTTAGCGATACGCCTGATTCCAGAACTTTGCGGCATGATACCGAAGCAATATGAGCCGCTTTCCTGATGTTTGCCAATTCCTCCGGCGTTTTGCGAAGTCTAAAATTCTCTGTGAACCTTCTGGCCAGGGGCAGGATCCGGATATTAGGGAGTCTGCGCGTCAGGGTTGCCACAAAGTCGTAGCTGATGCGAGATCCTTCTATTCCCAGACGGTTAACCTTCCTGACCTCCATTACACGCGCCACTGCATCTATTTTCCGGCGGACTACATGGATGAGAAAGCCCCGGGCCTCCTGTTTGGCTTGAATCTTGTATCGTCCGTCAGTGAATAAATGGCGTTCAGTGGGAGTTATCAGAATCGTAGCTTCTGAACCTGTAAAACCAGAAAAATATTTCAGATTGATCGATGGCAAGAATTCCGAGGTATTGAGAAGAATTGCGTCAAGATTTTTCCGTTGCAAAAACTCATGTAGTAAGAAGAGACGATTGTTCATCATTCTATCTCATAAACAGTTTTCATCTGCTCAATGTTTTTCAGCCACCGCTGAAGGATTGCCAGGAGGCGCTTCTCGCGATTCCTTTTTGCTGCCGTTACTCTAAGATCTCTCAGTGATTCATCTTGCGGGTGTTCATCCATAAGCTGATCAAAAATTCCTAACGCGAGGTCAAAATGTCCCTGACGCATGAATTCATTTCCCATGGCTAGTGTTACAGGGACAACCGTTGTCGGCGACAGGTCAGATTCCTCGCTCTTCCTGCCCTGCTCGTAGCGCGGGACTGCCTCCCACCTCCGCTCTTCTATCGACTCGGCCGATTCTTGCCGAGTGACGGCACTTCCTTCCGGATCATGCCGGAGCGGCCAGGCGGCCACATCATTAACACTTCTAAATATGCCTTTCAAAACGGTGTAAACAGTCTTATAACGAATGCCGTCAAGCAGGTTACCTTGCCTGATCAGTACCTCACCGTACAGATCAAAAATCTGGGCGCCCTGAACATATTTTTCTTCCAACTGAGCCAGTACGTTCAGACAACCCTCGCTGTCACCTCTTGCCGCCAGTAGGCGCGCGCGTCTAAACCCTGCTTCGAGATCGATCCCTTGCGAATAGTGTGCATCCGCTCCTAAAAACTTGTTCTCGGGACCATGATCTTCCATCACTGCTAACCTACGCCGACGGTCGGTTATGAGATTCCGGAGACCACCGTGAGTCCTGAAAGGGCATTAGTTGTTCTGATATCCACTTATCTGCATGAATACCTACCCCCTGCGAAGGCTTCCAGTTCCCAAAGGGGAGCCCCTCGCTCTCATCAACATCCGTCCCCCGGGAGCGCAGGCTTCCAGCCTGCACTGCGGGCTACAGAATTTTTTGCAGGCAAGATGCCTGCGCTCCCAGCTTAACCGAAAAGACTTTTGAGAATCCCTATAGACGACCTTTTTCTGGAAACTGTTGATCTCCTGTCTGGTGAATTTGGCTGACTTCAGATCTTAACTGCAAGACTCAATTTATTGGCGAGAAAAGCAGAAGGCCCTGGTCTAGGACCGGATTCCCGGACCAGACCAAGACCTTCGCTCGAAACGGATTCGAGTTTACTGATTCATTGTATGGGAGTTAACTCTTGGTTACGAGTGCAACTTTAGCTCTTGCCGTATTCAGTCTGTCAAATGTTTTCTTGTACTCATAGGGATCTGTAGCGGAATCGATATTAACCAAAACCTGCTCCAGGTGAGACACCTCAGCGTTAGCCTCAGATTCGTCAATTTCATTCACCGAGTGTGCTTCCTCCACAAGAACGGTCATAGAGTCTTTAAGGACTTCGCAAAAACCTGGCCCGACAGCAAATCTTGTGAAGGTATCGTTCTCCAGATATGACAGTATCCCTGGTTTTATGAAGGTCAGCATGGGGGTATGGCCAATCAATACCCCGAATTCGCCCATAATTCCCGGAGCAATGACCTCCTCCACTTCCTTGTCCAGCACTTTCCCCTTGGGGGTTACGAGTTCGACCTTAAATTTTTCAGCCATGAATTACTCCCGGTCAGGCTGCCGCGCTTGCCAGTTTTTCCGCTTTTACTCTCACTTCGCTCATGTCTCCGACCATGTAGAAGGCCTGCTCCGGAAGGTCGTCAAGCTTGCCTTCAACGATCTCTTTGAACCCAGACACCGTATCTTGGATCTTTACATATTTACCAGGTGTGCCTGTGAATTCCTGAGCAACAAAGAAAGGTTGCGAGAGGAACCGCTGAATCTTACGTGCCCTAGACACCACTAGTTTGTCTTCTTCGGACAATTCGTCCATTCCAAGAATTGCAATAATATCTTGAAGATCCTTGTACCTTTGAAGTACCAACTGTATCTGTCGGGCAACCCGGTAGTGTTCCTCGCCAAGGACTCGAGGATCCAGAATTCGTGAAGTTGAGTCAAGCGGATCCACTGCGGGATAGATTCCCAACTCGGCCACCTGCCTGGACAACACGACTGTTCCATCCAAGTGAGCGAACGTCGTAGCCGGCGCCGGGTCAGTAAGGTCGTCCGCCGGAACGTAAATGCACTCAACAGCAGTAATCGATCCGTTCTTTGTCGAACAAATCCGTTCCTGCAATTCACCCATGTCAGTTCCAAGAGTCGGCTGATAGCCCACGGCCGAAGGCATACGACCCAGGAGAGCAGAAACCTCGGAGCCGGCCTGAGTGAAACGAAAGATATTGTCGATGAAGAGCATGACGTCAAGGCCCTGTTCATCACGGAAATACTCTGCCACCGTGAGGGCTGTAAGGGCTACTCGGGCACGGGCCCCCGGAGGCTCGTTCATCTGTCCATAAATTAATGCGGCTCGATCTATAACGCGTTCGCCCTCCGCCTTCTTTTGACCAGGAAGGACACCGCCCATTTCCAGATACAGGTCATTACCTTCTCTGGATCGTTCCCCTACTCCTGCGAACACGGATGTTCCGCCGAATTGCTTGGCAATGTTGTTGATGATTTCCATCATGAAGACCGTCTTCCCCACGCCCGCGCCGCCGAAGAAGCCAATCTTTCCACCCCTCATGAATGGCGCTATAAGATCGACGACCTTAATGCCGGTCTCCTGAATCGAGATCTGTACGACCTGATCTTCGAAAGCCGGGGCAGACCTGTGAATGGGACGTGTTTCTTCTGTTTTGATAGGACCTGCCTCATCCACTGGACGGCCGACCACGTTCATGATCCTGCCGAGGACTCCTCTTCCAACGGGAACTTTTATGGACGCCCCGGTGTTTTTTACCACCATTCCACGGACAAGCCCATCAGTGCTGTCCATCGCGATGGTGCGAACTATGTTGTCGCCAAGGTGCTGGGCAACCTCGACGACGAGATTGTCAGGTTCGTCGCTGATCGCGGGGTTGGTGATCAGAAGACCGTTATAGATCTCCGGAAGCGACTGTTCCGGGAACTCCACGTCAACGCACGGGCCGATTACTTGAACGATTTTTCCCTCATTCATATTAGGATGTCCTCCTGAAACCGTCTTCAAATAGCTTCTATAATTTGATTGTTGGGAGACAGTTTGGTTAGCCCTTCAGAGCCTCTGCTCCTCCCACTATTTCCATCAGTTCGGTGGTAATGCTCTCCTGGCGCATGCGGTTAGCCTTCAGGGTCAGCTTGTGAATCATTTCGTCCGCATTTGATGTTGCAGCTTCCATAGCCGTCATTCTGGCGCCATGTTCACTCGCCACTGAATCAAGCAAGCCGGCATAGACCTGCACTTGAACATATCTTGGGAGAATCGCCGCAAGGAGTTCTTCTTCCGACGGCTCATACAGATATTCTCTGCGCCGCTTCCAGCCTTCTTCCTCCGGCGTGACAGGCAAGAGCCTCTTGAGCGTGCCGACGTGCGTAACCGCTGTCCGAAAACTGTTATACAAGAGATACACCTCTTGGCACTCGCCGGAAACAAATTTGTCGGTTGCAACATCTACAATCTGCCCAGAGAGAGCAAAGCTAATGTTGTTCATCACATTGGTAAATTTCTCTACTATATTAACCGGACGCCGCCGAAAATAGTCGTTTCCCTTTCGGCCTACGTTGATCAGATCGACCTGGATTCCTTTCGCCTTCATTTCCTTAATGAAAGCCTCGGCACGCCGATTGAGGGTCACATTGAAGCCCCCACAGAGCCCACGATCCGATGTGATCTGAATCAGGATCACCTTTTCCGGAGGTCTGACCTGAAGCATGGAATGCACGCTGGGATTGGTTCGTACGGCCAAGGACATCAGCACTTCGCGCATTTTGTCTGCAAAAGGTCGTCCAGCCTTTATGGCTTCTTCTGCGCGCCTGAGTTTTGCCGCAGCCACCATTTTCATGGCGTTGGTTATCTTTTGGGTATTCTTAACGCTGGCGATACGTTTACGAATGTCTCGGAGGCTTGCCATATCGACCTCTGTATTACAATCTCATTCCTGATCCGGCTTTTGCAAAACCTTCTTCACTAGACCATCATCACATCAGACGATCGAAAGCTGCGGAGGCGTGAAGACGCCCTTGAACTCTTCAAGAATCTTTTTCATCTTGGTTTCGAGATCGGCGGAGATGATTTTCTTCTCTTTGATTTCGCTGAGCACTTCTGGGTATCGAGTCTCAAGGTAGGTCAGGTACTGCTTCTCGTACTCAACCAATGCTCTGACATCATATTCATCGAGGAATCCGTTGGTTCCCGCAAATATTGTGGCGACTTGCTTCTCTACAGGCATCGGTTCGTATTGCGGCTGTTTGAGGATCTCCACCAGACGAGTTCCCCTGGCTAATTGCGCTTGTGTCACCTTGTCGAGATCTGAGCCGAACTGGGCGAAGGCTTCGAGTTCTCGGAATTGCGCCAAATCCAGTCGTAATGAACCTGCAACTTGCTTCATGGCCTTGACCTGCGCGTTACCACCCACTCTGGAAACACTGAGGCCAACGTTGACAGCGGGACGGACCCCTGAGTAAAAAAGGTCGGTCGACAGAAAGATTTGGCCGTCAGTGATGGAAATGACGTTAGTAGGAATGTAGGCAGACACGTCGCCTGCCTGGGTCTCGATGACCGGAAGCGCAGTCAGGCTACCGCCTCCATGGGTTTCACCCATTTTTGCGGCTCGCTCCAACAGCCTAGAATGAAGGTAAAAAACGTCGCCTGGAAACGCTTCGCGTCCCGGGGGCCGTCTCAGGAGAAGTGATAACTGGCGATAAGCCGTAGCTTGTTTGCTGAGATCGTCGTATATGATCAGAGCGTGCTGGCCGTTGTCGCGATAGTACTCTCCCATGGTAACGCCTGAATAAGGAGCGATGTATTGCATAGGAGCCGGGTCGGAAGCGGTGGCGGAAATAACGATAGTGTACTCCATTGCACCGAACCGTTCGAGTGTCGCCACAACTTGTGCCACAGTGGAGCGCTTTTGCCCTATAGCCACATATATGCACACCACATCACCATCTTTCTGATTGATAATGGTGTCCACAGCTATAGCGGTCTTTCCGGTCTGTCGGTCGCCAATGATAAGCTCTCGCTGTCCCCTGCCGATGGGTATCATGGAGTCGATGGCTTTAATACCCGTCTGGAGCGGTTCTTTCACCGGTTGCCTCTTGATGATACCAGGCGCCACAACTTCGATCATGCGAAATTCGTTGGAGTCAATGGGTCCTTTGCCGTCAATCGGTTGCCCTAAGGCGTTGACCACTCTACCCTGCAATGCCTTTCCGACCGGAACTTGCACGATGCGGTTGGTCCTTTTAACGGTATCGCCTTCCTTGATGTGAACATCCTCTCCCAGGATTGCGGTGCCCACGTTATCCGCCTCGAGGTTGAGCACCATGCCCATGATGCCGCCGGGAAACTCCAGAAGTTCTCCGGCCATCGCGTTTTCGAGGCCGTGGAGTCGAGCAATGCCGTCCCCGACGCTGATAACGGTTCCCGTCTCGCTCACTTCGACCTTCTTGTCATAGTCCTGGATCTGCTGCTTAATGATTTGAGTGATTTCTTCGGCTCTGATCTGCATTGTCCCTATCCCTTCAGGCTTTCCTTGAGCTGGTTGAGTTGTGTACGAATCGTACCATCAATAACCATATCTCCGACCTTGGCAACAAGCCCCCCGATAAGGAAGGGGTCCACCTTGGTGCTTACAAGCACTTGCTTGCCGCTCATTCCAGAGAGGGCCTTGGTAATCCTGGCCAGTTCATCTTCATCTAAGGGCTGAGCACTGGTCACTTCGCCCCGTCTGATTCCCTTTATATCGTCCACTTCTTCTCGAAAGGCCTTTTCTACACCGTCGAGTTGGTCTATACGCTTACGGTCAATAAGAACATTGACAAAGTTGACCACCATCGGGGCTGTATCAATCTTCTTGAGGATCTCACCGGCAATCCTCTTCTTGTCTTCTTTGGTAAACACCGGGTTTAAAAGTACTTCACGGAAATCGTGTGACGCCTGCACCAGTTGACACAGATTGGACAAATCCTGACCATATTTGTCCAGCGAGTTACTTTCCTGCCCAATCTCAACCAGTGCCCTCGCATAACGCTTTGCTAAAGTGGTATCGATCACTTCATACCCCCGACCTTAACAAGGTAATCCTCAGCAATCCTCTTTCGATCTGCATCGTTGATCTTCTCACGGATGAGCGACTCAGCCAATTGGACAGCCATCTCCACCGCCTCATTCTTCAAGGCGATCTTTGCTTTTCGAAGCTCTTGCTCAGCAGCAACTTTGGCCGCTTCTACCACGGTCAATGCCATTCGGTCGGCATTGGCGACAACCTTTTCCGTTTCAGCGTCAGCCGATTTTTTTAATTCAGTGCGCATCCCTTCTAATTCTTTTTCCATTCCCGCTATTTTTTCTTTGTATTCTTCAATAATGCGCTCTGCCCTGTCGAGCTGCTCCTTAGCCTCCTCAAGGTCTCTGGCGATCTGGGCCTTTCTTTCAGAGAGAAACGAGACCAGCGGTTTTTTCAGGAAGTAGCCCAGGAGAGCAATAAGTGCCACGGTGTTGATTACTCGCCAAAGGAGCATCCACGGATTCCATGGACTGGAATCTTCTGCGGAAGCGGCCTGAGCAGAAGACGCGAAAAGGACTAGTATCAGCAAGGATAATATGAGCAGGACGTTTCGAGGTTTCATTGAATGGACCTCCCCAGAATTTTTTCCGAAATCGAAAGGGCAAGGGGAGCCATCTCTTCCTTAAGGGTCTTACGAACGTCAGTCGCCTCCAAATGAATTGAGGCCTTCATCTCGTCCACTATCCGTGCCGCCTCAGAGCGGGCCTTTTCCAGGACATCCGCCTCAACCTTCTTGGCATCCGCCAACAGGACAGCCTTTTCCTGCGAGGCGTCTAGTCTAGCCTTGGACAATTCTTCTTGGTGTCGCTGTTCCTGGTCCTGGACGTTTTTTTCCAATTCCAGAGCCTTGTCGCGGTCTTTCTTTATCTGAGCTTCTCTATCCCGCATTTTGGCCATTATGGGTTTGTACAGGACGGCATTCAGAATCAGCAGCAGAACCACGAAGTTCGCGATCTGAATGAACAGAGTGAAGTTTAGTTGAATCACTGGCGTAATCTCCCGATTCGCGAAATTTTGCGAGTCTCCGGAGTTCCTCCCGACTGAAGAGCGTGCCGGCTACTCAATCACGACAGCTTGATTTTTCTTTGAATAGGATATTAAGCGAGACCTAAGTTGAAAATGATCTGATACGATAACATCCACCCCTACAGGTGTCAACATCTTTTTGGTGGAGTGTCGGTTTGACTGGCAGGTAAGGGCTAGCGACCGTCTTTATGCAAAGACGCCTCGTCAGTCTCCTGACGCTCAAGATTGAGGCTGTCATCATAAGTCGGAGGCCACGCTTGCGCCGAAATGGCTTCGAGAGGTTCATCATCTCTGGGGGGGGCGTCATCAACACAGGCCAATGCAGGAATTTCCGCTTGTACAGACGACATGCTGCATGTTCCCTCAAAAATAACCCCTTCTTCTACCACGAGGCTCGGCGTACGTATGTTTCCGTAAACTTTGGCGGGCGGATAAAGCTCTATCTTTTCGGTGGCGGTAAGATTCCCGTGAACTTCTCCGGCTATTTTCAAGACATTAGAATGAATCTCGGCGTGTATCATTGATTCGCTACCAACTACCAATGTTCCACGACTGATGATCTCGCCTTGGAAAGTGCCGTCCAGATGCACTACCCCCGAAAAAGAGAGTTTGCCTGCAAATTCAGTCTGTGATCCGAGAAATCCGGTCACCGTGTCGCTCTTGGCCTTTCTAAATCGGAGCATGTATCCTCCACCTTTCCGGGGCCTGATTCTTCTGGATGCGGCCGTGGTCAGCCACTTCTTCCATAGCATAGACAAATTCAAGGTTCAAGACAGAAATCCATCTATTCGATCCCTTTTAAGAATTTACCACCTTCAGTAGTAAAAACGTCGCATGCTCACGTTGACCAACACTGAAACCGCAAGAAAAGAGGATAAAAGCGAAGACCCACCATAACTCAGAAAACTCAAAGGCACTCCTACCACTGGAAGTAGCCCCATCACCATGCCCACATTAATCGTAACATGCCAGAAAAGAACGGCGGTACATCCGAACGCCACCAGCGCGCCAAAATCGTCCCGCGCCTTACCCGCTATTGCGAAGCCACGCAAAAGAAGGGCGCAGAAGAGAAGCAATACTATAGCACATCCGACAAATCCCCACTCCTCTGCCAGAATGGAAAAAATAAAGTCTGTGTGCTTGACCGGCAGGAACATGAACTGATTTTGGGTTCCCTTGAGAAACCCTTTCCCAAGAAGTCCTCCAGATCCAATTGCTATCTGCGATTGGATAATATGATATCCTGCACCTAAAGGATCGTAATCCGGGCTCAAGAAAGTCAGGAGTCTCTTTTTTTGATACTCAAGAAGAAGTCGGTTGCCGACCCAAATCAAGAGTGGGAGGGTTACAAGTATCAAGCCGGATGTCCAAAGAAGGGTGCGAGCCGCCACCCCGGTGAACAAGATCATCGATATGGCTACCATTACAATCACGGTTGCCGTTCCAAGGTCCGGCTCGATCAAGACCAAGAGTACAGGAATGACCACGAGTAGGAATGGCTGGAGCAACTCCGCGAAGTTGAGACCTGCCTTTCCCACCCTGCCCTGAAAATATTTGGCCAAAACAATTACAACGGCTAGCTTGGCAAACTCAGAGGGTTGAAACCTCATCAGTCCGAGGTCTATCCATCGCCTTGACCCGGCCGTGACCCTCCCAAGAGACCAGACGATAACCAGCGCTACAATGATAAATACGTAAAACCAGACTGCCCAGCGTTCCAAGATACGATAATCAAAAAGTAAGAATATCGCCGTTATAACCAAGCCTAGACTAAACCACGTCATTTGCCTCACGACAAAGGACCGGCCGGAAGGCCCCATAGGGGCGGTGGCGCTGAAAATTAAGCAAAGACCGATTCCTGCAAGCACGAGGCTGATGAAAATAAGGGGCCATTCAAATAAAACCCTGTTGGCCCAATGGATGTTGGATGCCGGTATAGACATGTCATCGGTCCGAATCGCTCAAATACTTCACGACAGTTGCTCGTCAGAAAACCTTAGGAAATGAATATTCGGAAGGATTACTCGGCCACCACGTCGTGCAATGTTTTCCAGCTTGTCCACTCCGTGGGATCGGCATACACCGAGCTTATTCCTTGTCTCCCATGTCCGGATACGAGTCGGAGGTCATCATTCTATTGGATCTTGGGTCGCCTCGACACCGTAATAGCGTGAAATTATTTTACGGGCTATTGGAGCTGCAGTGGCTCCGCCGCCCCCGCCGTGCTCCACGATCACTACAAGGGCCATTTTTTGTGGCCGATCATCTACGTAGGCCACAAACATGGCATGGGTTCTCTCGTGGTAGGGAATCTGGTCTCCCTCGAAAGTATTCTGTCTCGTGCTTATCACTTGGGAGGTGCCTGTTTTTGCCCGCACCGTAATGCCCGGAATCAGACATCGTTTCCCAGTTCCTCGCCGGTCCTGCACTACATCCCGCATGGCAGACCGCAATGTTTCCATATCTTTCGGCTCAAGAGGAATGTTCCAGCGCACCATTGGCGAATGTTCATAAATGACATCTCCTTCTGAAGACCGTATCTGTTTTACAATGGCAGGCCTCATCAATTTGCCTCCATTCGCAAGTGCGGCGGTCATCACGGCAAGTTGAAGTGGAGTGGACAGTACATATCCCTGACCAATCGCAATTGTTACTGTTTCTCCCTCTTTCATTGGCTCCCCGTAAGTGCGCATCTTCCACGCTGAAGTGGGTATCAAGCCTGGCAATTCTTGAGGAAGCCCCAGGCCGGATGGTTTTCCCAGGCCGAAGAGCGAGGCCCAGCGCGCCATGCGATCTGCTCCCGTTCGAAGCCCGATCTCATAAAAATAGATGTCGCAAGACTCTACAATTGCCCTATGGAGATCTATCTTGCCATGGCCGTAATGATTCCAGCAACGAAAGACCACCCCGCTTAACTCGAATTCACCCTTGCAAGTAAACTTTTGGTCGGTCTTGACCGTTCGTTCGGCTAGGGCGGCCGCAGCCGTGATAATTTTGAACGTGCTGGCGGGCGAATACAAGCCTCTTATGGATCTATTCTCAAATGGGTGGAGCGGATCGCCGTTGAGATTTTTCCACTCACGCTCTGAGATGGACGGAGAAAACAGGTTTAAATCAAAACCGGGCTTACTGAGCATGGCAATTATTCGTCCGGTATCCGGGTCAATGGCTACAACTGACCCTGCTCTGTCTACAAAAATCTCCTCGACATATCTTTGCAGTGCAGTGTCTACTGTTAGGATGATGTCTGAGCCGGTTCTGGCAGGCTTTCTGGTAAGATCCGAAAGTTGTCGTCCCTTTGCGTCAATTTCAATCTGTTCCCACCCTTCTTCTCCCTTAAGATAGCTTTCGTATTCTCTTTCTATGCCGGACTTACCAATTTGGTCACCAGGCCTATATCCGACCTTTACCCCTTTCGCCAACTCATCGGCTGATATCTCTCCCAGAGTTCCGACTACGTGACAAAGAGTCTCTCCGAAAGGATAGATCCTGTATGGCTTGGTTTCGAGAACGACACCCTTCAGGTCGGCAGAGCGAGCTTGTATAAGTGAAACCTCTTCGAGAGTCACATTCTTTTTAATTGGATAGCTTATGAACTTGGGAACCGCTCTGCCACGCTCTATGAGACTGCGCATCCTCTCCTGAGCGATTCCCAGAATGGGTGAGCAGGTTTGGATGACATCCTGTGGGTTTTCTAATTCTCCGTGAAGAATAGAGAATGTGAAACTGGGCTTATTCTCGGCAAGGACAAGCCCGCTTGAGTCCAGAATCCGTCCTCGAGACGGAGGAAGTCTCACCAGCCGAACCCTGTTGCTGCGAGACATTTCTTCAAATGAATCCCCCTGAGTCAATTGTAAACGCCACAATCCGACAGTCAGTGTTCCCAGGACAACGAGCACTATTAGTGTAGCAATTCTTATCCTATTGACGAATTGATCCGGAGAACTGCTCATGGTGACTAATTCAGAAGTCATCGCAATCCTACCAGCCTCGAGTAACCCTCCCACAATCGATCCATAGATGGGATCAACAAGATAGAAGTCAAACCCGTAACAAATGATTTCACAGCAATCCATCCGGCTGCAACAGGTCCAAACCCGATTGGACCCATCGGCCATCTCAAAAGCAACACTACACCTGCACCAAAAACCGACGCCACGAACACGACTATAAATCTCCCCGACAAGGCATCCATATCAAAATTTGCGTTCACGTAGTTGCAGCAAACAAAGACTATGCAGTAGATCAATGCAAAAAGCCCAGTAGGAGAGCCGGACAGAGAATCCGCAAGGATACCGGCTATAAAAGCGAAGGCCAAGCCGGTGGGCAGGTTCATTGTGAGACCTGCCCAAACTACAAGAATCAACATCAAGTCCGGTTTGTGTTCAGCAGCAAAGAAAAATCCCAGAGACGTGGTTTGAAGAAACAAGGCTACCATTCCGGCCGTGAGAGCAAAGGCGATTTCCTTCAACGTTTTTCCTCGAGGCTCGGGCGGATGTCGAATCCCCCACGCGAGGCCAGAATGACCAGAACTTCTTCGATGGCTGAGAGGTCGGACGCGGGTGTGACACTAGCTTCCAAGAAAAGCCCCTGGTCACCGATCCGAACTGACTTGATTTTTCCCACGCCCAGTCCAGGGGGAAACATCCCGTCAAGACCAGAGGTTACCACTTCGTCACCTGGTTCTAACTGGGATTTCAAGTTTATGTACCGTAGGATGCATCCGCGATCCAGAGATCCTTTCAAAACGCCTCTGTCCCGTGTTCGAACGACTCTGCAGTCCAAGGATAGGTTCGGGTCGGTAATTAGGAGGACTTGGGACATGTCGGCCGAGATCCTTATTACTCTACCGACTACCCCCTCCGGCGCAGTGATAGACATACCTGTAAGGACACCGTCCTCGGATCCACGATTAATAAAAATTGTTCGATACCATCCCGAGGCGTCCTCCCCTATTACCTGAGCCACCAGAGAAGGAAACTCATGACTTGCCTTGATGTTAAGCAATTTTCTCAGACGCTGATTCTCGTTTTCTCTCGCCAACAGTGTTGCCTTGTCCCGCCTAAGCTTTCGAACTTCCTCCTTCAGTTCCATGTTTTCCTTCTTGACCCCAATCAGATCAACGTAAGTCCCCCAAATGTCCGCAACACCTTTGTGAAGTCCGAAAACCCCTTGTTCCAGTGGACGCAACAGACTGTAGAGCAACCCGCTTACGAGCCAGGTATCCGGTCTTTTTGCAGACGAGAATATCAGGAGAAGACTGCTCCCGAGAAGAACGATAATTATTACAATATCACGAATGGAGCGAGGCATATTCTTGCGCGTAGGAATCAGGCTGATCAATTTTGGGGATCGGCAATCACATTCCGATACGTGTGTTTTCTAAGTCTTCAAACAAAGAGTCAGTCAACCGCCGATCAAATTAGACCGTTCGTGCATTGGGATCTCTTGCCCCTTCTTCCTGCAATTGTTCAGTCCAGATTCTTGATCCAATCCCCCATAATTACGTATGATTGAGACAAATGTTCATCCTTTGATCAGGATATCACGCAGTAAGTCAAAGTGTTCGAACACAGCGCCGGATCCGACGACCACAGTAGACAGCGGATCGTCCGTCACGATTACCGGCAAACAGGTCTCACGCCGGATCACCTCATCCAAATTCTTCAGCAGTGAACCGCCGCCCGTCAAAACTATACCGTTGTCCACTATATCTGCCGCCAGTTCAGGTGGGGACATTTCCAAAGCCGTTTTTATTGTTTCGACTATGGCCCGAACAGGTGCGGAGATGGCTCCTGCAACTTCATTGGAACGTAAAGCTATGACTTTGGGGATCCCTGCAATAAGGTCTCGCCCTTTTACCTCGATTATCGATTCCTCCTTTTCATAGCAGGCGCTTCCAATCATCATCTTGATCATTTCTGCCGTGCGTTCTCCTATCAGTAGACTATATTTCTGCTTGACGTAACGTATGATTGAACTATCAATTTTGTCCCCGGCCACCCTCAGCGACTTAGAATAGACAATATCCGACATTGAAATAAGAGCAACCTCGGTGGTTCCTCCACCGATATCGACAATCATGTTGCTTGTCGCTTCAGTAATGGGCAAGTTCGCTCCCAAGGCCGCAGCAATGGGCTCTTCCACCATGTACACTTGACGAGCGCCCGCGCTTTCCGCCGCCTCCCTTACCGCCCTCATCTCCACTTGGGTGACTCCAGAAGGCACACATACGACTATCCGCGGCTTTACGAGAAACTTCCGGCGATGGATTTTGAAAATGAAGTGCTTCAACATAGCCTCTGTCACTTCGAAATCCGCTATTACGCCGTCCTTCATGGGACGTATTGCCTTGATGTTATCAGGGGTTCGCCCAAGCATTTTCTTGGCATCCGTCCCTACGGCAACTATCCTGGGCCCTCGCCTCAGATCGGTCTTTATAGCCACCACGGAAGGCTCAGACAGTACGACTCCCTGTCCGGGCACGTACACGAGGGTGTTGGCAGTGCCCAGATCTATGGCCATGTCGTTGGAAAAAAGCCCGAAGACCGAGTCAAGAAACATTGCAGGTATTCCCCGATTGGACCATCTTGTCCAAAAGCGATGCAGCGAAATCTAACAGAAGCGGGCCACGTGATCAAGTTCGCCTGTCTTTGATCCGCCCTGCCCTCACTATCCTTGCCCATTGAGGCATACACGAGACACGTTTTACAAACTCACCGGTCTGGTGACCGAATTGGCTGGGATGCTCCGAGAATATAATGTCGCATACATTATTATACCGGAAAACGGCGTTTGTTAAAAGGTTTTCAAGAGGAAGGCAACTGGTGGCGCATTAGCCCAACTTCGACACTAACAACGGTTAACTTGTTGTTATTGTAGGATTTGGTCATTTTATTTGGCACTACATTCGTCGTTAAGAAACCCTCATCTTGATATCACCAGCCTTTTTGTTGCCATACCCCCCAAAACCAGGCTTGGCACACTTGCTCCATATCTAAGTTGCACTAACTGTGGACTCTGCATCGACGCGTGCAGTGGTCGTAGACTGAAGTTTAAGGGCCTCCCACGGTCAATAACTGTGACAAGTTCACCTTGTGAAGCGCGTTACTATCCTTTGTGCACGAGGTCAAAGCTCTCCGAGAAAGGCAGGTTGGGATGTTCCGGGGTGATTCTAACTACGTATCCATAAAGGCCAGTGTTGCTTAAGGGTATGAGTCCGGAGAAAACGACCGTGTTAGAGGTTTCTGATACCAATTTGGGGGGGGCGGGTGTTAGGGGGGTTGTGTGGCGGACCTTGAAATTGCCCCATAGATCTATAGGACCGTGCAGGAGTTCTACCTTGATTTCCGAAGGACTGTGGCCAGAGGTGTCCACATGCACGACCACCTCTACGTCTTTTCCCTTTATTGCGTCAGAATCATCTCGTATTTCAACGCTAAGTATGGCGATATTGCCCCAATCCTCGCGAATCTTCCTTTTCCATTCGACCATTTTTTTCAGACCGGCGTAATTTCCTGACCGAAGTTCCTCGAAATCCCTTGCAGCAGACACATAACATGTTTCCACGTAATCGGAGACCATCCTGTGAGCATTGAACACCGGGCAGATCGTCTGGATTGACCTCTTCATCATCCGGATCCATTCCCTGGGAACATCGTCAATGCCTCTTTCGAAAAAAAGCGGTACCACGCTTTCCTCGAGCAAGTCGTATAAAGCTCGACTCTCTATATCGTCTTGGTATTCAGCACTGTCATATTCTTCGCCCCAACCAATGGCCCAGCCGTTGTCTCCCTGGTATCCTTCGTCCCACCATCCATCCAGAACGCTGAGATTTATTGCTCCGTTTGCAGAAGCTTTCATTCCAGAGGTGCCACAAGCTTCAAGTGGGCGCCGAGGGGTGTTGAGCCACACATCCGCTCCTTGCACCATGTACCGGGCTATGTTCAGATCATAATCTTCCAAGAACGCTATTCGTCCGCGGAAAATATCTCTTTTACTCAGCTCAACTATTTTGCGTATGAGTTGTTTACCGGTGTCATCTGCGGGATGAGCTTTTCCTGCAAAGATTAGTTGAACTGGCCGCTCCGGAAGCGACAGGATTCTCGCAAGTCGCTCGGGTTCCCGAAAAAGCAGTGTCGCCCGTTTATAAGTAGCAAAGCGTCGTCCGAAGCATATAGTCAGCGCTTCTGGATTGAGCATATTGTCGGCTGCCTCGATTTCCTCTAATGGTGCCTTTCGAGCCCTCAGCTTGTCGGCTAAGCTCCTGCGCGCATAATAAACCAGCCTAGTTCGGCATCGTTCATGTGTGCGCCACAACTCGGTGGCTGGGATTTTCTCGGCTCGCTGCCATATTTTTTCATTGTCCGGGTCTTCGGTCCATCCTGACCCCAGGTATCTGTCATAGAGCTTACCCAGGTCACGTGATATGTAAGACGGAATGTGGACGCCGTTGGTGATAGGCACGATAGGCACGTCTTCCCGGTCTGCATTAGGCCATACCTCGTGCCACATTTCCCGGGTGACTCTCCCGTGGAGTTTGCTCACGCCGTTGCTCCTGGAAGTCAATCTTAGTCCTAGAACTGGCATCCAGAAACCCTCAGAGCGATTTTCCGGGTTTTTTCTTCCTAGGCCCAGGAAGGTTTCGAAGTCCATGTCTAGGTCGCGAACGAGGCTAAGGAAGTATTTTTCCATCAGAGGCCTTTCAAACACATCGTTTCCAGCAGGGACGGGCGTATGTATGGTGAGAATGCTCTGGCTGGTGACCATTTCGCGAGCCTCTTCGAGGGACAAACCTTCTTCTGACATGAAGTACCGCATCCTCTCCAGCAACGTGAACGCAGCATGTCCTTCGTTGAGGTGGTACACCGACGGCTCAATTCCTAAAGCTCGGAGAACTTTACAGCCCCCCACCCCCAGGAGGATCTCCTGTCTCATTCTCATTTCCACGTCGCCACCATAGAGTCTGGCCGTGATGCTCCTCAATCGTTCCGGATTTTCCGGGATGTCTGTATCGAGCAAATACAGTGGAATACGTCCAACGTCGACTTTGAGAATTCGACTCCGGACAATCTCTCCCGCGAGATTCACGTCGACGAGGAGAGCACCACCTGCCTGATCCGTCTGTTTTTCCAAAGGGAGTGTGTCGATCTCGGTTCTAGGGTAATATTCTTGTTGCCAGCCATCCTTACTCAGACTTTGTCGGAAATATCCTTCTTGGTACATGAGCCCTATCGCCACCAAAGGCAAGTTTAGATCGCTTGATGACTTCAGGTGATCTCCGGCCAGAACACCGAGGCCGCCGGAGTATATTGGTAGGCATTCGCTCAGGCCGAACTCCAAGGAAAAATAGGCGGTGATAAAATCCACCGGCCTTTCCAGCCTGTATTCGTATGATCGCTTCCGCTGCATGTAGCCATGAAATTTCTGTCGGACACGCTCCGCGTGTTCCAGGTATCCTTCGTCTTTGCTTATTTCAAGCAGCCTGTGGCTGGATAGGCGAACCAGTGTTTGGAGAGGATTGTGGTTGGTATCCTGCCAAAGTTGCTCGTCGAGATATTCGAACAACTCCACCGCTTCAGTATTCCAGCAGAACCACAGGTTGCCGGCTATTTCTCTCAGACTCTCAAGGCGCCCCCCCGTAGGGGGGACTACTACATATTTCCTCAAAGACATCGTAACCCCTTAAGATAGTTTTTTCCGGCATCGAGGCCTGAATGCAGAATCGTAGAAAGGTCAGTCGGATCAGACTCCTTGCGGATGTTTAACCTTAACACATTCTATTCCATGCCTGAAGCAGGGAACTCAAATCACGGGTTGCCCACACAGACAGTTCCGTTGACGCACCTTTCTTGCTCGAAGCCTCGGCAATACAAAAATCGTTAACGTCTTTGCCTTAACTGGAAGTCCTTTGCGATTTAGGATC
Source organism: Deltaproteobacteria bacterium (assembly GCA_026388625.1). GTDB lineage: Bacteria > Desulfobacterota > Desulfomonilia > Desulfomonilales > Desulfomonilaceae > CAIXMD01. The sequence goes on along the minus strand of JAPLJK010000023.1, from coordinate 74,443 downwards.
TCGAAAAAGTTGACTTCACTCTTCGGTATGGGTAAGCATAAGGATGCGTACTTGGTTTAACCCCGTTTGCAGACGACCGGCATCTAGAAACCGGGGTGGCTGAAGATTATCATCTTGGGCTTACCATTCAACGGGGAATTTGAATCTCGTCCTTTTTGTTTTATAATCCAAAACAACTCTTGGGAGTTGGACTGCACCAGACTGCGAAAGAAAAGGATTTCCGATGGCAAGTTCTGAAATCTTGAAAGACAGGCTGATCCTTGTGGTGGACGACGAAGAGGACGTCCTGGACATTATCGAGGAGGAGTTGTCAGATGCGGCTAGTGTCACCCTGCACACGGCAACCACTTTTGAGAAAGCGCAGCAGTATCTCGTCTCCTACACCTACGATCTGGTAATCCTTGACATTATGGGAGTTCGAGGATTCGATCTTTTGCAGATCGCCGAGAATGCAAACTTTCCCGTAGTGATGCTCACCGCGCACGCGTTTACCCCGGAAGCCCTCAAAAAATCGATCCAGCTTGGAGCGAGAGCGTACTTACCAAAAGAAAAGCTTGGCTCGCTCGTACCTTTCCTGGAGGATGTTCTGAAACTCAACTATCAATCAGCCTGGAGCAAGGCATTGGATCAAGTGGGAAGCCTTTTCAACAAGAAGTTTGGATCAGGCTGGCGCAAATCAGAGGAAACATTCTGGGAAGATTTCGAAAAGGAATTGTCCATAGACGAAGCTGCCATAATCAAATAGCGCTTCCCCTGTGTGAACCGTAGGAGAAAGTATGCGGCTTTTCAAACCGGACTTAAGCCCTTTAAACGTTCAATAGAGCCTGAATGGCTGTATGGTGCGGCGCGTACACGAGGTCTCTCATGCGCCGCCACGGTTGAGATAGAAAAAAATATTACAATAACAGAGGGAGTTTCCCCCATGAGCGATGTAGTAATAGTCTCAGGGTGCCGTACCGCAATAGGCGAGTTCGGCGGCACTCTACGTGATGTTCACGCTGCGAAAATTTCCAGTGTGCCTATGAAGGCCGCCATAGACAGGGCCGGGATTTCACCGGATATTATTGACGATGTCCGCTTCGGATGCTGTCTGAACCCAACCGATGCCATGAATGTTACGCGAATCGGGGCACTCATTGCTGGGATTCCTGATACGGTTCCCGCAGTGACTATCAATAGGGTTTGTATTTCCGGTATGGAGGCCGTCCTCTCCGGTGCTGCTATGATCAAGGCCGGCGTCGCCAATGTCATACTGGCAGGCGGTGTAGAGCACATGTCCGGGGTTCCATTCACCCTTGAAAAGGCTCGATGGGGCGTCCGGATGGGTAACGAGACCATAACGGACGCCATGCAGACGGGCTTACATTGCGGTTCACATATCTTGACATATCCTGATGATGGTCCTTTTGAGTTTTTCAGGGGCAAACCATACATAATGGGTCATACCGCGGAATTTGTGGCCGCCAAATGCGGGATCACCCGGCAGGAGCAGGATGAGATCGCTCTGCGCAGTCACAACAGCGTGGAACGCGCAACGAATGACGGGTCGTTTTCGGAAGAAATAGTGCCCGTGACCATTCCTCAGAAAAAAGGCGCTCCGAAAATCTTTGACAAGGATGAGCATTTCCGCCCGGGGCTCACCATGGAAGCCCTAGCCAAACTCAGCCCGGCTTTCATCCCCAAAACAGGCACCGTGACGGCAGGTAATTCCAGCGGAATCAACGACGGCTCAGCAGCCCTGATAATTATGTCCGAGGACCGAGCGAGGACTGACGGCCTCAAGCCTTTGGCCCGAATAAAGGCTGTAGGAATGGGGGCTTGTAATCCGACTGTGATGGGCCTAAGCCCGATTCCAGCCGTTCACAACCTCCTTAATCGCTCCGGGATGAGTCTGGATGATTTCGAACTCATAGAACTCAATGAAGCATTTGCTGCTCAGTACCTTGCCTGTGAGAGGGAGCTTAAGCTCAACAGAGAAATCACCAATGTCAATGGTAGCGGCATAGGCCTTGGGCACCCCGTGGGATGCACTGGCGCCAGGCTCATTGTCTCCCTGATTTATGCCATGAAAAAGAGAAATAAGAGTCTAGGTTTGGCCACACTCTGCGGCGGCGGCGGGGTGTCGATGGCCTGCGCGATTGAAATGGTATGATCGAATCATCCCGTGGGCATTATGTATGGAGATGCCCTACCACACATGTGCTGCGTATAGGATCATGCGAATCAGGAAAATCATGATGATGATCAACGCCAGCACTCCGATCATTCTGTGCAGCCGTCGACCGATATCTAAGAACCTATGCGTTAAAGACTCGAAACTACCGACGCGCTTGTCCTTGAAAACAAACTCTTCAAGGAGACTCCAGGCAGCCAAAGCAATGGCTATCACGACTAGGTATTTCATCTATTCTCAAGGGAAAAGTTTCAACCATTTTGATAATAGGTACCGGTTATCCTAGTCTATATGTCTTAAAACCGCCACTGTTTGAGTTGTCTTGAAAAGCAAAGTAGCCTAGTCTTGCACCATGTTGATAAGCTTCCAGAAAATGCACGGCACCATGAACGATTTCGTGGTCTTCCACGATCATGTTGGAAGGATCGAATTGTCTGCCGAACAAGTCGTGCGGGTATGCAACCGTCGGTTGGGCGTGGGGGCTGACGGCATAATAGTGATTAGGCCGTCAAATAATGCAGATTTTTTCATGGACTACGTGAATTCAGATGGATCATCGGCGGAAATGTGCGGAAACGGCATCCGGTGTATGGCCAAGTACGCTTACGACAGCGGTCTCACTGACAAAACAACACTTGCGATAGAAACGAGAGCTGGGATCAAGGTTCTTGAGATTTTCACGGGAGCCGATGGCAAAGTCAACCGTGTTCAGGTAAACATGGGATCGCCTTTATTCCACCCCAAGGACATTCCCACAATTATTGACTCGGGCCACGTTCCCATAGTGGACTATCCCATTGAAGTTCAGGGGCAAGCATTTCTTGCTTCAATGGTCTCGATGGGCAACCCCCATTGTGTAATAGTAGTGGATGGCGAGATAGGCCCTCTTCCCAAACTATACGGAGCTTCCATAGAGACCCATCCTTTGTTTCCGGCCAAGACGAATGTGGAATTTGTTAGAGTTGTTGATCGGAGAGTCTTGCTGATGCGGGTGTGGGAGCGCGGTAGTGGGGAAACCTTTTCGTGCGGGACTGGAGCGTGCGCTGCAGCCGTAACAACTACCCTTAAAGGCTTAACCGATTCTCAGGTAATAGTGCAACTCGTAGGAGGCGACTTAACGATAGCCTGGAAAGGAGACAACGCTGACGTGTTCATGATCGGCCCTGCGACAACAGTTTACAATGGCAACATAACCATTTGAATCTACCAGATAATCTATCTTGACATCAAGCCAATCTTAGACTAAGTGTTTTCTAGTGAGCACGGCCTCTGGAATCCAACAAGACTTGCTGGGCCTGCTCAAACAGGTTTGATGAACTTAATGATTCATGAATTTGGTGGAGAAGCAAAGGCCGGCCAATAGTGGAAAAAATAGCCGTATAAGGGCAGACGATGAAATGAGATATCTTAGATGTAGATCTGGTCTCACTAGTGTAGAGATGGTTTTTGCCGTCTTGGTAATATCCATGATGGTAGGGATCTATCTATTTCTTGTAGATTCGTACAAGAACCGCAGAATGAGCGAACAGGCTGCGAAGGTCCTAATGCTTGCCGCCAGGGCTCAGGAAGATTTTTTTGCCAAGGAACACCGCTATTTTGATGCGGAAATATCCGGCAGCGGTGGAGACGGCTTTCTGGTTACACCGGAAGGTCAAAGGACCTCGGTGCAGGTCCCGCCCAAAGTGATCCTGAGCCTTAAGTCCAGAGGGAAAGACAGGGCAGCTTTCACTGGACAGGCTTATTACGCAGATAGCAAGCTCTTGCACAAGTACGACTCTGAGACGGGAAAGATCACTACCACTGATCGCGTTCAGGATGATCCAGGATGAAGCAAGAATTTCTAGCGGCCTTCAGGCGCCATGAAATATATGTTGTTGCAACGGTTATTGCTCTTGTCTTTGTAGCAGCGATGGGGATTGTGGCATGGCTTCTTCAGAGTTCCGTGCTAACGCCTCCCTACGAAAGTCTCAGCGATCTTGACCTAAAGCAGGTCTTTGCCACAGCCTATTTACGTTTTCGCGAGGACGACGGAACGCCCTATCTGAAAGTTGAACTCCACAATGGTACTTTGTGGTGGATAAAGAAACTGGAGTTTGATTTTGAAGGGATTAGCTATGCTCTCCGAGAATCTGATACCTTTCGTCCGCTCCATTTTGGAGCGGCGAGATGCAATCTGAAAAAGCCTCCGCTCTCCCGAAACCGCGTCGAGTACGATCTAAGAATTTTGAAGGCCTACGGGTATGCCCCCGCTCAGGTTCAGTGGGACCGTGGTCCCGAGAAGATCGCCGGTGGTAACGTAGCTGGAACTCGTCAAAATTAGACGTTATGTTAGTCTGTTAATCAGTTTATCCTGCTGTTCAATTGTTCCCGAAGAATTATCTTGAAGATTGCTGCAGAAGGCCTTACTCATAATGTCGTGGCTGACATTGGTGGTGATGACGGACTGCCGCGTCATCCACTTGTTCCTTTTATTTACACAGGAGAGTCCCTGTATTCTTCACGTGATCATTTCATACGGAGGAAGTTATGCAGACTCAGTTTACTGTCTCAAGAAACGATTTTGAAAAAGCCTTGTCCAAGGGACGGCCACCGAACATAGTAAGCTTATTTCCTAATTCCAAGGCATTAATTGTCAGCGGCAAAGTTATAGACCGGGCTGCTTTGGCGAAGGGCCATTCTATAGCTATTGCCGCATCAGTCCGTAATTCTTTTGTGGCACGCGGGGCCCTCATGGCCGCCCAGCGAGCAAATGGGGCGATTATCATAGAAATCGCCAGATCCGAGGGCGGCGCGGATGCATACTGTGATGTCAGTCTGTGGAATATGGCAAGATTGGTTGACTCGCTCTGTAACGAACTGTGCATCACTGTTCCCATAGCCATCCATGCCGATCACTATGGAATTAAGAAAAGGCTGGACATAGATTCAGCCAGGAACGAGATACCCAGCTTGTTTGATGCAGGAATAACTTCTATAGCCATTGATGCCTCACATCTTCCAGATGCGGACAATTTGCTGGCCAACATTGCTCTGAGCCGCTATGTCCCTGCATGGTCCGGATATGAAACTGAAGTTGGAGAGATCAAGGGCAAGGCGGGTTTATCAACAGTTGCGGAGGCCCAATTTCTTATTCAGGGGCTAAATGCTCACGGAATCTTCCCGGACTGGATCGCCCTTAACAATGGGACTACCCACGGCATAGAAGCCAGCGACGCAGGGATACAGGTGGACTTGACCGGAGATATTCACAGGGCACTCGAAAAATACAAGGTGTCCGGCGCACAGCATGGCACATCAGGGAACAGTTTTGACAGACTCAGAGCTATTGCCGACAGGACCCGGACGACAAAGGCTAATGTGGCTACTGCTCTTCAGATGGTATCGTGGGGACTAAAGGTAAATGAGTATGGCAACGCCATTCAGGATGAAAACGGCGATTTCATGAAGATGTCCGATGCCGGTCCATCGGATGAAATGTGGAATAAAATGGTTTCTTTTGCTCGCGAGAAAGGCTGGAAAGGCGGCGATTTTAAGAAACTCAACCGCCCATTTGAAAACAAGCTCCTGGGACTGCCCAGGGAAGACCGTGAGAGAATGGTAAAGGGTGTAGAGGATTTTGTTTATCTGCTAATTACCGAAGTGTTTAACGGAGCAGACACCGCGCCTCTTGCCATAGAGACTATTCTCAAGGCGGGCTCGTTCAATCTTGACCCTAAGGCTACCCGTATAGAAGATCCTTCGGAATGGACTGAGGCCGCATTGAGAAGGAGAGCTGAATCTCTGACCAGTGACAAGGGGCCCAAAGGTAGCTTTGACGATTAAACCAGCCTTTCTCTTCTGGGGAATCGCGTTACGGCAAGGAATGTAATCCATGGGCACTGGAAAATGGGGTATTACTCGTCAGGCGGCGATGGATTTGATGGAGCAGTCCCTTGAGGCTGAAAACTTGAGGAAACACTCCGAGGCTACGGAAGCCATCATGAGAGCATTGGCCCCCAGGTTTAACGAAGACCCGGAAATGTGGGGTATCGCGGGACTGCTCCATGATCTGGACTATAATGAAACCCGAGAGGCGATAGACCGGCACGGACTGGTTACTGAGAAGATACTGGCAGATAAAGGTGTCCATCCGGACGTCATCGAGGCGATCAAATTCCACAATGCTGAGCACCTGGGGTTGACAGCGACCAAGCCGATACACTTTGCCTTGAGCGCGGCGGAAACCATAACCGGGATGATAGTGACCACCACGCTGGTCTATCCTGATAAGAAGCTGGCAAGCGTAAAATCCAAGTCGGTCGGAAAGAGAATGAAAGAGAAGGAGTTTGCACGCGCCGTAAACAGGGATCGAATTCTTCTCTGCGAAAAGATCGACATACCCTTGGACGAATTTATCAGCATAAGCATCGAGGCCATGAAAAAAATAAGCGATCGCCTGGGATTGTGAAAGAATTGCAAGAGACAAAGCTCACGCCGGTTGTGGTCATCAGGCAGGTTATGTCCCTCTCTCCACTCTAGCCGCCTTTTCTTCTACGGCTTTTCTTTGCTCTTCTCGGTAGTTCATCAGTTTTTGCCTGAGGGAGGGATCAAAGGCCGCCAAGATATGCACAGCCATGAGACCGGCGTTTTTTGCCCCTGAAGATCCCAATCCCATGGCCGCCACTGGAATCCCACCCGGCATCTGAACCGTTGAAAGTAGCGCGTCCAGACCGTGCAATTGAGATGAGTCCATCGGCACCCCTATCACCGGAACAATTGTGAGTGCCGCCAGAAACCCTGCAAGATGAGCCGCCATTCCCGCACCCGCTATCATAACTTTCCAATCCTCTGCTTCAGCCCTGCGAGCCAAATCAGCCACCCTTTCCGGGGTTCGGTGGGCAGACGCAACCGTCATAAAGAAAGGGATTCCAAACTTTCTTAAGATCTCGGCAGCCTTCTCCATTACAGGGAGGTCCGAGTCACTTCCCATGACGATACCGACCTGAATTTTTTTCATGTCTGTGCTTGTTTTTTTCCTTGATGCCGATTCACCATCCAAAACTGAAGATTGTAAAAAAGAAAATCTTGCAGTGGGGTGGGCGTCTCTGCACGCCGTTTTCTTAGGGTACAGCTCGAATCAATCGCAGGGACGCCTGCGCCACCAAAGCTTTTCTTATCCATGTCAATCCTTAGAAAGCGAATTCGTATGAGTAGTATCCGTTGAAGAAAGACTTCTTTATCTAATACCGATTCGACGCCTTCGGAGTAGTAATGACGAGCAGATACGCCCGTCTCCACCAAGACTTTGCCTCTGCTGATGTTACGTGCTCAAGAGCGAATCGGTGTAACTGATCGCTGGACCTGCCTGCCTTTCTCACCCAAAGATTCCAGATACCTTGTAATGGCTCCGTCATATTCGTGGGTGAGACGAAACACCTTGCGAGCGAGGCGAAAATTTGTCTCGTAAGAAACCGAGCCGTCAGATGCTCTCATTTCGCTGATAACTGTCAAGTAGTCCTTCGGGTCGGTGATCACCGTGACGAACGGATAATTCTTAGCGGCCGCCCTCAGAAGGGTGGGGCCTCCAATGTCTATGTTTTCTACTGCTTCTTCCATAGTGCAATCAGTTCGGGATACTGTTTTCTCGAACGCGTAAAGGTTTACAACAACCATGTCAATCGGAACTATGCCGTGGTCCCGCATGGCCTGAACATGTCCGGGATTGGTACGTATTCCAAGTATACCCCCATGGATCTTCGGGTGGAGTGTTTTGACTCTTCCGTCCAACATCTCTGGAAAGCCTGTGAAATCAGATACTTCCTTTATCTTGATTCCGGCACCCGCCATTTGTTTTGCTGTTCCACCAGTAGATAGAATTTCCACGCCGAATTCGGCCAGGGCTTTTCCAAACTCATCTATACCGGATTTATCGGTTACGCTTATCAGAGTCCTTTGAATTTTGGGCATCGGCCCCTCCTTTCCTTACCCGCCACTTTATCGACCAGTTTTTTTCTTCAACATTTTGAGATCGGAATTGTTGACGAGACTGATTTCAGTTTGAGCATCCTTACCCCAAGAGCCTTCCGGATCGTCCTTTGCTACAGATTCAAGTTCCTTCAGACCCTCTTCCACTTTTCCTGTGCGCACAAGAATAACTCCGGTCTGGAATCTCGCCGCCACGTGGTCGCGATCCATATCTGAGACTTTTTTGAAGGCTTCCAATGCCTTGGGATAATCTTGTTGAACCTCGTAAATGAGCCCCATACGATAGTGGGCTTCCTTAAATGAGGGATCTGTGACGAGAGCCTTCTTGTAGTACTCCAGGGCCTTAGCGTAGTTCTTCTTCTCCTGGTGACAGTAGGCCAGGTTGAACAGGGCTTCTGTACCATCCTCTTTGAGTAATACAGCCTTATCATAGTACTCGATAGCTTTGTCCAAATCCTTCTTATTGAAATATGCTACACCCAGGTTGTATGCGGCCTTTTCCGGAGTAGAATAAGACGGGTCCGCCAGACACTGCTCAAACTGCGTTATGGCTTCATCGTACAAACTTCTTGCAAGATAGGCAGTGCCAAGGTTGTTGCGGGCCTCGGTCAGCTTAGGCTCAATTTGGAGCGATTTCTTGTACTGTTCTATCGCCTGGTCATATAGCCCCTTTCGCTGATAGGCCAGACCCAAGGCATGCTCTATATCGGAGTTTCCAGGCGCCAACGTCTGAGCGGCAAGAAGCTCCTTGACCGCCTGGGGAGTTTGCCCCTCCGTGAGGTGGTTTATTCCCATTTGGTAATGGATCTGAAAAGTTTTCTGGACCTGAGCCGGACCGGTGGTTTGTTGAGGGATGCAACCGGATATTAGGGTTACCACCAGAAGTACGCCGATAACCGTGCCGCAATTCATGGTAGTGCTACTCCAATATCGCTTGACATCAGTCTTGCTGATCCCTCGAGATTATTCGTCGCGTGAAAGGTTTTGCCGGAGATTATTGCAGCATTCATCGGGATGAATCGGTTGGTTCTAGCCAGTGAAACGTCAGTTCTCTGACTAAGGAAGTGAGAAAAGGATTTAGTTCCCCTGTAGAATCCCATGATCGGTGATAGTCGCGTTCATCATCGCAAATCGGTTCAAAATCCGTCCTTTGGTGAAGAAATATTTCCCATCGTCCATCCGATGGTTCGGTGCGATCCTTAGCCCTGTTTTCGAGTCTAGTTTGAATAACCCTTTCGGGAGCAACACATTCGACGATCATGAATCGTGCGCGTTCTTTCGCGGCCAATTCCTTGGCTTGCATACGGCGACGAAAACTCATGAAGGAAGCGTCTATGATTACTGATTCTCCAAGTTCCAGAGACCTACGCGCCCTTTCGAAGAGAGCCTTATAGGTAAGCTCCGTCGATTTGGGTGTATAGATCCCTGTACCATAGTTGTCAAGCTGATGTTCGAGTGAAGACAGCCCCTGAATCTGTTTCCGGGCCACGTCGGATCGGAGCGGCTCTATTCCCAGCCTCTTTCCGAGCCTTTCCGACAAGTAGCTCTTGCCTGTCCCTGTCAGCCCGGACATAACTATCAGTATTGGAGGACCAGGACGTTCTAGACACGCCAGAGACAGCCAATAATAGTTCCTGGCTTCGTCAACGGCCACAATTTTTTCAGGCTCAGCGATTTCCGGCTCATCGAGAGCAAAACCCAGGACTTTCCCTCGTACGAAAGCCCTGTAGGCCTTATAAAAGCCTAGGAGTTTGAGGATCTGATGGTCCCCGGACGATTCTGCATATCTTTGGGCGATCTGTCTCGCGTATGCGGGATAGCCTCGATAATCAAGATCCATGAGGAGGAAACCCAAATCGGCGGCAGTGTCGCCAAACCGGAAACGGTCGTTAAATTCTATACAATCGTAAAGTATGATTCCGTTGAGTATCACCACGTGATCGAGGTGAAGATCTCCGTGACAGTCGCGAATAAAGCCTCCTGACATCCTCTGCCGAAAAAGATGTGCATGGGTTGACAGAAAATCGTAAGCAAGGGCGGAGATTTCGGAGTGAGCGCCCTGGTCGATGGTGAGCCCGACATAACGGGTTGTTTGTTCGAAATTTTCCTTAAGATTCTGATAAATAACTTCCGTTGAACCGAAACTTGTGATCTGTGGCCCCCTATGGGCCTGGGAATGAAAATAGGCAATTCGATCTGCGAGCCGGTTGAGAATGTCAGGCGTGACCTGGTCTTGTTCGAGCATGTTGATCATGATTCGCTCGTGGGGGATTCGACGCATCAGTACCGCGACCTCTATTTCCTCGCCTCTTCCATCCAGGTTGGGGCCATCTTCGTCCGCAGTGATAGACAATACCTTCAGATAAATGTTTTCCGAGAAGCGCGAATTTAGCTTTACCTCCTGATTACAGTAATAGCGACGCTTCTCAAGTGTGGTGAAGTCCAAAAACCCAAAGTCCAAGGGTTTCTTGATCTTGTAAACCAGTTCACCGGCAATGAAAATAACGGATATGTGTGTCTGGACGACCTGAACCGAACGTGGTCGATGAGGGTAAATGGTCGGATCGGAAAGGGCACGAATCAGTTCGTCAATCCTGGCTGTCAAGTGAGACTCCCGGCTTCTCCTGCCAGTTGGCCGCACGCGCCCAGAATATCGCGACCACGTGATCTGCGAACTATCGCCACGAGCGATTTAGACATCAATATCTCTTGAAACCGTGCGACTCGCTCTGGCTTAGGCGCTTTCAAATCCTCTGAAAATTCATCATTAAAAGGTATGAGGTTAACCTTGGCCCGGATGGGGTTGAGCATTCTCGCCAGTTGCCTGGCGTCGGAGTCGGAGTCGTTAAACCCGTCAATCATGACATATTCGATAGTAATGCGGTCACGCCTTGCCAGGGGATATTCTCTTAGAGCACTCAGTAATTCTTTCAAAGGGTAAGTATGGTTGATGGGCATAATGGAATTTCTTTGATCGTCCGTCACCGCGTTCAAGCTCACTGCCAGCTTCGCTCTTACCGCTTCCCCAAGTTCACGAATACGATGAGGCAAACCTACGGTAGAAACCGTCAACCGCCTCCACGATATCTGCGGACCGTTGGGGTGACTCATGATGCGAATGGCCTTTACCGTCTGATCAAAATTGGCCAGGGGCTCTCCCATACCCATGAGTACTACGTTGGTTATTCTGCTCTGCGGTTCTCTCCGCCTCACCTCCAGGAGTTGAGCAACTATCTCACCGCCGGACAAGTTGCGAATGAAACCCATCCTTGCTGTACGACAAATTCGGCACCCCATTGCACAGCCGACCTGAGTTGACACGCAAAGAGTGTCATGATCCTCACTGGGGATCAGAACGGTTTCTACGCTGCACCCATCTCTGAACCTCATAAGGAATTTTCGCGTATCATCCTGGGAACGCCTGACATCCAAGACTTCCGGGCTGGTGATAGTTGCCTTGTCACCTAGCTCTGTTCTCAGGGACTTGGAAAGATTGGTCATCCCTTCGAAGGACACTTCCAAGCCCTGATGTATCCATCTCATTACTTGACAAGCACGAAAACGTTCCTTGCCGAATGAGTTGAAGAAACTCTCCAGTTCCGGCTGAGTCATGCCAACCAAGTCAGGCTCAAGAACTTCAACCGGTTGCATTTGAAGCGATTCGGTCAAAAAATCTCAATCCCGCTAAAAAAGTAGCTTATTTCAAATTCGGCGCCAGCCGGCGAATCTGAGCCGTGAACGATATTGTTCTGCTTGCTGTCCGCCCATCTAGCCCTGATGGTCCCTTGAGCGGCCTCGGCAGGATCCGTAGCCCCCATGATTTCACGGTTACCCAGAATGACATCATTCCCTTCCAGGACCATTATCACTACCGGACCGGAAATCATGAACTCCACGAGTTCTGCGAAAAATGGCCTCTCTTTGTGGACATAGTAGAAGCCCTCGGCCTCGGCCCGGCTGAGCCGCTTCATCTTCACTGCCACTATTCGAAAACCAGCAGTTTCAAATATCTTTATGACCTCTCCAATGAGTTTCTTTGAAACGCCGTCAGGCTTTATTATAGACAATGTTCTTTGCATTTTTTCCTCCCCATAATCTGTAGCATAGGCAAAAAGTCTTTCAGCCGCATGTAGTGGCAAGCGGCATTTTCCTTAGCGATCACGGACCATGCCGCTTAGAACCCCGTTTCATGAACAACAGAGCGCTATATCGCAGAAGGTTTGCATTTTTCTTAACCTTCGTCAACCACCAACGACCATGTTTTGCTCAGGACCATAAGGTTCCGTTGTGGGTCAATCGAAGCCCTACAGGTCTGTTGAATTCCGTTCTCGAATGAGTTATGTCTGTCCCAATGTGCTAATCCAAGGAGGCCTCCATGAACACCACATGTCGCCCGATCATCTTTTTATGTGTGCTCTCGTTGGCATTTGTCCGAGTCTCAGCCCTTGCTGCAGATAATGACATCAAGTTGTCCAAGCCTGCCGTCGTCGGGAAAGTGTCTCTGGAAGTTGCTCTGATCGCCAAAAAGTCCGTCCGGAACTTCACTGGAGAGCCGCTTGCCGAGGCTCAGATTTCCCAGATCCTGTGGGCAGCCAACGGTAATCTTCCCCCGGATGCCGTGGCTGGGGCCACGTACAAGGTTATCCCGTCTGCCGGCGGTCTCTACCCCCTCGAAATATTTCTGGTAACGGGCAAGGACACTGTTAGCGGCATACCGGAGGGTGTTTACAGCTACGACCCCCTGTCGAATTCGCTCAAACTGCTTGCCCCTGGAGATAACAGAACCCTGTTATCTCACGCTTCACTGTCGCAGATGTGGTTGGCTCGAGCCCCTGCACTGGTGGTCATCGGGGCGGTATTCGCCCGGACAACATCCAAGTATGGGAATCGAGGATCGCAATATGTCTTCATGGAGGCAGGCAGTTCGAATCAGAATGTGTATTTGCAGGCTGAGGCTTTGGGACTGCACGTGGGGACGGTGGGCGCTTTCAACGATGCCCAGGTTTCAGCCGTGCTCAAACTTCCTTCCAGTGTTACGCCTCTACTGGTGATGGCAATCGGAAAGTGAAACGGCTGTATTCGGACTATACGCGCACGCATGGCGCTCTTAAACGATGAGAGGACAGGCTATGACCGGAGGCATCTCCGACACAGTGTGGAAATTTTGGTCGGGTCGGGTTGGAAGGATTGTGTACTGCACGTGTAAAAAATCTACTTTGCGCAGGCGACTCGTAACTCCTCAAGTTATGCGCGGAAATCTGAGATACACCTTTTGAAATCATTGATAATTCCGATTGTAAGCCCCGCGTAAGTGAATGCTTACCGGCGACTCGTCTTTGTCCTTGACATATCTACTCAATGTACATAGTCTGTTACGAACAATCGCGTTTTCCCCTTCCCACAATCAGTTATTTTATTAAGGAGGTAGGTAGATGGACTGGGTTGTGATCGTGGCCCTCATCTGTGGGGCCTTGGGTGTGGCCTACAGCCTCATTACCGCAGGCTGGGTCTTCAAGCAGGATGCTGGAAACCAGAGGATGCAGGACATCTCCAGCTACGTGGCCGAAGGCGCCATGGCTTACCTGACCCGCCAGTACAAGGTAGTGGCTGTCATCGCGGTGATCCTGTTTATCGTCTTGATCCTGACGCTTGGCGTGATACCCGCAATAGGATTCCTCATCGGCCTCGTGGGTTCAGGTCTTGCCGGCTTCCTCGGGATGAAGGTCTCCGTTAATGCGAATGTGCGCGTGGCGGCAGCAGCGAGCAAGAGCCTCCCCGACGCCATGAACGTCGCATTCAAAGGCGGTTCGGTAACCGGGATCGTAGTCACCGGACTGGCGCTGCTTGGAGTCGCGGGATTTTTCCTTATCGCAAGATCGTATGATCCTGATCCTCACAAGATATTCAGCGCACTTGTGGCCCTGGGCTTCGGGAGTTCGCTCATGAGCGTGTTCGCTCGTGTGGGCGGAGGTATCTACACCAAAGCGGCAGACGTGGGCGCAGACCTTGTGGGTAAAGTTGAAGCCGGCCTCCCTGAAGACGACCCGCGTAACGCCGGCGTCATCGCCGACAATGTGGGGGACAACGTTGGCGACTGCGCAGGTATGGCTGCTGACCTTTATGAGACCTACACGGTCACCCTCGTGGCGGCCATGCTATTGGCCAGCACCATTTATGGCGGCATCAACACAGCAGCTTTTTACATGCCGCTATTTATCGGTGGCGTGGCCATAATCGCCTCCATCATAGGAACCTACTTCGTCACGTTGAGCAGGACCAAGGCTGAGAAAGACCTGTACATAATGGGTGCGCTTTATCGTGGAATGGCCGTTTCCGGCGTTCTTGCCGCCGTGGCCTTTTATTTCGTAGCCACAATGCTACCGCTGGGCGCTCCGCAAAAAGGTTTGGCCTACGTCATTTCCCCGATGAACATTTTCTGGATGGCGGTACTTGGGCTGGTCCTTACAGGTCTGATAGTCGTGATCACTGAATGGTTCACCGGCATGTATGGCCCCGTGAAATACGTGGCAAAAGCCAGCACCACCGGGCACGGCACCAACATAATTGCAGGCTTGGCCATCAGTATGATATCGACCGTGCCGCCCGTAATCGTTCTGGCAATTTCGATCATGATTGGCTACGGCCTCGGTGGAGGCTTTTCCGGCAGCCCCGGCACCGGTCTGTTCGGTATAGCCGTGACCGTCGTTTCAATGCTTTCCATGACCGGTATCGTTGTTGCTATTGACTCGTATGGTCCCATAACAGACAACGCCGGTGGTATCGCAGAAATGGCGGAACTTCCCGAAGAAGTTCGGAACAGGACTGACCCGTTGGACGCCGTGGGAAACACCACGAAGGCCGTCACCAAGGGATACGCCATCGGCTCGGCTGCTCTGGCCGCTCTGGTGCTCTTTGCGGAGTACACCAGAGCTATTGAGGAGTTGTCCGGCAAGGCTCTGAGTTTCGACCTGTCCAACCCCAAGATCCTCATCGGACTCTTGATCGGCGGCATCATCCCCTATTTGTTTGCAGCCCTCTGTATGCTTGCCGTTGGTAAAGCAGCCGGCGCGATCGTGGACGAGGTTCGCCGTCAGTTCCGTGAAATCAAGGGTTTGAGAGAAGGTGTGCCGGGCGTTAAGGCCGAATATGGCAAGTGCGTTGATCTGGTCACCACTGCAGCTCAGAAAGAAATGGTCCTTCCTTCTGTGCTACCAGTATTCATTCCACTGATAGTAGCCTTTCTCCCGGGATTGGGCAAAGAAGCCCTGGGCGGTATGCTCATCGGAAGTATCGTTGTCGGCCTGTTCCTGGCAATAGCCATGACCACCGGCGGAGCGACCTGGGACAACGCCAAGAAGTATATCGAAGACGGCAACTATGGCGGTAAGGGCAGCGATGCTCACAAGGCCGCGATTACCGGCGACACTGTCGGCGACCCGTACAAAGATACCGCGGGTCCGGCTCTGAACCCGGTCATCAAGGTCGTCAACATGGTCGCCTTGCTCATAGTACCATATATTCTGTAATTACATTTCCGTGTGGGGCCACTAGCCCTTGACACGAAACACCCCCGTGCTGTTTATGGGCTCGGGGGTATTTTTTTCAGGTGCTGTTGACGTTGTGCCCCTTTTAAGGGCCCCTGGGAATCATTGACCGCAGCAGAACATTTGTGCATAATATCGTATAGTTGAATTTAGATAGGCCAACCCCTTGACAAGACTCGTTTACTGGCTCAAGGAAATCAGGGCGCCTTTTCTGTCTCTTTCTGTGGTGCTCGTTTTTTTGGGTACGGCCGTAGCCGTAGGCGACCATCCAGTTCATCTCGGACGCGCCTTCCTTGCGGTTATAGGACTGATATTGCTGCATGTAAGCGTCAACGTCCTTAACGAGTACGGAGATTATCATTCCGGCGTGGATTTTCACACCAGCCCCACTCCCTTTAGCGGAGGTAGTGGCATGCTTACCGGAGGCTTTATAGAACCGTCGCATGCACGGTCAGTAGGCTATCTGTGTTTTTTGGTGAGCTTCGTCATTGGCATCTATTTCGTTTGGGTAACCAATTTGTTGATCCTGCCCCTCTTGTTGGTCGGGGCCTTTTCCGTTTATTCTTACACCAGTTTTCTAGCCAGACATGCCCTTGGAGAGATATTTGCCGGACTTGGGCTAGGGCTCTTACCGGTTCTGGGGGCCTACTTTGTTCAAACCGGGGAATATGGGGCTTCAGCGTTTGCTGCCAGTGTAGCCGCAGGGATTCTCACATTCAATCTGCTCCTGATCAACGAATTTCCCGACCTGGAGGCCGACATCCGCGGAGGCCGCAAGAATCTCGTTATGACTCTCGGTCTTAAACCGGCCGGCAGATTGTATTCTTTTCTCATGGCAGCTATGTATGTGTGGATTGTCGTATGCGTAGCGTCGGGGCTCATACCCTTATTTGGACTGCTGTCAGTACTGACGCTTCCCATTGCCTGGAAACCTATGCGGTGGGCATGGAGCCGAGTCGGAAGTAAAGACGCCCTGGTACCGGCCTTGGGCGCCAACGTGACAACCAATCTCGGAACACAGGCGCTGCTGGGTATCGGATTCATCTTGTCAACCTTCCTTTAGCCCTCAGCATTAGGTCATCCTTGCCGCGCCGTGAGAAAAATAATTGAATCGCCCTGCCCTCACGTAAGGTAATGACGTCAATACCCGCCTGCTTCGACATTGCGACAGCCATCGCACTTGCGCTGGAGCGGCTGATTACAATGGGAAAACCTCCTCTGACAGCTTTTGTGAGCACCTCTGAAGTTATTCGCCCCGTATAGTAAGCAGTAGCTTGCCCTTTGTGTCCAAACCAGTCAGGAAACAATGTCCAACGATTTTGTCCACCGCGTTGTGGCGGCCGAGGTCTTCCAAAATGGCCAGAGTCATCGAGGCATCTGCTGCCGATGCGGCATGAACCCCACCGTCAGGCTGTGTAAACGCCTCGATGAGTGTCGAGTTCGTTCATGCGCTTGAGAATCGCCGAACAAGGCACTTGAAATGGTTCTTCATCCCGCTGCCTGGGACTTAGAGCGGCCTCAGCCGAGAAGACCAAGCCTCCGGCACATCCGGAGGTAAGCATTCCTCTGCCTTCGAGATTATCAATTCGCTCATTCGGCACGGCCAGTTCTATCCTGACAATTCTGTTGCCACTGTCAACAGCGCATTCCAATAGCTCGTCTCGACGAATGAGCACTCCTTCAGAAAACCAGAAAACCGATTAACAATTCGGCAAGATGCGTAGACAGGGTGGCAATGGAAAGAATTCCCCTGTCATTCACGAAAAGTGTGTAGGGGATCTCCTTGGCAAGCGCGACAACTCGTTCTACCGCGAGACCTTTGCTGAAACGCAAGGCAGGCACCTGTCAGATCTTCGGAGACTCTGTTCACCTTTTGCGTCAAGAGAATGTTCGCCACTGTCTCCCATATAATACCGATTTGCATTGGTAATTGAACACTTACGGGCAGAAACTCCTGTCGCTACCGTGACATTTCTTGGTTTAAGATTGTCGGATCAATGTTGCGCCGGAGTTAAATGTTCTCATCTTGGGGACAAAGTTTGGCCCGCTTACCATTTCCGAACAACTCTTTGAACTGGAGATCGGCATGATGTGAGCAACGGTTCCGGAGTTGCGTGTACGCCCAGAGGAGATCCAGTCCCTCCTCGGTTAGTTTGGTCCCTTCGCTGGTGGTTTCCACGATTTTGAAACCACAGCGCTCTTGGGTGGCCCTTATCTTGCCCCACACGGCTCTAAACGGCTGCTTAAGTTTCTGGGCAGCCTTATTCATTGAACCAACATCGAGAATTGCCTCGAGAATGCGCAACCTTCCCGTTCCGATTACAAGCTTTCCCTGATCATTTTCGATCCAGATTTTGCATTTCACTCTAAGCACCATGAGTCTGTGTCCTCTCGTTTAGTAAGCAAATAGGGGTGAAATCTGGGCAAGAAGCCAGGATACAAGTTATATTTTATGAATGCAACTCGTTATGGAATTAGCGATCAGCTTGACGGCGCATCAGAGCTTCCAGCTTTGATGTCGATATCATCAAAACTTGTGTGTGGTACGAAGCCTTGGCAACGGGTCACTCACATAGGAGTTCTCACGACCCGCTCAATGTGGTATTGAGCGTGCAGCTTCCGTGTCACCGGGAGGTTTCATGCAACAAAATCGGCTTACGGTCGCTATCGTTTTCGGAGGGCGTTCGGCGGAACACGATGTATCTGTGCGTTCGGCAGCGTCCGTGTTTCAGGCGATGTCACCGGAAAGATATGAAGTGGTTCCTGTGCTTATAACTCGAGCAGGGGCGTGGTACAGAATGCCCACCGATTTTTCGTCCTTTGCCCACACTGCGCTGCCCACAGAAAACGACCGGCTATTGTTTTCCCCGGACCCGGCGGACAAGGGTTTTCTGCTCGTCAGGGCTGGTGGTGGAATCGGACCGATCCCGGTTGACGTGATTTTCCCGGTTCTCCACGGCACATACGGAGAAGACGGAACTCTTCAGGGTCTGCTCGAATTGGCCAATGTGCCGTACGTGGGATGCGGTGTCCTTGCCTCGGCTGTGGGAATGGACAAGGTACTCATGAAGTGTGCGTTTCGAGATATCGGCTTGTCGGTAGGACCTTTTTTCTGGTTTCTCAGGTCCGGATGGGAACAAGATAAGTATTCCATACTTGAAAGAATGAGTAGCAGGCCGTTTCCTCTCTTTGTAAAGCCGGCCAATCTTGGCTCATCCGTCGGAATTAGTAAGGTTACGACTCAGAAGGATTGTGAGGCTGCGGTGAATCTTGCGCTATCCTATGACCGAAAAGTCCTGGTGGAGGATGCCATAGCGGGGAGAGAATTGGAGGTGTCCGTCCTGGGCAATGACGAACCTGTTGCAAGTGTGGCCGGTGAGGTAATAGCTCAATCAGATTTTTACGATTATGAAGAAAAGTATCTCCGGGACACTGCCGAATTGATCATCCCCGCGGACCTTGAACCAGTCAATCACCGAAAGGCGGGAACGGCCGCAACAACTGCTTTCAAAGCCGTGGACGGGTCCGGTCTGGCACGAGTAGACATGTTTCTGACACCGGATGGCCGTATAATCGTAAACGAGATCAACACATTACCCGGTTTTACTTCAATAAGCATGTATCCCAAACTCTGGGAAGCAAGCGGCCTGCCCTACGACCAGCTCATCGACAAACTGGTGGATCTGGCCATGGAACGACACCGAGATAAACAACTCGTAAGCACAGACAGATAGAAGCCATGAAAGCGATGATCCTTGCGGCCGGTCTGGGTACCCGCCTTCGCCCCCTGACGCTTGAGCGTGCAAAACCCGCTATTCCTCTGCTGGGAAAGCCTCTCGTGATAAGACTCATGGAAAAACTCATGGAGCACGGTGTCTCGGAGTTCAGAATGAACCTGCACCACCTGCCGCATTCCATTGAGCAACTTTTCAACTACAAACCCTGGGACCAACTTCCCGTATCTTTTTCCTTTGAACAAGACATACTCGGGACCGCCGGTGGACTCAAGGCTAATGAACTAGTCTTCGACGGCGGAACCTTTCTGATGGCAAATAGTGACATAGTAGCCGATTTCCCACTGGCAGACGCCTTGGCATTTCACCGTGACCGTGGGGCTCTTGCAACGCTGATTCTGTATCCCCAACAACCACCTTATCGACATTCGCCGTTGAGGATAGATAAGGAAGGCAGACTCAGAAATTTCCGGGGGACGTCTTTGGGTGGTAATCTGCGCCCTGAGACTTACGTCTTCACAGGAATTCACATTCTTGAACCGGAGATTTTTCAATTCATCACCCCCGGTATTTTTTGTGAGATCAACGACGAGGTGTATCCGAAAGCTTTGACGATGGGAAAGCCCATACACGGTTTTCCAGTCACTGGATATTGGAATGATCTTGGCGACCCGTGCCGATATCTTGAAGCGCAAAAGGATTTGTTCCTGCGCATGGGCTCAGAGCCTTTTGTTCACATTTCAACACGAACGCAATGCCATGAGACAGCCATGTTGGGGCCGTTCGTGTCGGCAGAGGCCGGCTGCCTCATTGAACGGGAAGTCGTCGCACAAAACACCATACTGTGGGGGAATGTCAGGCTCAACAGAGGAACTCAACTGCATAATTGCATAGTTGGGTCATCTATGACCGTCGAAGGTTTGCATGTGAACCAGATCATTTGTCGGGAGGGTAGTGTTCCACTTGTCTAAAGAATTGGACCTGTCGCGAATGCCTGCCGTTGGCCGCGCAAGAGGGCCGGCGCCGAAAGTTGTCGCCAAACTTGCCGGTGACGCATCTACCCGCGTTTACTATCGGGTCTCGTATGGGATCGGCCAGTCTGCCGTCATAATGCTTCTACCCAAACCCCGAACTCTGGAAGAAGCCAAGTTTATCGAAATACAAGCTTTTCTCCAGGATTTGGAGCTTCCAGTCCCTCGGGTCTACTCTCACGATCCAGAACACGGCCTGATCGTCCTCGAAGACCTGGGAGACCATCTCTTGGAATCTCTTGTGGAAGGCGCGGATGACGAGCGCCTGCGAGAATTATATGTGGAGGCAGTGGACCTGCTGATCGGAATGCGTCTGAAAACTGAGTCCGGGAGGTCTTGCTGCGAGAGTTTCAATCCGCCTTTTGATGAGAACAAGTTTATGGAGGAATTCGGATTCTTTGTTACCCATTTTATCGAAGGTCTTCTTGAGACGGATCCTCCGTCTTCGGCAAGAGCGGCCCTGGATACGTTTTTCGACAGGATTAGCCTGCATTTGAGCGAGGAACCAAGGATATTCTGTCACAGAGACTATCATTCAAGAAACCTCATCCTCCATGAAGGCCGCCTGGTAATGATTGATTTTCAGGATGCCAGAATGGGGCCCGCGCAATATGATCTGGCCTCGCTACTCCGCGATTCCTACGTGACCCTTCCGGAACACTTGGTGGAAGATCTTCTGAGCAGATATCAAGAGGCAATTGAGGGGACAGGTATACCGGAGAGAGATAGATTCCGTTACATCTTCGATGTCATGTCATTACAGCGAAACATAAAGGCCCTCGGGACTTTCGGCTACCAGATCTCGGTCAGGGGTTCCAACCGCTACCTTTCATCGATACCCAGGACCGGAGCCTACATTGCAAGGACCATCCGATTGCACCCAGAGTTCGCTCCGTTCGTCCCAGTAGTAGAAGATTACATTTGTGGGCCGGCAATGGAGATGCAGTAAGTAATACAGTTATGCCACTGCCTGCCTATGGCCGGCCTTAGACGGTAGCCGCGGAGTCACTTAATAAGATATCTAAGATAATCAAGAAGTTATTGATGATTAGTAAAGTATTATTCTATTTAATTGAGAATTTAATTTATAAATATATTGTAACATACTGTAATTTCTGATATGAAATTAACCAAAAGGATGTTCGTGCATCCAAATTCTCCAGGAGTTGGAGACCATGAAAAGACACTCCGTCACCTGCATCAGCCTCTTTTTCTGCCTATTCCTCGGCGTTACGACTGTTCCCACGACAGGCGCAGCTTCCGACTTGACCGGTCTTGACTCAACAATAAGGCTGCTTCAAGAACAACTTGGCCGCCAGATAGATCGAATAAAAGCCGCCAGAGAAAAGGTCGACTCGCAAATGGGCCTGACGAGAATCCGGCTTGCGGAACAACTCAACAAATCCGGAGACGACTTGGCGGTCCAGATCGAGGCATTGGGAAGGTTACGGGAGAAATTAACGGAAACCACGAGCGAGTCGGATACTAAAATCAATATCTGGAAGGAAGAGTCCGCACAACTGCTCAGCAGATCCTTGTCGGACATTTCTGCCCAAATCAATCAGACAAATGAACTGATGCAGCGCTTGGAGCAAATCAAGAACCAAGTCAGCGGAGACTGCAAGTCTTCGTCCGGCACCGGAGACGGTCCGGCAAGGGTTACCCCTACACCCGTAGAGGGTACTGAGGTTCTCACCGGAACACCGTTGTCCGACACCGGGCCTACAGCGTTCTTGCCTCCGTCTGAAATGCCCCCGACGCCGTCACCGGGATGAGGAGGAGGCCGCTAGTCTGCTCGGCGGGCAGACAGACTCTCCAGATTCAAAGTGGACTAGTGGAATCATTGGTTCTGCCAATTAGGCTGTCGCTTCTCAATGAAAGCGTTAATGCCTTCGTTGGCATCCTGACTTTCCATCAATTCCTTCAGATATAACCCCTCCATCTTTGGGAGGTCATCCCAAATCCCGCGAAAGAAGTCCTTACGTACTGCCGCGTTTGCTATCCTGAGGCTGGACGCACTCTTGGGTAGTATGTTCTTCTCAATCCATTTCTCAGCAACGCCCCATGCTTCATGTCCCTCTTCCACAAGGAGGGTTACCAACCCAATACGTCGGGCCTCCTGAGCATCTATTGATCGGCCTGTAAGGACAAGGTCGTCGGCATAAGTTTGTCCCACCTTTCGGGGCAGCATCACGGAGGCGGGAGGCGGGAACACTCCCAAAATTATCTCGGGTTGCCCGAACATGGCGGTCATGTCGGCCACTATGAAGTTGCAAGCCAGGGCAAGCTCCATGCCTCCACCCAGGCACTGCCCCCGAACTATTGCCATGGTGGGAACAGCAAGCGTCGCGAGTCGGTAAAACACGGCATGAAATGCCTTGAGCATCATGGCGGCATTTTCTTTGGTATGTTCAGGGACACTGGCCCCGAAGGAAAAGTGTTTACCCGCTCCTTCAAAAACCAGCAGCTTTAGATCTTTTTCTGCTGCCGGCCCTTCGAGTACATGAGATATTTCATGAAGCATGTTTGCTTCAACAATGTTGGCTTTGGGAGAGTCAAGGGTGATCTTTAATGCTGAACCTTCAAAATATGTCTCGCATTTTATGAGCCTGTAATCCATCAAAATGTCCTCCTGTCGGCCCGCGTGCGCTCAACTCAACGTCGTCTGTCCCTGGAAGAAAAATGGTTTTTATTGAGAGTCGTAGGATTCGAAACGTTTAAGGTAGAGCCTTGCCGACGTGACGGATGCGTCTGTCATACTGATTTTTTTGATCGAAACCTGAGCATGCAAGGGACGCCTGTTGCCACCAAAACATTCTTGTTGGTCGTATGACTTCTTTGAAAGCTAAACAGGGCGATGGCACCCCGGTCCATGCCCACAAAAGAGTGTATCAGGCTGTTGTGCGGAGCCCCTTAGAGTCGGGGCTCCGCTACCGGATCATTCAATTACTCTTGCGGTTTACCCATGATTTCCTCCCAGGACTCGGGCTCGAATCGACCGCCTTCAGCTATGATTTGGCGCCACTTGATGAAGTCTATGACGTCCTTACCCGTAATCTTCTTGGTATTGAACGCGTTGAAGCCGAGGAAGGCCTCGTAAGACATATTAGCCATCAACCAGTGACGGTTGGCCAGTTTTGACTGATCCCAGAAGAATTTCTTCTTGGCACGGATGCCGTCAACTGCCTTGATGAGACATCCCGGGAAAAGATTTGCGAACGTCCATATAATGCGGTTAACTTCCTTATCGAGCAGTTCGAAGTCTCGAGGAAGATCCTTCATCATCTCTTTTGCTTCTTTTGCAGCCGCGCCGGTCTTGAATTCGCCGTAAACTATTTCCCCGTCTGCAATGTAGGTATCTGTGATAACAGAAGGATTTCTGACGAACTTGTCTCCGCTTTTCAGAACAGGAATTACCTTGGAGATGAGATTCTTGGCCTTCATTTTGTAGGCACTCCAAAGCTCACAACTGACGCAGTTCCACATCGCGTCCTCCATGGAAAGGAACCAGGGGAGGAAATCCGTGGATCCACCATCGGGGCTGGAGCCGTGACGTGCACCGGCCTGTCCGAAGATGGCCAGATCGCTGGAGATCGCAAGGTCGCAGGCCAGACCGATCTCCTGACCGCCGGCCACTCTCATCCCGTTAGTACGGCAGATGACAGGCTTCTTGCAGTTGAGTATGGCATCCACCATGCCATTGAACAAATCCATGTATTCGCCATATTCGTGGGGCCGCATGGAATAGTATTCAGCGTACTCCTTGGTATTGCCGCCAGTGCAAAACGCCATGTCCCCTGTTCCGGTGAACACTGTCGCCACCACCGATCTATCCTGGCTTGCCGCGCTAAATCCCGCGATCACACCTTTGACCATTTCCGTGGTGTATGAGTTGTACTGTTTCGGGTTGTTGAGGCGTATCCAGGCTACGTAAAGCCCATCAGCCACCTTGCCCTCCGGCGACGTCAGGGGTTTCTTCTCGTAGACCGTACAGGGGGCTTCGGTTCCCCAATGCTCTGAACCAATCAAGATATGGTCCTTGTGGCTACTGTCTCGAGGCATCCAATCAAGTGACATGTTGTTCCTCCTTATGGTTTTAGAAATCCTTGCGTTCTTGGCATCACGGGTGCTGAGCACCATCCGGATGCTGCTGCAAACAACTGATTGGCGGAAACAATTAATCGACGCTATTTAGTGGCGTCCCATCAGGGTCATTTCACCGGCTCAAACGCATAAAAAACCCTTGGCATGTTTACAACCTCGCGGCCCATTTCCTGGGGTACCGGATCGACATCGAAAACTGCCAGTCTGACCTTGTCGCCGGACTTAAGTTCACCTTCCTTGCAGTTGATTATCCGGACAAAAAAAGTTCTCTTGCCTTCCAGATCGACCAATGCGTGGACCAGCGGCGGCTTTCCGAATCCCAAAGGGACTCCCACCACTTCCTCTGTTACGTCTATGACGGTCCCGGTTGTCGGCCAGTCAACCCATTCCATGTTCGTGCTGAAGCACTCTGGGCAAAGTATCCTGGGGGGAAATGTTTCAGCCCCGCAGTCCTTGCACTTGGTGGTCGTGAAGCGGCCCTCTTTCAGATGCTCGTAAAATAGATGGATCTGATTGAACTCTTTGGACTCCTGAGGAAAGAGGTCCATTGTGACCATATACTTGCCTTCGAGTACTGAGATTCCCGGAGTGCTCATGCGACCTCCCTTCCATAAATCAGTACTGTGTGAGCGGCTATGAAGCCGCTAAGATTGTGGGTCAATCCCACCGTAGCACCTGGGACTTGCTGGATCGCGTCTCCCCTCAGTTGCCTCGTGACTTCTATAGCCTGCCTTATTCCAGTCCCGCCGAAGGGATGGCCGCAGCCCAGGAGCCCGCCATCAGTATTGGTTGGGATTTTACCGCCAAAGTCGTTCTGGCCGTCGCCGACAAAAGGTCCTCCTTCCCCCTTCTCGCAGAATCCTAAGTCCTCCATTTCGATGATTTCCGAGATGGTGAAACAGTCGTGGGTCATAGCGACATTTACGTCCTTGGGAGCTACTTTGGCTTTAGTATAGGCCTGGTTGGCAGCGATCTTTAATGCTTCCCATGTGGTCCAGTTGGGCATATTGGCCGACATGTTGTTCAGTGATGCCTGACCGGTCCCGCGCACGTATACCAGCGGCTTGTCGGTCATGTACTTGGCTTTCTCCTCCACAGCCAACACGGTGGCGGCAGCCCCGTCGGTGATGGGGCAGCAGTCGTAAAGTGTTAACGGAGCCACAATCATTCGGCCGCTCATCACCTCTTCCATCGTCACTGGTGTCTGAAACTGAGCTTTAGGATTCAGGGCCGAATTTCTACGATTCTTAACTGAAATTGCCGCCAAATGTTCCTTAACCGTACCGTATTGCTTCATGTGCTGCTTGGCCACCATGGCAAACACGGGAGGCGGCAGCCCCAAACCCTGCGTCCCGTCCCAGTCATGGTCCACTGAAGCCAGTTCGCTGTAGAAAACTTCCCACCTCTGCGGCGTGTAAAGTTTTTCTCCTCCGGCAACCATTACCACGTCAGCCTGGCCGGACTTGATCAGGCCGAAGGCGAGAATAATTGCCGAACTGCCGCTGGCGCAGAGCAATTCAACTCTGGCGCAAATGTTTTTAGGCTTGATGCCCGCGTATTCAGCTACCATGGGCGCTAGATGTGTCTGGTATGAGGTTCGCTCGGTGTATGCAGAAGCAACCAGCAGGCCATCTATTTCTTTCGGGTTTAGTTGAGGGCTGTCGTCATAACAAGCCTTAGCAGCCTCTTGAAAAAAATCCCGCTGGCTTCCGTCTCGAACCCCCCACCTGGACATTCCCCCGGCAACTACGCACACATTACGTTCCATTAATGAGCACCTCCGGATTGTGATTCGGGTGACCTTGCTTTGGCCATTCTTGCCCGGATGGACGGTGGCTCCTCCCCCGGCTCTACATCCACGAATTCATCTACCTTCATACCCAGCCACCAACTTGCCGTCCTGAATTCATGGGCCTCATGAAAAATCGACAGGAAAAAACTTAACGAAAGTTCAGTTTACAGTACTCCCTCCCACTGACGCAACTAATTTTTTTTGATTTATCCAATCTCTGCCGTTTTGTATGATAACATATAACTCTCAGATTATATGAACTAAAATTACTTCGCTCAGTCTTTTCCCGTGGCCTCAAATGGCCTTTACACCTTTTTTTATCGATTCACTTAGGTGAATTGTTGTCCTGTCCTTAGCCCGAACTTGTGCGTGTGGTCAAATGCATTAAACCGTGCAAGGGCAATTATCCGCAAAATAGGGTCGGGAATCAACTTTGTGTAGGATCTTCGGAAAATTGGCTGAATTAAGCGGTCAAAGCCACCACTGTATGTGATCGTGAGGTACGGCCTACATGTTGATCAAGGTGGGACGGCGTTTGGCCGAATGTACGCCTCTGGTGCTTACCAAAGGACGAACAGAAACAGGCAGGTCAACTACCAAAAAACACTTTGAATGCCTTATGACACATCCAAATATCATCCTTGGAACTCAACTCGAGCGGAGAATGCATCCCCAGGACAGCCGGACCACAATCGAGGATTTCCATTCCGGAATTGGCAAGATACTTTGCCACTGTTCCGCCACCGCCCTCATCGATCTTGCCCAGATCCCCTGCTTGCCAGACAATACCGTTTTCGTTGAACAGTTTTCTGACCCACGAAACATACTCGGCGTTTGCTTCCGACGCCATGTATTTGCCGCCATGCCCCGTGTACTTCGTAAGGCTGATACCATAACCGAGTTGAGCGCAATTCCGCTTCTCGTAAACGTCGGAATACGTCGGGTCCAGAGCCGCGGCGACATCCGCGCAAAGCGCTTTACTGTTGAAACAGCAGGAATGGAGATTTCTCGTTGACGGTTCTGCGCCTGAAACATGCATCAGGTCCATAAGGAACATTTCCAGGACCTTTGATTTTGCGCTTGTGTTCCCCTCGCTGCCGATCTCTTCCTTGTCGTAAAACACGGCAATGGCAGAATGTTCCGGCTCGACGGTTTCCATCAATGCGGTGAAACTCGTGTAAGCGCAGACGCGATCATCCTGACCGTACGCTGCTATGAGACTCCTATCAAAGCCGGAGTCTCGGGCCGGTTCGGCTGGCACAATCTCGATGTCGGCTCCTACAAAATCTTCTTCGCTGATTCTGTACTTCCGGTCCAAGAGTTCGAGCACGGCCAGTTTGACTCGATCCGTGGCTTCCTTGTCTTCGTACGGGATCCCGGCGACAACGAGATTGAGATTTTCACCAGGAATGAATTCCGAAGCCTTCTGGTCCATAAGCTTTTTTGAAA
Organism: Deltaproteobacteria bacterium; assembly: GCA_026388625.1. Taxonomy (GTDB): domain Bacteria; phylum Desulfobacterota; class Desulfomonilia; order Desulfomonilales; family Desulfomonilaceae; genus CAIXMD01. The sequence continues at coordinate 46,652 of JAPLJK010000023.1, read as the reverse complement.
GATGAGGCAGGAGGTCGGGAATGGTAAGCACCGGGTCATCGGGCTCAAATCCGATTTCGATGCTCAACACTGAACCGTCGGATCGGACTACGGTCCCGCAGAGGCCGAGAGATCGCGCAACCCAGTGATATTTCTTTATGCCGCCATAATAATGGGTCTTTAACAGGGCCAAGCCGGAGTCCTCGTAAAGCGGGTTTGGCTTGAGATCAAGGCGAGGGCTGTCCACGTGCGATGTGATAATCCTGACTCCTTCTGTCATGGGTCGTTTTCCAAGTACGGCCAAGGCGAGAAACTTGCCTCTGAATACCTCGAATACACGTCTGGATCCACTAGTCTCGGTATTCAAATCACAAAACCCCTGCTTGACCACGGAATCCACTAAAAACCGTACTGTTGTCCGCTCGGTGCGAGCCTTATTCAAGAAGTCGCGATATCGTTGAGCGTAATCAAAAACCTGCTTCCTTTCGTCTTGGCCGAGGCTGTCCCAGCACCGGGTATGATCTCTGAACAGCCTTTTTCTGAGCTGACGGGTCTTCTTTGACTCTTTCTTTTCAGGCATATCTTGAACTCCATGAGCAAGGTCTGCGGATTAGGGTGCTGGAATCCGAGTTCATTGTTTCGGATCTGCAAATGTTCACAGTGGTCTTCACACCATTAATGTTTCAGCGCTTGAATTTCCACGGGGGGTCAAAAGGATTGAAAGGCTCGGTCATGGATCGGGGCTGGTCCGAGGCGGGGCCAAGGGGACCAGTAGCAGCAGCGGCCCTAACGGGCTGCGTGACGAGTTTGTTACGCGCCAGAAAATCCTTGGCAACATTGATCGGGGTGGCAAATCCTATGCCTTGGCTCTTCCAGAGCAGGATCGTGTTGACTCCAATGACCTCACCTTCAATATTGAAAAGAGGTCCACCAGAATTTCCCAGATTCATGGCTGCATCGATCTGAATCAAAGGGGGGTAGCCTGCTCCGGGAATGATCCGCCTCTGCGCGCTGACAATTCCAATCATAACGGATTGCCCTATACCGTACGGATTGCCGATTCCTATGACCCACTCCCCCAATTCGACGCCGTCAGAGTTCCCCATCTTTACCGGTTGAAGGTCGTCGGCATCGATTTTCAGTATGGCAAGATCATTCTTACTGTCCTTGAAAAGAGATCTGCCCGTGTATTTTTTACCGTTGAGCAGTTCAACTTCTATTTGAGTTCCATTCCGCAAGACGTGTTCGTTGGTGAAAATTAGGCCGTTTCGGGAAACGATGAATCCGGAGCCGTAGCCCATGGCCTTGCCGGACGAATCACCGGAAAACCCGAGGTTTCCTATGGACCAGCCTGAGCCGGATTCGAGCATTCTGATAGACACGACGGAAGCGTTGACTCTTTTGATGAGATCCCGTATGTCAGGAAAGTTTAAGTACCGGCTTGAAGATTCTTCGTGGCGGGTCTCTGGTTGACTCGCAGCCGGTTCGGGCCTAAATGGCATGGGAGACAGTCCAATGGGACTTTTCCGACTCTCAACATACACCTCGTTCTTTGGGGCCAGTTCGTAAGCATTGACGCTGCTCGAATGAGAAGGAGTTGCTGCCTTGCGGAGCATGAAATCATCGGCTCTGCTGGAACCGTCCAATGCGATCACCGACGCGGCAATATATGATAAGGTGGCCAGAACTATTAAACGGAAAGACGTCATTCAAGGACTCCTCTCAAACGCTTTCCGGACAAGCACCTGAAGCATGGCGCTATTTTCCGGGCAGTTGACTGTGGATATATTCTTATCCGGCGAACGTTGTCAACGGATTTTTAGATTTTCCTTGACACAATCGATACGTTTCAGATAACTTTTAATGTTCTGGGTTAACAACAGCCTGCCACTGACGGAGCGATCAGTCTATGTATGAAGTTGAAATCATTGCTGCCTTCTCAGCAGCACACCGATTGAGAGATTACAACGGAAAGTGCGAACATTTGCACGGCCACAACTACCGGGTACATGTCTCCGTAAGAGCTTCTCAGACCGGTAGATGCGGCATGGTTATCGACTTCGGCGATTTGAAAAAAGCCTCCAGTAGAGTCCTTGAAAGACTAGACCACTCTTTCCTCAACGAAATTGAGCCGTTCGTTGAAATCGAGCCTTCGGCAGAGAATATTGCAGCCTTCTTGTTTTCCGAAATAGCCCGTGAACTGGATCATCAGGCTATAATGCTCTACAGTGTGTCCGTGTGGGAGTCCGATACTTCGAGGGCCACTTTTTTCAGAGCAGACGAGTCGCTGTGAGCATTCAAACATGAACTTGGACTTCCATTGGGATGAACCGATTCGCCAAGGCCTGCTTCTTGACGTCGTCCCATGGGGTGGAGAGGTCTTCTCGCCGACTGGCAGCAGAATCGCTTGGTGAGGCTGTTTTTTTCACGAGAGTGTTCAATTTTAGATACGTCGAGTTCAGTATACTTGGGTGTACGTTTTAAGGGAGAAATCGTGTGAAAGTCTTTTCTATTCCTGATATCCAGAATTTACCCGACAATCGCCAGATTCCGATCGACAAGGTAGGCGTTAAGGGGTTGCGCTATCCCATAAGTGTCAAAGATAGAAGTAAAGGCTTACAACACACAGTAGGCCTGTTCGACCTGTTTGTCAATCTGCCGCACAACTTCAAAGGGACTCACATGAGCCGTTTCATTGAGGTGCTCAACGAGTTCCGAGGTGAAATCTCCATGGAAAAGTTCGAGGACATCCTGGAGAAGATAAAGAAAAAACTCAATGCCAAGAGTGCTCACATGAACGTTGAGTTTCCCTATTTTATAGAGAAGAATGCTCCTGTCACCGCAACTCCAGGGCTGATGTCCTACACATGTTTCATGAGGGGCGCGTTGTCTGATCGTTTTGATCTGATAGTCGGTGTTGAGGTTCCTGTGACGACAGTTTGCCCTTGTTCGAAAGAGATTTCCCAGTACGGGGCTCACAATCAGCGAGGTCTCGTCAGGGTCCAACTCAGGTTCAAGAAATTCTTCTGGATTGAGGAAATCATCGAGGTCGTAGAATCATCCGTGAGTTCTGAAATCTTCTCTCTCCTCAAGAGGCCTGATGAGAAATACGTCACTGAGAGAGCCTACGATAACCCCATGTTTGTTGAGGACGTGGTGAGATCTGCTGTTTCAAGGCTCAAAGCCAAGAATAACTTTCCGTGGTACAGGATTGAAGCTGAAAATTACGAATCCATTCATAATCACAGCGCCTATGCCATGATTGAAAAGGATTTCTCACCCGAGCCCGAATGTTTCCAGGGAGCAATCGGATTTCGACCCAACGGTTCCGCATGAGCTTTGCAGTTTAACCATTTAACCATTTGGGTCTTCGCGGGATGTAGAGGGTCCAATATCCATGACAATATTACATTAAAATGGATACCAGTAGCGTTGAGTCTGATTTCAAATACTTAAGCGAAACTGTTAGATAAACAAACTGGATTTTCTTGACAATTTTGGCGGATCAGCTTACTTTTATGTAGTTACTTTTTTCACTGGGATACTCCTCAATGATTGTCGAAGTAGTTGCGAAATATGGGATTCCCGAGAACCTTAGTGATTCAGTCTCTGGGACGGGATCTAGAAAGGAGGACCGTTGCGAGCAATAATCACGCTCCTGCTCCTGATACTGTTGCTCCTGACGGCTCCCCGGCTGTGGGCTCTGGAACCGGATTATTCGAGAAACTCCTTTGACGCGATGGTTGAGAGAGTGCGGAGCGCAGACCCCCCTCGTCCGGTCGCGGCCAAATTCACATACCCTCAAGCTGAAGCCAAGAAATCTCCAAAATCCAGGACACCCTTGGAGCGCCGGTCCCTGTCGATGCCGCCTCCGATGTCGCCGTTGACAATGCGGACTGGAGACCTGAAGCCCTTGACGGTTTCGACAAGTTCACGAAAGGCGTCGGTCGAACTTCGGCCAAAGGGCCAGGTAGATAGTAGTGCGCCCCCTAGAGACGGCCTGTCAGTGACTCCCAAGATTTTGAAAAGCGCCGTATTTTCAGCGACGCCCAATGATATGAAGAAGCTTTCACGGCCTGGGGTGAAGGCCAAGGCGATGCTCTGTGTGGATTGCTTATCCAATGAGGTCAGATTGGCGGAGAATTCCTCCTTTCCACTGCCGATAGCAAGCATCACCAAGCTGTTGACGGCCATGACCGTCATAGATGAGATGGACCTGGAAAAGGTACTCGAGGTTCCAAAAGACATCAAGGGGGTTGAACGTCACGTTGTTGGAATCAAGCCTGGAGACATGATCAGTGTTAAGGATCTCTTGTACGGACTGCTGGTCGCATCGGGCAACGATTGTGCAGAAGTATTGGCAAGAGCTTATCCCAAAGGAGGGAGGAAGGGCTTCATGGCGGCCATGAATAGCCGCGCAGGACAGATCGGCGCCACAAACACCACCATCTTTACTCCCAGTGGACTGGACATGAAGGTGGGGGGAGAGGGAAAGATCGCTTCTGACCCTACATCCAGAATGGCGAACACGGCATCGGCGGAAGACGTAGCCCTCATAGCCCGACGCGCCTTTTCCTATCCTCTTATCAGTAAGGTTTCCAGCACCAAGACTTACACGATGCGTACCAGAAACCCAAAACCCAGAGAATACAGGCTGGCATCAAACGACAAATTGCTTCACAGGGGCTTGCCGATCGCAGGCGCCAAAACCGGATATACCGATGCAGCCGGAAAATGCATCGTGGCGCTCTTCAGGGATCAGAAGAAAGAACACCTTGTAGTTTTGCTCAACACGCCTAAACACTTCACTGCCGCGGAGAGAATATATCGCTGGGCGTCCAGAAACTTTTGATCTTTTCCAAGAAGAAACCCCATACCCGTTCGCGTTCGACCATGCCACATTTTTCTGCCACCTTCAGGCAAGCTCCCCCCAGTCGAATCATAGTGTCTCAGTTTGACTGCCGGACTTGCATACTTCACCTGAGGGAACTGACATCACCTGGCCGTTCCTCAATCATCTCCTTGAATCTTTCAAACAGATAACGGGAATCATGAGGTCCAGGCGATCCCTCTGGGTGGTATTGTACTGAGAGCAGCGGATACTTCCTGTGCATCATGCCTTCAACCGTCTGATCGTTGAGGTTTATGTGTGTTATGTCGCACTCGTCCGTCACAGTTTCAGGCGCAACAGCAAAGTTGTGATTCTGGGAAGTGATTTCCACCCGACCTGTCTCAAGCCTTCTCACCGGATGGTTGGCTCCGTGATGGCCGAAATGCAGCTTATAAGTCTTGCCTCCTAAGGCCAACCCCAGGATCTGGTGGCCCAGACAAATTCCAAAGATAGGTTTCTTCCCGATGAGGTTTCTGATGCTCTCGATCGCATACGGAACTGCCTCAGGATCTCCCGGCCCGTTCGACAAGAAAATTCCATCGGGATTGAACTCAAGAATCTCTTCGCTGGTTGTGAATGCGGGAAAGACTCTTACCTTGGCCCCGGAATCCACAAGCAGTCGAAGACTGTTCTGTTTGATACCGAAGTCGTAGGCAGCCACTCTGAATGCCGACTCGGTTTGAGCAGGGGCACCATTCCATCTCCATGTCCCCTCATCCCAGTCATAGGGATTTGAACATGTGACATCCTTAACCAGATCGAACCCCTCGATATTAGGGTAATCCCTGACTTTTCGGCGGAGACGGGCGACATCATGATCCTCAGTGGAAATTATGCCTTTCTTGGCGCCCGTTTTTCGAAGGTTGCGCGTAAGTTTTCTTGTATCGATTTCCTGAATCCCGATTACATCGTATTTCTTTAGAAACTCCTCCAAGTCATTATTCCTTCGCCAGTTGCTGGGATGCGGGCAATACTCTTTGACGATGAATCCCTCTAGAAAAGGTTTCACCGACTCGTTATCCTCAAAGTTCACGCCCGTGTTTCCAATATGAGGATAAGTCATAGTGACTATCTGTCCCCGGTATGACGGATCGGTGAGAATCTCCTGGTAGCCTGTAATTGCAGTATTAAAGACCACTTCGCCTATCTTTTCTCCAGGGGCACCCATGGATCTGCCGTTAAATACGGTTCCGTCGGCCAACACTAATGTCGCTCTCATAATTGTTCCTTCACGAATTCTTTGAGTCTTTCCATACCCTGCTCTATCCTATCGTCAGGGGCAGTCATTGAAACCCTGAAGAACCTTTCCCCAGCAGGCCCGTAACCCACACCCGGCGTGACAACCAGCCCCTTCTTTTCCAAGAGGGCTGCGCAGAATTCGACTGAAGAATGGAATGAATCGGGAATTCGTACCCAGAAATAGTAGCTCGCTCGAGGAAGTTGGAACCTGAATCGCAGGTCATCCAAGACCGCTGCAATACGGTCCCTGCGCCCCTTGAAAAGAGCCGTTCGCTCCCGCTTGAAAGCCTCCCCTTGCGGATGACCTAACGCCCTGGCCGCCGCTCGCTGAACGGCCATAAAGACGCCGGAATCAAAATTGGACTTCAGGGTGAGAAAGGCTTCGATAAGCCGCTTTCCACCGGTGACGAAACCAACTCTCCAGCCCGTCATGTTGAAGGTCTTGGAAAACGAGTGTATTTCGATCGCAATGTCCTTTGCCCCTTTGACTCCCATGATACTTACGGGCCGATCCTCTTCTTCGAAATAAACTTCCGAATATGCGTTATCCGAGAGAACCACTATGTCATACTTTATGGCAAACGCTACCAGCCTCTCGAAAAAACCTGGATCCGCAACGGCCGAAGTAGGATTGTTGGGGTAGTTGACAAACATTATCTTTGCGCGCTCCGCCGCGGCCACAGGTATTGCATCGAGGTCCGGCAAGAATCCTGTTTCCTCCCGGAGAGGGACGCGTATTACTTCAGCGCCGGCGAATCCGATTGCTACCTGGTAAACCGGGTACGCGGGGTCGGTCACGAGGCCCGAATCTCCTGGATCCAGGAACACAAAAGGCAGATGAGAGACGGCGTCTTTCGCTCCTATTACGGCCATTATTTCCTTTTCCGGATCCAATTGGACGTCAAAACGTTTTTTAAACCACTCCGAAACAGCCACACAGAAATCCGGTTCCCCTTTGTAGCTTGGATACAAATGGTTGCGAGGATTATGCATTTCTTCGTCCATAAGATCGAGGACAAAGCCGGGTGTAGGCCGATCCGGGTCGCCTATGGCCAAGGAAATGACATCTATGCCCATTTTCTGGGCGGCCTTGCGTTTTTCGTCTATCAAGTGAAATAGATAAGGGTGTGTTTCCGTTACCCTCCTCGACAACTGCATGACTCTCCTCCTGAGCGGAAAATCTTCTACCTCATTGTTCTCTCTTGCCATGCGGCTTCCAGGGCTGAGACGAGGTTTCATTAAAGGATACCGATTTCGGCTTCCCTGAGCAAACATATATTCATCAAAAGCTCCGACAGTCACGTGTTTACTCTTTAATTCCTATAAATAGCGCCATAATTCTTGACTTTGTACTCAAATTTCTCTTATTTTCAATGAGATTTTCCTCGGAGAAAAATCATCTCGTGGCGGCCTCCCTTGAAACAATTCTGAACTCTTTGTGTCTGAATATCGTGAGTCTGGTCATGTTCTGTGCCCTCAGGGTAGAGAACGATGAAGACGGTCAACTGGTTGAGAGTACTCAGCTTGGCCGGAGAGATTCTTTTGATGCGCTTGTCGAGAAATACTACAAGAAGATTTATAACCTCGCCTATAGATACGTCGGGGACCCAGAAGAGGCCAACGATCTTTCCCAGGAGATTTTCACTGCCGCATATCAGAATCTAAACAAATTTAGAGGTGACGCCAAATTCTCGACGTGGCTTTTTCAGATTGCCACGAACCGAGGCAAAAACAGGTTCAAGTATCTCAAACGACGTGGCTACTTTACAAGCAAGAGCCAGTCAGAAGGCGATGACGAACGTGAGACGCAGCAGCGGGAAGTCCCGGATTTTTCAACCAACCCCGAGACGATGCTCGCTGGCAAGCAGATACAAAAGATCGTCCAGGACGCAATTAACGAGCTTGATCCGGACCACAAAGAGATTGTCATCCTGCGGGACATAGAAGGGTTTTCATACGAAGAAATAGCTCAGGTTCTTAATCTGCCGGAGGGAACTACAAAATCACGCTTGCACAGAGCGCGCATGGTTGTAAAAGAAAAATTGAAGAGGGTGTTGTCATGAAGGAATGCGAACGTGTCTGTAATTTATTTGGTGATTTAAAAGAGAGGCTGTTGGATTCGGACACGGAGGGGTTGGTAAATGAGCACTTACATAGTTGTGCGTTCTGTCGTGAGGACTTGAAATGGTACGGGTTTACCATTCAGGCCCTATCCAACCTGGAAACAGTTCCTCCTCCAGACGATTTTGTCGCCCAACTCAGATCCAAGATTTACTTAACTCCCCAACGCTCTTCATCTTTTCAATTCGTCAGGAATCTTTTTACCTTTTCTCCGTACTTGCCCCTCCCGGTGGGCGTCACAACTCTAGCCTTCGTCGCAGTGCTTGGATTCTTCGCTTACAATAATATTCCGAACCCCGTGGTGACGACTACGGAGGCTATGCTATCTATTTCGGATTCGTCGGGTCATTCCTCAGGCGCGGCAAACATGCCGGTGGGCGGTGGTACTACGTCGAGGCCTACGGACAAAAGCAGCCTTGCCGGTGTTTTTGGCAAGAGTGTCCAAAGTGGTCCAACGCCCGGTTCCGACCCCATGCCTCAGTATGCCATGTCGGCACCCAGGCGTATTGGAGAGGCCGGCCAAATCAAGGCTCAATCTCTCCCAACCCCCACCGTAGCCGACGTGATTGGGGCTGACAATTTGACTGTTGAGAGCCGCAGCGTGGACAGGGCCATAGACTCGGTAAAGAGGATATTGCCCAATATTCATGGTCAGCTTATTGGTGAGATAGCCCGTGACCGCGTCGGGGAAATAGTGTTAGGCATACGAATTCCATCTTCAGCGTATCGGCATTTGACGTCTGAACTCATAAATCACGGAGCCGTGGCGGTCGGCGCGGGGTCGGACTCCCTGCCTCCCACGCGCGATGCCGCTGACGGCAATAATGTGGACCTCTATATTCGTTTCGTGAACAGTCGCTGAACCATTTTGACGTGAATTCACTTCCAGATCATCCGATTTCTACTGACAACCCTTCCGCTTACGTCTCAATTCAACTCGGAAAATTCCAGTGATTGACATCGATCCCCTTTCCCATCAAGATTCCCTGTCAACGTGTGATTGAGGACACCTGAATTGTGGCGCCGATTGCGATTCATGCCACTATAACGATAACTTATAAGGACTTACTTGCAAACGAGGAAGCCTGCCCGCATGTATCTTCGTATGAACTTCGCTTCGGACACATGGCGGCAAGCCCGAGAAGTATCGGCTAATTCTCGTGATTGAGCGCCGATTGACATTAGTTACACATTTCATTTCAACTTATTGCAAAGTCAGTTTTGCTGATATGCGATCGTCAACCCAGAAGGTTATCCAACATTGTCGAGAGGATTATTGAATTGAAGCTAGGAATTATAGGCTTGCCCGGAAGTGGGAAGAGCACCGTTTTCAGGGCGCTTACGGGTGGAATCGAGGTGGGCGACAGGGGCCACCAGGAACTTGGTTTGGGGGTGATCAAGGTGCAGGACACTCGATTAGATGTTCTGACCGCGTATCACAAGCCTAAAAAAACCACTCCGGTGCATGTTGAATACACGGATGTCCAGGGATTTTCCGGTCAGCGACGACAGGGAGGATCACTTGGTGACAAGTTCCTCGGGCACATTCGCCCTGTGGACGCATTGGTGCATTGTGTAAGGTTTTTTGAATCGGCTTCGCTGAATCCTACTGCACCTCTCAAAGAGTTTATATCTCTTGAAGAAGAGATGATTCTGTCAGACCTTGCCGTCGTTGAGAAACGTTTGGAGCGAGTCCGGAAGGAACTACAAAGAGGCAAGAAAGAGTTGGCGGACGAATTCGATCTGTTGACCAATGCGGCCAACCTTCTCGATCAAGGAAAGCCTCTGCGGATGTTTCCACGAGAGGCGGTATCGGAAAAACTTACCGGTTTCTCTTTCTTGTCCTTGAAGCCGGAGCTTGTTCTTATAAATGCAGGCGAGGGAAAGACACCGTCCGAAGCGCTGCATGCCCTGGCGGAAATTAAGGCATACGTTGCCGACCAGCATCACATGGCTCTGGAGTGGCTTTACGCTGACACTGAGGCCGAGATCGCCAGGTTAAGTCCTGAAGATGCCTACGAGTTCCTGAGAGAAATGTCCCTCGAACAAGGCGCGAAAGACCGCATAATCAGCACATCTTTTCAGTTACTAAACCTCATTGTGTTTTTTACTGCAGGAGAACCGGAAGTTCGCGCCTGGCAACTGAAACAAGGTGCGACAGCTCTGAAAGCGGCTGGAACAGTTCACTCCGACATGGAACGAGGCTTCATCAGGGCTGAGGTGTTGGCCTTTGACGATTTCACAGAAGCCGGTTCCATGACGGCGGCTCACAAGGTGGGCAAGTTGAGGCTGGAAGGGAGGGACTACAAGGTCAAGGATGGAGATATAATATTATTTAGGTTTAATGTATAATATTTCATTTTTTTACTCGGAATATAAGACATGAATTCGAATACCTTAATGTTTTGTATGACACAAGCTAATACCTTTTTTTCATAGACTTTTTCTCGAATTTGAGGTAAAGTCAGTCATCTTTAAAGTCATATAATGTATCGGGAGTACATCATAAGTTTCGACACCTGAGAATAATTGCGTACTGGAAGCATTAACTGATGGATACCACTATTGAAACTCTTGGGGAACCGAAAATAGACTCCCCTCTCGGTGTGGCTGACGCTGTTGACGACCATGAACGAATTCTGTTCAACATCTCGGCAGAGACAATAGAACAAGAGGTGAGAGAAGAAAGAAGGCCCGTATCGTTCATGAAGGCCGGGCCGAGAGCCAAGATTTTCTTTGACACGAGCAAACTCAAGTGTGCAGTGGTGACATGCGGTGGCTTGTGCCCAGGACTCAACAACGTTATTCGGTCTGTGGTTCTAACTCTATATCACACTTACGGTGTCAAGAATATTCTTGGTATCCGATACGGCCTTCAAGGATTTATTGCTAAGTATGGGCACCCTGTTATGGAACTGACACCTGAGAAAGTGTCGGAAATAAATGAATTGGGAGGCACAATACTGTCATCTTCCCGTGGTCCCCAAAATATTGAAGAAATAGTAGATGCTCTTGAACGCATGAATGTCGGAATTCTTTTCGCTGTGGGTGGAGATGGAACATTCAGGGCTGCGGCAAAGATAACGGAAGAGCTACGTAATCGCGGGTCTAAGATTGCCATTGTGGGGATTCCCAAGACCATAGACAACGACATCAACTTGCTTTCTCGATCGTTCGGATTCAACACGGCAGTCAGCATGGCAACGCAGGCCGTAGGTGCGGCGCATGTCGAAGCAAATGGTGCACCCAACGGAATAGGACTGGTTAAACTTATGGGACGAGATTCAGGATTTATTGCTGCCAGTGCTGCTCTGGATAAGAGATACGCCAATTTTGTCCTCATCCCTGAATCTGACTTCGACATCGAGGGTCCCCACGGGTTTCTGGAGATTCTCGAAAGGAGGATACTCGAACGGAAGCACGCTGTCATAGTCGTAGCCGAAGGTGCCGGCCAAAAATATTGCCAAGCCGACGGGACTGACGAATCAGGCAATCCACGGTTGGGAGACGTCGGTCTGTACCTGAAGGAAAGGATCACAGGCTACTTCCGATCGAGAGGAATAGAGATAAACCTTAAGTATATCGATCCCAGTTACATGATTCGTTCGGTTCCAGCAACTGCCGATGATTCGGTCTTTTGCGGTTTCCTTGCGCAGGAGGCCGTCCACGCGGGCATGTCCGGCAAGACTAATATGGTAGTGGGAAGTGTGAACGATCAGTTTGTCTACATACCTGTGAAGGAGATTGTAAGGACCCGTAAGCACGTCGATCTGAACGGAAAGCTCTGGAGAAGTGTGCTTGAGGCTACCGGGCAGCCTTCTTTCAAGGAGGAGGCGGCTGCATGATCATTATTGGGGACTTCTTAAGGAGTGACGTCCTTTCGTAACACGCCGGCCGAGAACTTTTTATGAGTTTCCGGTGTCTGGTTAAACCATGGGGCTGCCCTGGTTTTGAAATTGCTACATTGCGTGAGGTAGGAGATGAACAAGAAATCCTGGTTTTTGATTTTAGGAATAGTGTTTGTTTCTGTGACTCTAGGTTCCGGCGGAGCAAACGCCTTCTTCGTTGCTACGGCTCAGAATTTCCGTGGCGCGCTGTATCAGGGGTTCGGTCCGACCCCTGGCCATGCGTCGGAGATGGCTATAGTTAAGTGCTCTCAGGACTCGTTTGCACCAAGGAGTTGCCACGTGATCGGCGTTCGTATGGAATGCCCTCCACCGATCTGTGCTCCGCCTATGCGCAAACCAATGACAAAGATCAGTGGTGGTTATCCCACGGCTCCGTCATGGGGTCGGCCTATGCCCTAGATAGAAACGGATGTGGTCGTTGCCCCGTATCGCAGGGTGGCCGCATTAGTGTCCAGGCATGAACAAGCAAAATCCAGGTCAGGTCTTGGAGCGTACAGGTAATGTAGTGTTTATGTAATGGCTTGACACATGATGGCGGGGACCATTAGGCGACATATTGTGTGAGATTATGTCCAGAATATTCCGGCATTTTTTGCAGTATCTTCAGGCGATGTGAACGTCGCCATGTCTCCGAGCATGACCTCGAAGCCGGTGTGGTCATTCCGTACCCAGGGCGCATAATTCGATCGGGCAAGAATCACGACCCGCATTTCAAGATAAAAACTTCCGTCCTCAACAAACAACATACCGAGATTGTACCCGTTTCTGCAAAGGCTTCGGTAAAATTTCTGAGCGTTGACAACTCCCTGAGCAAGATGACTCCAGCCCGAATCCGTTATCTGATACAGGGAGGTGGTCTTAGGCAAAATCCCCCAGATTTCAAGAAAACCTTCGGGAGCAAAGGCGGTTATCCATTCCCATGAACCGGTTTTTCCGACATAACGGCTGCCGTCCTGTTTTTCATGCAGCAGATAATCGGAAAACAGATAAGAACCGATCTGATGAAAATATTCCTCTGCTTTTTTCCGTAAAAACCGATGATGATTGGGAGCTATTCTGTCCGCATTGATTTGAAGGTGGGGATGAATCAAAGAGCCGCCGGCAGAAGGCAGATGATTCTGAGTAATTGCCATGTAAACGGCTTCGGAATCATACCCAAGTACGTGGCGAAGATAATTCCGGCAGTTGATAAAACAGTCGGTATACGAAGATACGTACGATCTGCCGATTTCTACAAAATGCCGGTTGTCAACAAGGCTCACCGCCGAATAGCTGCCGTAAGGAAAAAGATTCGGAAATAAAATTGAACTATTATTACATAAGCGCCCGTCAGGAAAAATATCGGAAAGAATCCTCGGCGTTTTTGACATGACCTGCGGCTTGCAAAAAGGACAACCGGCAGTATCATCGGCATTCGGCGGACGCAACGGCAGGCTCTGTGTTCCCGGTTCTTTTTCAGCGCCCCGTCCGAATGCAATTCTGCTGGTTCGCCCCGAAACAGGATTGATACGGACTTCGATGCGTTTCTCAACATCTTCGCCGGAAGGGGCAATAAACTTTGCGGTAATTATTTCTTTCTCAAAAGATAAAGAATGGTCACTCATCATGTACTTTACCTGGAATTATGCGGTGTTGCCATTTCCGGGGTGTTTGGGCCGATGCCCAGTCGCGGGATGGTTATTCTAACTTCGAAAAGACCCCCGTGTGGTCCCGCACAACACCCGACGGAGGCAAGACCGTGGTCACGTTACCGAAAAAGCCGTTTGCGTTCTGTTTTTGAGCGTATGTCACCACGGGCCCTCCGGTCAAGCGCAATCTTTTCGGCAGACCCTCTCCCAAACACAGGCCTAGCCCGATCCAGGTAGGGGTCACTGTCGGTGGAGATATCGTGACCTCGGTGATTACCAACGACAGTCTGAAAAGGCTGGGGCTGAAAGCGGGTTCATTGGTCACAACTGAGGTCAAAGCACCGTGGGTCATATTGCAAAAGGCTCATATCGGGCCGTCATGCACGGCGGAGAATATGTTTCGCGGTACAGTGGCCCAAATCCTCCGCTGCAAACTCATCACCGAATTTAGTGTTCGTATACAGGACGGAACGGAGTTGTGTTCCGTGGTGACCAAGGAGAGCAGGCACAGACTCGGCATCAATGAAGGAGACGATGTTTGGGTAATGTTCAATAGCTTTGCCGTAGTTTTACATGTCGATTAGCCCAAGGTATCCAGGATTCACGTTTCGGTGTGACAGCACTTCAAGAAAATGCAAACAATTACGCGAAGGGCTCCTGGGCCATTGTCTTACTTCCTTTTGTGAAAGTTGTTCGGAAACATTGACGTTAGTGGCAAGACAATGCTCGGCCGGAATTTGGAACCCGTGTCCGGCCCGCGATGATTTGGAGTTCAGGGCGGTTACTCTCAAGTGGTACAAAGTCGGTCGCCCTCCTTCTTCCATTGCAATAGGAATCACATCTAATTTTCCGGCACCTTTGAGGCTCTTCTTTACAGACCAGGAGCTTTGATGTAGGATGATGTTCAAAGGGCAGGATTTGGTGTTGTAATCGTTAGACAATCAACTTCTTTCCCGACTCAGTGGAACGTGGAAGATATGCCGCATCGTGGAAGAGATACGGGTGAAGGTGGTCAAGAGTGCGTGCCGAAGCTGGATAGTCCTGCGGCAAGTGAGTCAATTTTCGGGTACCGCATGCGAGACCACGACGCGAGTATTTCTCGGCGCGATTTCGTCGTTGGCGTGGGGCTGTGTTTGAGCGCTGTAGTAATGGGCGTGGGCAGGGCCAACGCAGTCGATAAGGCTCGGGTCAAAGTGGGCTTCATAATTCCGGAGCAAGGCCCACTGTCGCAAGAGTCAAAGTCTTTGATTACTGGTTTTGAATTTTTTCTTAAAGAAAAAGGAAGCCGGCCTCTTGAAATTCTTAGGAAAGATAGCGGCCCTGATGACCAGAAAACCCTGGAAGCCTTGACAGGCCTTCTCGTGAACCAGAAGGTCGATTTCCTTGTCGGTCCGCCATCTTTGAATGGGTCGGAAAAGACAATTCATGGCCTGGCCGGAACAATGGCAATCCTTTTTGTGACAAATCCCTCAGTGCGCCTCGTGGCGGGCGAGATGTGTCTACCGGGAATTTTTCGTTTACGTCCGAACACTTACCAGGCCGTTCAGCCCTTAGCTCCCTGGGCAGTTAGGAACATCGGGCTCAAGGCATTTATAACCGGTGAAGATGACCCGCAGGGGAACGAGGAAGCAGATTTCTTTGCATACGCATTTGAAAAATCCGGGGGAACGTTTGCGGATAGGGTCATGCTGAATTCGAGTTCAGAAAAGCTGAAGACGATCTTGGACGGTGTTGAGAACACCAGCCCTGATTTCGTGTTCGCCTCGTTTAGGCAAAAATCCGCCTCGACTTTTCTCAAGGCTGTTCGAAGCGGTTCTTCGGAACTCAAACGTCCCCTCATAGGCCCGGAATCTCTAACGGCGTTTCCTGGTGTGCTGTCGGTCGCGGGTAAGGCTTCAACTGGCGTCAGAACGCTTTCTTGTGTCAAGGATCCCACAGATTTCGCCGACAGGCTAAAACGGGAGACAGGAACGGAAGTAAGTTATGTTGAGAGGGCCGCAGAGGGTTACGACATAGCACATATCATTTATCAGGCGACAGTGGCTGGCCCGGATGATGCCGGCGATCCACTAAAATTGGTGAAATTTGTGGAGGATCTGAGCCTTGACGGCCCAAGAGGAAGAGTCAGGTTCGACAAGAATCATGAACCCATAGTGGATATGGTTGTTCAGGAGTGGCAACCTTCGGGCAGATCTTTTGAACGTAAGGTTGTTCAAGAACTTGGGCCGTGCCGGTCACTTGACTTTGGATGTGGACAGGTCGGATTTCCCAAGAAGCCTGAAAGCGGCGCAAGAGATGAAGAGGTCATCTGGGATGATCAAAATGAATGAAGGTTCTTCAATTCATCTCTAAGCCCCCGAAAGGCAGGGCACAGACCGTTTTTATCCATTGACAGACAGGCGACGGTCTGATACAATCGCTTCTATTCTAGTTGCCATATCTGCGGAGGTTTGCGGGCTGCCTTAAGTATGGGCCTGGAATTCGCTGCATGAAGGAGGGTAATAATGAGTTTGAGAGTCATCGCTTTAGCAGTCATAGTCGCCACGATGTCGATTTCGGCCGGGGTAATTCAGGTCTCTGCCGGCGGGCCGATGTGTCCGCCACTTGTGTGCGGGCCCCCGGTATGTCCGCCCCCCGTTTGCGGCCCCCCACCCTGCCTGCCGCCTAGATGCGAACCAAATCCTCTGGCGATGATCGCCGTGGGAGCATTTAGACTGGTGACTGGGGTAATTGCGCTTCCTTTCAGAATGGTAGACGCAGTTATCAGCCATTTGAGGTGTGGGCCTCGACACTGCCCGCCCGCGGTGGCAATGTGCCCGCCGCCTATGTGTCTGCCTCCCGTGTGCGGACCTGCTTACGGTCCCCCTCCGGCGTTAGGGTACGGGATGGGGCCAGGACGGCCTGTCGGATTTGGCCGGGGAGCCCCTCGTAGATTCGCTCCCATGGTTAGAAACGATAAGGGATTGCCGCTGACGCTAATGGCCGCTCCCAGTGAAGGTATCTTCGGAAGTTATTGGTAGCCTCCGGCGACCTAATAAAAACACCATCTGGAATCCAGGGGGACGGTGAACCGTCCCCCTTTTTCATTCTCAAACGATCAGAGTTCTGCCCTCATAAGTAAATGCCGTGAGTACAAAGGAAACCTGAAAAAACCTGATCCCACCCTCTGACTCCGAAAATCCGATCCTTGGCCGGATTGATTGCTTTCATCTTTTCTTCATCGTTGTAACTTCCCCAAACGTCCGGATGGTAGCACATTGCCAGCTTTCCCCAGGCCCTGAGAACCTGCTCTCTATCTGAATCGACGGATATCTCCTACACGGCAAAACACTTTTTCAGTGAAAACTCGAAGGTGTTGCCGCTAGAGTTCCTGTGACGTTCGTAAAATTCATAAGGGATATAACATTCGGTTTAGCAAGGCTTCGAGCCGTGGGGTCAGGAAAAGATGTGTCTTCCAGTAAGGGCCTTCTGTAATGCCGGACCTGCCTGTGCGTCGCACGCAGACAGGCTTGATCCGGCATCCAGTTTCTTCTGGTATGCTTTGCAGCCGCGCATCAATCCTGATTTGGACAAGTATTTTGGCAACTTGTATAATTAACCCGTTGACCGCGAATCAGTATTAAGGATAACCAATACGGGTAAAAAAAAAGCCCGACCTGGTGAGTCGAGCTGGAAGGGAGACGGTCACGTGTGGTCGGGCTTGAAGGAAAACTGTTTAGGCGGCTTTCACAAGTAAGGATCGATACGCCGTTCCCCTGAAATTGTGATTATGTTTCAATAATGCTTTAGAATATGAACCCTGCCTCGAGAAAACCTCCATCCATGGCCGTCTCCATCATCTTTATGTCGCTGTATTTTTTCTTGTAGGTCAGATATCTATACCCACCCTTAACAAACCCCCAGCGGCCATTATTCATAGGTATGCTGTACCTGAGCGCTGTGGCGAGATCGGAACCGACGGCATCGTCACCAAAGGCAATACCGGCCTTGCATTCCAGTGAGAGCGTGTTGAAGAGGTTGGTTGTTTTCAGACATCTCTGGACTTCCACGCCCGCCATGGCCATGTTCAGGTCATTGTCGAAGGTGCTCCCGCAACAGCCTACCTGGACCACGGACAGCTTCTCATTTAGGCGGACATAGTCTCCGAATACGCTCACCCTGAGTGACGGCGTATTAATGGGGTCGTACCCGAGTCCTATCCGCTGGTAAAGTCGTTCCCATTTTACCTTGGTGTTTGCACCAAAGCTTGCGATTGTATAGCCGAAATTTATATTGGTATTTTGAGCGGCCATCCCTTCCAGGGTCGTCGGCATTATCGAATACCTTAGTGACCACCTTGGCCGAAAGCCGTACTTGGCCGAAAATGAGCCGACCCATTTATGTTCAGGCAAACCCAGATCGGAGTTCATGTCGAGGTCAGTCAGAAAAGTCGACGTGTACGCATAACCGTATGGACCACTGAAGAAACGCACCTTACCTTTTGACCTGGCAAACATTGCCTGTGCATCGAGTTCCCATCCTCGAGTCCTGGCAACGGGCAGCATGCAATTTGGAGAGTACAACTGTGCCGGGCTCACGACTGTGTAGCCTTGTTGTTGGCTCGGACGACATTTCACGATCTTTTTTTCCTTGACCTTTGAGATCTCCTTGGTCTCGGAGGTTTGAGAAGCGGTTGTTTGGGGCTGATTGGAGACGAAAGCAGCCTCTTTAAAGTACCACGCAGATGCGTCCAGTTTTAATATCATTAGAAGAAAAACTAGACATACCAGTACATTATGGGGTTTTATTAGTTTCATACCCTCCCTCCCATTGACAACAGTTCGTTAATAAAGAGCTTTATCTGCAACATTTTATTTGTCAAGAAAAAAAGCTCATAATCAATATATTAGGTCTATTTGCTAGAATTTAGATGAAATAATCGTAGTTTGCCCTCTAGTAATAAGTTTATAAAAAGACTCTAACTAATCAAGATCATGAGCTTCCTAAGCTTATCGCATGTTCGTGGTCTTGCTGCTTTTTACTTGCATTTTCAACTTCGCTTCAGAACCGTCTTTTGCTGGCTTTCACCTAATGTTCTGCAACAATTACAAGTAACTATTAGCAATGCCAGCAGTCAATCGGACAAATTGATGCGTTGGCCTGTCTGTCTCGAATCATGTTTCAGGGAATGCGCGTACGCGCTGTATAAGCCCAGGATGGGGGGAGCTTTGGCCTTCCGAGCGCGCTTGTCGTCTCAGCAGGGGGGGGGACTATTCGAATCAAAAAAAAGGGGCTTGCAGGCGATATGGACGGTCATGAAAAAGCCGGTCTGATTGGACCCGTGCTCTGACGGCTCTTGTGAGTCCGCACAAAGCACACCCTCCAGCAGGATAACTTCCTGCGCAAATATCTCACCCGACGCCTTTCCGACCGGGCTCGAGAAGTTTGTAAGCGTGACGCTCCAGTTCGGATAGATCCGGTATTCCCGTCCTGCAGTCGATTATTGAGACCTGGTTTTCCGGAACCCACGGGGCCCAGATCGCGGGGTCGGACGACAAAAAGAAAACAGCCGATCTAATTCCCAGTCCAGCGGCAAGGTGACTCATACCGGAGTCATTGCCAAGGAACAGTTGTGCGCCACTCATTTCTTCACATATCATTTTAAGCGGTTTGTTCCTGATAAGGCGAGTGCCTGGCCGGCCAACAAGGTCTTGCCATTCAGGAAGATGCATCAGGAATGCGTCTTGTTCGGTAGCGGTGACAACAAGATCCCACTCGGTGTCCTTGCGCAATTTTTCTGCAAGCGAAACCAAAAGGTTCAGCGGAATACACTTGGATGGGCCGCCACTTCCTGGATGCATCCAGATGAGATTCTTTTTTTCCTGTGAGGCCAGATGGTATAGCGAGGGGCGACGTTCGGACGGCAGCATCCCGAGGCCTGAGTGAAGGTGTTCCACCAGATGCATTCCCGGGATGGGACTCGCGGAAACATGGCGGACTACTTTAGCGCCGGACCTAAGTAAATTGTCGACGACTTGATCCGGCCGATTAAGAATTACGAAAACTAAATCAAACGCGAAGCCATCGGCAAGGAATTCCCCATCGCTATCCTCGAATAGCCATGTGCTTGAACTACTGTCTATGGGACGGCACTGAACACCTGGAGGAACAAGGTCCAGGTAAGACCGGTCGGCTAGCAAGGTCAAAGTCGCGTCGCGGTAGATTCTCCCTATTGAGGTCAAGAGAGGGAAGGTGAGTATTGTATCGCCGAGTGCTCCAGAGCGAACTACGAGAATGTCCATTATTAGGCTTTCTCAAGACCCGACTCAGTGACGAGCGGCTCGGGAAAGGTCTCTTTCATGAGAAACGTGCTTCCCAGCGCCACGATCGAAGCCCCCAGTAAAACGAGTAGGATGGCCTTGTAACCGCTTAGCGAATATACGCCTGGAGATGCCTTGGGATACGCTTCCAAGATCCACCCGAGCACAGGCTGAAGTATAGCTCCACCTAGGAAGGGAAACAGGTTTACGGTTCCCACCGAAGTTCCTGCTATTTCCACTGGAAACAGTTCTTTCGTAGTTGTAAAGCCGATGACGACTATTGCCGAGGATGAAATCGAGAACAGGAGCATGCCGATGTAGAGTGATGCCGTGGAAAGATCGTTCGGGTAGATGTTGAGAATGAAAAGTAGGACGCACAATACGGCCGAAAAAAGCATCAGAACTTTTTTCCGGCTGTGAAAGACCTTGTCGGAAAGAAGGCTGATCAGAGGACTTCCCACAATGAGTCCCACTGCAATCATGGTGAGGATGTTTCCCGCTTCGATGCGGGTAAGCCCATAGGTGTGCATGAGAAACGGGCCTGCCCACAGACCGCCAAAACTGAAAAAAACCCCCACTAGGCAAAAAAACCAGACCGCAACCGGCCAAAAGTATTTTTCAGTGATTACGCGGCGAGCACCTTCCCAGATCGGGATCACCAGCGGAGCCGCGCTGGTCCCGGGTCCTATATGGTCTATTTCAGCCAGAGTGGGCCAACCCAGATCCTGTGGTCTGTTACGTACCAACTCCCAAACAAGCACTGCTATTACAAGAGTACCGGCTCCGACAATTCCAAAAGAAACACGCCAACCCAGCCACCCTGTCATCAAGGCCAGTGGCGTGGCAGCCGTCAGGGCGCCCACGCCTCCCATGGTATTCAGAATAGCAGTCATAAACGCAAATTCACGTATCCGAAACCATTGTGAAAGGATCTTCATGGCCGGAATAAAAACCATTGACACTCCGAATCCCACCATAATTCTCGCTGCCACCGCAAGCTCCACCCCCGTGGCCATGCCGAAAATAATGCTTCCTAAACCGGCAAACACCAAGAAGAAGGTGACCGTCTTTCTCGGTCCCAGAGAATCCGATAGAAGCCCTGCTGGAAACTGCATAATCGCATAGGGATAAAAATAGGCCGACGCGAGAAGCCCCATAAATCCACCTGTTGTCTGAAGGTCCTTCTGAAGATCCAGGGCCACCACTGCCGGACAGAGCCTGTGAAAATACACAAATACGAACGCCAAGGCCATCATCCAGAAAATCACCCAACGATAACCCAGCACTCTTTGACTTAAGTTTGTGCTCATGCGCGCCCCCTGAAGATCAAATTCGGTTGACTGTTCCGAGCAGTGTATCAACTTTGAGAATATCAGATCGCCGGGGCTTGTTCGAGTTGAAATTCCACGTCTCTCACCAAGTTGGGTTCAGACATTTTTGACACAACCTCAAGGTCCTGTTATGCTTGCCTTGTCCATAGCCGGCAAACCCAGATCAGAGAGACGATCCATGCACAAGCCCTTTCTTAAGGTACTGCCCCCATACGAAGCCAGAGAACGATTACGGATATTCAGTCCCCTTGAGGCTGAGGATATCCCTTTGGATCAGGGCGTATTTCGTGTCCTCTCGGAGACGATCAAATCGTCGGAAGACGTACCTTCTTTTGACCGTTCCACCATGGACGGTTTCGCTGTCCGCTGTTCCGACACTTTTGGAGCGACCGAGACCTCGCCCACGATGCTTGGTGTCAGTGGTGAGGCCGCGATGGGCGAAATCGCGAGCTTGAACCTTGGACACGGCGAGGCAGTGCGTATATGGACCGGCGGCGCGTTACCCGCTAATGCCGATGCCGTCGTAATGCTGGAACATACCGAAGAGTTGGGTCACGACACCATCGAGGTGCTTAAGGCTGTGGCGCCATTCGATAATGTAATCAGAAAAGCAGAAGATATTCGAACTGGAGAGATTCTGCTGAAGTCCGGACGCAGACTTCGGCCGCAGGATCTGGGTTTACTGGCAGCAATCGGGCGCTCTTCTCTGAAAGTTTTCAAGTCGGTCAGAGTCGCCGTTATAAGTTCAGGCGACGAAATAGTTCCGGTTGATGAAGAGCTTCCAACGGGGTGTGTCAGAGACGTCAACCGGTACACCCTTACTGCAGGCATAATCGAATCTTTTGCCAAACCTGTGTGGATGGGAATTGCAGCGGATCGGATTGAGGATCTGTCTTCCCTGATCCGTCTGGGCATGGAGAGAGCTGATCTGTTGCTGATTTCCGGGGGAAGCTCCATGGGTAACAGAGACCTTGTGATCGAGGCCATTCAGGCTTTTGAGGATTCGGAAATCGTTTTTCACGGCGTTTCGATCTCCCCTGGAAAACCTCTAATTGTTGCACGGGTAGGCCCATATCCCGTGATTGGTCTTCCTGGTCATCCGGCCAGTGCCATGGTGTGTTTCGAACAATTCGTAGTACCGCTCATTCGCCGGATGTCGGGAGAGGACGTGTTGACTCCATTTCTCAGACCTACTTTTCAGGCCTTTCTTAGCCGAAATGTTCCGTCCAAAGAAGGCAGGACGGATTTCGTAAGAGTTCGGCTTCGATTTAAAGAGGGTAAAATGATGGCTGTGCCCATTCCTGCAAAATCCGGCATCATTTCGGCCATGGTCCGGGCTGACGGGTTTGCCGTAATCGATGAGGGCAGTGAGGGGCTGTACAAGGGGGACCTGGTCACGGTTAATCTTTTTGCTAACTGGATCGAGGACAACAGTGAGAAGGAACATATACCTAGACATGAAGAGTCCGGAAGACGCGCTCGCAATCTTCTTGAGCCGTCTGTCCAGGAAAAACTTTCCAGGATCTGAAACGGTGCCTGTCACCGACGCCAAGGGGCGAGTGACGGCTTTGCCGGTCTTTGCCGGGCTTTCATCTCCGAACTTCCACACGGCTGCGATGGATGGATTTGCAGTAAAGGCGAGAAGCACCTTCGGAGCAGGTCCTGACCGGGTGATCCATCTGAAGATCGGCATCAGCGCATGGCCGATTAACACTGGCCTTCCCATTCCAGAAGCCACCGACGCCGTTATCATGATTGAAAACGTCAATTTTCTCAACGAGCTGGAATTTGAAATAGAGAAGGCCCTGGTACCTTGGGAAAATGTGCGACGAGTCGGGGAAGACTTCGTGGCATCTGAGATGATTCTGTCGGCGCATCATGCAATAACGGCTTACGACCAGGGCGCCCTTTTGGCTGGAGGTGTCTTTTCAGTTGAGGTTGTACAAAAACCCCGGGTACTTTTAATTCCAACGGGATCAGAATTGATCGACACAGAAGATTTTGTGGCAGCAGCGCCCCCACCAGGGTCGGTCTTCGAATTTAACACTGTGGTACTAGCCGGCCTGGTAGAGAATGCCGGTGGCACCGCGATCAGGCACTCCATCGTGCCCGACCAATTCGACCTGGTAAAGACCGCCGTCCTTTCAGGAGTCCGATCCGATTCCCATCTAGTGGTAGTCAATGCAGGGTCGTCTGCCGGCAGTGAAGATTATACTGCTGCGGCTATTGGAGAACTTGGCGAAGTCCTTGTTCACGGTGTTGCCATGATGCCTGGTAAGCCGACTATCCTGGGAGTAGTTGAGGACAAACCGGTTATTGGAAACCCTGGATATCCTGTTTCCGCCATTTTGTCGTTTGAAGTGTTCGGATTACCTGTCCTGGCCGCCATGCAGGGCCTTTCAAGTCATCGCAGACCTGCCATCACAGCCGTTACCGCCAGAAAGATCCCGTCCAAGCTGGGCAGGGAGGAGTTCTTCAGGGTAAAATTAGGCAAAGTGGGACAACGGGTTGTCGCGGCTCCCCTTCCCCGTGGCGCCGGGTCGATTACCACTCTAACCAGGGCCGACGGCATTATCAGGATTCCCGCCCGGAGCGAGGGCATCGAACAAGCCTCCGAAATCAGTGTGGAGTTATTGCAACACCCGGATAAGATAGACCGGACGGTTGTAATTATCGGAAGCCACGATCTGACTTTGGATCTTCTCGCTGATGAACTTATACCAAGCAACTTGTTTGTCTCATCCAGCCACGTGGGCAGTCTCGGGGGACTGCTGGCGTTGAAAAACCACAGCGCCCATCTTGCCACATCACATCTGCTCGACGTGACCACGGGCGATTACAATTGGTCATACATTCGACGCTACATTCCTGAGATTCCGGTCAAGGTGATCCACGCTGTCATGAGAGAGCAGGGATTCATCGTTCCGAAGAGTAACCCCAAGTCAATTCGAGGATTTGAGGATCTGGTCCGAGACGATGTGACCTTCATTAACCGGCAAGCCGGCTCCGGGACAAGAGTACTTATGGATTATCACCTCCAATTGGCAGGTTTGGATCCCCGGCATGTGAAGGGCTACGACATGGAGGAATACACTCATACTTCAGTGGCTGTCGCTGTTCTTTCGGGTGTGGCCGATGTCGGGATGGGAGTCCTGGCTGCTGCACGGGCCTTGGGACTAGATTTTGTTCCAGTGGCAACCGAACAGTATGATCTTGTAATTCCGCTTGAGTTTTTGAACGACGACAAGATTCTGACCCTGCTTGAGGTCATGAGAAGCCGGTCATTTAAGAATCGGGTATTGGCTTTGGGGGGGTACGGGGTAGAACGTACTGGTGAAGAGATCCCTGAACCGTTGGATCGGGTCTGAGAGGAGCCGAGGCGAGTTCAAATTCCAGGCCGTGCCGGGAACTCTCAGGGCTGGTCAAGCTTGTGGGTATTCGTCGATAAAACATATTTTTCATAGAGGAAACGCATGCTATTGATCTGGAGAGCAGCGGTAGAAGAATTTGAACGTGGTAGAGACTTTGTGCTTGCGACAATACTCGCCGTGACGGGATCATCACCCAGACACGTAGGAACCAGGTTCCTGGTCCGTCGTGACGGCAGGATAGTGGGCACCATTGGCGGGGGGCTCTTTGAAGCGAATGTGCAGAAATTCGCGTTGTCAGCACTGCAAGAAGCCACATCCTACCGTGTTCTTTTTGCTTTTCAGGGAAAGGATTCTCACTCTCAAGAGATGATCTGCGGAGGCGAGGCCGAGGTTTTGGTTGAGTTTGTGAGCGCCTCGGACATAATCCAAAACGAAATATTCGGACACGTGCTGCGATTAGCTAGGGCTAGAGAATCAGGTTATTTTTTCACAAATATTGATATTCCACTGGGAGGAGCTAGTTCGATTCCGGTGAATCATCTCCTCGCCGATAGACATGGAGCAAGAATAGGCGGATTTAATAATGACGAAATAGCCTTGAACGCGATGCCGCAAGATAGGCTATTGAAACCCGCCCAGTTATTGGAGCCGTCTGGATTGGACCATCCGGTATTGCTTGAATGGGTGCGACCGAAGGGCACAGTTTACATATTTGGAGCAGGTCATGTAGGTGAATGTGTTGCGCACCTGGCGGCGTACGTGGACTTCAGGGTCGTGGTTCTCGATGATCGTGAGGAATTTGCAAATCGAGAGCGGATCGCCGACGCTGATGAGATTCGAGTCATCGAATCTTTTGAGCACGTTGTATCACAATTCAACATAGACGAAGACTCCTACATGGTGATCGTGACTCGGGGACATGCCCACGACAGGACAGTGCTTTCCCAGGCCCTTCGCACGAATGCGGGATACATCGGCATGATAGGATCCAGACGGAAGATTGGTATAATATATCAGGCCATTCTCAACGAAGGCTTTACTCGACATGACCTTGAAAGAGTCCATGCCCCTATCGGCCTTCCCATAGGTGGAGAAACTCCCCAAGAAATAGGAGTCTCTATCGTTTCTGAAATGATCGGTTTGCGTAACCGCAAAAAGCAACTCGAGACGCCGGGGGAATAGACCTGCCATCCCGTTTCCAAAAGGGCATTACGTTCATAGAGCACCCGGCTGGACCATTGTCGCCTGAATTTAAGGTGAACGTATAAACTTGCTATGCTTGACGGCAAAAAGATAATAGTAGTGCTGCCGGCATACAATGCGGCGCAAACTCTCCGGGTGACGGTCTGTGAACTGGATCGCCAAGTAGTTGACGACATCCTCTTAGTTGATGATTTCAGTTCGGATGAAACCTTGACCCTAGCCCGAGAAATGGGAATACGTTCTTTTCTGCACGACAGGAACTACGGCTATGGTAGGAATCAAAAAACGTGCTACGCCGAGGCACTCAAATCCGGCGCAGATGTCATAGTGATGCTCCACCCGGATTATCAATATTCTCCTAAACTGGTGCCGGCAATGGCCGCCATGATAACTTCCGGGGAATATGACGTTGTGTTGGGCTCAAGAATACTTGGCGGAAGAGCAAGAAAAAGCGGGATGCCCATTTATAAGTATATCTCTAACAGGATTCTGACTCTTGCGGAAAACCTGTTTCTCGGCTCAAAGTTGTCGGAGTTTCATTCGGGGTACAGGGCATTTTCCAGGCAAGTACTGGAACAATTGCCCATTCATCAAAACTCCGATGATTTCTTGTTTGATAACGAATTCCTTGCACAGGCCATCTTCTACAACTTCAATGTGGGGGAGATATCCTGCCCCACCCGCTACTTCCCGGAAGCCTCTTCCATCAACTTCCGCAGATCTGTAACTTACGGTCTCGGGGTCTTGTGGACGTCTCTCCGTTTCAGACTCCAGATATGGGGTCTGGCAAGTTTTCGAATATTCGGGCATGCGCCCCGAAGGCCAATAGATAATTATTACAACGAAGTAGAATAATTAGGACGCCGGTGAGCACGACCGACCTGCCGTATATCACGTTTTTTAACCTCACAAATCAATATCTTAAACGTTAAATATCAAGGCGGTGATTGTGCCGGCGGCTCATAACGAGTGTCGGACACGTGTCAATATTGTGAGGGAGGGGGGACAATATATCCAGTTATGGCAATGAGTTAGTGCATGTAGATTCAATATCCATAGAGGAAACATGCGGAGCGCGCATTGTTTTCAGTCTGGATCAAAGCTAAAATTCACATGAAAGAGCATTTGTTTAAACTATTTTCTAGCTTTTTTAATTAATACTTTAATACTAAATGATTTTTTCTTGACTTAATTTTGTTTTAGTCTATTCTCCCGATTGCAAGACATTAGAACCCTGAGGGAGGGTGTTATGTTAAGAACATCTATTAAATATTTGTTTCTATTGACTGTTATTGTCACAGCGTGGATAGCGGTGGCATTAGCCGAGTCGGCTTCTGGGCAAAACGATACAGCCATCGGTGCCGGCATAGACTACTCAGCAGCCTTCAAGGGAATCGCGAAAGTAAAGCCGCCTTCACCTACAGCTACCAAAGTGAAACCTTTTACAGGTCTTACTTCCGGATTCGAAGCGCTATCGCGGTACAACCCTGTAGCATGGGGTCCGGACTGCTTGCTGCCCGCCCCGGCGAAAGGCCAGTTTTTTATCGGCCCTAAACTGTTTTTTGCGAGAATTCGGGGCACGGCCCGAAAAGAAGTCCATATCGCGGGGTTTACGCCCACTCTGGTGGATTTTGAAGACCATTTGGGCTTCAAACACGGCGCAAACATCTTGTGGTCAGTCGAGGCCCTGTACCAGTTCAGACCTTCCTTTGGATTTCGGTACTCCTTTTCGCCGATGACTCTGAAAACCACGTCAACTGCAACATCAAGCTTCAACTTTGGCGGACAGAGCTTTGCCGGTGGTTCCCAGGTACGTTCAAAATGGGACCGCTACCAGCACCGAGCCGGTCTACTCGTGAACCTGAGCTACACCAACAACAGCCTTACCAGCTTCTATGCGGACTGGTTACACATTGAGGACAAATTGGTGGTGGGCGGAGCAGGGACGGGCGCTGGGTCAGCCATACCCGTAGTGTGGAGCGACAACAAGAACCTGGCGGTCCTTGGTCTCGAGTTCAACAAGTGTTTGAGAAACTACCGTGGGAATACCCTTGCCCTGGAATGCAAGGCCGGCCTCGCCTTCCTGGACGACTCCCTGGGCTACGAGGCTGAAGCGGGCCTTACATACCTGATCCCCATCAAGACTGGTCGTTTCGGATTTGTCAAAGGCGGGTATCAGTACGTGAACATGAAAAAGGAGAAGGACATGGAGACCATGAGCACATCCATGGATGGAGCCTTCCTGAAGATCGGGTTCCTCTTCTGAGGTTTCGCTAGCCGGTCTCGTCCCTCTCCTCCCCCGATTTATTGCCCGACCGGGTATCATACATACCCTCCAAGTCCGACTCACCGGTCGGGCTTTTTTTTGGGGGAATCGGTTGATATGGAATCGCCGTGCCCATCCGACTCAGGCTACGCGATCCAGACAGTCTCAGGGCTTGCTCCGCCGACGTCGACACTCATTATAGGGTGGTTTGATTCCAGGTTCCACGACACAAAAAAATTCGAAGGGTCCAAAACGGTTTGTTCTGCAGTGTCCAAAAGGGATGTCACCAAATCTGAGGCTTTTCCAATCACTGATCCCACGGTCTTATCGGCACCAAGAGCTGCGTTGAAATTTTTCAGCGCCGGATCGGTCCTGAGCTGCTCCACTGCTTCCTCCCAATGGATTCCCGGCACCTTGCGGCGCAACACATAGCCGTTCCCGCGGTCTCGGATTATGAGCAGCGGAGGATTGCTCTGAAGCCTGGTGACGTCGATCCTGAATTCCTCCATCCTGGGCCCGATTCGCTCCAGGATGTCCATCTTCTTTTGTACTTGCCCCAGCATTTTCAACTGGACCCGCTCAAAAATAAAATCTTGCGTCTCAAGCGTGATTTCCTTCAGACGTGTCGGATCAAAGCCTAGTTCGAGAAGATCGCCGATACTGAGAGTATCGGTAGAAGAACGACCTACCTCTTTGAGCCACCACATGAGACTTGGCCTTCCATAGTTCGGTAAAGACTCAATGACACGCGCAGGATGATTCTTGAGAACTTCAGGAAGGTGAAGCCACAATTCACGGTCCCCAGCCACGAATGACGGTTTATCTGCCAGCCATCGAGGCGCGTATGACTGGACCGCCAACTCTCGCACCGATGCGTCCACGGCGATCTGATCAAGAGACTCTCCTCCAGTATAGCCGAGGAGTCGTCCGATTCTCCGCCTGAATCCCAAAAGCTTTGTGACGAACCTGGTAAACATGTATCGCATGAGAGGGTCAGTGTCGTTGTTGCCCAGCCCGTCCGAGAAGTATGTACCAAGAGCCGAGTAAAGATCCTTGAACTCTTCTATAGTTCGCAGGACCATGAACTCGTTTTCTCTCATTTCAATAGCGGTCCGTTTCCTTCTCAGATGGTGCATTAGTTTCAGGACCGGATCTTTCAAGCCCCTGCCTACCAATGCAGGTGGTACGTAAATCATGTAGAGGCAGTCCGAAGCATCAGAAACAGGGATCTCGGTTATTGTTTCAACCGGTTTCCAGTCCAGCTTCGAGTAGACATCAAACGTTGGATCGTTCCTCGGTATTATGTTGTCTAGAATCCCCACGGAGGATTTTTCAATCAGGAAATCCCTGAAGGCCTTCAGCACCAGGTTTCCGAGCCCTTTGTTGCGGAAGGGTGTCGCTACCTCCACGTAGACAAGATAGTAACAGGGGATAGGCTTATTGAGGTACAAGAGGTTTAGTCGGCCTAGGCTCTCACCGTTGCTGGAGCTTATTTCGAAGAACTTGGAGCCGCTTCTGGTCGCTTCCGGATGCAATCGGTCGATCTTCGCCCCGGAAACAGTCGCATCGACGAGATTCCAAAGATCGTCGAACAGATCGCCTACCAAAGGTGAGTGGGAGGCTCCGCGCCTCGCTTCCTCACTGAGCAGGCTTATTATGGCAAGCCGCTCGTTCAGGCCCAATCTGTTGCCGCCCAACTCCCTGCTCACAGGTATTTGCCCCCCTGACGTTCCTATCATTTCGATTTTCCTTCTCCGGCCCTTACAACCGTCCCAAACAATAAAAAAGGCGGAGTTTCTGCTCCGCCTTGTATTCCGCTCTCACGCTCGTCACACTCAGCGCAGCAACCCGCCTTTTCTGCCAAAATAAAAATAAAAGTAGTTAACGCTGGTGACGATCATGTTTTTCTACCTTGATCATTATGGCTATACCCTTTTGGCATATTTGTCAACGCCCAGGGAAACAATTTTAGTCCGGCATCCGAGACTGACTAATGTTTTTCATTTCCTGGAACGGGGCGGACGTGTCTCCACGTTTGAGCGCGAATCGGTGTCAAGCGACGGTGATCTGGAAAAAACGAATAAGTGGTCAATAAGTTCTCCCACGGTGTTGACGCTCATCGCGAGGTAGTGCATTTTAGAGTGCTTGGGGCCTTCGACAAGAATCATGGCTCCAGGCAGTTCCGGGGACATTACTCGTACTCCGAAGGAACTGAATCATTTTCAGAAAGGAGAGCGTGTTGTGAGAGTGCTGTCCGGCATCCAGCCCACTGGGTACCTGCATATAGGAAACTATCTGGGTATGATGAGACCCATGATTTCGTACATGGACAAGGGCGAACTGTTTGTATTCATCGTAAACTTGCACGCCCTTACCAGTGTTACTGATAGCAACGAACTCTCTAAGCGCACGCTGGATGTGGCATCCGATTTTATGGCGCTGGGCCTGGATCCTGATCGTTGCGTGTTTTGGGTGCAGTCGGACGTTCCTGAGGTTATTGAGCTATGTTGGATCCTTACCTGCATCACTCCCATGGGACTCTTGGAACGATGCCATTCTTACAAGGACAAGATTGCAAAAGGAATCTCCCCCAACCATGGCTTGTTTGCGTATCCGGTTCTCATGGCTGCCGATATACTGCTGTACCAGTCTAATGTGGTTCCGGTCGGCAAGGATCAGAAGCAGCATATCGAAGTTACCAGGGACATTGCATTGAAATTTAATAACATGTACGGAGAGACTTTTGTTATACCCGAAGGCGAAATAAACGATGATGTGGCTACAATACCTGGAATAGACGGCCAAAAAATGTCCAAATCCTACGACAACACCATTGAGATTTTTCTCGACGAAAAGACACTAAAGAGAAAAGTCATGTCTATAAAGACCGACTCGACTCCAGTGGATCAGCCGAAGAATCCCGACACTTGCAATCTTTTCCAGGTCTATCGTCACTTCGCTCCAGATGAAAGAGTTGCTGAGGTGCTGCACCTCTATAAGGAAGGCGGAGCTGCGTACGGAACCATAAAGAAGGAACTGGTAAGCCATTTGTGGGATTTTTTTAGGGCAGCCCGAGAGGAAAAGTCCAGGCTTGTGAAGGACCCGGGTTACGTCCATGACGTCTTGACGCGAGGAACCCTCAAGGCAAGGGCAATAGCCCTGGATACCATCGAGGTTGTCAGACAAAGAGTAGGCATCAAATACTGATCATGAACATGGTCAATGTTGCACGGCCTGACATAAAGAGGATCATTAACGTACTGCGATCACAAGTGCGAGGCATGACGCCTCCAATCGTTACCGAGATATCCAAGAACACGCCAGACCCCTTCGAAGTGCTAGTTTCAACTGTGCTTTCTCTCAGAACCAAGGACCAAGTAACCAGACAAGCCACCGGGAGATTGTTCAAGAGAGCGCACACGCCGCAAGAAATCCTGGCGCTATCCGAAGATGAAATTGCTCGCTTGATTTATCCAGTAGGCTTTTACAATACAAAGGCCATGAATCTTCGAAAAATTTCTTCAGATTTGATTGAACAACATGGGGGACGAGTCCCAGACACTCTCGAGGAACTCCTAAAACTCAAGGGGGTGGGCAGAAAAACTGCTAACCTCGTCATTACTCTGGGCTACGGGAAGCTCGGAGTCTGCGTAGATACTCACGTTCATCGCATCAGCAATCGCCTGGGTTATGTGAGATCTCGGACACCCGAAGAAACTGAGACGGCTCTAAGAGAAAAACTGCCAAAGGAATATTGGATAGAATTCAATGACCTCCTGGTGACTTGGGGACAGAACGTGTGTAGACCGGTTTCTCCGTTCTGTTCCAGGTGCGGCCTGATTTCTTATTGCAAGCAGGTAGGAGTCGAAAAGCACCGGTGATCCTTATTCTCTCTTGTCGGTTCTGTCGACAATAAACCCCACAAGGAATTCATCAAATGGTATAAGTGAGAGGAATCCTTACTGCACCCCTGAATTCCAGAGGGTTCGCTCTGCTTATGGTGAGGCGCATACTCGTACTGTTTATAGCAATTCTCGAAAATAAATTCCGATTGTCTGTTGGATCTACAGCAAGCCTCGAAATTAATGTCCTATTCGTTGTCCAGTACCAAGCTTGAATCTCCCGGGGAGCGCAGGCTTCCAGCCTGCACTGGGGCTTACTGATGTTTTTTCAGGCAAGAGACCTCCGCTCCCAGCCTAACCGAAAGGACTTTTGAGAAGCAACATATCTCACTTGCTCAAACGGACAAGACTTTTGGCAATCACTATAATTTCGAGAATTGGTATAATGAGTATGTGAGTTACGTGGTGTCCGTGACCCGGCCTGCAGGGGTTCTCGACGGCGCCGTAGGTCGTTGAGAGACAGGACTTGGCATTGGACAAGACCTGAGGCTCGTCTCAATATGATCGTTCTCGTGGGGAACCGTTGCCGACGTCATCGTTCAGGTGCCTGGCGGGCTTTTTGTTCTCATCCCTTGAGCAAGTTTGTCCACTAATTTTTCGTACGTGATTCCTAGTTCCTCGGCTTTCCGCCTGCAGTGCTCCTTCTGGATGTAATGGCCTATGGCGTATCCGGCCACACCGGTTGTCAAACCGATTGTCAGTGCAGTAACCGACCAGCGAATGACGAAATCCCATCCCAGGTAAAGAAAAGAATGGACAGATTCCCAAAAGTAGTTTGCATGGATTATTGGGCTCATGAGATCCTGGAAATCTGAAGCACTCATGATGGCGGGCCGGCCCAACAACTTAGACCCCAAATAGTAATATCCGTAGTACATTGGAATCACTGAGATGGGATTATTGACCCAGGTGAACGCAAATGCCATAAGCATATTATACCTGAACAGGCCTCTTAAAAGGCCGAGGCACATCAACTGGGCCCCTATAGGGATTCCGAATCCCACGAAGAGACCGACCGCGATGCCCCTGGCATCAAACCAAGGGGGATTATTGGAAGATACGAACGGGTCAAAAAAATATTTGCGCAATATATTCCAGCGCCCATTGGATTTTGCTCGTTCGGTTTTGGGACGGGCAGCCACTTTGCCGACCTTTTTCTCAGGGGATTCGCCAAATTCTTTCTTAGACTCGGTCATGATATCAATTTCCGGCAGATCGGAGTTCAAATTCCTGTACAGACATAGCTATTTGTTTACAAACAATTTGACAATCCGGCAAGGTGGGATAATAAGCTGACCGTTAATCTCTCACATGGACGGCATGGGTATGAATCGCTCATGATCAAGCCATACGCGTGCCGGATCCCCGGCCGCCAACCTACCACAACCAATCTCCGGCTACTTGAAGTGGGCAGAACTTACAGAGGAGACGCGCAATGAAGCCTATATTCATAGAAGCAACAACCATCCCTGATGCCTGGTTCCAATGCCTTTACACTTTGATCGAAGAATCCCGAAAGCCCGACGGCGCGGCACGCCGTTATACCGTGGACACGGGATCTAACCCGGGCGTGGATCGTATTGAATTTGACATGGTGATGGTACACATAAGACACCCGGGAGTCCGCCCTCTCTTGCCTCAAATTCCGGAACACTTAAATCTCCCGCCAGTGGCTGACGACAAATATCTCGCTGAATACATGCCCTACCTGCTGTCCTCTCAAAAGGCCCCAGGTGAACACTACACGTACGGTGAACGCCTTCAAGTATCCTGGCAATTCGTCATCGATTACTACAAGAAACATGGGGGAAGAACCAACCGTATGTGCATGGAGGTCGGCCGCCCGGAAGACATTTTCTTCTATGACAGCGAGGACGGCTCAACACCGTGCATGCGCCTCGTTGACACAAGAATCATGGAAAACAAACTTCATTGGATAGTTTATTTCAGGTCTTGGAACCTTTGGTCGGGTTTCCCGGTTAATCTGGCCGGATTGCAGCAGGCCAAAGAAATCATGGCTATGGAGATTGGTGCGGAGGATGGAGAAATTGTTGCGATTTCCAAGGGTCTGAACATACGCGATTACAACATTGAGGTAGCCCTCATGCGGCTTCAAAAGGACGCCGGTATCAAGTTAGGCGCCAGGACGGAGTAAACGTTATGGCGAAGCCTCTGATCATAGTGTGTTTAGCCGCTGCTTGGCATGAACGTCATCGCCGGGTCTGTGGAACATGGTGGCACAATACAGACATTTCAGGTCAGAGCGCGGTCTTCTCGAAAACTTCGAGCACTCAATTGGTCACGGTCAAAAAAAAAATTGATCCATACCCATTCCAAGGTGGTTGCGGCAATAATGGCGGCCAGCGACGCCCGCCGCCGCCGGAGCTTTCTCTATCATATCGGTTGTCAGAAATTCCGTCTGTTTTCCAGGGAGCGCAGGCATCTTGCCTGCCGAAAATTGTTGTCCCTTTTGCAGGCTGGAAGCCTGCGCTCCCTGGGGAGATTCAAGCTTGGTACCGGACAGCGAATCGGACATTAATTTTGACGCTTGCTAATAATTCTTTGAAAGCGAAACGGTATAGTGGGTCACCGATTACCAGTTTTTTGTTCACCTGCCGGCCGCGTGGACTTGGGCTCAGATAGATTGTCCCCCTGTCCCCATTTCATTTTTTTTGTCGCAGGCTGCTCCGCTGTAGGTGAGACTACGCCGGATGATGGTTTTTGTGTTTCGACTTGGGCCTCTGGTTTTTGCACTTGCTCAGTCCTGGGTGCCGCCTGGGAGCCACCCGGGCTTGTTACTGCAGGCCGAGGCGAAGTAACGGCGGTGCTGGGAGTCCTTTCAGGAGACCTCAGAGGAGCGTCGGGTCGGCTGCCTGAAACGTCGTTGCGAGTAGCGGCGTCCTCTACCCGTGACCGTATGGGAGCTGCTGTTGCCGGAGGGACAGGGACCGGTTGCGGCTCCAGTTCAGGAACTTCAGAGTTATCGTACATTCGAACGCTGCCTCTGATCCGGACAGGCCTGTCACGGTCATCGTCCAGGTCGGAAGGCCCCGCAGCTATGGTCTCGTCCTCAGGGGCATCAAACCCCCAGTACATTTGAGCCTGCGAGGTCACACTCAATGCACCAGAAAAAATCACAATCACTGTCCCCACAAACAATAAACGCAACATAGCCGTTTCCTTTCAAAGGCCTATTTTTCTGGTCCGAAAACTCCCTGCATAAGGGAATTTGTTCCAGTGTTAAATTATTTTATCATAAAATATTATAACTAGTCAACTTTTCTTATGAACTTAGGCCATGCTACTGTCGGTGATGGAATTGAATCAAGCGGTAATACCTTGAAGAACTCGGCACGGTTTGCTAATGCTGTAGGCTACGCTGCTATGAGTTCAACAATGACGCGAGGTAACCCATGTGGGAATACAGCGAGAAACTCAAGGACCATTTTTTTAATCCCAGGAATGTCGGTGAAATCGAGGATTGCAACGCAGTCGGAGAGGTAGGGTCGCTGGCATGCGGGGACGCTCTCAAGCTTTTTCTTAAGATCGACCCGGAAACGGACAAAATTCTGGATGCAAGGTTTAAGACATTTGGATGTGGCAGCGCCATAGCGTCCAGCAGCGCCTTGACTGAGATGATCAAAGGCAAAACGGTTGAAGAGGCTCTGAAAATTACCAATCAAGACATCGCGGACTATCTGGGAGGATTGCCGCAGGAGAAGATGCACTGTTCCGTGATGGGTAAGGACGCGTTTGCAGCGGCTGTTGCATGTTATCGGGGCCAGCCGTCTTCCAGGGAGCAGATTGAAGGTCAGTTGGTATGCGAATGCTTTGGGGTGAGCGACGAACAAATACGGACGGTTGTTATGGAAAACAACCTTTCTACGGTTGAACAAGTTACTCATTACACCAAGGCAGGCGGAGGATGCGGCCAGTGCCGAGAAAAGATAGAGAGTATAATCAGTCAGGTCCGGGGGGAACTCAGGAGGCAGCAGCCCAAAGAAGTAGCGGCGCGGAAATCGATGACCAATATTCAAAAGATAGCGAAAATCCAGGAAGTCATGGAAAAGGAAATTCGGCCGATGCTCCAACAAGATGGCGGAGACGTAGAATTGATTGATCTGGATGGCAACAGAGTCGTGGTAGCTCTTAGGGGAATGTGCATGTCCTGTCCAAGCGCCGATCTAACAAGAGGAGTCATAGAAACCAAGCTTAAGGAACTGGTGCATCCGGACCTGTTGGTCGAGGAGGTGGAAGGATGAGAACGGTTTACTTGGATAACAATGCTACCACCATGATGGCGCCCGAGGTTTTTGAAGCTGTTCAGCCTTATTTTGTGGAACGATACGGCAACCCTTCCAGCATGCACTCTTTCGGCGGTAATCTCGCACGAGACGTTGCAGTGGCCAGAGAGAGGCTGGCCGAATTGCTGGGGGCGGTGCCTCAAGAAATCGTTTTCACGTCGGGTGGCACGGAATCCGATTCCACCGCGATTATGAGTGCCTTGGCCACTCAGCCGGACCGGCGAGAAATAGTGACCACGCGCGTGGAACATCCCGCGGTTCTTAACCTTTGCAAACATCTCGCACGGACTAAGGGCTACACCGTCCGATGGCTCTCCGTGGACAGGGAAGGAATGCTCGACCTTGATGAGGCACGAAGCAAGATTACCGAGACTACAGCCGTGGTTTCTATCATGTGGGCCAACAACGAGACGGGAGTGATATTTCCGGTGATTGAACTGGCTGAAATTGCATACGATCGCGGGGCACTCTTCCACACTGACGCGGTTCAGGCGGTTGGAAAGATTTCTATGGATTTAGAATCCTCCAACATCAATTTTCTGTCACTTTCCGGCCACAAGTTGCATTGCATGAAGGGAGTCGGAGCACTGTACGTCAAAAAGGGAACCAGATTTTCCCCATTCATAATAGGAGGCCATCAGGAATCCGACCGAAGAGGTGGAACTGAAAACGTGCCTGGCATAGTGGGGCTGGGCATGGCCGCCAAGCTCGCCTCGACCGAGCTTGACCGAACCGGTGAGAGAATGAGGAAACTAAGGGACCGATTACAACAAGGCGTCCTGGAAGCCGTGCCGTGGGCGCGCGTAAATGGACATGTGGAACGGCGTCTTCCGAATACCTTGAACATTGGATTTGAATTTGTTGAGGGTGAAGCCATTCTCATGAGGATGGATGAAAAAGGCATTTGCGCCTCTTCGGGCTCTGCCTGTACATCTGGATCTCTGGAACCTTCACATGTTCTTCGTGCCATGGGCATTCCCTTTACCGCCGTTCATGGTTCCATTCGTTTTTCCCTGTCACGATATACCTCGGAGCAAGAGATAGATTACGTAACGAATGAATTACCGGATATCATTGACTTCCTTAGAAGTATTTCGCCGTTCGGAAGGGAAAACATGGATGCGGCATGTACAATACATTAGCCTTTATATTATTACTTAGATTTATCATTATGTAATCAATACGGAATTTACTGTTGAACGAGGAGCTGGCTTATTAACCATCATAATGCCGACATGTTAGGTTGTATTAACAATACCATATATAATATAATACCGATATTTATATATTGACCCTACTATAATGCGCCTACCAAAACCGGCGTCGAGTGCGAATCATTTTTTGCTGTTCAAAACAACTTGGATGTGATATACTGCATTTATTATAATAACCAGCGAGGATCAATATCGTGAACAGTAATGTAGTTGTAATAACCATTGCCGCAACAATGGCAGTAATTAGCATTACAATAGGCGGAATTGCTCTTTCCTTAGCTGCATACGCGATGCTACTTCCCTGATATAGTATAACCTGCGCCGGCAATTATCCACCTATTTCCTCTTGTCATAATGTCATAATTTACTTTGAACCGCTTTGAGACAACAAATGAAGTGAGGTGGGGAATTGATTGTGAGGTTTCATGGTTGCCGTAAGAAACTAATACAAATGAACAGAATCAAGTTTTTTGTTGTGCTGGCGCCTCTTTTTATTGCAGCTTGTGCCGCAAAGACTGCGGCGATCGACATGGACCTGGAAACCCTCCTTCAAGACGTCGAAAAAAAAGCGTATGTCATCAGGGGCTTTAGGGTGGAGTTCGTCAAGACCCGCATTTCAGGTGCATTTAGTCATAAGATAAGCGTGAACGGATCGCTGGTGTTTCAGAAACCTGGTCGATTTTGTCTTTCCTTGGCGGGTGATGTTAACGTGGAAGTGCTTTCAAATGGAGAACATATCACGTTGATACACGACAGGAAGGATCGGGAGACATTTCGCCTGGGTGGGGACAGGGATCTATCTCGATTTGCAGATCCCCTGATGGTTTTGATCAGCAGCATTGGGGATGGCGGGCTCCGGAGGTTTGCCGTGGTGGGACATGTAAGGCAAGATGACGAAATTATTATGGAAGTGGCTCCAGGAAACGAAAACCATTTCCAGAGGACTGAACGGGTGTTCTTGTGTTTTTCCGTGCTCGGAGAGTTGAGGAAGATCAGAATTCTTTTCAAGGATGGTAACGTCGACGAAACGGTCTTTGACTCTTGGTCCGTGTTGGCGGAAAACGACCCGGAAATTCTTGATCTCGACGCCCGCTTGAAGAGCATTTCTGAAATTTCTGATGCAGGAACGTAACCATCTTTGGTCTCCAGCCGGGATTAAACCCTAAAACAAAAAAGCCTCCCACCGTTTCCGGTAGGCACCCTCCTTTCTAGGCTGATACGTGGAAGGGGCTATTTCCTGACGGGAAAATATACTACGTCTGTATCCATGTGCACCGATTTCCAAGAATCACCGAGAAAGACCGGTTGGTCCCATCCCGATCTTACAGGCCGCGCCCAGATTCCTTGTCTGGGAGCTGTCAGGTCAGTATGAGGAAAACTTTCCCCTTTGTTGAAAAAACATGCCTCCAGCTTCGTTCCATGCACGTTGTAAAATCGGCTCTGTATCACAGATCTCCTTTCTCGACCGGATGTGTGAAGACCTACCCTACCGATTCTCAAAAGTCTTTTCGCTTAGGTAATTTTGAGACGTGCCCTAAAGCCTCTCGTCAGCTTGAGGCCGTGGTTATGGACCGTCTATTGCGGTTCTTCCAGGACCATCCTAACATTCCTGCCAATGTGACTGGAATGGAGATGACCAACAAAGCGACTGCAAGAAATCCCACGATTATGACCACTGGAATCATGGCCAGGAGCACCCATAGGGTCCTGATTCTTGCTGCCAAGGACACCCATCGCGTCGCTTTGTCCACTTGCACTCCTTTCCCATTGACCCTGCGCAGCCGATCACTCGATTAAGCATGCTTAAGTGCGGAGTCCGTCGACGAGTCCCCAACATCATGGAACATCGAGCCGTATTGTACCTGTGAACCAGCGCACGGCGTGCCTTACCAGGCGGCGTGCCCTGCTGTAATTCACGGTAGTCAAAACAGCCGATAGCACCGTCAGAGAGTCGGCAAGGGATCTATGAAGAGCTTCATCTTGATACACCAGCACCCGAGAACACGAAATCACGGCATTAATCGTTGGACCGGTCGGGGACGTTGCGAAGACAGTCATTACGCTGACGACTAAATTCCGCTAACAAAATGGCTGCCGCATGGGAAACATTGAGCGATCCAACCTTTCCGAAAATTGGTATGGAAACTCTCCGGTCACACTTTTCCCTCACGAGACGTCTCACGCCTCTTCCCTCGGATCCCAAAACGAACGCCACGCTCCCTGAAAGATCCAGGGAATAAACGGTATCTTGCGAGCCGGAATCCGCTGCATACACCCAGAAACCTGCATCTTTAAGCTGTTCAATGGCTCTGACCAAATTTACAACACGCGACACAGCGATGTGGGCCGAAGCTCCCGCCGATGCCCTTTCGACTGCCGGCGTGACCTGAGCAGCGTTGTCACGAGTAAGAATTACGGCAGACGCACCCAGGCATTCGGCGCTCCGCAAAATGCTTCCCAAGTTAACTGGATCCTGAATCTCATCCAACAGAATGAGCACACATGGTAGTCGAACCGACGCAGGCGCCACGTCGGCAAAATCGGTATAGGGGAATGGTCCTACCCGGGCCGCAACACCTTGATGTTGGGCTGACCCGGCTATCGCAAGTACATCCTTATCCGATACTCTGGTGACTGGACACGCAACGTTTTGAAGAAGGCCGACCAACTCGCCATAACTTGCTGGATCTCTTGCCAACAGAATTTCGTCTATCCGTCTTCTGCCTGCTTTAAGGGTCTCAAGAACCGGATGAACCCCGTACAAGACTGACTGATGTGAAGAGTATCCCCGGCTGGTCAATCGGATTTAGTTTCCACTTTCAGGTCGGAACGCTCGCTCATTTCATCGGCTGTGGGGAGTCGACCGACGACCTGCCCTCTGGCAATCTCACGTAGCGCCATGACAACTTCTCTGTTGTCTCGATCGCGGACGAGCAAAGGAGCGCCTCGTTTCAGCTCTTTGGTCCGTTTGGAAGCCAAAATGACCAATGCGAAGCGGTTTTCAACTTTTTCCAAACAATCTTCAACAGTTACTCTTGCCATTTCTTTTGTCTCTATCCTTATTCCATATTTTGGGTCTGTTCCCTGATTTTTTCCAGTTCCGCCTTCATATTTACTACTAGTACAGCAATGTCCGTGGAGGCTGACTTTGATCCCATTGTGTTGATCTCTCTTTGCAGTTCCTGCAAGAGAAAATCCAGTTTTCTACCAAGCGGAGATCCTTCTCTGCCGGCAGCAACAAACTGCACTACATGGCTCTGTAGGCGAGTCAATTCCTCGGTTACGTCCGACCGTTCAGCCATCAGAGCTACTTCTTGCAGGAGTCGATCCGAATCGAGGTCCATGCCGCCCGTCAATTCTTTGATTCTTTTCTCCAGCCTGTCTCGAACCGCCAGAGTCACTTGATCAACAAGTGGAGCGACGAGTCTCGCGGAATTCAGGACAGACTCCAGCCTGGTCTCGATGTCCCGCCAAAGCGCAGCACCTTCCGATTTTTTCATTTCGTCAAGTTCAGAAAGGGCCATTCTGACAGTTTTTTCGAGCAAGGGCCATTCTTGATCGATGAGTTCTGCACTTTCCGCCATAGTAAACATTTCCTTGAGGGTTAACATATCCGACACGGTTATGTTCCCCTCAAGTTCAAATTCTTCCTTGAGAGCAAGAAGGCATTTATAATAACTCACGGTGAGGCTGTGATCCAGCACGACATCCATGAGGGATCCTTTTCCCCCCGCTCGCGTGATACCCAATTCTATTCTGCCCCTGGCCACTGTGTCGGAAATAATTCTTCTGATTTCCGGCTCGAAGCAGTTGTAGCACTTCGGCATTTTTAGGGAGATGTCAAGGAAACGGTGATTTACGGACCGAGCCTCAGTAACGACTTCAACGTCGCCTTCGGCGTTCCGGGCACGGCCGAAACCGGTCATACTCTTTATCGTCCCTGGAGAACTCCCTGAAATTCCAGCGTCCATTTGTAACTCTTTCTCAGCCTGTTCAAAATGCCTACGAGTTCAGCATCAGCATAGTCGGGATATGTCCATTCGAGTGGCCTGTAAGTGCCATTGCGAAAAATCAGTGTCAAGTCGCCAAAAATACCTTCACCAAGGTATATCCTGTGAGCATTATTT
Organism: Deltaproteobacteria bacterium; assembly: GCA_026388625.1. Lineage (GTDB taxonomy): Bacteria > Desulfobacterota > Desulfomonilia > Desulfomonilales > Desulfomonilaceae > CAIXMD01. The sequence continues at coordinate 4,869 of JAPLJK010000023.1, read as the reverse complement.
TTCCCAGTGGCCAGAACAAAACTTCCCAGCGTCAGCAACCCCGGGTCTAAGTTGATTCTCCTCTTTGCTCCTACCGTATAGGACTGTTCTATCTGATTCGTCAAGCACTTGATTCTCATCAGATCCGCCCTATCCACCAACTTTGAAAAGACCCACAACCAACGCCTTATGCCAGGCCCCATCTCAGCATCGTAGTAGCTCGTGAAATTGAATGCCAGAGGGCCTATGGCTTCCTCTATGGATCCCAGGTCCTTAACAAGAATTTGCGAAACCGTACCCGGCAACTCAGCTTCCGAAGCAAGGCAACTTATTAATAATCTTGCCGGTTCAGGAATCTGTGGCTTACTCACAGCAAAACCTTCAACAGAATCTTATTGCTCAAGCAGACAATTGCGGGAACTTCTAAATTGCATCAAACCGTAGGACGTCCAATGTTGCAAGCCTAACCCTGGAGACAAGTTATTGTCATTTGAATTAGTTACTGTCTTCGGCCTCAAAATCAAAACCGACTCCCTCAAGCATTGCCCTTGGGAGCTGTTTTGCAGTGGTTTCAAATATCTTCGGCGCCTGTTCCCCACGCCGTCTTATCACCTTGAGCGGTTTGTGAGGTCGCAGATCTGGAGCGTCCACTTTGGCGTCTTGGGATTTGATACGCCCTTTTCGGGGAGAAAACATGACTGTAGCAGCGATGCGAGAAGATTGCTTCCCGATCTTGGCACAACCGACTGCGGCTTTGCCCCAAATCACCTCGCCGTCGGTAACCGCCGGTTCCTGCCCTGGATTAGAACGTGAACCAATGGCCGGAATCCTTGGGATACTCGTTTGAAACTTGACGTTCTCTTTGCTCACCAGATGGATTTTTCCGGTCGGAGAAATGGGGGGCACTCTCAATCCTTTGATTTGACTATTCAGTTCTCTCCAGCCCTTTATCGGCGGCGTCCATTTTGCCGGTAAATGGCGTGCAGAACCTTCGCTTCCAGCGACTGTTATGGCAAGTTCCCCGGCACGCGATCTCTTGAGAGCCTTGTACCGTAACATCTTTGCACCGCCTTCAACGTCCAAACCTCTCTCGTGAGGCTTATCGCAGCCGTGTTTAGTCATCTCAACCAAACCCTTGGGCCTCAGCACTTGTGACGCGCCGGGATAAAAAATACTTATACAATAAAATTATAACATACATGAGATTTGGTTTCAATGGGCTCAAAGTTGTATAGGATTATTGACCGAAGAAAAGATCAGTGGGCTGAGACGAACAGTTTAGGCCGGTTCTGCTTTGCCATGTACAGCATGATCTCGTTGGGGTCCAGCAATTCACCTGAATGTTATTCAGAACCAGGCCATTCGTTGGGAGGTTAAAGACAATCAAGCAGATCTTTTTACACTTTCCGAATTTTTTCCTCTTCCTCCTCTGACATTTTGCACTCGATGCAATGCGTAGTGACGGGGCGAGCCTCCAGCCTCTTAAAATCAATGGGTTCTCCACAGATCTCACAGAATCCGAATGTCTCATCTTCAATCTTTTCCATGGCTTTCCGAACCTTATTTATTAATTTCCGTTCCCTGTCTCGAATACGCAATTCAAAGTTCCGGTCCGATTCCATAGAAGCCCGATCCGTGGGATCTGGAAACGCTGCTTTCCCCTCTGTGTCCGTCATCTCGTCTACGGTCTTGCCTGCTCCTCTCAATAGTTCGTCCAAGTGTTTCTGCAGTATTCCCCGAAAGTATTCCAGATCTTCTTTGTTCAACTTCATAACGGCCTCCATTAATTAGAGCCTGAGCCGATCTTGGCTGGGCTCATGAGGTGTGGCAATTCTCGAACGCTATATTCTTGACATTCCATGAGGGTCCTTAGATGGATTTGCTTTCAAGACTGGAAACCTGCCACCAGCTTATATCCTTCGCTACGGACAGTGACGGATGAAATTCGCTTCGGACACAGGCCGTTAGACCCAAGAGTCTCGGCTAATTTACCAGTTGAGCGCAAATTAACAGTACTCCATGCCTGTTGAATGGCCGTTGCAAACGTAACTCCACGTACATTTCATCATGCACTGAAGCGAACTCGCCCCCGGCCCAAAAGATCGTGAAGGTGAATTATACCCAAAAGTTCGCGTTTTTCATTTGTCACGACCAGTGCCGTTATTAACTTGTGTTCCATGATTTCCAGGGCCTCCGCAGCAGTGCAATCTTCTCGTACCATGAGCGGATCTGGGGTCATAAGACCGCGGGCACTATATTGGTGGAGGTTTTTTTCTGTTATGAGCGCCCTGCGAAGATCGCCATCGGTAATAATACCCAACAATTGGTCCCCAAATGTAACCAGAGTAAATCCAAGATTCTTCTCATTGATGCTGGAAAGGATTTCTGTCAACCGGGCGTCTGGTCCGACCTCGGGAATCGCTCGTCGGTCGAGCATAATGTCGCGCACTTTGAAGCTGAGTCTTTCACCCAGACTGCCTGCTGGATGGTGTCGCAAGAAGTCTTCCTTACGAAATCCACGTCTTATCATCAACGCGATTGCCAAAGCATCGCCAACGGACAAAACTGCAGTTGTGCTTGCAGTCGGGGCCAGGTTGAGAGGACACGCTTCTCTGGGAACGCGACAGTCCAGAACGAAATCTGCCATGCGCGCGAGTGTTGACGAGATGGAGGCCGTCATTGCAATTATCAGCGGTCCCCGATTCCTGATTGTGGCCGCAAGTGAAGTTATTTCCGCTGTCTGCCCACTGTTGGATATGGCCAGCAAAGCGTCGTCTCTTCCAACAATTCCCACGTCTCCATGAAGCCCTTCCAGGGGATGCACAAAAATAGCGGGAGACCCTGTGCTGGTCAAAGTGGCTGCTATCTTTCGAGCCACCAGACCGGACTTACCCACACCGGTGACAATGATTCTGCCCCGGAGTGTGTAGAGCATATCAACACAGCGATCGAACGTCTCGTCAAGTCGTTCCATCACCGACCGAATGCCTTCGATCTCTATCTGGAGGACTTTGCGCGCTACCTCTGCGGCGGAACCGGAGAGATCATACGTTTCTGGCGATTGCATCTGCCACCATTTCCACAACAAAGTTGACCTGTTCCGGATCCTCGCCTTCCGCCATTACACGGCACAAGAGTTGAGTTCCGGAGTAGCGCACAAGGAGTCTGCCGGACTTTCCCAGTCGCTGACGGGCTTCTTCCATCACCTTTTGGAGTTCTGAGACTTCGTCCAGATTCCTCCTTGAAGAAACCTCCACGTTCTTGAGAAGTTGGGGGAATTTTCTCACTCGAGCCGCAAGTTCGGACATAGGCTTGCCCGTATTCCGCATAACTCTGATTACTTGAAGTGCGGCAAGGATTCCATCTCCAGACGTGCTCTGATCCAGAAAAATAAGGTGCCCTGATTGTTCCCCTCCGAAATTGTAGCCCTCGCTGCGCATTTTTTCGACCACATATCTGTCTCCGACCGGTGTCCGCAACAGCGTTCCGCCCATTTCTTTCATTGCCAGATCGAGGCCTACATTGCTCATGACCGTGGCCACAAGCGTGTTCTTTCTTAGTTCGCCCCTGTTGATCATGTCCCAGGCAATGATGCCCATGATCTGGTCTCCGTCCACCTCATTCCCTCGTTCGTCGGCAAAGATTACTCGGTCGGCGTCGCCATCCAACGCGATGCCCAAGTCGGCTCCGGTCCGCCGAACCTCTTCGCAGACTAACTGTGGAAACAACGAACCGCAACCCTTGTTGATGTTTGTTCCGTCAGGTCTGACCCCAATCGATTTGACATCTGCGCCCAATTCATCGAACACGAGGGGAGCCGCTTTGTAAGCTGCACCGTTTGCACAATCCAGCACGATGTTGATACCATCAAGTGTCATATCGCCCGGTAGCGTGTTCTTGACAAAGACCACATATCTCTCTAATGCGTCGTCAATGCGGATTGCTATTCCTATGTGTTCGGCCGTGGGCCGGACTTCGTCCATTTCCTCTGAAAAGATCAGACTTTCAATCCGTTCCTCAGAATCGTCGGATAGCTTGAAACCATCATTTGAAAAGAATTTTATTCCGTTGTCCTGGTACGGATTATGTGACGCCGAAATTACAACCCCTGCGTCGCATCTCATGTTGACGGTGAGAAACGCTATGCCGGGCGTCGGCATGGGGCCTACGAGAAGGACGTCCGCCCCCATTGAGCATATTCCGGCTGAGAGAGCCGTTTCGATCATATAGGAGGAAATACGGGTATCTTTTCCGACGAGAATTCTATGCCTCCTGCGATGTTGTACAAAGACTGGGTGAGCAATGGCCCGACCTAGCCTGAGCGCGATCTCCGCAGTCATGGGGTGTCTGTTGGCAACCCCTCTAACCCCATCAGTACCGAAAAGTTTTTTAGACATGCGCACCACCAGTTACTGTCATGGGGTGTGGATAAATGGAAGTACGTGTTTCCTTGAGAGTGTTCTCTGCATTGGAGAATAAAGTTGTTGATGACGCACGGCCTTGAAGGGCCTTTAGGCAAGGTGCTGAAAGAACCCCGATCCAGAGGTTATTCCTCTCAAGTCTAGTACGAACGTTATATGCTCTTGTACCCGGCATTTGTATAATTAAAAACTACACTATATCACGTGCGCCCCCCACAGGACAATTTTTTCTTTTCAAGGAGTCAACTGCCCAGTTACCTGGGCACAGTAATAATCCGTGATGATTCAGTCAGTGGTTTGGGCCATAGCTGACAAGTTCTGGCAGCCATGGCCCATCTACAGAGACCGGACTGATAGCGAACAGGAAATTATTATCAGCAACTCCCATAGCGAAGAAGCCACAACTAAGGATAAGAGTCTGTCCTTCTGGACGACTTTTATAAGAACTCACATAATCCTCAGGATGAGA
>JAPLJK010000109.1:0-2598 GCA_026388625.1 Deltaproteobacteria bacterium | reverse complement strand
TTTTGGGAGATTTACTTCCACTTCGTGGTTTACTAAATAGATTAATCGCCTCACGAATTGCATCTTTGCTAACTCGTCCCCGGTAGCTTTTGATAATAGTTTCCAATCCATCTCCGGCGTTAATTCTATCAAGCACCCCAGACACTAGAATCCGTGTGAATATGAAAGTGGGGCGACCTCCACAAACACCTTTGGCCTTGACTACATAGTTCCCCATCGCTGTGTATTGGTATGGTTCACCACCGAAATTTACAGTTACTGGTCTGGGCATAGTCTCTTTCTTATCCTCAGTGTTGTAAGTCCCTTTATTATTAGGATGCTACAAACATGTTTTCCTGTCAATATTTTATTCGCTACATCTCCCGCACGTCGTTTCTTAGTACGTCTTGACGCTGTGCTTACATAGCGCTATGATGCGGCACAGGAGGTTATTGCCATGAGTCTATCGAAGGGTACCATGGCGCTTTTCACAACAATCCTTTGTTCTTCAGAATATCCAGATAGTCCTCATAAGCCAGAGGGCACGCGACCAAATCCCTAAAGTCCTTTGAGAATAATGAACTCTGGGAATTTTTTTGTCGCTGACGGTCAGCCATCCGTAATTATGTCCCGTCGAACGAACTTGCAACGATAACTTATTAAATATTCTCTCGATGTCAACTTTGTTCATGAATCGTTATCACGGAGTCAAGATAGCCTAGCCATTTTTCAGGTAAGATTCCCAGGTTGTCCCGATTTGCCTTTAGATCTTCATAGAGCGTAATAATCTCTTCACACAGACTATTGATGGCCTCAAATTCGGTGTCGGCATAGGCAAAGGCTTCAATGTCGTCAAGGGAGGCAATGACGGTGTCTTCATCGGTTTCAATTGAGATGTAAATCGGCTGGTTTAGTGTATAGCCTGATTTTTTCAACGAATTTATCGGCACAATACGACAGCGGCTTTCAACTGCTTTGATGAGATTCTTGGAGAAATCCCGATACTGTTCATTCGTCAAAATTCCCGTTTGCATGGCAACACCTCCTTAGTTTTAAGGGTCTGGTCACCCTCACCTGATACCGCTCCGCCTTCTGAGTTACATTAGGGCAAACTGCACAATTAAAATGGTGTATATTTAAAAAAGTTTTTTCCTCTGACTATAGTTTCGCCTTTGTTGGATCAATAGCTATAGTTTCGCCTTTTTTGGATCAATAGTTTGAAATTGTGGGTGAATCACTTGAAAACAATCGGCGTTCCTGCCATACCCGTTTTTGAAAAAAACCATGGGAAGGGGAACGCCGATGGCCAAGAGGAATTTACCACAGGCTTTCGAGATAGACAAGATCCCGTTCAGGGATTGTTTCAGCGCTCCAAGCTTGAGACATCTGACCAAGAATATATCATATCCCTGAATATTCAAAGATAATTTTGAAATTTCAAAGCCGGAAGGATGCGCGAACACTTTACTCTTTGACACTCGCCAGAATTGATAATCATATATGCTCGTGAAAACTGACCCATCTGTTTGCTCAGAGCCGAAATGTCATACCGAGCGAAAGCGCAGATGGCACAGACGCAAGCTGGCTGAGGATTCTGATTACCGGGAGAATCTGCGGAGAAATTACGTTGAGTGGACGAATCCTGCCCGTAAGCGGTATCCGTGAAAAGGTCCTGGCTGCAAAGAGGGCTGGTGTTAAGATCGTGGTCTTCCCAACCAAGAATCAGGTTGATGTTGAGAATCTTCCCGAGCAGTTGACAGCAGGCTTAAGAGTTGTCCTGGCAGAGGAAATAGATGAATTGATCCCTCTTGCTTTGCCTCGTACGATCTCTTGACCATTGGTGTTCATACGAGAATAGTTCAAAGCTCAAAAACCATTTATCAGAAAACTTTCTCCTGACACCTGGAATCAGAGATGGAATGTACATAAACCTACATCCTATTTTCTGGGCCAGGTCACCTCTTGCAAAATCACAGAACCTACCCATTCTAGCCCTACAACGCGACTTATTGATTTCTTGTTTGCAATTCCATCCAATGCCTGCCATACTACGCAACATACCCTGAAAGGAGGAGGCAGGCCATGCTCCCGTGTCCACGATGTGACGAACACCTCTACCCGGTCCCGAAATTTGACTTGGGCAGAAACGATATTGCAGCTTTCATTTGCGAACTGAGAGACTTCCACGAACAGTTCGCCGACTGTTTTGTACGAAGCGAATCCAGGGAACACTTCTTCAACTACATGGCTGGCCAATTCAGTGAGCTGGAACGGAAATCCATTGAACCCATAGCACTGGCTCTGAAAGACGGCAATGTCAGGTCATTGCAGCGCTTTGTCAGCGATGCTCCGTGGGACGATGATAGGATCATGTCCAAGTATCGTAGTTTGGTTAATGATGATCTCGGCAGCCAGGATGGGGCCCTTATCTTCGACGAGAGCGGCTTTATCAAGAAAGGCCAAAACTCAGTCGGTGTCGCTCGCCAATACTGTGGGACAATCGGAAAAGTCGACAATTGCCAGGTAGGAGTCTTTGCCGGGTATGTGTCTGAACAAGGATATGCCCTGGTCGACAAGCGACTGTTTATCCCTGAGAAGTGGTTCGGGGACGACTATGTT
>JAPLJK010000019.1:0-72187 GCA_026388625.1 Deltaproteobacteria bacterium | reverse complement strand
ATGTCTTCCACCCATTCAATCACCTCTTCCGGAACTGCATTCATGCTGGAGATATTTTGGATGAGGAGCAGGGTGCTACGCATTTGAGGAAGATTACGAACACTTTCCCAGCTCATGGCTTCATCTATGTGAAACAATAGCTGGTCAGATTCTGGAAAGGGATGATTCTCCACTACGGCTCGCCGTAGATTACCCCAAGCACCTTGCAAATCCGAAAAGATGGTCTTCTCATAATGTGCTGGCTCTTCATAAAATGTCGTCAATTACGCTACGGCCTCCGAAAATAACATTACCCCAAATCTGCTCGTCTTCCTATAATGTTTCAGTCCGGGTTGGACAGAAATTGAGAGAAAAAAGTTGACCGCCAGGACAGAATCTTACCGCTTGCCCAGCCCATGATGCCCACAGGTAGCAGAATCCTCTAGGCATCGGAATATACGTAAAATCGGCTACCCACATTTGATCAGCCTTTATTATAGGCATGCCACGGAGAAGATACGGGTAAACGTCTCCTGCCTGTTTACAACCTACTTCCCCGTGTAAAAAGACAGCCTGAATTTCTTAAGAATGTCCTTCTTCTCGGCAACGTATTGGGGGTCAGGGAACACTATGCCGAATTTTGTTGTGTCGTCATCTTTCATTAGAATCTCAACGGCATGGGTCCTCTTCTGGTAAAAGTCCGGGAACTTGTAGAGCATCCTGACGCCTGACCAAGACGTAAAAAAGATAAGTGCAAAAATAAATAAATTGGCTCCTATGTATATTTGCCTTCCTACCGGGCTGGTTTCTGAGCGATTTGCCAGATCTGTAATCAAAGTGTAGGCTAAAAGGCCAAAAGACAGGAAGAACATTGTCGACATAGTGGTGTATCTTCCGCTCAGGGCATGCTGCCATCCATATCCGAGTCTTCCAAGGGCTGTGACCACACCCGTTCCAATTGCATAAAGCCCTATCATGATCCATGGCACAAGGCCCCAGAAATATTTGGAATCACGCCAAGCTCTAGAAAGGGTGGCAAATACCATCCATAGAAAGAGAAAACAGGAAATGGCGCCCAAAACAAAAGCTGGTTCCTCAACGTCTCTCAGAAGTATGGAAGCTGGATAAGCCGACACATATTTGAAAAATTCAACCGGCTGAGTCAAAAACAGTTTCATGGGTGGATGATGATCCTCATTACGAAGCCCCCACCAGTATAAGAAGGTCATAATAGTCGATATTGTAGTCCAAATCAGGATTTTCACGGTCTTACCTGGATAATCTCCTAGGTCATTATCTGGCTGAAGCGCTAGGACCAATACGCCTATCAGGAGAACCAGCGCTCCGTGCGCCATGGACAGCATTGAAAGAATTCCGCACTCGAGGCTCAACGCGAATTTGTAGAGTTTTTGGGGTTGGTCCAACAACAGGCAGATTGAAGCCACGGCAAAAAAATTGGCTAGGAACCAGTGGGTGGCAATCGCCCAGAGCCAGTTTTCAAACTGGGCCGGACTGGACAGTATTACAGCAGAAAAGAATATTTGCAGGACCGTGTTTCCCAAGTTCCAGGGTCTTAAAGCTATTGGCGATTTGACGACTCAGTACTAGAAATGTCAGAAACGCCGTCACAAGAGAAAACATCATTTGATAAACAAGATTCCAATTGGTAAAGCTGGCGCAAGCCAACGTGACGAGTCGCAAGGTGACTGGCCTGTCAATCATGATCTTGATGCCAGCCGGAATTATTGCCATAAATAGGGCGGTTTCGCTTTTAGGCCGACATCTTCTGAAACATTAGGGCTCCGGCAATAGTGGTGAGAGCCCAGAAGATCAACAGAACCGAAAGGTCCAACAACGGCGGGAAATGGTGTGGTCCACCCAGAGCAAACCGCATTCCGTCAACCCCATACGTCAAGGGGTTCAAAAAGGTCAAAACCTTCAGCCATCCCGGCAGGCCATCCAACGGGAAAAGCGAACCGGATAAGAAAAAAACCGGCATGATGACAAAGTTCATTATCAACTGAAAGCCATGTGGATCACTCATGCGGGAAGCAAAGGCTATGGCCAAACCGACAAACGAAGCTGAGATAAGAAACATAAATACCAACACTTCCAAGAAGCCGATGATGTCAAACTCCACAAGTCGGCCCGCATACAATGCCGCCAGAAAGACTGTCCCCCTGATAAGGGAGGTCGTCACAGTCCCCAGGGTCTTGCCGGCCACAATGGCGATTCGACTGACAGGAGCGACCAGAATTTCCTTCATAAATCCAAACTGCTTGTCCCACAGGACATTCATGCCTCCGAACATAGATGAAAAGAGAAGAGACATGCCTACAATTCCTGGTCCGATGAATGCCGTGTAAGAGACATCGCTTCTGTAGCGAAAAAAAGCTCCGAACCCGCTGCCCAGAGCCACGAGAAAAAGAGCGGGCAAGGCCATTGAGCCAATTAACCTGCCCTTGTTCCGCTTGAACCGCCTGATCTCTCTGAGCCAAAGCGTGTAAATGGTGGCAACCGAATTCACCTGCGTTTACCCCATGAGTATACTCTGATCCTCTCCTTGGGAGTGCTGACGGCCTCGTCTCGTATCTCCCGTCCGGTAATCTTAATGAAAACGTCTTCCAGATTTGGTTTACGCATGGAGACGCCAGAGATTGTAACGCCAAACCGGGCGGCTGCGTCAAAGGCTATGGGTATGAAGGATTCCCCCTTTGCAACAGTGAGTGCCAGAATATTGTCATGTATGGACACGTTGGTCACCTCTTGGGCGTCTCGCAAATCTTTAACGAACTCCTTGTCCAATGGAGACGTCTCCAAATAGACCACGTCACCGCCAAGTTGAGATTTTAGTGCATCGGGAGTGTCCAGTGCCACTATTTGACCGTGATCCATTATGGCAATCGCAGAACATAGATGGTCTGCTTCATCCATGTAGTGGGTGGTGAGTATCACCGTCATGCCGAACGTGTCCTTCAGGGTCAGAATGTGGTTCCAAATCTTTCGTCTCGTCTGAGGATCCAGCCCGAGGGTTGGCTCGTCCAGAAACAAGACGTGCGGATGATGCATAAGACCTCGGGCCATTTCTAAGCGGCGACGCATTCCTCCTGAATACGTCTTGACAAGGTCATTGCGACGGTCTTCCAGATCCACCAGCGCAAGAACCTCTTCCATTCGGGACAACCTGGCACGGGTATCCAATCCGTAAAGTCTCGCGTGAAAATCGAGGTTCTCGGCTCCAGTCAATTCGTCATCGAGACTAGGATCCTGAAAAACTATGCCGATGGATCTTCGTACCTCGTGCTGATTGTGCCTGATGTCATGTCCGCAAATGGTCGCGCTGCCGCGTGTGGGCGGAAGTATTGTGGCGAGTATGGATATCAAAGTGGTCTTCCCGGCTCCGTTGGGACCTAGCAGGCCGAAAAGTTCCCCTTCTTTGATCGCCAGGTCCAGATCATGCAGCGCGGTCAGACTTCCAAAGTTTTTCCCAAGCCCTTTGACAACGATTATCTCCGAGGCGATACCTGCTCTGCGTCTGATAAGCATAAACCAACCGGTCAGCTTTCCATCTTGGATCTCAAGATGTCTCCAATCGTTCCTAAGGATGCCCGTTTGCCGGCGCTAGTGTTAAACTCCTTGAGATGTGACTGCTCAACTCTATTCAGCAGGACCTTGGTACTTAGAGAAATCTTACCCGTATCCTGATCTATGGCCAGTATCTGGGCCTCCACTGGAGACCCGAGCGGAAACCTATTTCTCAGGTCACCCCCTATGTCCGCGGCCATCTCGGACAAGTGGATTAGGCCGGATTTTCCGCCGGCGAGACGAATGAATACTCCATATTCCTTGACCGCATCTACTGTGCCGACTACGATGTCGCCTTCCTTGAAATCAACGTTGGTGTCCCCAGCCTCAGAAGCGTTGCCGGTAATTAATTCCAGGCCAATCCTTCTGGCAGGAGTATCAACCGAGATGACTCGTATCTGGACTTGGTCGCCTTCCGAAACAATCTCCCTGGGGTGATTAATTCTCCGACCGGTCCCAAAATTAGAGATGTGGATGAGTCCCTCGACCCCGGGTTCCAGCTCTACAAAGGCTCCAAAATTCATCAGCTTGGTTACTGTGCCCATAACGGTTTGGTTTTCCTGGTAGTTTGCTCCGACGGAGTTCCACGGATCGTCAAGAGTCTGTTTGAGGCTCAGCGAGATCCTCTTGTTCTCCCAGTCCAGATCCAGAATACGAACCTTAACGCAATCTGCAGGACTCAGGACGTCTTCTGCTGAAGCAACCCTGTGCCAAGCCAATTCGGACATAGGGATAAGGCCTTCTACACCTCCGATGTCGACAAAGGCTCCGAACGGAGCGAGCTTACGCACTAACCCTTCTATTACGTCTCCGGGTTTGAGGGTCTGCTTAAGTTGTTCAATCTGCTGTAGCCTCTCTTCTTCGAGAATTTCTCTGCGAGACAAAACTATGTTGCGGCCATGATCTGAATATTCAGTTATCCTGAAAGACAACTTCTTTCCTATGTAATCGACGCGGTCGCGTACGGGCTGAAGATCAATCTGGGAATAAGGACAAAAAGCCTGTCTTCCCATTATGGTCACTGTGTAACCACCCTTGCGCTCAGCAACCACAAAACCTTCTACGGGCACGCCGCTTCGGTGTGCACCTCTTATTGCTTCTTCGGATGCAGCGGTGGTCATTTTTACGCTGAGAAGAATTTCGCCATCGCGCCGGTTTACTACGTAGGCGGTCAAGGAATCGCCGACTTTGAAGTTGAAGTCTCCGTGCTCGTCAACAAGTTCTTCCTTGGATATCGCACCCTCGGTCTTGCCGCCTACATCCACGAACACCCATTCCTCTCCTATGGAGACAATGGTTCCCTCTATCTTGCTGTCCTGTGGAACAAAGGTGTCGCGTTGATATTGATGTGATTGAAACAAGACCGCAAAATCTTCCCCTTCGTCGTCGTTTGTGTCAGTCTGGCTTTGAGGTAGTTTGTCGGACAAATTGGGATCTTCCATAGCATAAACCTTCCTGTGTCAATTTCGAAGTTCTAGTTACATTTTTTCATGAGACGTTGCAAGAGTCCCTCGGCTCTGGTATCAATTTAGGATATCCGCGGACGCGCGTCCGTTCTACTGGTTCAAGCAGAGGAATTGTTGACGAAGACGATGTACTTCAAATCAATATGTCTGAAACACTCGGGACGTTGAAAGCATGCCCTTCTTGAGACGCAATGAAATCGGCTGGAATGAGCGATTCCGTCGATGCTTGTATTTTTTCTTGCGGGATGAACTTGATGGGATTCTTATCACCGAGGCCCTCATTGAATCCTACAAGGCTTTTAAGGAAAATGAGACGGTTTATCCGTTCGTCGAAATGCGAGAACTCAAACCAAGGGCGAGAGTCGTGGAGCCTGAATATCGTGACCATCGGCATTTCATAGTCATCTTCAACGAAAGCACCTTACCTCCGCAAGCCAAGACACACATTCGCTTTTTCGACTCGAACAAACTCACCAAGGAAAATCTTACCAATGTGGCCATATTTGATCTTCAGGAAGTGTTTCATCAGCGTATGCGCTATTTAGAAGACACAGCCTTTCCCATCTTGCTGAGAAGCCTTCTCAAGACCGATTTTGCTCTCTTGATCCAGCGAGATCCCACGATAAAGGCGAGGTACAGGTTTGGAATCTCGCATTTTCATGTCAGGGTGGATTGGCCGGTAGCCCAGGCGGCCGAAGATATGGGCCGATATTTAAAGTATATATCCAAAGACCTGTATGAAAAAGGAGAAAGAACCGGAGATATTATCCAGCAGAAAATATACGAATATTACGGATTCCATCACATGGTAGGGGGCAGAAGGACGGCTGGACTCGTGGCAGCCAGATACCTGGAACGTTTTGATTTTATTTCCACCGTATATGTTGCATCTTCTGAATCTCGAACTCTCAGCCGTCTCTCAGAACAGGGAATTGCAAAATATGCCCTGATCCGTGTGTCGGACCTGGATATCAGGGAATTGGCACAGAGTGTAAACCTTAGTGAGACGGAGTTTGTGGATGCCTACCTGATAGATAAAACGCCCAACTATGGTGTGGGGATTTTTCTTGTCACTTACAGCCGGAACGAGCATTCAACCCCTCCGTCTGACGGTAAGCTGAGGGATCTCAACCCCGATTACCGCTGGCTTAACGTGGATCTTCAGTTACTCGTACCTCCGCCCGCTAGAGGAGACGTTCGCCCTATCCCGGTCTCGCGCGTCTATACGTAAGATGGGGCTATGATCTCAACCAGTTTATCGGTGTGCGTGAATCACTCGATTTCCTGCCCGGTAGTCGTCATGGTTATCTTGCCGTGCTTCACTCCTCTGGTGGAAATGAACTGTTCGCCCGCCTTTTTGACCTCATCAGAACTGCCTCTCATTATTAGAACTTCCAGGCAGTTATGAAAATCAAGATGGACGTGTACCGCAGAAATTATCAGGTCATGCTTCCTATGCTGGATCTCAGTCAACTTTTGGGCCAGGTCGCTCTGTTCGTGGTTGTACACCACTGTAACGGTCCCGACAACATCTTTACCCGATTCCGTCCACTGGTTCTCGACGAGACGGTCCCTGATCAAATCCCTGATTGCCTCAGATCGATTATTGTAGCCCTTCTCCTTTATGAGACCGTCGAATTTTTCGAGCAGATCATCAGGTATAGACACGCCAAACCTAGCTAGATCTCCCATGATTGCAACCCTCAGCTTTCTTTAGTACCGAAGCCTGTTCCTGATCTTGATGAATTTGAGGAACCAGCACGTTGCTGACGAGGATAGCCGTATCATGAATTGAAAATCAACAAAAAAGACTGGGTCGAAAGGTTTAGCGCTAATTTGGGTCTCTTTTGGCTGTGTGTGAATTCAGCATACGCTGTAAGAGTTTCCAAGACGTTTCAAGATCGCGTTGTGTGGAGTGTATGGTGGGGACACTGAGCGGGGATCGCAGGAATCCGTTCCGAGCCGTCCTGAGTCCTCTAGATGATCTCAAAAGCTGTTACCTTGTTGTGATCCCGCTCCATTTGCCTGATTTTCGATACTGTCGACAATGCATTTTGCCCAGGAATCCGTAACAGAGTATATCATTTCCAAACCCTGACGAGAGGAAGTAATGATGCCCTTACTCTTCAGGTGTATCAGATGCTGAGACACAGTGGCCTGGTGAAGACCAAGGCACTCCTGCATGTTCTTGACATTGCAGCCCCCCACTCTGAGGAGGCCGTAGACTATCTTCAGGCGGATCGGATGGCCGAGAGCCTTGAAAATCTCTGCTTCACGAGAGAATTCCTTCTCTTTTATCTCCTGAAAAAGCTCATCCGTATCTTGTTCGATATCGTTTCTTGGGCTTGTGAACAGTTGCATCTCGTTTACCTACGGCCTGGATCCGGATGCGACCCTGGGCCGGATTCATCCGAATATGTTTTCCCCCGATCCACGGGGGAGCACGTTCCGGACATTCAGGTGGAAATTCCGAAGTGGGGCAAAACCCACTTGTTCAATATGACCCACACAGCCACTATCGCAATCAACCAAAAGAGTTCCAAAACATCGCTCCCTTCGGAAGAAAAGTGCCCGTCGCCAATGTTCTCATCGAACGGTGACTATCTCTGCTACTCGAGAATCGCCTTCAACAGGCTCCCGCTTCTTCGTGCGACCGGCATTTGACAGCAAACGCCCGAGCCAGTCCGGTGGTTCGTAGTCGGTCTCCTGCCCGGTATCGATACTCTCTTTCCAACCAAGAAGCCCGGTGAGCCACTTCTGAACAGGCAGAGTAGTCCATTCGACCATCCCCATGTGGGAAGCGACCACTCTTCCTTGTTTGTCAATCACATAGGTGGACGGAAAGCCCTTGACTTCGTAAACAGCCTCGTTGGCTTCGTTCAGCACGTAATAGCCCAAGTGGCGACCTCGCACAAGATTCTCAAACACGGATCGGCTACCATCCAGCTTTGCCCCAAAAACCAATCCACCCGGATTTTTTTGGCCATACAACCTGACCCATGACGGGTTGTCCCACAAGTCGGCACACACCACCTTCAAATCCGGCCTGTCCATTTGTTTCAACATCTTTTTCAAATAAATTTTCTCTTGTACGCAGTACTGACAGTCCTTGCGCCAAAAATTCAAGAGAACAACGTTTCCTTTTAAGTCGGACAGTCTGAAAATGCTGCCGCCAAGTCCACCCATTGTTAAGTCACTAGCCGGAAGGGGGGTGTCGAAAATCTGAAAATCTGAAAATCTCGAAACTTCGGATGCCTCAACACGATCAGAAACTGCAAGGTCCCAGACAACCATTCCTATGATCAGCGTCAAAAAAATCAATAATCGCCATGTTATTGGGAAAGAAGCCAATCCAAGTCTTCCTTATTCGTAATAATTAATATCTGAATATCCGAATATTGATGTCTTGTCAAGTGCCTTTTAGCAAAGAAATATGGAGGCTGGTCTCTGTGGGGCCGAGCAATTTACTGGTGAATTAAACTTACTTCAAAGAGTCTCCGATAACACTCGCGATATGGTGACGCGCCACAATTCTTAGATCAATGCGTGATCGGCAGTTTTAAGTTTTTTAGTAGCCATCTTCGGAAATCACAGAATATTTCGGGTCAAAAAGGCATCTCACACTAAACACGTCAAGAATTCTTGTTCCAAGCTGGTGAAACGTTCCGGTCCAACATCTCGCCGCATCCTTTGGAGAAATCAACCGCCCTAGTCTCTCCCGGATCTCTCCTGCTGCCTTGCGAGTGAAAGTTACCGCAGTTATCTCTTCAGGTTTAGCAAGCCTTTGGTTGATCAGATTGGAAATACGATTTGTCAGGGTAAGCGTCTTGCCGGTTCCTGGACCGGCCTGAACTATGACGGCGCGGTCCACCGTATTCAGGGCCTCCAACTGTTCATCATTGAGCAGGCTGGGTCTGATGGGTGGAGTTTCAGACATTGACGATTTTGGGACGCCATCTTTTGGAAAGCGCTCTGCCATTCTGTCGGGGTTCTTCCTGGAGCCCGCAGTGTCAGCAGAAAAAAAGGTTTCCTGACCTGAAAATCGGTCTCTTTCGCCCGGATTGAAGAGTTGGACCGTTCCGTACTCTCCATCAAAGCCGGCCTTAATTGAGACTTCTCCGTTACGAACCCTACGTAAGGCCTCTACAAAGATTGGCGGAGCATGACCAGCTATCTTTTCGATCGGGTGCGACCACAATATAGGCAGTTCAGGCCCGAATCTGCGGAGAAGCTCCATGTAGGCGCCTGTGACTTTTTTGGACTGAGGCCCAACTCCCATCACTTGAGCCACAATCTCTACGAGCGGTAATAGCCGCCAAGAAGGAGCCCCCCGCTGAGGAACGATGCCGGGAGGGCGGTCCGCAAGCCTGTTGACGCGGTTCATTACACCGATGGTTATAGCGTGACCGCATACGGGGCATCTGCCTCCAAGCCTTTCAGTCTCTGCCGGCTCCAGTCGAGAACAGCATTTCCTGTGCCCGTCCAAATGGTATTTCCCCTCCTCAGGGAAAAACTCTATGGTTCCCAGGAATCGGTTGGATCCGGTGGAACAGGAAGCTCCGATTTTTGCGGGATCGGGGGACAAACCACCCTCACAAAAACCTTGTGTGCCTCCCCCGCCGGCACGAAGAGCGTCTCGCATCCAAAAGTATCCCGGTTCTCCTTCAAATATATTGGCTTCCCGCCCCAGTTTTGAAGGTGAGTGGGTGTCGGAGTTCGATATCAACGTATAGCGATCGAGAGAAGAGACCATAAAATTCATCGGTGGGTCTGAAGACAGTCCGGTTTCCAGAGCGAATATGTGAGGTGTCAGGTCACCGAAACACTCTTCAATTGAGTCAAAGCCTGATTTGGAACCGAGGATGGAAAACCAAGGGGTCCATACGTGAGCCGGCACCAAAAAAGAGTCTGCTGAAGTCTCAAGTGCTATTTCGAGGAGATCCCGGCAATCCAGACCTAGAATCGGGCGACCATCTGATCTAATGTTGCCTATGCGCTCTAACCTTGAGTTGAAGCTGCTCATGCTTTGCAGGTCCGGCATAAATATCAGACTGTGAATTTTCCGAACCGCTCCATCCCTCTTGTAAATTGAACTTATTTCTACATTGAGGACGAAGCGCACCTCTTCAGGTCCGAAGCCTTCTGGAGGCACGAGGGAGTTATCAGGGAGAAATTGTTTCTTGAGGCGAAACAAGCCGTTCTCGGCTTCCACGAGCATTTCAATAATTTCCCGGTTCCACTCGGGGTGGGTGAAATCTCCGGTCCCTATTACTCTGAGCCCTTTCATAGCAGCCCATCTTGCCAATTCCACAAGGTTGCAGTCTTTCGATGTAGCCCTGGAGAATCTCGAATGGATGTGGAAATCTGCAAAATAGATCAAAGAACGGTCTCCTTCGCCCGATGCTGGTTGAGCTGGTATTATTGATTAGTTCGAGATTTGAGCACGCTAATCTTTTCTCTCAATCCGTCAATTGCGTTTGAATCGCCTGCGAACTCTAATGCTGTTGTATAGCTTTTGAGAGCCCTAGCCACATTTCCCGAGTCCTCCAAAGCACGTCCGATTCGAAAGTGAATTTGACATTTTTTCTTGCGGTCTGATTCCTTCTCGAGAGCCTTCCTGTAAATGGAAATACCCTTGTCCAATCGTTTCTTCTCGATCCAGGCGTCGCCCAGTACTATGGCAATATCAGGATCTCCTGGGTAGTTCCGGTGTGCCTTTTCAAGGACGTGGACAGCCTTGTCCACTTCACCAATGGACAGATAAGCCCCACCCAGGTTGCAAATCGCACGAGCATTCTTGCCGTCGAGATCCACCGCTCTACTGAAGTCCTGCATTGCTCCTTGAATGTTATTGCCGGCCCAAAGGATTATTCCCCTATTGTTCAGGGCATGCACGTGGGACGGATCCATTTCCAGTACTTTCGTGAAATCCTCGACAGCGGCATCCGCCTGACCGATTCTCTTAAGGGACATGCCCCTGTTGTAAAAGTAATCGCAACGCTGTGGATTGAGTTTGATCGCTGAGTTAAAGGCCTGCGTGGCTTCTTGATCCCTTCTTGAAGCCGCCAGAGCATTTCCAAGGTTGTAATACCCATCTGGGGTTTCAGGGTTTAGATTGACAGCGTCCTCACAATCGCGGATTGCGTCCTCGAACTCTCTCATCTGAGTGAACGCTGCACACCGGTTAATGAGAGTAACTGCATCCTGCTTACGAAAGTTGAGTACCCGGCTGTAGTCATCGACCGCCCGATCAAACCTGTTCTTAAGAAAATTGGCATCACCCATACCGCTAATTGCATCAATACAAGCAGGGTCCAGCTTTAGTGCAGCGGAGAAATTCTTCATGGCTTCATCCGGGGACCCCTCTCTTAGATTTAGTCTTCCCATCGCCAAGAGAGCTTTGACGTTACTGTGATCGGCAGTTACAAGGGCCTTTAGATCCGCCTTGGCCCGAGCCGATGAGCCGGTCTTTTCAAAAAGGATCGCCCTGTTATAGAGAGCCTCCAGATTCATTGAGTCAAGCTCAAGGGCCTTCTTGTAGTCCATCAGGGCTCTCTCGAGATCCCCCTTTCGTTGGTAAGCCAGTCCCCTGTTGTTGTGTATGCCGGCAGTGTGTGGAGATAAACCTAAAGCATGATCAAAGCACCTAATTGCGTCATCGTACTGTTTCTTCCTACAGTAGGCGACTCCCAAATTATTGAACACCGACGAGTTCTTGGGATCTAGTTCAGCAGCCTCAGACAGAAGCTGTATCGCCTCACCCAATTTTCCGGACTTGTCGGCCTCAAATGCCTTGTCGAACAAGAATTCAGAGGAATCGGCTAATGTAATTGCTCTAAAAAAAACCATGGTAAGCACTAAGATTAGACCAAATGGTAGTCTGTGAATGATCATGGACAAGTCCTCTCATGTGCGCCCAGCCTTGACGAGGATCCACAGAATTGTTAGAACTGGAAAGGGTAATGATGCCCCTGATTGAATATTCTGTGTCCCAGCCATGCCCACATGGTCAAGGTTCCGGTTGGTGGGCTCAGCAAACAAATTGAAGCATAATTCGATAATTGGAGTATGCATAGCCGATGATAAAATCCGTGTCAACCTTCACGCCCAAAGAGCAACAACTGGCTGGAATAAGCTCCAATCCATTCGGAGAAGTCAATCTCCGGATTTTCCGCTGCACTGCCAAAGAATCTTCCCGATCATCCTTTTCAAGACCAGGGTGCAGGTCTGCCAAAGATAAAGTTTTGTTTTGGCGGACAAAATTTTCGCAAATAGTTCTAGCTTCTTTGATTTGCGTATTTTTGCCCTGGACAATAGTTTTCGGATTCGACGCCGATGATGATCCTGCTCCCGTCTGGGAACCTCTTCTCTGGGGAGGATCAATATCCGGTTCCATGGGAAATAAAAGTGCCCACCCAATGTTGGGCTCGCAGGGGAATGAGGGTGCCGTCGGAGATTCTGCTACCATAGCGCAATATCATGGTTTTACACGGAATTCAAGACTCGCTCCGAATACCATTCTCGGCTCTCTGCATAATCCTCCAGATGTCTTAGCAAAAACTTCCGGCCCTGCCTTTATTGCCCCGCCTGATCGCTCAGTGCTGTTGATGAGTGAGGTTGGAGAGTCCGATGTCTACTACAGAGGCTCGTTTAGGAACCTGGTCTTGAAGAACATTCCTCCTCTCTATTTGACTCCTGAGCTTCCCGGCGAAGGAATTTGGGAATGGAGGGGGTTGCCGACGGACCGGGATGGCAGGCCGCTCATGTACAGCACGAGTTACAGGCCGAGTGAAAAGTATCCCAATGCAATAGCTCACATGCTTCTTTTTGACATGAAACGTCTCTCCATGAAACTCTACATAGGTTCAACGGAACCTGGCGGTTCTCGAGAGTCTTCTATTGTTGAGCAGGGGGACAGAAAGCGGTTAGTGGCTGTAACAAATGCGTTGTGGAAGCAAAGGCACTCAGGAGATGCGGGCACAATAGTCTCCGGGAAGGTGATTAGAGATCTTTACCCAGGAATGGCTACTCTAGCGACATATAAGGACGGTTCGGTAGACGTGCTGGAATGGAGTAATGGTGTACCGACGTCTATGGTGACAGATGCCAAACAACTAAGACATCTCATTGTAAGAGACGGCAAGGTAGTTGATTGGATCATCAGTGGAGGGCGGCAAACCGACTCGGAAATCGGGTTGGGACATCTCTTGTCGGAGTCTGAGCCAATGCCCGGCTACCAGTATTGGGGGGGATGGTGGGGGCCGGCTTCCGACGCGAATTACGGGACCGACTGGTTCATTGCGACCCGAAGTGCTTTCGGTATCCGCAGGGACGGCAACCTGGTTTTTGCAGTAGGGCACCACATAAGCACCAGGGATCTTGCCAAGGCATTAGTCCTGGCTGGATGTGACCGTGCCATTCACGGAGACGCCAACCCTCACAATGTCCTGGCTAATATTTATTTTACGGACGGAAACGGTAACTTCGTCAGAAAAGAAAGGCTTTCCCCCGATCAGAAGACCTATACTCTGGACCGGTATGTAGATCGAAGTTACACGAGCGACTTTTACGCCTTTTTCACACGACTTGATTGACGCTTCCATGAATTGACATCAACGCGCCCATTTCTATACGTATGGACTGGGTCTGATCATCGCTACGAAATCATGATTCCCGAAAATACGGATTGAAAGCCCAATGAAAAAATTACTGGGTTATACTAAACGATTCAGCGTGCTCAGCAGCATATTGGTTGCAGCCATTGCGGGACCAGCATTCACAGGCGTCTGTCTTGATGGAGTTGTATCGGCCAAAATAGGAGGCTACGCTCGAGCCACTTATATATTGCCTCCGGACATTCAGAAACAGGGATTGACATTTGCTCAAGTGAAAATTCCCTTGGATCGTCGTGAAGTGGCTATAAGAATAGTGGACCAGATGAACTACCTGCTTATGGATCGAAGAGCGGGAATGATGGAGTGGTTCGACCGGATGGCAATTTACGGTCCGACGATCATCAGTATCCTTCAGGATGAAAAAATCCCCACTGACCTCTTCTACGTTTCGGTTCTTATGAGCGACCTCACATCCAACACGCGCACCAAGACAGGCGGATTGGGGTGGTGGGCTCTCGGTTCCAGTAAAGAAAAGAAGAATTCTTCGGCTGTGCCATGGGTTTCGACGAATGATTGGGATGATCGTCGCGATCCTGTATTGTCGACCAGAATAGCAATTAACCTGCTTCAAAATCTTTTGCTCAAGACAGCAGATAAAGACTGGTTGCTGGCCATCTCGGCTTTTGCAGACGGGTCCGACAAAATTGATGCAATTGTCCGGAAGGCGCCGGGTTTTTCGTACTGGGACATGGTGATGCCGCCGTACTCCGATGTGCTGATCCCGCGTGCTGTAGCACTAAAGATTATAGATGCACACAGGCAGTTTTATGGCGTGGATATGCCTGGACTGCCTCCTCTGGCCTACGATTTCATGGACCGGCTCAAATTAGTAAAGGACCTGCCTCTGCACATCGTTGCAAAATGGTGTGATACAAGTCCCAGAAACATGTGGGAACTGAATCCGGGCGTAGATCCCTCCACAGGGATTTTGCCCAGACCCGATACGAGAAGTCCTTCGGGATTTCCTCTGAGAGTTCCAAAGGGCAAGGGAAATGAGGTCAGAAGGCTTCTCGTTCGTGACGGCTATCTGGCGGAATAAGTTCACAGCAAAGCTTTTCAGGATGGAAGATCATTTCGTTTGGCTTGTCGTTCTTGCGCCGGCATTGAGCAATTAGTTCCTTGCGGGTTCACTTCGAATCCCATATAATCATTTCCCCAGAGTTATCACGTAGCCGGTTAGGACGTACACAGCGTTCCAGATGAAGCGATTACTTGAAAAGCGCCTGAAAATCTACCCCCACGAGTCTGCTCGATTCATTTGGATTGCTGCAATATTCTTCGTCATTTTCTTCGTCACAGCGATTTTTCGTACATACGTGGATGCGGCTTTTCTTAAACGCTACGGTCCAGAGTACGTTCCATGGATGCTGCTCATCAACGCAATTCTCACCTTTTTTGTGTTTGGAATCGTTGATAGGCTTGGGCGCCGCTTCGTAGACACGAATTTGTTGTCAGGATTTCTTGTGGTTTACGGAGTGTCATCCACAATCCTTTTCTTCATGGTAAAAGCTGATTTATCCATCTCGTATCCGATTCTCTACCAGCTTCTTTACCTTCTCGACGCCGTTCTTCTCGTTTACTTGTGGAACATTGCAGGTGATCTCTTTGACGCTAGACAAGGGAAACGCATATTTCCGCTCATTACTGCCAGCCAGGTTCTGGGGACCACTCTGGGAAGTTTTGCCACCAAACCCTTCACCATGGGGTTCGGAGACGATTCAACGCTGCTTTTGTTCGGCGGCGTATCTGTACTGACTGCGGTCTTTTTGGCCAGGACCGGCTCAAAGATGATGGTCACGGTTGAAAAAAGGGTCGGATCCGCGAAAAAAGTTACCAAACGTCTGTCCGAAGTGCCAGGCCTCATCTCCCAATACCCCATGATTCGGTATCTGATCGTAACAGGCCTGATCCCGAACATCCTCTTGCCCATATTGCTTTACCAATTCAGTGTAATAGCCAACCATACCTTTACTTCCCAGGAATCTTTGATTTCCTTCTTGAGTATCTTCCGAGGAATAACGACTGCCCTGACATTCGTGCTCCTTTTTTTTATGGGGAGACTCTACCAATCTATGGGTTTAGCGAATGCTTCCTTGGTGCATCCCATCAATTTCTCCATTTTGTTCGCTGCCCTCACAGGTTTTTTCAATATTTGGGCTGCATGCTACGGTCAGTTCACTACCATTCTCATACAGAGAGCCATCTCAGGACCGGTTAACAAGGTTCTCTTTAACATAATCCCCTCAGACCTCGTGGTATGGAGCCGTACCTTTATTCGCGGCACAGTCATCAAAGTCGGCATGCTCACCGGTTCCATATTGATGATTGTGCTCAAACCAGTAGTGAGCGCTCAACATCTTTCCATTGTGGCGCTTGGTTTCACTGCTTATTGGCTGTTCGAGTCGCTTATTTTTAGAAAGCATTACAAGCGAATCCTCAAGCAGGTCATAGTAGAAAAGCAAATAGATTTTGATCAGATAGAGTCAGTACGGACTTTCGATAGTGGCGGCGCGGCTATGGAGCTTGGTCCTGTTTCAGTTGAGGACAGGGCTCAAGAACAGATTGCAGGTGACAGGGTTGCCACTGCGATTGACCCTGACGTGGCTCTGAAACTCATAAGTGATGACAGTGCTCTCACAAGAGCCGAGGCAGCGGCATCTTTCATAATTACCAGGGACATTCGGGCGGTTGGCAAACTCGTCCGTTGTTTGGAGGACAATGATGAGGATGTCAGAAAGGCTGCCATTGAGGCTCTGATGGGCTATCGCGAGCTTATTCTACCCTTCCTGGAGGTCTCGCTGTTAGAAGCTCCTCCAAGGGCGAAAAGAGGCATTCTGGAGGTAATAAGGCTCTCTGGCCTGAAAGAATTCGAAATGACACCTTTTCTGGGCAAGGAACTCTCTCAGGCGTATTCAAACCTTATAGTGATCCGCCTCCTTGAATCCCTCAACAATTCAATCAGCGTCGAGTTGCTCCGGAAACACATGCAAGAAGTCAATGAAGAAACCTTGAGCCTGATTTTTCAGGCGCTATGGGTTTACCATGCAGATATGAGGCTCATGTACCAGGCTCTCAAGTCTGAAACAGCATCCATTGCCGTAGAGCTGGTAGAGAACTCAATTCAGAAAGAGTTGGCGCCATATCTGATTCCTTTAATTGAAGACATCCCCTTGGATGAAAAGATAGAAAAAGGTCGCAGACTTTTTCCATTGATCCGTAACGACAATATGGAACGAGTACTCACCTTCCTGGCAGACTCCGAAGATCCTGTTACCAGAATGTTCGCGCTTTTTGTGATAGGAGAAACCCTGCCAGGGAGTTCCTTTGTACCGGTAATCGAATCCCGCATGGATGATAGAATGCCGTACGTGCGAGAAATAGCCAATTACGCAATGAAACGCAGTATGAACGAGGTAACCGCAATGCCGGACGTTACCGAGAGAATCCAAAAGCTTAAGACCTTCGGAATATTTGAAGGTATGGGACTCCGAGAACTTCATGCCATAGCGTCGGTAATAACTATGGAGCATTTCGAGCCGGGGGATATCATAATTAGAGAAGGAGAGGAAAACTCTTCGATCTATCTGATAGTCAGCGGGAGCGTCCGTATCTTTAAGGACTACGGGACTGATGAGCAGAAGGAAAAAGTCACTGTTGGGGAGGGGTCTTTCCTGGGAGAACTAAGTCTGTTCACACGTCTGGCCCCCAACGCTACTTGTGTTGCAGTAAAGGACTGTAAAGCATACGTTCTTAAGCATCACCAGTTTCAGGAGATAATGACGATCTATCCTCAAATAGGAATCAACCTGTGCCGCTTCTTCACCATGAAACTAAGGCAGAGTAACTATTGACGAGTTGAGCGTCATCTGATCTTGATCCAGAGCAGGCGTGCAATCTCAGGACCTGGATTCGCCCACTGGCTTGGTATCTCTTTGGTCAGGTAAACAACGTCTCCGGATAAAACCCTTTGTACGGACTCGTCCAGAGTCATTTGCAGGATGCCGGACAACAGATAGCCCGCCTCTTCGCCTTTGTGGACAAAGAAATGGGAATGCAGCTTTGTGTCCGGCGCAATCTCGATTAGATACAGGTCGGCTTGGGCAGCATGAACGACCGGAGTCAACATCCTGACACTGATGCTTTCTTCGCGAATCTTGGGAAGCTTTAACTCCGCTGAAGCACTGAAAGGAAAAACCACCTGTTTTTCCGACTGGGAGCGGGTCCCGAAAAAAGAACTCATCTCTACCGAGAGCACCTCTCCCATCTTGAGAAGAGCAGGCAGGGAAGGGTAGATAAGGTTGCTTTCCACTTGTGAAATGGTGCTGGGAGTGACCCCGATGAGTTTGGCAAGTTCGCTTTGGGAAATGCCCTTACTTGTTCTGATTTCCTTGATTCTCAAACCTAAGCCGGGCCGGCCGAGAGTTCGGCTGTCGTCCTCAAAAGTTATGTTGAGGTTCTTGGTCCAGTAAACGACCGGTTGGTGCAGGTTCTCCAGGCTACGTTTTTCGGCTTTAAGGATGGTCAGCGAGGAGGTTCCTCTCCTTATTGAAAGCTCGATAGCCACTTGAGCAATCTGGTTTACATGAGCGCGAAAGCGCACAGAATGCGCATTCTTCTCCATCACCCAATATGCCACAGTGTTCAGTTCGTAAAGCCTCGGACATGAATGGCTGTAGAAATTCCGAACCTGCTCTTCGCCTCCCCACAGTTCTTGCATACCCGTGATGCTCTCGAAAACCAATCGGACGTCGCCGGTCATTGAGCTATGAACGCCGTAGAGCGCGTCAGTGACATGATCTGGTCTGTCCGGCTTATCAACTTTCACAATACGGCAGGGAGTCTTCTGCTGGGAGTCGCGATAAAAGCGGAGGAATACTTCTGAGTTGTCTCCTTTCCCCGATGTGAAGCAGTCGAGTATTGTGAGTGAGGGGTTTTCTGCAAGTGCCCCCAACTTGTCAATCAAATTCCTTGGAGATCGGTCGAATGTTACGTAAATCAAGGGTTTGTCAGCATTCTGGGAGGCCTTCATAAAGTTGAGACAAAATACCGATGCCAGGCTGCCGGCATCATCATGCCAGACCACGTTGTCTCCAATAAAAAGGCCTCCCAAAAGCTTGTCCAATCGGGTTACGCCTGATGTTATGCTCTGGTTTGCCGGTTGCCTTGAGCCCATGCCATTCTGATCCGAGTAAATAAATGTAAATTTCCGGACTGTCTGTTCCGATCAAAGCCTAAGCAAAACGCGTGTACTTGTCAACTCAACCCCCTGCGTCGAATTCGCGATCCGGGGCGTCGGATGTTTGCTCCATCACTCGAGTAGACGATATGGGTATGCCCGGCCGGTCCATTCGTTGTCGGGGTATTCTGCTGCGAGTTTTTCATAAGCTGCCTTCAAGGGTTTGGGGTCATGGGTGCTCTTGAACAATGACACTCCTCGCAGAAAAATTGCCTCCGGAGCCGATCCACTCTTGGGAT
Source organism: Deltaproteobacteria bacterium (assembly GCA_026388625.1). Taxonomy (GTDB): domain Bacteria; phylum Desulfobacterota; class Desulfomonilia; order Desulfomonilales; family Desulfomonilaceae; genus CAIXMD01. The sequence continues at coordinate 53,007 of JAPLJK010000019.1, read as the reverse complement.
GAGCCCCAATTATCTTGTCAAAGCTCTCAACCGCCGTCTCGAATTTTCCCGTTTCGAAACGGGACTTGCCAATGCCGAGAAGAACTGACGCGATGAGTTCTTCCGGCTTGAGAAACCCCAAAGTGCGATGATGTTCTTTACCGCTGGGATCCAAGGTAACGAGAGTAGGGGTCCACTTGACGTTGAATTCGGCGGCAAGTCGGTCATCAGATGGAATTCTGAGTGGTATGACATTTTGATCAATAAAATCGACTACGGTGCCATCAGGATACGTAACTGCATCCATTTGTTGACAGCCAATTCATCCTGGATTGAAGAAATCCAGCAGAATAGGCCGATCCTGTGACGAGGCCTTGGAAACGGCCCCATCCATGTTCGTCTCCCACTTGATTTGTCCAGCCATAGCAATCCTCCCAGAGTGATCTCAGATAGCGAACACGCCATCATGAACGAATTTGTCCTAACATAATCACGGCATGAAGCACGTCAAGTCACTATGCGTGCGCCAAAGCAAGTGTTCTGAAAACTCCAAAAGGAAGCACGCGAAACAGAACGTTCCTTGCCGCATAGAAGGTTTCGGAATCTCACCGAAAACGCTGCCCTCGTGGCCTCGACCAGCACCAAATTAAGAACAAATGGAGGCAACGACGGCGAACAGATCACCTAGCCGTATCGTCGGTCGAGTGACCTGTATTGAACGGCTTCGGCCACGTGCGACGACTCAATTTGTTCGGCGGAATCCAGGTCAGCTATGGTCCTGGAAATCTTCAGTACTCGGTGATAGGCTCGAGCAGAAAGCCCCAACTTGGTTACCGCTTTCTCCATAAAGTTCATGGATTCCATGCCGAGCCGGCAGTGTTTCTTGATGAGGGCTGATCCCATTTGCGAATTGGCAAAAAGCCCGGTACCTTTGAAACGAGACAGTTGGATCTGCCTCGCCCCATTAACCCGGTCTCTTATGCTTTGGGAGTCTTCCCCGTCGGGAACAGAGGTTAGATCCCGCCAGTGGACAGACGGTACATCAAGGTGAATGTCTATTCGGTCCAGGAGTGGCCCTGAAATCTTGCTCCAATAACGATCAATAGCCTGCTTGGAGCAACTACAGGCATGTTGTGTATCCCCGCGGTAGCCGCACGGGCAAGGATTCATTGCGGCTACGAGCATAAACCGAGCCGGAAAGGTCACCGCCACCTGCGCGCGGGAAATCGTAACCTCTCCGTCCTCTAAAGGCTGGCGGAGTACCTCAAGAACATTCTTGTGGAACTCCGGGAGTTCATCAAGAAACAGAACCCCATTGTGAGCCAGAGAAACCTCCCCAGGCCGTGGGATCACTCCGCCGCCAATGAGTCCGGCATCAGACACTGTGTGATGAGGCGATCGAAACGGCCGAACAGTCATAACGGATTTGTATTTTCCGAGCAGGCCTGCCGCGGAGTAAATTCTGGTGGTTTCAAGTACCTCTTCGAACTCAGGCTCAGGCAAAATGGTTGGTATTCGTTGGGCGATCATGGTCTTTCCCGAACCGGGAGGGCCAATCATCAACACATTGTGCCCACCGGCTGCTGCAACCTCCACAGCCCTTTTCGCGTACTCCTGACCCTTGATCTCTTTGAAATCTTTAGAGTAGTTTCCCAAACGGCCTACATGCCGGCCGCGAGCTGATTTTGCAGGCTCCAGGGCCACGCGATTCATAAGAAACCCAACCGCCGTAAGGAGACTTGAAACTCCAATCACGTCAATACCCTCAACCACTGCGGCTTCCGACGCGTTTGCCTCAGGAACTAATATGCCCTTGAAGCCACGGTCCCTGGCTGCAATCCCGACAGATAAAGCCCCTCGAATGGATTTAATCCGGCCGTCAAGGGAAAGTTCTCCGACGACGATATAATCCTTCAGAGTATCGTGCGAGATAAGATCGAAAGCGGACAGTATGCCTAGAGCTATGGGAAGATCAAATCCCGATCCTTCTTTCTTGAGACCTGCGGGCGCCAGGTTTATTGTTATACGGCGAGGAGGGAAGGGATATCCGGAGTTGACTATGGCAGATTTGACTCTTGCAATACTCTCCTTCACCGCGTTGTCGGGTAAGCCAACGACCGCGATAAATGGGAGACCGGAATACACATCTACCTCTACCTCGACAGGATGTGCGTCTATTCCTATGAGGGCTCCAGAATGAACTCGTGCAAGCAATTCCTCATCTCCATGGAGATTCCTGATCAGAGACGTGATTGTTCTATAACCCTACGAGCAGTATTTTCGAGAACATGCACGCCCAGTATTAGCATCTTGAAACGATCATCGCTAGTTTGTCCGTGGTAATAACGAAAATAGATCTGCTGGGCAATCACCGCCAGACGGAACAAGCCGAAGCAGTAGTAAAAATCAAAATTCGATATGGGGATACCGGCGCGATCAGCGTAGCGCTGCATCATTTGTTTTCTGGTCAGGGCCCCTTCCATGTTTGTGGGCATAAGGCGAATCGCTCCATATCCGGAGGGTCGCTTTTTTCGATCCAATAGGCCAAGGAATTGCCCAGATCCATTAGAGGGTTGCCTAATGTGGCCATCTCCCAATCAAGTATCCCTAATATTCTCAATGGTTTTTTCTCATTCAGGACTATGTTGTCCAGTTTGAAGTCATTGTGGATAATAGCATTTTCGCCCATGTCCCTGGGCATCTTTTCTTAAGCCATCTTGTAACCTCTCTAAAGCTTGGGGCATCAGGGGTCTGGGCACCTGGCGTTGGTCGAGAGACTGGCATCATTGTTTGCCAAGTCGGCCGTTGCAGGCTCGCGTCCGGTGTGTGATCTGGGTTGGCTGGATTACAGGCATCAGGTGGGGCTCACCGGAGCGCGTATAGCGCCGCAGCTTTACATCGCCTGCGGCATCTCAGGGGCTGCCCAGCATTTGGCAGGCATGAGAGAGAGGCGGGTTTCCTCGTGGCCATCAACACGGATCCCCAGGCCCCAATCTTCAGTATTGCAGACGTGTGCGTCGTGGCAGACCTGACAACCTTCATTCCTGCTTTCATCACAGAAGTTGCGAAGCAAAAATACGGTTCCAGAACCGATGTCCCCACGCCCAACTCTTGAACATCAATACGCGGGAATGTCTAGCAGTTCTTCAAGTTTTTCCGTCGGCAACTGTTTCCAGGACTCCAAACTTTCAGAGACCAGTTGTCCTGACTTGAATGGAGCCAGGCCGATTGACTGATAGTACGCAAGCTTCTGATCTGCCAATTTCTTGAGCAATTCTTCGCGGTCCACTTTGGATTCCTCCCTCGGTGTCTTGCCGGCCGGAACAGTATGCATATCCTCAAGCCCCGCCAAAAGAGTACTAAGGTTATCACCAGAGGGATGACTATTAGAATCATCCTTCCTATCTCTTGGGTCTTTGACCGTCCTTATTTCGGGAATGAAAATCCAATACCGACAAATCTTCTACACTCATTGCCAAAGTTCTCGTCCGAATCAGGATTGATGTGCGGCTGCAAAGCATACCCTAAGAACTGGATGCCGGATCAAGTCCGGTATGACAGCCAATATTTCACTTGTTCAAACGGACAAAAATTTCCGCAATCACTCTAAGAACATGTTCGGAGTCAAGTCTTCTCGAATACCCAATCTGGTAAGTGAGAAATCATACCGGACAGGATCCTCGGGTTCAATTCCTTTGAAGGCGGACGTAATTTCGATGGCCGCTTTCAGATCGGCTTGCTTGCGTTTGGTGAGTCCAAGTTGGAGACTCATCCGGTGCATGTGAATGTCGAGCGGGATAATTAATTTCGATGGTGGAACATTATCCCATCCACCTGGGTCCACCTCGTCGCGACGCACCATCCAGCGAAGGAACAAATTCAGTCTTTTACACGCGCTCCCTGCCTCGGGGGTCGGCAATAGGCTTCGCGGTTTACCGTGGAATACTGAAGACAACTCTCTGACGAAAGCCGTCAGGGCTGGAAGCACATTTTCGTGTTCATCCTTGAATGCCTGTGAGAAGCAGGAGCCTAGAGATCCGTATTTCTCAAGAACCTTTTTGGCTCCGTAAAGCATACGGGCCATCTCGTCACCAGTGGTGAACCTGTATTTGAAATCCTTGAAAGTCTTGAGCATCAATTCGGGCGAAGCCTTGCGTAGAAACTCGCACGGGGAACCTATTCTCTCAAGAACCAGCGAAACACTTTTCAGTATCTGAAGCACGCTGCCGTAAGCCAGTGATGAGGCTATGAGCCCTACTATTTCCCTATCATCCAATTTGTCGTAATGATAAAGGAATTCCAAGGGGTCCGGATGCACAAACTCACGGTGATTGTAAGTTCCATAAAGTAAACAAAGCCTCTCGCTGTACTTTCTTGCCGGCATTCGGAACAGTCACCCTGGGAAATTCAAAGCCGCCGTATGCCTTCAGCCAGATCTTCCAGTCCCTTACGATCCAGAATCTTGACTCTCGGCCCATTAGACTCGATCAACCGCTGCCGGACCATCTTTGTGAGTATTCTTGAGAGCGTCTCAGGTATCGTACCCAACAGACCGGCCAGTTGCCCCTTTGGAATATCCAGAACAAGTTCGTGTGCCCCGTCTTTGCCATCACTCAGATAAAGCAGGTGGGCAGCGAGTCTGCCCGGCACCTCTTTGAGAGAGAGGTCATCGACCAGAGCAGCAAACCTCCTGAGACGCCGAGAGAGTACCGCAAGCATATTCAAGGAGAGCGAGGGGTTTCTCCGGATCAGTCCAACAAAGGAGGAGCGCGGGAAAAACAAGAAAAGGCTATCATCCAGTGCAACAGCGTGAGCTGGAAAACGGCGGCCTTCAAAAACAGGCGCTTCACCGAAAGGCTCGCCAGGGCCAAATATATGGAGAATCTGCTCCTTGCCCTCTGCAGAAAGCTTGAAGATTTTGACCCTGCCGCTAATGACAACAAAAAAACCGCTACCCGCCTGTCCCTCAGAAAAGACAGTCTCACCTCTGGCAAACCTTTTTTCCGTGGCTATAGAAGCCAGATCACTGTGATTGTCAGAAGGTAACCCTTCGAACAATGGAATAGCGGCGATATTCTCTATGATACCCACGCAATCCAAAATCATTCAAAAGTGCGAAAAGGTCAAGCTTCGGAATAGAATTGAGAACTTTTTTTCAGAATTAAAAAAAAACCTTTTTTGACTTAAGTCAAAGGATATTTTTCGGTTATCATTAACATTAACGGAGAACTCACAAGGCGGGTGTTCACAACTCATCAAGTTCAAAACCAACGGGGGATCACAAGGAGGACAAGAATGGACGAGAAGATGTTTTGTTATCAGTGCGAACAGACAGCTTTCGGTACGGGATGCACAAAAGTCGGCGTCTGTGGGAAGACACCTGATGCGGCCGCGCTACAGGATCTGCTTACCTACTCTCTCAAGGGTCTGGCTCTCTACGCGGTAGAAGGTCGTAAAGTGGGCGTTAATGAGAGAGAAGTGAATGTTTTCACCGTTGAGGCACTGTTTTCGACTTTGACCAACGTCGATTTTGATCCGGACCGACTAGTCGGCCTGGTTAAGCGATGCGTCGAATTGAGGGAAGGCCTCAAGCAAAAGGTCAAGGTCGGGGGGGGCAAGGCAGATTTTCAGGAGGCCCCAGCCAATTTGACACCGGCCGCAGACGCGGGAGGGATGATCAAGCAAGCCGAGGGGGTGGGGTTCTTGCCTGATCCCAAGATTGACAGGGACATCCTGTCTCTTCAGCATACTCTGATTTTTGGCTTGAGAGGTGTTTCGGCTTATGCAGATCACGCCCAGATATTGGGACAGGAAGACGACGCTGTTTACTCGTTCGTCCATGAAGGGCTTGCAGCCACTCTTAATCCCAATCTCACGCTCAACGACTGGGTGGGACTCGTGCTAAAGTGTGGTGAGATCAATCTCAGGGCCATGGAACTTCTCGATGCGGCAAACACCGGAACCTACGGTCACCCGGTCCCAACCAAGGTGCCTCTTGGAACCAAGGCGGGCAACGCCATCCTGGTGTCCGGCCACGATCTTAAGGACTTGGAGGAGTTATTGAAGCAGACCGAAGGGAAGGGGATATATGTATACTCACACGGTGAGATGTTGCCCACACACGCATACCCAGGTTTAAAGAAATATCCTCATTTCTATGGTCATTACGGGACCGCATGGCAGAATCAGCGAAAAGAATTCGCTGAGTTTCCCGGTGCCGTACTCATGACTACAAACTGCATCCAGCGCCCCAAGGATACCTATAACGACAACATCTTTACTACAGGAATGGTAGGTTGGCCGGGCGTAAAACATGTCGCTGACAAGAATTTTGCGCCTGTTATCGAAAAAGCGCTCGCCATGCCGGGCTTTGCTGCAAGTACTAACGGCAAAGAGGTTACATGCGGTTTCGGACGCAACACCGTCATGTCAGTGGCGGGCACGGTGATTGATGCGGTTAAGAGCGGAGCCATTCGACACTTCTTCCTGGTGGCCGGGTGCGATGGGGCCAAACCGGGCCGAAACTATTTCACCGAATTTGTAGAAAAAGTTCCAAAGGATTGTGTCGTATTGACTCTGGCATGTGGCAAGTTCAGATTCTTCGACAAGGATTTAGGAGACATTGGAGGGATTCCGCGCCTTCTGGACGTGGGGCAGTGCAACGACGCATATTCGGCAATTCAGATTGCAGTGGCCCTCTCCCAGGCTTTCAATGTAGGCGTAAACGATTTGCCCCTGTCCATGGTGCTGTCTTGGTACGAGCAGAAAGCAGTAGCGATTCTCTTGACCCTGCTCCATCTTGGTATCAAGGGAATCCGCGTGGGGCCGAGCCTTCCCGCATTCATAACACCAAATGTGCTGGACGTTCTTGTGAAGAACTTCGATATCAAGCCCATTAGCACTCCTGATGAGGATTTGAAGGCAATTCTAGGATAGATTATTTCAGAGAAGGGAAGGGCGCACCGGGAGATAGATGAGACTAGGCCTTCACACACCACAGTACTCAAGTCTGAGCATGTGCCGACGCGTGGCGCCCGCTGCGCCCGGCACATTTAACTTTGAGCCGAAAACGGTGCATGTAACTTCAAGGCGGCATCGTTTGGCCCGTTAGTGAACCGTCACTTTTTCTCCCGCACAGATCTTGCCTTACCGTCTTATTCAATGCTATTTTCAAACAGTTCCGGCAAATGACTGTCCCGGCAGCGGGGAGGAATCCGCGCCACGCAGACCCAATTGTCTGATAGTGCGGTTTTTTGACCCCAAATTCTAACGCGGTCTCTAATCGTGAGGAGTTAACAAATGAGAAAGATCTTGCTACTGTGCCTGGTCGTGGCCGTCGGTGTTATGACGGCAGGAGCGGCAGTCGCTGACATGGCTGCAGACACTAAAGCACTTGTGGAAAAAGGGGTTGCCATGTTTAAGGACAAGGGCAAAGACGAGGCCCTCAAAGCGATGAATGACCCCAAGGGTCCCTTCGTCCAGGGGGAGTTGTATCTCTTTGCCGTGGGAATGGACAACGTGGTTGTGGCCCATCCGCTTGCCAAAGCGCTCGTGGGGAAAGATCAGAGCGGCATCAAGGACCCAAAGGGTAATGCCTTCTTCGTCAAGTTCACGGAAGTAGCTGAGAAGCCTGGTTCCGGCTGGGTCGAATACTGGTGGCCCAAGCCAAACGAAAAGGAACCGTCAGCCAAGAATACTTTTATCATGAAGGTGCCGGGTGAGGCCATTTACGTTGGAGGGGGCTACTACAAGTAAGTGAGCTGATCTGAGCACCTGTCTGCTTCGGATGTCTCAAAAAAACGGTCTCCTGATTCCAGTAACTGAGACATCTCCATGGTGAGCCGGGAACTCATTTGCCGGGGTCCCATTAACTCGCCGGAGTCAGGATAAAGGGCCGCACCTCGTCGATAGAAGTCCTCTCGGAAGATCCCATTATCAAACCTTCATTGCTGAAGATCGCGCTGACCAAAAGCTAAGGCTCCAGCCTCAAACTTATAAAAAGCACAGGCCTCAGTCTTTTTTACTTGACGCAAGGTCAAGGTATTGATACGAAAACCTCGACCGAAACATTGTTTAAAGCAGGTAACTATCTATAAACAGAAATATAATTATTCATACCTCAGCCCGGCAACTGCAATTCAGTTACGCGCCGTACATTAGGCCGGCCTGATGGAGAAAAGAGGGAAAGCATGAAGAAAATCATGGTGATCGCAATTGTGGCTATTCTGGGTTCGGTCATTTCGGCAACCGCCTTTGACAGAACCGCAAACAGCGGGTTGGATCAAGTGATCGTGGACCGCTCAACCCGTGATAAGACCCTAAACGATTACACACTGCTTACTCGTGACGCTATCCAGAAAGCCTGGACTACCCCCCTGGACCTTGCGGTTTCGTCCGCCCTGAAAGGCAAGGTCACTGTCAACTACACTATCAGCAGAACTGGAGCCTTGAAGTCGGTAAATATTGTTCGAGGTTCCGGGAATCCGGAAATGGACCGAGCACTGATGAGCGCTATTCGTTCGGCAACTCCTTTCCCACAGTTTCCGGACGAAATCAACGCCGGAAGTGTACTTATTCGGGCTAATTTCATAGTGGCAGACTTGCCGACGGTTCCCGTGACCACCGTCGAGCACAAGGTGGATAATGACAATTCAGCACCCGCTGCGACTCCTGAAAGGGGAGAGAGAAAATACAACTGGGGAGTCTCGGCCGGCACTGCTCACAAGAACGAGGCTGAAACTGAAAAAGAAACTCCCGTCCCAGCGCCGCCGGTAAAGAAATACCACTGGGGACTCTAAGGCAACGCTGCCTAAAGGTACGTATCACCCCTTCTCTTACTCGAGGAGGGGTGCTGAACAGTTCTAAGCTGAGAATGCTCTTGATCTTCCCGGATGCACTTCCAGTACGCCCTCCCAAGTTCGTCTCCAAATCAATTCTCAGAATAATAATGCTTTAACAGCGAGAATGCGGAATCTCTAACTCCTTTCGAAAGGTGGTCCTCGGCCACAGGAGCCTCGGCTGTGTAGTAGATCACGTCGCCGGTTTTCACATCCAGCAGTTCATATCTGACTTCGCGTCCCCTTTTTGTACTTGAAATCGTGATCACAAGGACCTCTGAGACATCGATTTTGTTCCTAAGCGTCTTCATGAGTTCGCGGCGGTCAAAGGGCTTCAGGTTTATTGACCCCAGCGCTTCACTCACCTTGTCCGGGGGCACTATCTGGAACCGGCTCGCAATTGAGTCACTTGGCTTCAATTCGCTGTAAATATCGTCAATCTGCTCCTGTGGGATGGTCGATCGAAAATCTCTGAAAAAAAGGACAATTGCTATGCTACGGCTGGGCTTGACAGGCCCCATCAAACGGATACCGGATTTTGGAACCAATCGTGGTTGCTCGGTCTCCCAAGCCACGGAACTAAGGCCAATGACTGGAGCTGAGTCTGCGACTGGATACAGCATGACAGCTACGAGGATCGCGGCGGCAGCCGTCCCAAGAGCCATCACCGGTACGCTGAAAAGACTTTTGAGTTTGTCTATAAGGGCAGCGAAGGAACGCTTCTCATCGTATATAGCGGCGCAGGCTGATCTCGGTCGGAACTGCCTCGCCACTTCATCTTTCAGATACTCGGGCAAAGCCGTTTCAATGCACACAGTCTTATAGGCGACAACTTCTTCCTGACACAAAGAGCAGCGTTCCAAGTGGGCAGCTATTTTTCCGTCAGGATCCACCCCGTTTTCGACACACTGGTACAATGCCCATGACTCCGGGCAAAAGGCGTTTTTGTTAGTCGTGAGGAGGTGTGTCAAATGGTTGAGTTGCCGGAGTTCTCGCGCACATTCCCCACATGACTCAAGGTGATCATTGATCAGAGCTTTGTCTTCAGGGACGAGCCGGTCTTCGAGGTACGGGAGAAGCAAGGCCGACGGGTGCTTCGATGGCTCGGCTATGTTCGATGTACTCATTTTCTTACACCTCTTCGAACGAGTTCATGGTAATTAGCGCCCAGTTCGTCTAAGCATCTTCTCGCCTGAACCGTCAGAGTATTCTCCGTCGCCCCGAGAAGCCTGGCGATTTCCTTGTAAGGGAGTTCTTCGAAATACCTCAGTCTGAGCAATTCCCGGCAACCAGAGCCCAAACGCCTCAGAGACCGCCTCATAACCTCGAGCAGTTGGTTCTGCTCCAGTTGCTCTTCTTGAGAGACATTGTGGGAATGAAGAATCTTTTCGTCTTGCCGTCCGGTATCATGGTGATCCACAGGATCGGTTTGACCGTCCCGTTTTGCAGCCGTAGTTCTGCGATACTCTTGTATGCACACCCTCTCTGCCACGATGCAAACGAATCTCGGAAGAGGGAATCCTTTGTCGTAGTCCTTCAAGCCTCTGATTAGAGCCGTAAAGATGCTCTGAGTCACGTCATCGACATCCTGAAACCGGACAGCAGGTTGTCTCCGGACTACGCTTTTCACCAACCCTACATAGCGGAAATAAAACTCATTCCAGGCTTGCTCAGAGCCAACAAGGCACTCCTTTACCAAGAGCGTCTCCAGATCCTGCGTGTTGTTCCCCATGATTGTCCAGCCGGCCGCGCTGTGGGTGTGTGCGTACACAAACTCTACTATATCCACTCCTACACTGAAAACCAGACTTGTGCAAGCAAAGTTCAGACGTTCATATATGCAACCGATCTCACTCGATTCAGATAAGGGGTTGATTGTATTTCCAGGAAATCCGTTGCCGAATAAAACGAAAGACCCGCTGGGATTCTGCTGCCCCGTCAGATCTTTTAACGGCCAAAAAGCCACTGGTGAACTACAAAACGCCATCCTTCAAAACCCCATGGTCCTAGTTAACTCCGTCTACATGGATGGTTAGCGAATCTTCACATAATCTGACAAAAGATATGCTGAAATGTTGGGCCAAAGGTATTACACCCATGGTCTAGAGTCGTGACGTGATTGGAATTTTTCCGGCTTGACACTGTCAGGCAATAATGTGAAGATTACGGAGAGCCGAAGTGGCGGAAGTGGTAGACGCGCCAGGTTCAGGGTCTGGTGGGCGCAAGCCTGTAGGAGTTCGAGTCTCCTCTTCGGCACCATTGGAATACTAGAGAGCCCGGTTAATGATCACCGGGCTTTTCGTTTTAATCATGCTCCGAAGTCCTGAATCAACCAAACAGACCAAATGAAGAACCGGTTTCTAATCAATCGGTTGTGACCGCTTGAGTGACGCTGCAAAGGCATCCATTGAATCCAGCAGGTCTGATTCGTTGAAGATTTCAAAAGTCACCACACCGTTGAAACTGGTGCTCAGCAATTTAGTCACAGGATCCAGTTGCCCGGGTGTCACCAGAGAAAGCCTTTGGTGATCTCGCTCACCCACTCCGTGCAAGTGAACCACCCTGGCCCTGGGAAGCCATTTCTCAAGTAAAGGGACCGGGTTTGGATTCTGCGTCCACAGGTGTCCCACGTCCACGCAGGCTGCCACGGGCATGCGGTCGAGGACACAGTCAAGCATCTCGGGATACTGGTTTTTCAAGTTTTCCACACAGATAAGATCTGGATTACCGGTTTCCTCGACCAAGATGTGTAACGAGCCCAAGGAATTGTCCAGCCAACGATTGAACCCTTGTGAACTCGACTGGACCCGCCCGTCGAGATGGATTACATACCCGTGTGGAGAGAGTCGAGCTGTGTTTCTGATCACTCGAAGGGCCTCTTCGAGTTTCGGATTCTTGTCGGCCAAACAGAGGTCCAGCGGAAGATGGACCGTGTAAGTCATGTTGTGTTCCGCACCTAAAAGGCATAACTCGTCGACCGTTTGGCTATCGAGATAATTCCCATACTCATCCGACTCGAATATTACCAACTCAATGTCGCTCATCCGTCCGGCGAGTTTACGTGCATTGGTAATTATGTCCGCTGGATAGATGTACGACGTGGTCCCCAGACGAAAGCCGCTCACCACTTTGCACACCCTATCAACAACACCAGCACTTCGGAGAACTCGCAGATGGAGCCAATTACGTCTCCGTTAAATAATGTCAGCCTGGATTCCGCTAGTCTCTTGAAACACAACGATCCTATATATGCACACGTTATTGCGGCCAACCCGAAAAACCCGGCCAGCAAAAGGCTGCCACCTATCCCGATGACAGACGCAGTTATGACTGAATTCTTGTCAAGAGACGACACAAATGATTCAGCCATGCCTGCATTCGAGCATTGTACCTTATACGACACGATCACCATCATGCTTCGGCCTATTACAGGAGCCAGGAAAAGCATGGTTTGAGAAAAATTCTCCACGGCCAGAGTAGATATTTTCAGTCCTATCAGGACAACCAGAGCAACCGCTCCGAAGGTCCCCAACCGCGAATCTTTCAGTATATCGTTCCTGCGTTCAGGAGATACCGAAGCGGCCATCGCATCCCAGCAATCAGCCCATCCGTCCAGGTGTAGCCCTCCGGTCAAGAAAATCCAGAGAGCTACGACGAAGATTGCGGTGACGAAAGGAGGAAAAAAGATTCCCAGTCCGTCATACGCGATGACGAGAATCGTGCCGAGAATAGCTCCGACCAAGGGGAATGCCCACGCAGCGGCCCCAACTTGAGCCAAGTCGCCGGTAGGCCGGGCAGACACCTTGAAGACGGACAGGAATCCGAGGACCGTTTGAAATGATTTTATCATGGGATGTGCTCATATCATGAGACATAAGGGCTGCCAAGCAAAAGCATTCGTATAGAGCGAACGGCTCGGACTGGGAGTGGGTATAGGCGTTAACTTTACGCTATTAAACTTGGCTGGCTTGTGGGACGTCCTATTTCTTGTGTCGGAACTCCCAGGGGGGAACGGGGTCGGGTTGAAGCCATAGGCCGGTATTGTGTTTCCTCGCTCTGCGTTCCAACTCTGCAAGACCCTTGTCAAGTGGTGCGTAGTGTTTGTACCACCAGGCCAGTCCCGCCGCGACCAACTCACGGTTGAGGCTCTTTCCATCAACTGAAACCCAGGCCACTGTTCGCCCATACTGGTCCACATCAACAGGCCTAATTTCAACGGTCTTACCGAACACCATGTTGCTTGTGAACCGTCTTGCCTTCCTTCCGAAATCCTGCCCCATTTCGGGGCAGTCCACCCCGTAGAGACGGATCTTGACAGCTTGTCCAGACCGCAGGACCTTGATGGTGTCCCCGTCCGAAACACCAACACATTTTCCCGAAAATGAGTTCCCGCAAGAACTCAGTGAGAGCACTAACAGTCCAATAAGTGCAGTGCGTCGAGCCAGTTGTTTCAAGGCGAAACCCTCCTGGCCCGTCGGAAAGATTCGATTGAACAAGAAACGTAATTGTAAGATGCCCTAGCCACTAATAATTTTCCCTTGACCCTTCATCAAACGCATCATGGTATCGAGAGTACTTACAGCCACTTCTGAGAATTCCAAATCATTAATATGGGAATTCACTTCGATCACTTCAATATCTTTCCTCAGTCTTGATTTCAACTCGGATATAAAAATCAGGTTTGTGGCTGGTTCATACAGAGATGCCCCGAGCGAATCGGCCTCGGAAAACCCTTTCAACGGGATCACAACTTTCGTAGGGCCTGTGGCCATGTTCAATTTGTCGGAGATGGTCTCGGCAAGGCTCAGCATGTCTTGCCTGCTTGTACGAACCCCCGACCTGAAGTCGTACCAAAAAACTTTTCGGTCTCTCAGGTCGGGAGGCATGGTTTCCACTGAATTGAATTCCAGCACAATACAATCTAGTCCGCCGGGCACTACGACCTGGGGCAGACCTTTCGAGCCGGCAGCTTCCAGTCTTCCAGGGCCGATATCGCCGCAATAACCACCGTACATGGCATCCGCAAATTCGTGAAGTGCGAAATCCATAACTCCACTAATAAGCCCTTGATCTATCAAATCCTCCATCGCCATGCCGCCGGTACCGTTTGCGTGGAAGGGCGCAACTTCGTATCCCAGCCTCTCAAGGCCCTCTTTTACACGCATTGCCCCCTGAGTTATGAAACCGAAAGAGGTGAGTCCTATGATTGGGCTGGAAGAGTGGATCTGCACCTCTTCCTTGGCCATCTGTGATATTGCCGCGGCAGCGTTGGCCAGAATCTTCCTGCTAATCGCGTTCAGACCCAAAATATCTATGACAGAGTGCATGACAGTGATGTCCTTGGTACCGATCAGTTTGCTCATGTCACGAGATGCCACAGTGGACACCATCAATTTTGGTAACCCAAGGGGCAGAGTTCTCATCACTCCCATTCCTATATGAGTCCCCGTTCCTCCGCCTATTGAAACAATACCTGACAGTTTCCCCTCACTCCATAGGCTTCGGACGATTTGCGCAGCACCGTTAATCATAGTCTGGACCGCAAGTCGCCTATCCTTTCTGATCAAGATTTGCTCCAGGGTGGATCCTCCGGCTTGCGCAACTGTTTCCCCGGCGATATCAGCTTGAGAGGCAGGTGGATGGAGGATTCCGACGTCGATCACAATTGCAGAGCATCCATGAGACACAATGCATTCCTTGAGGTATTTAATCTCGTGTCCCTTGGTATCAAGAGTGCCCACCACAGCGACATTAATCGACATCATCACCTCTCTGAAATTCTTGGCTTGATCTACGGGCCAAACCGTGCATTGGGAGATCTGAAAATGCCCGAGCGTCTCAGGACAAACGCTCCTTCTGACACTTGCCGGCTATTCTGAGGAAGTGCTTCAGGGGGACTGTCACCGGTTCTTCTCTCAGAGTAACTATGTCCGCATGGAGGCGGAATTGCCTTCACTCAAATTCACGTGAATGTTGGGAAACTGCTTCTGGAATTCGGCTAACAGATCAGGCATCAGCGTACGAGCGTAATCCTTGATGGTGCCGATCCTCAGTCTTTCCGAAAAGGGTTTTCGTGCTTTTTCCAGAAGAGACTCGACCTGTTCCACTCGTGAAAATATTACTCGGCTCAATAGGAAGAGCGACTCCCCCACTTCACTCAACTTGTAACGGTTCGCCTCACGATAAAAAAGCTTCACTCCACACTCTTCTTCGAATATTCTTAACTGCTGGGAGACGGCAGGTTGCGAGACGTGCAGGTAATTTGCAGCCTGGCTCATGCTGTTAAATCTGCAGAAGTGATGAAATGTTTCCAGATGCTTCAGGTTCATGCCGATCTTGTCCTCACGGCCCGATCGGTCCATTATAATATAAGTCAGCCTTATACATGTATAATTTTTTATTACTTGACTTACCGGCAAACGTCCTTGATAATCCTAGTCAATTCAAAGTATTTACGGATAACCTTCTTACACGTCAACAGTACGATCTGTTTGACCTTTACCCACTAATTCCGAGCCATCGGCCGGTGAGAAGTCCACAAACATGTTTACCGTTCTTGGTGCAGATCGTGGAAAAGCGTCTTCGATTTTTCCGCCTTTCCCAAATTATCTTGCCTGGGGGAATGGAGTAAAAAGAACCAGTCCATAAAATACGCAAAAGTTTCAGACAACTGAAGCCGGCGCGAGGTGAGTTAAGAGATTTGCGTTGGGGGCCTCAGACGCGTCTCAGAATCGTTGGGACACATCATTAACAGCTTCCGACAAAGGGAAGGACACACAGTTTGAGAAGTATAGTAGTGGGCATCAGCGGCGCCAGTGGCACCATATACGGTGTTAGACTATTGGAGACGCTGAGCAAAATCGAAGGTATCCAGACACACCTAATTATATCGCGTGCCGCTCGAGTAACAATGGAACATGAGACAACCGTTACTCCCGGTATGTTGGAACGACTCGCCCATCAGACTCATTCTCCGGACAATTTGGCGGCCTGTGTGTCAAGCGGTTCTTTCACGACGGAGGGAATGATCATAGCTCCTTGTTCCATGAAAAGTCTCGCCATGATCGCCAACTCCATCAATGATAATCTGTTGATTAGAGCTGCCGACGTGACTCTCAAAGAGAGACGAAAGCTGGTCCTAATTGTTCGGGAAACACCGCTTCACATAGGTCATCTCCGACAGATGGTGGCCGTCACCGAAATGGGCGGGATCATATTGCCGCCCGTTCCGTCATTTTATCACAATCCGAAAACAATAGAGGATGTCGTTGATCAGACGATTGGTAAGGCTCTCGACCAACTGGGAGTCCCCCATCAGCTTTTCCAACGATGGGCTGGAGGATGACAAGAGAAGAACTGGAAACCACTGTGATTCGATTTATGGACAGTTTCACGACGATGACTCTCGCTTGCAGCTTGGATGACCAACCGTGGGCCTCTCCAGTGTATTATGCACGGCAAGGATTAGATCTGGTTTTCTTTTCCTCCCCCAAATCACGCCATTCGGAGATTTATGGGCAAAACCCTTGGGCCGCGGCCTCGATACACGGCGAATGTAAGGGATGGAAAGAAATAAAAGGCTTACAAATGGAAGGTAGGGTGCAAACCATAACATCACCCCTCGCTTTGGCAAAGGCTACAGCAACTTTTCTTAGACGCTACACCTTTGTCAGGGAGTTTCTTGGTGGTTCGGCAGCGCTATCTCAACAAATTGCCGACAAAATGACTAGGGTAGCATTGTATGTGTTTTGCCCTTCGAGCATCCGGTATTTGGACAACTCAGCAGATTTCGGAACCAGGTGGAAACTGGAAATCCAGGATGGCAGAGCAGTCGGTGCTCCGATCCTGGCTTAACTCGTTGTGTTTTTACGGGCCAATCCGGTTTGCCCGGATCCCGCGCAGCAGGTAAAGGCAATAACCAGACAGGAGGTGGAAAGATGGCCGAGGTAAAGTTCCCCAGTCCCCATGAGGCGGAAATCATTCCAGGAACCGAAGGTTGGGAACGATTGTATCCGTACCATTACCAGTTCAGCACCGACAACCCGGAACGAAAGAAATACGAAGAGAGCATGTTCTGGTTCTACGACGGGCTGCACTATCCCGAACCCATGTATCCTTTTGACATCATTTGGGACGAAGCGTGGTTCCTGGCATTGTCTCAGTTCAATACCAGGATCTTTATCGTTCCGCCAGCCATGGGAATCGATCACCGCATTCATAACGGCTACATTTACATAACTCCGCTGCCCGTGGCCAATCCGGAAGAGATCCCCAAGAGGGTGGAGCTGTTCATGAAAAGGGCTGGTTACTACTACCAGAACTGGCATCGGCTCCATGACCAGTGGGAAGATAAGATGCGTAATATTATCAAGCAACTCGCCGAACTGAAGATTCCCACTCTCCCAGAAATGGAAGACGAATCCGTAGTGACGGAAGGCCTGGGTGTTTCATCCGGTTATAAGCTGCTCAATGCCTATGACCAACTCATTGATCTAGGAATATTGGCCTGGCAATACCACTTTGAGTTTCTCAATCTTGGCTACGCTGCTTACGTCGTGTTTGTAGATTTTTGTCAAAAAGCCTTTCCTGACATCCCCCTTCAGAAAGTGACCCAGATGGTGGGAGGGATTGACGTCATCATTTACCGGCCCGACGAGGAGCTGAAAAAACTTGCAAAACTATCCATCGAACTCGGCGTCGATGATATTGCGATGAAGGGAAACGCTGCGATTGTTTTCAAAGAGATGGCCGCCTCAGACAACGGGAAGAAATGGCTGGAGGCCCTCAAGGCAGCTCAAGAACCATGGTTCCACGTTTCAACGGGAACTGGATGGTATCATCACGATAGAAGCTGGAACGACGATCTGGATGTGCCCATCTCCGCAATGGGGATCTACATTGAGAAGCTTAGAAAGGGACAAAACATCAATCGACCCACGGAGAGCGTCATAGCCGAAAGGGAGAAGTTAAGTACAGAATATCGTGCTCTGCTCAAGACTGAAGAAGATTTGCAGATTTTTGATCAAATGCTTGGTACGGCACGAACAGTGTTTCCATACGTCGAAAATCACCTGTTCTATGTTGAGCATTGGTTCCACAGCCTGTTCTGGAACAAGGTTCGGGAAGTAGCCAAGATTCTGGTGGATTTCAAGTTCATCGCGGACGTTGAGGATGTGTGGTACCTGAAGCGCTCTGAGATCAAAGACGCTCTGTGGGACGTCGTGACAAGCTGGGCAACCGGTAGTAACCCTCGAGGACCACTTGTATGGCCCAAGGAAGTGGCATGGCGGAAAGACGTCATGGACAAATTCCGTAAGTGGACTCCACCGGATGCCATGGGACAGGTACCGGAGACGATCAGTGAGCCATTCACCATCGTGCTTTGGGGTATAACTTCCTCGTCCATGTCTC
Source organism: Deltaproteobacteria bacterium (assembly GCA_026388625.1). Taxonomy (GTDB): domain Bacteria; phylum Desulfobacterota; class Desulfomonilia; order Desulfomonilales; family Desulfomonilaceae; genus CAIXMD01. Next base: position 34,780 of record JAPLJK010000019.1, on the reverse strand, counting down.
AGTGGGCAAGGCTCAAGACTATATCCGAAGGCGATCTGACCACGATAATTGGATTCCCTGGATCACCAGGTATAGTTGAGGGCGTGGTCCGAGTCTGCCGGACCGTCAAGGAAATCGGAGAACTTCAGGACGGGGAAATCTTGGTCGCTCCTACCACATCTCCAAGCTGGGCGCCGGCATTTCAGAAGATCAAGGCAGTGATTACCGATGTTGGTGGAGTAATGTGTCACGCCGCCATAGTATGCCGTGAGTACGGTCTTCCTGCCATTGTCGGGACAGGTTCGGCAACGTCAAGACTGAAGACCGGTCAGAGGATAAGGCTGGATGGTGCCAACGGGGAGATCGAAATCCTCGGGTGAGAGCCAAGAGCGTTATGAGAGGACTCTCTAATGGATATCTCAAAATACGTGGTTGATTTTGAGGCTTGTGACCTCACCATGATCGGCCGTGTAGGCGGAAAGTGCGCTAGCCTGGGGGAACTCATGAAGGCTCAGATCCCGGTTCCCCCGGGTTTTGCCATAACCACGGAAGCTTACCTCGGTTTTCTTGAGGACAACGGGCTGCAGGACGGCGTGATTCAAAGGCTCAATGATCTGGATGACAGCCGTATCCAAGAAGTTGAGAACGCTTCCGAAGAGATCCGGAATTGGATCGAATCCGGGACAATGAGCGAGATGCTGGAAGACATGATAGCGGACCAATACAGACTTCTTGCAAGGCGGGCCCGCATCCCGGCTCTACCGGTGGCCGTCAGATCTTCAGCTACAGCCGAAGATTTGCCCGGCGCCAGTTTTGCCGGTCAGCAAGACACCTACCTGTGGGTGAGGGGCGTAGACGACCTGCTTAGCAAGACCAAGAAGTGTTGGTCCAGCTTATTTACCCCTCGCGCGATATCCTACAGGATAAAAATGGGATTCGATCATTCCAAGGTTCTTATCAGCGTGGCCGTACAAAAGATGGTCCGTTCTTTTGCCGCCGGAGTCATGTTCACAATTAATCCGGCTACCGGCGACAGGTCTACAATAGTGATCGATTCCAATTGGGGCTACGGGGAGAGCGTGGTCTCAGGGGAGGTGACCCCGGACCAGTTCCACGTGAACAAGATTACCATGGAGGTTGCCAAGAAAACAGTTTCTGACAAAGAGATTTATTACACTACCGATCCGGAGACGGATGAGGTCTTGAAACTCGAAGTTGACCCGGAACGGCGCCGATCTCAGAGTCTCCTGGATAAAGAGATCATAGAGTTGGCAAGAATTGGAAAGGTTATAGAACAGCATTACGGAAAACCCGTGGACATCGAGTGGGCCACCGAGAAGGGACTTCCATATAAGGGGGAGATCTATATCGTACAGAGTCGACCCGAAACGGTTTGGAGCCAAAAAGAGGTGAAACCTGTAATGGAACCCAAGGCCAGTGCAGTAGAACAGATCGTTGCGGGACTCCTCAAAGGGAAGAAAATAAGATAACCAAAAAATAACACTAGTGGTAAGGAGAACTGTTTATGAAAGAACTTCGAGACTTCATCAAAAAGTGTGAAGAGGAGGGCGAACTCCACAGGATTAAGGCTGAGGTAGACTGGAATCTTGAACTCTCACACATCGCAAAGCTTAACGAGGAAAGAAAAGGCCCGGCGCTGCTTTTCGAGAATGTAAAGGATTACAATATTCCTGTACTTACGAGTGCATTCACCACGCCACGAAGACTAGCCATAGGATTGGGCATGCCTTTAAATTATTCCATGTGCGACATGGCGAGGGCGTGGATGAAACTCACCACGAAACAGCTTACAAAGCCTGTATTGGTGGATTCAGGACCCATATTTGAGACAGTGCTGGAAGGCGATGATGTAGACATCTTGTCATTCCCGGTCCCGTTTTTCTATCCGATGGATGGAGGAAGATTCATAGGTACAGCAGTATACTTGGTCACCAAAGATAAGGAAACAGGATGGACCAACTGCGGGACCTACAGGATGCAGATCCACGATCGTAACCACTGCGGGATCCAGATCATAAAAGGAAAGCACGCAGATTTTCATTTTAACCAGCATAAAAAAGATGGGACTCTCATGCCGGCAGCCGCGGTAATAGGTGCTGATGTTGTGCATTTCCTTGTCTCTTCGACTCTTGTGTCAGCTCAGGTAGACGAATACGATATAATCAGTACCCTTAGAGGCGAACCATGTGAAGTTTTCAAGAGCGATCTTACCGGACTCATGCTTCCTGCAAACGCGGAGATCATTCTTGAAGGCTACGTTGATCCCAACGACATGCGCGAAGAAGGTCCCTTCGGAGAATACACCGGGTATTACTCAGGGGCAAAAGGCGAAGAATGGCCGAAGCAGGTGCTCCACATCCAGAGAATTCTTCGCCGGAAGAATCCCATCTTCTGGGCCACTACCGTTGGAAAGCCCATTACCGACACCCACATGATCCAGTCACTGAACCGGACCGCGACGCTTTGGACCGACCTCGAAAACATGAAAGTTCCCGGCATCAAGTCTGTTTATATTCCGGCTGAATCTACTGGTCGCTTCTGGGCCATCGTATCGGTCGAACAGAAATATCCTGGTCATTCCAACCACGTAGGTAATGCAGTCATAGCAACTACTACAGGGCATTATGGACTCAAAGGCGTGATCGTAGTGGACCATGACATTCCAGCGGACGACTGGGACCGGGTAATGTGGGCCCTGTCGGTTCGTTATGATCCCAAACGTGACACACAGATAATAGACCGGGGGCGCTCAACTCCGCTCGATCCGGCCCTACCCATCAATGCTCGGCAGATAGTATCGAGGGTTATTCTGGATGCCTGCACGCCTTACGAGTGGGAACGAAAACCTATAGAAATCTTCCTGGATGAAAATGTGAAAAATAAAGTCCTGTCGAGATGGAAGGAATACGGCTTCGAGGACTGGAATGCAGCAATATGCACGTGATGTGAGCGGGCAGGCAGGCGTCTAGTCCACATGGAGTGCAAGGAGCGTATTCGAGAAGCCTGGATTCCGGCACGTTACTTTGCCGAAATGGTCTGAATCGCAACCCTACAAACGTGAGAGACTGAGGAGAGCCCCTTTATGAGACCAATTCGTTATACAGATAAAATAATTGAAGAATTCAGGTCTGCTGGATATTGGACCGACGAAACATTTACAGACTTCTGGCTCAAGAATGCTAAAGACCGGCCGAATGGAGAGGCGCTCGTCGATTCGTCCATGCGTATCACGTGGGCCGAGGCCGCCAAACTCATGAACCGTTTCGCCTTGGCTTGGATAAGCATGGGTCTCGCCAAAGACGACCGAGTGATTTTGCAGGCCCCTAACTGTGCCTACGGTTTTCTTGCGAGAATTGCCGGCGAGAGGGCGGGGCTAATCAACATAACCGTCATGCCTTATCTCCGGCACAAAGAATTGACCCATATTATAGAAAAGATCGGTCCTCGTGCTATCATTGTTCCAGGAATTTATCGCAAGTTCAACTACATGGAAATGGTCGAAGAACTGAAGCGGGACCATCCTAACCTGAAATACACGTTTCTATTAGACTCCACGATCCTGGGCCCTTACCCCAAAGATGTGTATTCGCTGATAGACATTGCGAAAGAACCCTGGGAACAAAAAACGGACCCCGCCATACTTGAACAAAGAAGATTTCATCCAAATGACGACGTGGGAGCCTTGACAAGCACCAGCGGCACAACAGGAGTCCCCAAAATAGTCGAGTGGCCACTGGCGCCACGCGTGATGACGTCAAAGTGCAGAGTTGAAATCTGGAAACTCACAGGCGAAGACACAGCCATGGCCGTGGCCCCGTTTGCTGGAGGAGCCGCCGGTACGCTCACCTACTTTGCGGCTCCGTTGGTAGGCGCCAAGATTGTGCTTCTCGAAGAATTCACCCCTGAGGGTGCGCTGGAAATGATTCAAAAGGAGAAAGTCACCTGTATCGGCGTAGTGCCCACCCATATTATCCGGATGCTCGAATCGGACCTGTCGAAATACGATCTTTCGTCCCTGAGGTTTATACGTTCGGCAGGAGGGTATCTTCCGCCGAAAGTGGCTATGGAAGCTGAAGATCTCCTCGGAGGCCGTATCACGTCGGATCTGGGAACCCAGGACGTGGGATCAGTTTCCGGGTGTTCTATAGATGACCCTGGTGACGTGCGACGTCGGACAGTGGGAAAACCATTACGTGGTAACACGATCAAACTGATGGACGAACTCGGGAAAGAGGTTCCTCCAGGCGACCCCGGTATTCTTTATATGAGGGGGCCCCACTCTCCAGCAGGCTACTGGCGAGATCCAGAAACAACCCGAGAAGTGTTTGACGACGATAACTGGACCACTACCGGCGACATTGTGACGCTGGAAGAGGGCCGTATCTGGATCATGGGAAGGCAGAAGGACGTCATCATTCGCGGCGGACAGAACATATATCCAGCCGAGATCGAGGGCTTGCTCAACGAACATCCCAAGGTAGCCTCCATAGCAATTGTCGCCATGCCGGACCGTGAATTCGGAGAGAAGGCGTGCGCTTACGTTGTTTCCAAGCCAGGGGAGAATTTCACCTTCGAAGATATGGCCTCATTTTTGAAGTCAAAAAGGCTTGCCATGTACAAATTGCCGGAACGCATAGAGATTATCTCCGCGATGCCCACAGTGGGAGATTCCGGTAAAGTGGACAAGAAGGTTCTGAAGAGAGATATCGAAGAAAAGGTGGCTTCCGAGGGAAAAGCCTGATGGAAAAAGTTATACTGCTCCTCTCCACTCTTGATACCAAGGGGCCTGAAACACTTTACCTTCGCGACTCGATTCGGAGTAAAGGAGGTAATTGTCTCGTACTCGACATGAGCATGTCCGGGCAATCCCAGGGAGCTGATATCACTTCTGCTGAAACTGCCGGCGCCTCGGGCGTGGATATCGAGGAAATACGTTCTTCCCGAGATAGAAAGAAGATTACAAGGCAAATGATCGGCGGTGCGGTCAAAATTGTTGCCGATCTCATGCGGTCAGGTCGTTTAGCAGGCGTGATAGGTCTTGGAGGATCCACGGGGAGCCTCATGGCCACCGACGTCATGCGTTCATTGCCGTTCGGTGTACCTAAGTTCATGGTTTCTTCAACAGCGGCCCTTCCTGGGCTCGCAACACGGTATATCGGTACCGGCGACATAGCCGTTCTGCACACGGTGATTGAGATTTCCGGCCTTTCAAAGCCCATGACGAATCTTCTTGATCGTGCTGCTGCCGCTATGGCGGGGATGGCATTGGTCGCCCCACTCACAGTGGAATCAACCCGTGCCGAAGGTAAGCCTCTTGTAGCAATGTCAATGTTCGGACCTACGGAGCGTTGCGCTCACAGCGTAATGCAACGCCTGGAAACCAGGGGCTACCAGGTTATTGGATTCTCTGCAGCAGGGGTATGCGACAGAGCAATGGAAGACATGATAGCCTCCGGCTTCTTCGATGCAGTGGTTGATCTCGCTCCGGGAGGCGTTGGGGAGGAGATACTCGGTGGAATGAGAGCCGCAGGACCAAGCCGCTTAACGTCTGCGGGCAAACGCGGCTTGGCTCAGGTAATATCGCCGGGAGGGCTCAACTTGACCAGCCCGCGGAAGTCTCATTACAAGCCAGAACATCACCAGCGAAGGAAATTCGACTTGGACGAGTTGCGGACTTTCCTCAGAGTGTCAGACGAAGAAGCCGTGGAAGTGGCCAAGATATTCGCAGAAAAGCTCAATCAGGCGCGCGGGCTGACCATCTTCCTGTTTCCCACTAAGGGATGGTCAGCCGTTGATGTGCCGGCTAGTCACATGTTCGATCCAGAACAGGACAGGCTTTTTCTAAATACCCTAAAACAAAATCTGTCTTTGGGTGTAACTGTCCGAGAGGTGGATGCAAACCTTGAGGACCAAGCCTTTGCCGAGGCGGTTGAATCGGCCTGTTTGGAAATCTTCCCCAGGGCTTGAAGAGTAGTACTACGACGCAATTGATGTGATCGCACAAGGATCTTGGTTAAAGGTGCTGGAACCGCACACGTGAAACAATGACTAATGGTGCTCCAGACCCAATTATTGATTAACAGGGAGGCCACCATGTTTGTTCGAAATTGGATGTTGCAGCAGCAGTACACCATCTCAAGCGACGCACTTGCCACTGAGGCGGTGGCACTCATTGCTCAACACAACCTGAAAATGCTTCCAGTAGTGGATAATGGCCGCTTGCGGGGAGTGGTTCACCGCCGGGATCTAAGCGAAGTAGCCATGTGCGTTAGCGGCAGCGGCGATCTTTGCGAGATGAATTATTACTGCAACAAGCTTAAGGTCAAGGACGTTATGATACGAATGCCCGTAACCGTGTCTATAGATGATAGCGTTGAGGATACCCTCATCAAGGGTCGAAAGATGATGATGAGCACCTTTCCGGTTATGGACGGCGACACAGTTGTTGGAGTAGTTTCGGACCGTGAGATAGTTGTGACGCTCTTCAAGCTCCTTGAAGCAAGCCAAGAGCGTACACGAATCACTTTGACCGATGTGAACCTTGAAAAAGGCACGTTGTCCGAAATTCTCAGAATCGTCGACGAAAACGAATCAAAAGCCCGAGCCGTCTTCACCGTTCCAGAGGGGAAAAACGGCAAAGTACGCGTAGTAGTTCGCGCCGAATGTGACAATCCTGATGTTTTAAAGAAAACCCTTGAAGACAGGGGCTACAAGATTCTCGAGTATACTTCCCAGGAGAAAAATCGTGCAGATTAGTGGCAGGTCGGAAGGTTTCCACCCTGGAATTTTTCCATCCAGCATACCAAAGAAAGGATAGTCCAGATCTGACGGTTGTTGTCCTTGGCACCGGACAAGTGTTCGTCGAGCAAGTTTCGGCAGAATTTTTCTTGTAGAAAGCCCGTAGCGCGCAGTTTTTCCGGCGAAAAAAAATCTAAAAGCAAGGGCTTTAATTCGTCTTGTATCCAAAAGGGAAGGGGAGGGGTGAAGCCCTTTTTCTTTCCACGCCTGATTTCCGGCGGCAAAAGATCGCGAACAGCCCTCCGAAGCAGCCGTTTGGTTTGCAGTCCCTTTGACTTCACCCGAGGCGGGATAACTGCAACCCGCTCGACAATTTCGTGATCCAGAAGAGGCACGCGAGCCTCCAACGAGTTTGCCATGGTCATCCTGTCTACTTTCGTCAGGTTGTCGTCCAGAAGAAACGTCTTTGTGTCCACATACAAGAGCTGATTCAGAGGGTGAGCGTGGCGCGCGACCCTGAAATGTTCGTCAAACACTCCGAAACTGTCTCTAAAACCCATCTCAATGAACTCCGGCTTGCACAGTTCGGTTTTCTCCCTTTCGTTAAAAACCACCTTCCACCAGTAATGTCCTTCGTCCAAAGGAAGTTCCGCTCCGGTGACAAACCGTTTGGCCATATAATCGAAGCTGATTCTATCCATGGATGTTGGAAGTCCTATAACAAGAGGACTGATGATGTTGCGTCTGATCCACTTAGGGATAAGTCTGAAAACACCGCTCATCTTGTAAGCGTTGTGGGTTTGATAACCGGCAAAAACCTCGTCTCCCCCATCGCCGGTTAGTACTACCTTAACTTGACGTGCCGCAGTCCTTGCAACCAGAAAAGTCGGGATGGCAGAGTAGTCTGCGAACGGCTCGTCAAAAAAATTTAGAAGATCCGGAATTGATTCTATCATCCATGGATGGACGATTTCTTCTGTATGGTCTGTCCCCAGAGTGCGGGCCACGAGCCTGGCTTCATCAGATTCGTCGTATGATTTCCTGCTGAAGCCCATGGTAAACGTTTTTAGAGGCAAGCCCAGCTTCTTGGACATTACTGCCGCAACGGTCGTTGAATCGAGACCTCCGCTCAAGAAAGCCCCGAGAGGAACATCCGATATCATCTGGCGGCGGATGGCAGTTTCAACCAACGCCAGGATTTCATCTTCATAGTTATCGGACCCGTAATCTTCCTCTCCTTCCCTGGGCAGAGGAATATCCCAGTATTTGCGTATTCTTATCCCCTCACTGGAACAGTTGATCACGCATCCCGGCGGCACCTTTTTGATGGCGGCGAAAGCGGTTGCCGGAGTGGGTACATACATAAGTGACAAATAATCGTACAAAGCTTGGTAGTCTGGCTCACGAGATACGGGAGCTTTTAATATTGCCTTGATTTCACTGCCAAAGAAGAACTTCTTAGATGAAAATGAATAGAAGAGAGGCTTTATACCCAAACGGTCTCTGGCGAGAAAAAGGTTACGCTGAGACGAGTTCCAGATGGCAAAGGCAAACATCCCGTTGAGGCGCTTGACACAGTCTTCCCCCATCTCTTCGTAAAGGTGCAGGATTACTTCGGTGTCGGATCGACTTCGAAAGATATGGCCTCTGGACAGCAGATCGGTTCTCAATTCAGGATAGTTGTATATTTCTCCATTGAAGACTATCCAAAGTGAGCCGTCTTCGTTGGTTAAGGGCTGGTGGCCTCCCTCCAGGTCGATGATGCTCAGACGCCGCATCGCCATTCCCACCGGTCCTGAGACGTAATATCCCTCGTCGTCAGGGCCCCTGTGAGTCAATGTGCTATTCATCTCTTCCAGAAGAAAAGCATCTACTGGGGCGTCATGATCCAGCAAGAATATTCCGCAAATCCCGCACATGGTGGGTGTTCTGCCTACTATTCCCGTTCCTGAAGTCTGAGTGAGGCGAACTGGTCTAAGACTAGTCCGAAGAAAATGATATTTACCCCACCAGCGAGGAATAGAACAGACCCTCCGGAAAACTGTGCAAAAAGAAAGAGATTTCTTATTGTGAGCACCATGCCCGCCACTACCATCAAGAGTCCGGCTGGAAAGAAAATCTTATTAGGATTAGACAGGGTTATTATTCGCAAGATGAACATTATGAACCGAAAACCATCCCGGAAAGGATGGAGCTTGCTCCAGGTGAGCGGCAGGCGGTTCCGGGCCTGTATAGGGATAAAGTCCACGTTATATCCGGAAGTTATGAAACTGAGCGTGCTCGTAGAGGGGAAAGAGTAACCATTTGGGTAGATGTGCAAGAATTTTGAAGCTATGTCATGACGGAATGCCCTAAAACCGGAGGTAAGGTCTGGAATGTCTTGTTCCGCAAGAAAAGAAGCCAACTTGCTCAAAACGATGTTGCCGGCGTTCCGGAGTAACGATTCGGCTGAATCGACGAATTCTCGTGAACCTACAACCAGATCGTAGTCATTTAGTTGCCTGAGAAGCCCTGGAAGTTCTGCCGGATCATGTTGGCCGTCTGCATCCAGGACTGCGACTCGGCCGCCGTGAATGACTCGCAAAGCTGTCTTCAAAGACGCTCCATTCCCCTTGTTTAGAGGGTGGGATATGACATCGGCTCCGGCCTTTTCGGCCTCTCTGGCCGTTCGGTCTGTCGATCCGTCGTCAATTACCAGTATTCGAGCTTCGGGGACATGGGACCGCACACCTAGTACCACGTCACCAATGCTTCTTTCTTCATTAAAAGCCGGAATGACTACGGTGATAGACTCATCGGTCCCACTCCGACTGGCTGAGGCATTTTTCGGTTGATCCATCATGTCCTATGCCTTACGGAATTAAGTTTTCAGGAGAGACAAAACATTGCGTCGGGTCGAGATGAAATACCATCAACTGCTGCGGGTGTCAAAACCAATACGGAATCGCAGGTGGAAAAGCTTTGGTGGCGGTGCAGGGACTTGAACCCCGGACACTGCGGATATGAGCCGCATGCTCTAACCTGCTGAGCTACACCGCCGCACCGGTCCCGAAAATAACATCTGCACAAGCCTGATGTCAATATCCCACGACGACGAAATCAACTTCGCCCCTTCAAGAAATCCCTAACGACCTGCATTCGTTCAGTCAGTGCATTCAGCAACTCGGGGACCTCAGACAAATCTTCAGCCGCTGATTTTTTTTCAATTTTTTCGGCGTACGATCCAATCTCGTCCAGTTTAAGATTGAGAGCAGCTCCTTTTATTGAGTGAGCGCTGCTGCGAATTTTTTTATAATCGCCTGAGGCCAGTCCCTCGCGCAGTCTCTCAAGGTCTTCTTGTTCAGTGTACTCAAGGAAGTCTTGAAGAAATTCAATGACGTCCTCGTTATCCAACCCTCGGTCTCTGGCTATTTCCTCAATAGATATCACTGGTGCTCACCTCAATAGGGAATTCCGCCTGCCGGCGTCGATTCAGACTCATCGGGAAATGCGAGGGCGAGGCAAGGGTTGCATCCGGGCCTTCCCTCCGGAACTTGACGAGTATACTGTTGCAGGCATCAGTAATCAGTATAGCGAAGGGACCGGGGCCCCAGTCGCCTGGGGGTCACTGGGTTAAAATCGTGACCAACATATAGATAAATATCGCGAATGGCAACTCCATGATACATTACCCTGTAAACCGGTAGGGGTTCAACTTTTGAAAAGTTCTCAAAAACCGTAGTAAGTATAGAAGATGAAGGCTGGAGAGGGCGTGTCGAAACATAGAGTATGTGTCGCGCCGTGAGATCGTCGAATGAAGGATTCCAAATATCGAATTGTGTGGGACGATTCCAGGGAGCCAAATACCTGACCTTTGGATTGCCCGGGATATTGAACTCCAGAAGAGCGCACAATTGATAACTGTCGGCTGCTATGACGTCATTTGGGGTTATGAGGCTGCCCACATGTTTGCCAAGGTCATCCCATCCCCAGGTTTCCCACACAATTCTGTCTGCTTTGCCTAGCCTCGCTTCCAGGCTAGCCGGAAGAATACCGATCCATGCGTGTAGTAGCACAACGGCTACCGGGACCACGACAAAAATCATGGCCCACTTCTGAAATCTAGGACCGAACCATCGCCATACCCGATGCGATGCCGCCGCCCGTCCTCTCGAAATGATCTCTATTGACAATATGAGTATCGATGGGTATCCCATGAAGGCCCAGTTGGCCTCCACATGCCCTCTAAAAGCAAGTAATCCAAACAGAACCACAGGCAGACCGAAAACCAGGAGAACAGTGTACTCCGGCTTCGGGTTTTTCCAACTACTAAATAAAGCTGAGGCCGTGGCCACTGCCATAGCAATGTAAATCAGAGGAGAAACCAATGCCAACTGAGCCCCGTGATAGCCCAGACCGTCCAGGATTCTACGGTCAACAGATACTGAACCGGATCCGATATAGAAGATGTGATGCAGTGACGCCCAGTCATGCTCAATGTTCCATAGGATGATCGGAAGGGCGAGTCCTGCCGCTATGAGTGCCCCTAACCAGGGCTTCCTGGTCAGCAATTCACCTCGATACCGTTTCGTGAGCAGAAGAAAAATGAATAAACTCGGGAGGAGGAGAACTCCCGTATACTTGCTTTGAATAGACAGTCCCGCAGCAGCACCCATAACGTAAAACCAGTCTGTTTGTCCTGACCTGATAAATCTGGCGGCAGCCCACAGGGCAACCATCCAAAAGAACATCAGACTGTTGTCATGCATGGCGGCCGACCCTCCCAACAAAAATGCAGGGGTCAAATTGAATGCAACTGCTGACACGAGTGCATGGAATCGATTTCTAAACAGAAGAAAACTGATTCTATAAACAAGGTATGTGGTAAGGGCCGAAAGGACTAGAAAAGGAAGCCGTACTGAAAAAGGGGTATGCCTGTCAAGAAGTTCCGTGGAAAGACGGATAAGGTAAGCCACCATACCGGAGTTATCAAAGTATGACCAATCAAGCTGTCTGGACCACGCCCAATAGCTGCACTCGTCGGGTATAAGGTTGGCCCACTCTGACAAGAAAAATCGAAATACAAAAACCGCCGCAAGCAATACAAGCAGCACAGCCGCTTGCCAATCACTCTTTAGACGTGACAGGGCCGCAACAGTTTTCTCAATTGAGGCAGTCATTGTGGCATTATACACCAAAAGGATTGTAACGGTGCAGCGATATCACTAAGGATATTAAAACATCAAGTTTGTTAATGGGATCCTAGTGTTGACCAGGCAATTGGGCACCTGCTACATTACCGAACATGTTACAGTAGAAATCACCGAACGGATTACCCCGGGATATTTTGGATACCCTAACCTTACTCGTTACCTCGATAGCTCTCGGAACAGATGCCTTCGCTGTCGCTGCAGCAATCGCTACAGTCCTTGATCGCCTGACATTTCGGCAGACCTTTCGTCTGGCATGGCATTTCGGCCTCTTTCAGTCTTTGATGACTCTGATAGGGTGGTTTGGAGGAGAAGGCATCTCCCGATTCCTTTTCGGGCTTAATAACTGGATTGCTTGTGCGATCTTGTGTGCCCTTGGTGTGAACATGATCAGGCAATCGTATCATACAGATGACAGGAGACGAAATTACGATCCCACGAGGGGATGGAGTCTGGTCGGACTGTCAGTTGCCACCAGTATCGACGCGTTGGCAGTCGGGCTGACTTTGGGCCTGGTAGACGTGGCTATCGGGACGCCGGCACTGGTCATAGGCCTCACGGCCTTACTTATGACTCTGGCAGGGACGGGGCTAGGTCGCAAAGCGGGCCTCCATCTTGGAGAATGGGCTGAAAGGATGGGGGGAGCGGTACTGATCCTTATCGGCATTCGGGTAGTGGTCTAAAATGTATCTCCATGAGAGCCTGTTCCACTCCGGCGGTTCTTGAGGTTCCGGCTTCTTGTGGGTGACATCCACAGTAGATTCAATACATCAACCGTTTCATTACCGAGGAGAAACAATCTTGATATTAGATTTTCAGATGAACAGCCTCACTACAGTGGAATCTCCGGAGCCCGGTTCGTGGCGTGTCGTCACCCGTTCGGAAGACGATTTTTTTTCTGCAGAGGTGTCCCTCGATGTCAAAGCGCCTGCCCTCGACATCCGGAAGGCCAAGCTGGAAGTCAAACGTGATTTTCTGGGGCTTGTACCTGATCTGTCTCAGATTACTGAGAAATTAATCGGGGTGCGTGTAGGTCCGGGCATGACCAAGATTGTCAGGGCCGTACTCGGCGGGCACAACGGTTCTAACCGATTGGCTGAGCTGGTCCTGGAAGCTATGGAGATGCTGGTCAATGCCATAACCGTGCCGGAACTGAGGAAGGCGACCGAAATGGCAGGAGAACCTCTCGGAGAAGAAAGTGACGGTGCGAAGGTCTGTCTCAATGACCGTGTCATAGGGGATAAGATGGCGGGTTTGATGGCCGCGAACCCACGCATGAAGGACAGTTGCGCTGCTTTCCGTGACCTATGATTTTTTCGGTCCACACCATTCATGAATGTTAAGAGGAGATGACATGCTTGCTTATGCCAGATGCAAATCTGTAGGAGTACAGAAGCAAGGGGAACACCTCAGGGTTGTCAGCGGTATCCTGGAAGATGAACTTTACGCCATGGAATGCGAAATGGTGGTGAATCGAGCCACACTCACAATCGAATCCGTGCAAACTCGAATGAAACGGTTCACTACCAAACGCTGCACCCGTGCTCAAAGTGTTTTTCTAAGAGCAGAAGGCTGGAGGCTGGGTAAAGATCTGGACAGGCGGATCAAGAAAGAGCTTGGTCGTGAAGGATGCCGACACATGGCCGTTCTCATGGTGGATTGCTGCCGGACTCTTGCCAGGGCTGAAGTCGCAAGAGAATTACGTGAGGCTATTGAAAAGGACCCGGGTCTGGACAAAAAGGGTTTTTTGGCGCAGTTCTATGAAGGTAATCCAGAGCTTGCCGAGTACCTGAAATTGCAATAGGCAAGGAAGGTCACAAGAACAATGTATCTCGATCTGCACACTCACACCACCGCATATTCCCCGTGCAGCGTCATGTCTCCTGATGAATTGATGATCGCCGCCTGCGAAGCCGGTCTTGATGGGATATGCATCACTGAGCACCACACAATGTGGCCTTTGGAAGACGCGAGGGCGCTCAGCAGAAAACACGATATTTCAGTATTTCGAGGCGTCGAGATTACAACCACAGGTGGAGACATACTAGTGTTTGGTCTGGATGAAGCACCAGATGGAATTGTCACTCCTTCGGAGTTACGATACATGGTTGATCTTGCGGGTGGGGTAGCCATTGCAGCCCACCCGTTCAGGGGATTTCTCGTTTTTGGGTTCGGGCTCTTAAAGATGGATGTCGAAGATGCGATTGAAAACCCTTTTTTTTCGTATGTCCATGGCTTGGAAGTCTGCAACGGAATGGTCACCAGCGAGGAAAATGAGTTTGCCGGGCAAGTTGCAGATGCCTTGGGCGTTTTGAAGGTCGGCGGCAGCGATGCTCACGGTCCCGGAGCTGTAGGCACGTGCGTCACCAGGTTCGACAATTTTATCAAAGATGAAAAGGAACTTGTATCAGCCATTCTTGGTGGCCGGTACACTCTGGAAAGAAGAAAATAGAGGCAACAAATGAAACCGGAAGAGATAAGGTGGTCCATTTGGACAAGAAGCTTGGAACATTATCTTCGTCTCAAGACATTTCCTGTGGGCTTGAAGCTGTTGGAAGATCCAGACCAAGTAATGTCTAATTCATGGGTTCGCAGGCCTCAGGAAAAGCTTTCTTTGTGCCAGATCATAACAATTGTGCGCACCTTCGACTGGACCGTGGGAGGCACAGCAGACGATCTCGTTACCCCTGGGTGTGCCAGCGTACTGGGATTGTCCGAACTGCCGGAGTTCATCACTGATGGGACCATGCGAAGCACAGTCTGGTTGGAAAAGAAAGAAGAAGCCGCTTCGTGCGAAGCCATAATTCAGAGGATACCTTACGGCAAGTACAGGGCATTCATGCTTGCACCTACTGCCTATGACCCTTTTGTCCCCGACATAGTGCTCATCTACGGTAATCCGGCTCAAATGTCTCTAATGATCAACGCAATACAGTATGACCGATTCGAACGGATGATTTTTTACTCTGTTGGTGAAACCTCGTGTTCCGACGTTATTGGCCGATGCTTTGTCGACAGGGTCCCCGCCTTGTCAATTCCATGTTACGGAGAACGCCGATTCGGCCACGCTGCGGACGACGAACTTGCCATAGGATTGCCGGCAGAGGGTTGTGCAAGAATTCTTTCAAATCTTGAAACTTTATACAAAAAGGGTATCCGCTATCCCATCTCGCAGTACGGGGCTCAAGTAAGTCCGCACAAAGCACTGGCCGCTGTTTACGGGTTTGACAAACTCTCCGACGGGTGATCAGGCAATAACTCACCTTCTACCCGTCGTCCGAGTCATCACAACACAAGAGCCCCGGTAACAGTATTTCACACCGCTGCCAGGGACCGGCCTTTCTGGAATGCTTTCAAGTTTATGTCCACCAACTTTGGTTTGAGTGACTCTTTGAGCACCTCCTCGTAGGTCTCCACAGGAATGTCCAGGTACTTGGATAGAACGCCGAGGAAAATCACGTTCGCAACCCTTGGATTGCCCAATTGTGTCGCGATTTCCTCTGCATTCATGACCAGCGCATCAGGCACCTTCTCTTTGATTTTTCCGATTACATCCGCAGGATAGTCCTGCTTTCCAGTGAAAACGGCCGGAGGTAAGATCTTCAAGTCGTTGACAATCACCTTTCCCTTTTCCGACAAGAAAGGAAAATACCTCAAGGTTTCTATCTGCTCGAAAGAAAGAAGCACGTCTGCCTCGCCCATTTTTATGATGGGCGAACTCACAAACTTTCCGAATCTTACATGGCTGGAAACCGAACCACCCCTTTGGGCCATACCATGGATCTCATTTTTCTTCACGTCGTATCCGTGGCGTGCAGCGACCATCCCGAGCACGTCGCTAGCCAGAATGATACCCTGGCCTCCTACGCCGACTATGAGAACATTGTAAACGCGATCGTTGCTCATGATGCCTCCTTGACAGCATCAAATTTGCAGACCTCAAAGCAGGTTCTGCAACCGACGCAGAGACCGGAATTAATCCTGGAGAAACCTTTGCGCTTGTCTCCCTCCACCGGTTCTTCGATCTTGACGAACTCGAGTGCCGGACAGCCTGTATTTATGCAGCTCTTGCATCCCTTGCACACATCCTTTTCAATCTTCAACGGTTTATCGGATAGGATACGCCCCGCCTTCAAGAGAGCACAAGGAGCGCGAGAAATAATTAGAGACGGTTCCGGGGCGTTGAGTTCCTCCGCAACGACATCTTCCAATTCCTTAATTTTATAAGGATTTACTGTTCTGATTCGTTTGAACCCGAAAGATTCAGCCAGTTTTTCGATGTCCGCGGAGATTGTCGGCGTCTCGCGAAGCGTAAAACCAGTCCCCGGATGATTCTGGGCCCCGGTCATCGCCGTGGTCCTGTTGTCCAATATGACCACCGTCGTGGACCCGCCGTTGTACGCCAGTTCGAGAAGCGGTGTCATCCCTGAATGGAAAAAGGTCGAATCGCCTATCACGGCCACGGCCTTGCCTTTTGCCAAATCGCCCAATGCTCTATCCAAGCCGGAGGCAACGCCTATTCCTGCTCCCATGCAGAGACAATGGTCCAGCATTCCGAGCGGAGGCAGCGCACCAAGGGTGTAGCACCCGATATCTCCGGACACGTAGACCTTGTTTTTCTTGAGTGCCGTGAACGTTGCCCTGTGAGGGCACCCTGGACACATGTTCGGCGGCCGGAGCGGAAGTTCCACGTCTATGGCGCCAATACTCTTGGCAGAAGAAGCTCCGGTCAGAGCAATCTCTACCTTTTCAGGCGACAGCTCGCTGCACAGGCCGGTAAGTTCTTTGCCTTCGACAGGAATGCCCATCAATCTCACTGCTTCCTCTAGAAATGGGTCCAAATCCTCTACGATTACGAGCCTCTTCACTTTCGATGCAAAGTCTCTGATCATCTTTCCCGGCAACGGCCACACCATCCCCAGCTTAAGAAAAGACGCGGCCGGAGCCACTTCTCGGGCGTATTGGAAATTAACTCCCGACGATATAATCCCCAGGGATTCATCGCCCATAATGATCTTATTGAAGGAAAAAGTTTCTGCAAACGCTGCAAGATCCTTCAACCTTTGCTCCACTATGGGATGGCGACGTCGAGCCATGGCGGGAAGCATGACGAATTTCATGGGGTCTTTTTTCAGTCCAAGTTCCTTTGGGCCTTCGGACCGGTTCTTCGTCTCGACGAGAGACATGGAATGGGAAATCCGTGTGCTGCTACGAAGTATGACCGGCGTGTCGAATTCCTCGCTTATGCGAAGGGCTTCTCCAATCAGATCTTTGGCTTCCTGACTGTCCGACGGTTCCAGGCAGGGAACCTTCCCGAACTTGGCATAGTTTCGCGTATCCTGCTCGTTCTGGGAGGAGTGCATTTCCGGGTCATCGCAAACCACGATAACCAGTCCCCCGTTTACACCTGTATAAGACAGGGTCATGAACGGGTCCGCAGCCACATTAAGCCCCACGTGCTTCATCACGGCCATGGCTCTCGCTCCCCCGTAAGCTGCACCTGCTACCACTTCTAGGGCAACTTTCTCGTTCGGGGCCCAGCCCGCAGTTATTTCGGGGTACAAAGCCCCTATGTATTCCAGGATCTCTGTGCTTGGCGTTCCCGGGTATGCCGATGCCAATCGGACACCGTACTCGTACGCCCCGCGCGCTATACCCTCATTTCCTGACATTAGCTCTCTCACGGCTGCCTCACCTTTCGTTTATGTCCGGCATTTGCCGGCCTGGGATGACCCTGTTAGGGTATTCTTTTGTTGGTATCGATAACCGGGCTCCAATCCCGAGCGCTTGAATACTCTTGCACCAGTGGATTCCGTGGATTGAGCAGAACCGCCATTTCCATCCTAATACTCGTCGCAACAGGTGTCAAGAATTTCAGTGGCGAAGAGATAATGACTTTGTCTAATCTGAGTGGGCAATGCAGCAAAAGCTTACTGAGAGCCGCTAATCCATGTTGGTATAGTAGAATAAATGCAGTCAATTGATTCACCCAGATGAACTATCCGTCAAGTCGTGAAAATGTTTCTCCCGCGTTTTTTAAATTGATTTTGGCGCCATAAAATGCTAAATATACCCATTATTTTTAATTTGAGCATGAAAGTGATGAGAGAAGATCATGTTCCTTTCAATGTTGAAGGTACTGGGTGTTGGTCTGATTTTATTTTTCTTCGCTAACGAAACCATGTTAGCCGACGATTCCCCCCAAGGCCGCCGTGGAAAGGCGGGGAACTCCGCGCAAAAAGCGACACCCCAAAACCTTAAGGGCAAAGGAATAAAGGCTCCGGAGGATCAATCCCGCAAAGTCGCGCGTGCTGGCGGTCAGGTCTTTACCGGAATGTCTAAACCGAAAACAGACACTCTGCCAGGCGACCAGCCCACAGATCTTTCCTACGGACGAACACGTCAACCGATGGCAGACATTTTGCACAAGGGATCTCTTCCTGGAGCAATGAGTGAACTGCTGCAGCGCTCTATGCCGTTGCCGGCCGTGTCTTCCCAAAATGTTAAGGGCACTTTTCCCTTGGGGATGCGTTTTACAAGCAAAGCCAATTTTCCTGACGCAAGAGATATGGACGATGCTGCGACGCGGACAGAAACCGGCAATGCGTCCCGACTATCGTCTGAGCAGGATTCTGGTTATTTGGAGATAGAGGTATCTCATTCCGGGCATACCTTCAAGTTGTGCGCGGGCTTGCCTCAAGGTGGAAAGCAGACTCTCTACGAATGCAGAGTCGGACTGGGAGGCCCTGGATTTCCAACACCTGTAGGCACGTATTATGTAACCCACATTTATGATGACGACCCATGGTGGATTCCGCCCAAGGATCGGGCTTGGGCTGCAGGCAATAAACCGAGTCGTCGGGTTTATGGCGGAACTATGGCTCCCCTCCTAAAAAAGCGAGATGTTAAATCAAAAAAGGACCCAATGGATACCGAAGACAAGGTGTCAGGCCAAGTCAAAATGGAAGATTACGGATATAGGTTTCACGGGACTAATGCCCCACGAAGCATAGGTCACAATCAATCGCACGGATGCGTCCGGATGCTGCCGCAAGATGCTAAGAAGGTGGCGACTCTCATAAAGGAACAGATCGGTACTGCAGATCGGAAAGGGTCGGAAAACGGGTCCTTTGTGGTCCTGAAGTCACCGGTGCGGCTCAATCTGGTTAAATGAGGTTGGGTCAGACAACCGTCATGCCCAAGCAGCAAATAACATGAAAGAACAGATCGATGACTGCCCAGCAGATCAAACTCACTAGTCTTTCAAAAACTTCCGGTTGAGCAGCCAAATTGGGTCCGGGGGACCTTACCGAGGCGTTGCGCGGGGTGGAGATACCGGCAGACCCGAATGTGCTGACGGGGATAGATGGATTCGAGGATGCCGGAGTCTACAGGCTCGACGAACAAACAGCCCTGGTTCAAACACTCGACTTCTTCACTCCCATCGTCGATGACGCTCGCATTTTCGGACGCGTTGCCGCTGCCAATGCACTGAGCGATGTCTACGCAATGGGCGGGCGTCCCCTCACAGCATTGAACATAGTGTGTTTTCCCACAAAAAAACTGGGTGTTGCAATTCTCAGAAGCGTCTTGAAGGGTGGTCTGGATATCTTGCGAGAGGCAGGGGTGGCCCTGATCGGCGGGCACAGCGTTGAAGATGATGAGCCCAAGTACGGCCTGTCAGTCACAGGGATTGTCCACCCGGATAGGATCATGACCAACTCCGGTCTACAGCCCGGCGACCAGCTTTTTCTGACAAAGGCCATCGGAACAGGGGTGATTGCTACGGCGCTTAAAGGAGGACTTGCAACAGAAGGAGCGGTTGAGGCCATGGTCAGTTCTATGTGCATCCTCAACAAGAAAGCTTCCGAGGTGGCCCTTAAATTCCGTTTGAAAGCATGCACGGATGTTACCGGGTTTGGCCTGGCTGGACACCTTGTGGAAATGGCCAGATCGTCTCGCTGTACGATAAGGATTCGGTCTGAATCCGTTCCTGTTCTCAAAGGTGCTCGAGAGGCTGCTTCAATGGGATTGGTGCCTGGAGGAGCGCACTCCAACCGGAAGTATTTCAGCCCATGGATAGAGATAGATCCAAGAATTCCGGTAGAGACATCTGACCTCATGTTCGACCCTCAGACATCCGGCGGCCTGATTCTGGCGATCGATGTCGGTAGAGCAGCGGAATTTGCAGAGGCTCTGCTCCGAGAAGAAGTTGAGACAACGGCCCAAATAGGGGAGGTTGTTGCCCCTGATCGCGATGGACGGCTAGAGATAGTCTGAAGCCTGAATCGACTATTGAAAATCGTGCGGCCCGAGTCAACTACCTTACAATAACCAGAGGAATGTCAAGCCGGTGTCTGATAGGCGATACAGTGCTGCCGAAAACAATGTCGCTGATGCCTCGATGACCGTGTCCGGCCATCACGAGAATGTCTATTTCTTGTTCGCGAACCAACCGTATTAACTCTCCGGGGACGTCCCCAAAACCGAGGAACGTTTCGACCTCTACTCCTCGATGCCCTAAAGCAACTGCCAACTGACTGAGGTATGCTTCATCCTCCCGTGCTTCGGTGTCATAAGCATCTCCGCCAAAGACTACCCCGCCGGCCCCTTCCACCACGTGAAAGAGGCATAGAGTGGCGTCATGCTGATGAGCCAGTGGAAGCGCATGGCTCAAGACTTTCTGATCGTCGTCGCTGAAGGCCACTGCCACTCCGACTCGTCGGTAATGGGGCACGAGCAAATCTAACTTATCTTCGTCAGCTCTGATGAAGTGGCTCAGTTTCCGCCACGCTGGAACGGTTTCCCTACGAGGCCAGTGGATGAAGGGTTTGAGCACTATATACAAGAGAAAGACTGCCAAGCCTAATGCTGCCGGCACCACGGTGGAGTAAATCCATAGTGGCTCACTGGCGGCTGCAACCCATTCCTGGATTTGCTCTACGACGAGCTTGCTGTTGAATACGACGAGCATGGATGCAATACTCCAAGCTATTACCTTCATCCAAGAGTTGTTTGCGAATTCGCCCATGGTGGACTGATCACCTGTAAAGTGAATCAGGGGGATCACGGCAAAGGGCAGTTGCAGACTGAGAATGACCTGGCTCAGAATAAGCAGCTTGTAGGTTGCTGCCTCGCCGACCAATGCTATCGTGAGCGCCGCCGGCACGATGGCTAACAACCGGGTCACGAGCCTGCGAAGGAGGGGACGAATCTTGAAGCGCAGGTATCCCTCCATGACAATTTGACCCGCAAGAGTGCCCGTAAGCGTGGAGGCTTGACCCGCACAAACTAAGCCCACGGCAAACGATATTCCAGCGAGGGATGTGCCCAGTAAGGGGGACAGCAAACCATGCGCCTGCTGCAATTCGGTAACAACTATTCCGCGCCCAAAAAAAGTGGCTGCCGATACGATCAGAATTGCTGAGTTAACGAGAAAAGCACCGTTAAGGGCAAGTACCGAGTCGATCAGGTTAAATCTGCATGCCTGGCGTTTTCCATCGGGAGTCGGATCATAGGCTCTGGTCTGGACGAGCGCCGAGTGAAGGTAAAGGTTGTGGGGCATAACCGTAGCGCCCACAATTCCTATGGCGACGTACAGTGCGCCATCCGGAAGGCTCGGAACAAATCCTTTCGCTACCTCCCCCCACTGCGGGGCGGACCTAAATACCTCGAATATGAAGCACAGTCCAATGACGGTTATCAGAAACATCACCAGACTTTCGAATCTTCTCATTCCAAAATTCTGGATCGCAAGGAACAGAAAGGTATCGAGGGCAGTTATTATAACCCCTGAAAAAAGGGAAATGCCGAAAAGAAGATTGAGTCCGATCACTGTTCCCAAGACCTCGGCAAGGTCGCATGCCACGATTCCGATTTCAGCCAGTATCCATAGTGCGTAGTTGGCTCGTCGAGGATAATGGTCCCTGCACGCCTGAGCCAAGTCTCTGCCTGTCACAATTCCAAGCCGCGCTGCCAGGGTCTGCAAGATCACCGCACATGCATTCGACATCAGCAATACCCAGATGAGGGCATAACCGAATCGCGATCCTCCTTCCAGGTCCGTTGCCCAGTTGCCGGGGTCCATGTACCCTACACTTATTAGGTAGGCCGGCCCGGCAAATGCGAACATCCGTCGGAGAAGACCTGCCCCCTTAGGAATGCTCACCGAACGATATACCTCAGACAGAGATTTTGAAGCTTTTGCCATTTGTCGAACGCACACCAGAACAGAACCAATCAAACAGGTTCGGATTCAATCGCAAAGATCAGTATTATGAAGACATAGTTGTTCCTTAGAAATGAATTACATGATTAGGGTCTTCAAATGCAAGTTTCATCGCAGAAGGGTCAGGTCTTGAAATATAAGCTAATCCCTTGTATTTTGAATTTATGACCAAACCCTTATCAGACCAGGCCATCCACGAAGAGCATACTACTAAATATGGATACGCCATGAAACAGATTCGAACAGCATCTGAGAATCCACTGTAAGACTGTGAGCAAAGTGGTATGAATGAGCGAAAGAGACAAACTAATATTTCAAGGCCTGACCCCATTAGGAAAGGAAAGAGAGCATGTTGGCAGAACTAAGTGTTTTCCCCCTGGACAAGGGAGGCCAAGGATTGAGCAGCTATGTGGCTGAATCAATCAAGATTATAGAAGAAAGCGGACTGGATTATGAAATCCATGCCATGGGCACCTTGATCGAAGGACCGTCGGAGGTCGTTTTCGAGGTAATCCGAAAATGCCACAAAAACATGGCTTCCAAATGTGACCGGGTCGTGACCAACCTGAAAATTGACGACAGAAAAGGTGTAACCGGGTCAATCCGGCGAAAGGTTGTGTCAGTCGAAGAAAAGTTGGGACGAAAACCCTGATATGGAGTGATGCTGTCAGTTCCGTTTTTTTCTCGTGACGCACAAGCCTTGCGACAGAGATCGTCATGGCGAGGAAGAGATTATTGAACAAAAGAGACGTATTCCACCGACAGTGAAATCCTTGAAACTGTCGATGCTGCGGACAGGGTCACAGGTCAAGCGACTCGACGGGAGATTCACGACAAAGGATTGCTCCACAGGGCGGTGCATATCTTTGTTTTCAACAGTTCTGGAGAAATTTTCGTCCAGCGTCGTGCGGGGCACAAGGACCGCCATCCTTTGAAGCTGGATTCTTCTGCCGCAGGCCACGTGGATCCAGGCGAATCTTACGAGATATCAGCTTTGCGCGAATTGGGAGAAGAGCTTGGGCTAACATCCGAAGTGGAAGAGGTGCTGAGAGTGGCTGCCTGTGAAGCTACAGACTACGAGCACGTAACCCTGTTCAAGGTAGTGGCGGATAGTCAACCGGTTCTCAATGAAGCCGAATTACATTGGGGTGGGTTCATGAAAAGGGATACCTTGTCACGTCTCATTGAAAACAACCCCAGGGATTTTGTGCCCGCGTTCATTCTGCTTTGGAAGGAATTCTTGAGGAGATCCCAATGAGGGTGGTAGTCCAGAGGGTCCTGAAAGCCAGCGTATCGGTAGAGGGAAACGTGGTAGGGCGAATAGGCGCGGGGCTGCTGGTTTTGTTAGCCGCGGCTGACGACGACGGGCCCCAGCAAGTGCGGTGGATGGCTGAGAAGCTGTCAGGGCTAAGGATCTTCTCGGATGAGACCGGAAAGATGAATCTCAGCTTGGGGCAGGTTGGCGGGGAGATGCTCATTGTGTCTCAATTCACACTTTATGGCGACTGCCGCAAGGGCAGACGGCCTTCGTATGCCGCGGCAGCCTCTCCGGAAAAGGCCGGAATCCTCTACGCGGATTTCGTAGCAAGAATTCGCGATCTCGGGGTCTCCGTTCAGGAAGGGATTTTTGGGGCCATGATGCAGGTGGAATTATTAAATGACGGTCCGGTAACTCTGATTGTGGATTCGCCCTGAACGGCTCGGGGGTTGATTAGAAGTAGTTCCTGTGGAAACTCAAAGCGTATCGCGATCAATTTGCCTTTTTCGTCTTCACCGGGGATCGCTTATCCTGGATCACAAGAAAGAACTCGCCGTTCTCTTCCATAACATGCTCTGCCAATTGGTAATAGGCAGGCCGGGAAAAACGGGCACGAAATTCTCGGTCTTTGATCATGCAGTAAGGAATGTTTTCTTGACCTATCCACAAGTGCTCCGGGTCAAGGTGTTCGCGAGAGCCGTCGTTAAGATTTATGGAGAGTCCATCACCCGGTTCCTCCTCTAACCCTGTTACCACAAAGGGAGCGTCTTCAACTTCCACACGGCAGATTTCCTTACCCTTCCGTACCTGGTATCCACCATCGTCCGTTTTTTCGAGCAAGCTATTGAACAGGCGGTATATTCCGGTGTGGATAATTTCTTTGCCGTTCTGGAACCACCGCCCGTCTCTGTCGATAAAGAGCTTCAGGTAAGGAGACACGTCAAAAGTCATATCTTCTTGGTGTTCCATTCGTTTCACCACAATCCTGCAAGATCCTTTTTTCTGTGAAGGACGCTGTATGCTCGATAACCGGCAAGCACCTTCTTTACATAGGTTCGGGTTTCCTGAAAAGGAATGTTCTCTATGAATTCGTCCTGTTTCATCTTTCCATTTCTATTGACCCATTCTCGTACTTTCCTTATGTCAGCATTGTACGAAGCAACCGCTGGAACGAGCTTGCCTCCAAAGGCGTGAAAGTTTTTGGCCAGTATCCTTATCCCTATCGCGAGGTTCTGTTTGGGTTCAAGAATGTTTGCAATTGCTGAAGGAGCAATCTTGGCGCCTCGAGTACCGATGCCCGCGGCCCCCGGAGTAACCTGCATAAGGCCCAAAGCGCCCGCAGGAGATACTGCCAAGGGATCATACCGACTCTCCTGTCGGATAACAGCCCAGACAAGGTTTGGATCTACCGAGTGCTTTGCCGCATTCCGTGTAGTTTCTGCAAAATGTACTCGCGGGAAGGCCATTTCGAGAAAATCAGAGGGAGCATCAACCGGTGGGTTTTCCATGAATGGGCCAAAGACTCCCGCTAGAATGTCATGAGCGGCCTGATATTGATGCGCACCGTAAGATGCCTTGGCTGTCAGGAACGCGATGGCGGGAGAAGTTTTTTCGGATTTGGACAACGATTCGAAATTAACAAGGGCAAACTCGTGTAATCCAATTTCCATCAACTTCCTTGCATGCGCGATACGCACATTGGAATTCTCTGCTGCCGAGACAGTAACGTCGGGAAATCCATTACGAGCACTAACGTTTTTATCCGGCAACGATTTCATAGACCTGAGTAAGTCTGCGGACTCGAACCCGTAATAACCCATCGGATCGCTTACAATTATCTGTTTGAGGATCGGTTCTGCCTCCTTCAACCTGTTCAGTTGAATAAGCGAGCGGGCCTGCCAATACTTGGACGCATTCTGAATCTTGCCCACCGGCAGAATAAACCTGACTTCCTGGAAGGAATCCGCTGCTTCCTTATATTGTTGGTTGAAATACTTGATCCATGCGATCTTCCATCTCAGGGCCACCCTGGTTTTTGAATCAGGACCCATCTTGAGTAAGCGGTCAAAGCATGTCTGGGCCTCAGCGAATCTGCCCCTTTCAAAATGGTGCGATCCCTGGTTGAACAACGCTTTTCTCTTCGTGCGTAAGGGACCCTTCTCCATAATTGTCTTGTTGGTGGATTCGAACTCTTTGCCGTTATCGAGTCTCCAATACACCAAGCTGAGTAGATATAGGGCCTCCATCCGAACATTTTCCGGGTTGGCCGCCTTGAGTATGTCCTTGAGTATTATTATTGCGGACTGGTTTCTGCGGTCTTTGTACATGCATCGAGCAAGCTTAAGCATGAGAGTCACGTCCGACGGCTTGGTCTTTAGCAGTGCCTCGTATGCGTTAACTGCCAGGTCGAATCGTCCCCTGGTGAAGAGCTTCTCAGCCCTCAAAAGCTGCTCGCTCTCCGAAAAGGACGCTCTGGTGACCTTGCCCTGGACAACCAGTGACGCCAGATCGTCGGCAGCCTTCAAACCCTCCACGGAAGCCGGGTAATTGATGAACAGGTCCCTGTAATAGGAGGCAGCTCTAGCGTCGTTTCCCAGACGACGCTCCAGCGCTGCCAGCCGAAAAGTGACCGACGGTTTATCCTTTTCGGATGCTTTATCAAGCATGTTCATCAAAATGGGCACAGCCTCAGACCTGCCTTCTTCGCAAAGAACCTCGACGAGCGCCTGCTTCGCGGAACTGATGTAAGCGCAGGCAGGGTGCTCCTTGAGTAGTTCTTTGAGTAAAGATTCCGCCTTGTCGAGGTTTCCAAGTTTACGGTAGGCTCTGGACAACAGAATATAAGATACAGGGCCATAGAGGGCATCACGAGACAAGTTGCTCCAGGCCTCCTCCGCGCTCTTAACGTTTCCTGTCTCGTAATGTTTCTTGCCGTCCAAAAAAATATACTCCGGCATGGAACCGCTCGACAAGGTCATGCAATGGCTCATTGAGGGAATCAGCAGGCAAATGACCAAGCACGTTTCGCGCAACACGCTTGACCGGAGACCTGGGGCTCGGATACCGATGGCAAACAAGAAAGCGGTTGATGTTTTTAAAGCGCGTAAAAGATCACTCATCTTTTCTATTTAGAATGTAATTGCTCAAACGTCAAGTGACACCTCACCAAAAACATTAAGCCATTCAAAGTTAGAATATGTTTTCATGTGCCGGTGCTTCATTTTGAGAGTTTCTGAGAATGCCGGCAAATACCTTTGACAACAAGTTGCCCAAGTCCTACAATTTTGTATGATTAGGATATAGAACCTTGATACTAAGGAGTGCCTGCACTGAATGATCAATCGTATTACTCAACCCAAAGTCAAGCGAGGGCTCCAGGAACTCCTGCTTCTATTCGAGATCAGTCAAAGCCTCGACCGCAGCATGGATTTGCAGGATGTGGTTGGACCGGTATTGGAAGCCATTGCCAAACACATGGGGATGATGCGCGGGACTCTGACGCTATTGAATCGGGAGTCGCGAGAAATACTTATAGAAGCAGCGCACGGACTTTCCGAGAGCCAGAAAGAGCGTGGAAAATACAGACCAGGCGAGGGCGTGACCGGAAAGGTCGTGGCCGGCGGCCGGCCCGCGGTTGTGCCCCACATTTCTGATGAGCCGTTGTTTTTGGATCGCACGGGTGCCAGACGGGGTCTTAAGAAGAGAGACATCTCCTTCATCTGTGTGCCTATAAAGCTGGGCAACGAGGTCATTGGGGCTCTCAGCGCGGATCGGCTGTTTGAAGAAGGTGTATCCTTTGCCGAGGATGTGCGTCTTCTGTCCATTGTAGCCTCGATGATAGCTCAGGCGGTTCGATTGAGACAGTCAGCTCAAGAGGAACGACACCGCTTGTTGGAGGAGAATAGGAGGCTGCACAGCCAACTCAAGGACCGCTTCAGACCTACCAACATAGTAGGTAATTCTAAAGGCATGAAAGACGTTTATGAACTGATCTCACAGGTTACGAAAAGCGATACGACGGTCATTATAAGAGGAGAGAGTGGTACAGGAAAAGAGTTGGTTGCCCATGCCATTCACTTTAATAGTCTTCGCGCGGAGAAACCCTTCATCAAAGTGAATTGTGGAGCCCTGCCGGAGAGTGTGGTGGAGAGCGAACTTTTCGGTCACGAGAAAGGTGCTTTCACCGGCGCCATTGCAACTCGTAAAGGGCGCTTTGAACTCGCTCATGGGGGTACCATTTTTCTTGACGAGATAGGCGATCTATCCGCCATCACTCAGATCAAGCTTCTCAGGATACTGCAGGAGAGGGAGTTTGAAAGAGTCGGCGGAACTCCAACAATCAAGATTGATGTAAGAGTGATTGCTGCAACAAACCGAAACCTTGAACAACTTATCGAGGAAGGCAGGTTCAGGCATGATCTATATTACCGCCTTAACGTTTTTCCCATTCATGTTCCCCCTCTCCGAGAAAGGAAGACCGATATCCCTTTACTCTCCGATCACTTCGTAGAAAAGTACAGTAAGGCCAATTACAAGACGATTAAAAGAATATCTACACCGGCCATCGATATGTTGATGAGCTATCATTGGCCCGGTAATGTCAGGGAACTGGAGAACTGCATGGAGCGAGCCGTTCTCTTGAGTTCAGACCAGGTCATTCACGGTCGTCATCTTCCCCCCACGCTTCAGACTCCGTCCGCCAGCGGAACTCAACACACCGGTGCTCTGGGCGGGACTCTAGAAAATGTCGAGCGTGACCTGATAGTGGATGCTCTGAAGTCCGCCCGAGGCAATAAAGCCAAAGCGGCACGCGCTCTTGGAATTACTGAACGAATCATTGGCCTGCGCGTTGCAAAATATGGAATCAACCCCAGGAGGTTTCGTACCAACTGGTAATGCACCTCGCTAATAACATACCTTTCTGTAGCTTTGGGCCAGTCTTCGAAGTTCGTAGTTTTTTGCGTTTCACGCTGATATCTTTGTTAATTCAAATAGTTACCTGTGGGTAATTTTGCCGTTGTGCTCTTGGCACTCGGATTGCTTTGCGTAACGGGCGTCCGGGTGAGCCGCCTAATATGGATGGTAACCGGACCGCACAGTGTTGTGATCGAAAACCTCACCAAAAGAGGCGTGGTGGTTATGCCACGGGCAGAAGTATCACGGAGGTGCTTGGGAAATGAATGCAGCCGACAATGCGTGGGTTCTGGTATCCTCGGCATTGGTGCTCTTGATGACTCCAGGTTTGGCGATGTTTTACGGGGGGTTGACCAGGGCCAAGAATGTTCTTTCAACAATGATGCACTGCTACTTTATTATGGGACTGGCGTCTATTATCTGGCTGTTCTACGGATTCAGCCTTGCCTTTGCCCCTGATGCCATGGGCGGCCTACTGGGCGGTATGAAGTATTTTGCCCTTGACGGTATCGGTGGAGGACTATTTCCTGACTTGGCGGATCCTTCCAAAACCATGACGATCCCTGGATCAACTTTCATGATATTCCAGTGCATGTTCGCTGTCATTACTCCAGCACTTATTACTGGAGCTTTTGCAGAGCGGATCAAGTTCAGCTCATTCATTCTGTTCATGGTGCTTTGGATCACTATTGTGTACTGCCCGGTGGCCCATTGGGTCTGGGGTCCGGGTGGCTGGCTCTCTGGCCTGGGCGCTCTTGACTTTGCCGGTGGAACGGTTGTTCATGTCAATGCTGGGGTGGCCGCTCTGGCTTGCGCCTTGGTAGTGGGTAAGCGAAAAGGATACGGCACAACTCCAATGATTCCCCACAACCTTCCTGTAACACTCCTTGGGGCAGGTCTCCTGTGGTTCGGTTGGTTCGGTTTCAACGCAGGGAGCGCCCTGTCTGCGAGCGAGGGAGCCGCCATGGCATTCGTGGTTACGCACATGGCCACCGCGGCCGCAGCCCTGGCTTGGGTTTTTGCGGAGTGGATCATCAAGGGTAAACCGACTACGCTTGGTGTGGCTTCCGGTGCAGTAGCCGGGCTTGTGGCAATTACACCTGCTTCAGGATATGTTGGCCCGGTGTCGTCAGTTCTCGTCGGTATCGGCGCCGGTGTTCTCTGCTACCTTGCTGTTCTTGCCAAGAGGGGCTTGGGCTATGATGATGCGTTAGACGTTGTCGGTATCCACGGTGTTGGAGGGGCTTGGGGAGCTATCGCCACCGGTCTCTTTGCATCAAAGGCAATCAACCCTGCCGGTTCGGACGGCCTTTTTTTCGGAAATCCCGGACAGTTGTGGGTTCAGGTGGTAGCCGTGCTTGCGACAACAATCTTCTCTTTCTTTGTCAGCCTTGCAATACTGTACATCGTTAGAGCCATAGTTGGGCTTAGGGTGACTGACGAAGAAGAAGTTTCCGGCGTGGACACAGCCTGCCACGGAGAGACAGGTTACAATCTTTAAGACAGGTATCATGGTTCAGGTTGGGCACCATTACTACACTATAGTGATTTTTTCGAACTGTTTTGTTCCGGTAGAGTGTCCGGATGGTTCAAAAGGGGACAACAATGAAAAAAATTGAAGTGATCATCAAGCCATTTAAATTGGATGAGGTGAAAGAAGCTCTCAGCTCGATAGGTGTTCAGGGCATGACAGTCACCGAGGTGAAAGGCTTTGGCCGTCAAAAAGGCCACAAGGAGATTTATAGGGGTGCAGAATACCTGGTGGACTTCCTTCCCAAAATTAAGATCGAAATGGTGGTGCCGGCAGAGATCACAAACCAGGTTATAGACAAAGTGATTGCCGCTGCCCGCACTGGAACCATCGGCGACGGCAAGGTCTTCGTACTGCCGGTAGACACAGTTGTCCGAATCAGAACTGGTGAACGAGATTCGGATGCGCTGTAGTGATACGAAATTCCTTTGCTTTAAGTACGTGGTTTGAGTACGCCAAGGTCACCGACGACTCCCTAGCCGCTCCAAAGGGCAAGGTCTAACTTCGCTAAGGAGATCCACCGATAAACGCTGTAGCAAGAGCATCCATGATTTGGCGGCAAGTTGGCGTGACAATGGTCGAGGTTGGTTCAGAGCGGTACGGTTCAGACCTAATCAAAGTTTTTTAGAGTTCGGGAAATCAGAAATCAGTGTGTGGAAGCGCACATACGATTAATCTTGTTTTTATAAAAGGAGTTTTTGCATGGAACCAAAAGAGGTGATCGAATTCGCCAAGAAAAATCAAACCGTAATGGTAGACCTTAAGTTCATGGATTTTCCGGGTATGTGGCAGCATTTTAGCGTGCCGCTCCACGAACTTGAGGAAGATTCGTTTGAGTCGGGTTTTGGATTCGATGGATCGTCTATCAGAGGTTGGCAGCCCATTCATGCATCGGACATGCTGGTGATCCCTGATCCAGATACGGCACTCATGGACCCATTCATGCAGCATCCTACTCTTTCTCTCATCTGCAACATCGTGGATCCTCTCACCAAAGAGCGCTATACGAGAGATCCGCGCAACATTGCACATAAGGCTGAAGCTTACCTGAAGTACACCAAAATAGGGGACACGGCCTACTTTGGCCCGGAAGCGGAATTCTTTATTTTTGACGACGTTAGATACAGCTATGGGTCAAACCATGGTTTCCACCAGGTTGATTCAATCGAAGGCTGTTGGAATACGGCCAGAGAAGAGGAACCCAATCTCGGGTACAAGCCTCGTCACAAGGAAGGGTACTTCCCGGTATCTCCTACCGACTCTCTTCAAGATATCCGGACTGAAATGGTTCTAACTCTGGAGAGTCTCGGGATCATCGTAGAGGCCCAGCATCATGAAGTGGCTACAGCAGGCCAAAGCGAAATAGACATGAAGTTCTCTCCGCTCGTAAAGATGGGTGACCAGCTCATGTGGTTCAAATACGTCCTCAAGAACGTGGCCAAGCGGTATAACAAGACCGTTACCTTCATGCCTAAGCCGCTTTTCGAGGACAACGGTTCAGGTATGCATACCCACATAAGCATCTGGAGGGGCGATAATCCACTTTTTGCGGGGGATAAGTACGCCGGATTGTCCCAAGAGGCTCTTTGGGCCCTGGGAGGGATTCTCAAACACGCTCCGGCGCTGTGCGGTATTTGTAATCCGACCACCAATTCGTATAAGAGGCTGGTTCCTGGTTTTGAGGCGCCGGTAAATCTTGCGTACTCATCGCGGAACCGTTCTGCATGTTGCCGAATCCCTATGTACAGCGCCTCTCCAAAGGCTAAAAGAATAGAATACCGAACCCCAGACCCCTCATGTAATGGGTACTTGGCTTTCAGCGCCCTCTTGATGGCAGCCCTGGATGGCATCCAGAACAAGATGGATCCGGGTGAGCCCCTTGATAAAGATATTTACGCCTTGTCTCCGGAGGAACTGCAGGATGTTCCTTCAACTCCAGGCAGTCTGAGCGAGGCGCTCAAGGCCCTGGACGCGGACCAGGAATTCCTGCTGCGCGGAGATGTTTTCACCCAGGACGCCATCGAAATGTGGATTGAATACAAGACAAAATCTGAACTCAACCCAGTGCGAATGAGACCGCATCCGTATGAATTCGCTCTATACTTTGACATTTAGAAACGGGTATCGCGCCGACATCGTTGATCGGTGTCGGGTTTTGTTGACAGTACGACGCCGCAGGCCTCTTTTTTTGAGGCCTCGGCTTTTTTGGCGCCTACCCTTGGAAAGATGACGATGCCGAATGACATGATTTGCGAAAAACTGATGACCGCAGAGGAAGCCGTTAGCAGATTCATCCCCAGCGGCGCATAGATTGCTCTGGGTGGTTTCACTGTAAGCCGCAACCGCATGTCAACGATTCGGTTTTGAGTGCTGTTGCGGGACTACCACCTGGGCAGAACTGCCTGCGGAATGGCAATCAGGGTTGCCGTTCACGCTGAAATCAAAGGTTGCTGTCCTTATTGTGGTGTGGAGTTTAGTGAAGAACCTCACCCCTAACATTCCGCTCCAGCGGGTGCGCTACCGTGCCGCTGAGCTTGCACGTTTATGCCAAAGAACGACTCAAACAAGAAATTCTTCGGGGGAGGTGGCCCGTGACTGATATCCTGCTAATCGTGACTCTCGTCCTGCTGGTCGCCGCGGTGACTCTCCTGCTCATGCTCTTAAGGAAAGCATCGCAAACCGATGCCTCCGTACCTGCTTCCCGTCTTGATGCTTTCGAAAAGGCACAGGAACGCACAGAGCGTGCAGTCAGAGAGGAAGTGGCCCAGAGCAGGGACGAACTGGGTAAGGCCGCGAGAGAGCAGCGGCAGGAACTCACCGAAGCCTTCAAGACCTTTGGTGATTCCGTGGTACAACGAATGATGGATGTTGCCGGCGTGCAGAAGGGGCAACTCGATGCTTTCTCCGGTCAGCTTGGCTCTTTCGCAAAGGCGAGTGGTGAACGACTCGATGGTGTCCGTGCTGAGTCTGCCACCGGAGCCAAACAACTGCGAGAAGAAGTCGTAGCGACTCTCAGCAGCATTTCCGAGACGATAAACAAGACGATGAGCGGACTGGCTTCTGCACAAAAGGCACAGCTTGAGGCATTCGCTAACCAGCTTGGCTCTTTCGCAAAGGCGAGCGGAGAACGACTCGATGGTGTCCGTGCCGAATCCGCTGCTGGAGCGAAGCAGCTACGAGAAGAGGTCGTGACCACGCTTAAGAGCATTTCGGAGACGATGGCAAAAACGATGAAAGATTTGGCCGTCGCCGAGAAAGTTCAGCTTGATGCATTCTCAGGGCAGATAGCCTCATTGACGCAGACCAGTGGCGAGAAACTCGATGGTATTCGAACGGAATCCGCCACCGGAGCCAAACAGTTAAGGGAAGAGGTCATCGCAGCACTCAAGGGGATCACGGAAGCCACTACCAATACAATGGGCGAGTTGGCCAATGTCCAAAAGGCCCAGCTTGAAGCCATGTCATCTGCGATTGGAAAGCTTTCGGATTCAAATGAGAAAAAACTGGAGGCGGTCAGGGTCACGGTGGAAGGCAAACTCCAAAGCATTCAGGTCGACAATGCCAAACAGCTTGACCAAATGCGGCAGACCGTGGACGAGAAACTTCAGGGGACCCTGGAAAAGCGTCTTGGCGAGTCCTTCAAGCAAGTCAGTGAGCGTCTGGAGCAGGTGCACAAGGGGCTTGGGGAGATGCAGACGCTTGCCACGGGTGTTGGCGACCTCAAGAAGGTACTCACGAACGTCAAGACGCGTGGGACGTGGGGTGAAGTGCAGCTTGGGGCGCTGTTGGAGCAGGTGCTCAATCCCGATCAGTTCTCCACCAACGTGGCCACGAAGGATGGTGGCGAGCGTGTCGAGTTTGCGATTAAGTTGCCGGGACAAGGTGCGGAAAAGGATGAGACCGTCTGGCTCCCGATTGATGCCAAGTTCCCTGTTGAAGACTATCAACGTCTGATCGAGGCTCAAGAGAGGGCCGATGTCGAAGGGGTGGAGCAGGTAGGAAAGCACCTTGAGAATCGTGTCAAGGCATGTGCATGGGACATCTGCAACAAGTACTTAAACCCGCCAAAGACCACGGACTTCGGCATCTTGTTCTTGCCCATAGAGGGCCTCTTTGCCGAAGTCATCCGCAGGACAGGTTTGACCGAGTTCATCCAACGGGAGTGCCGTGTGGTTATCGCTGGCCCGACTACACTGTGGTCGATTTTGAGTAGCCTTCAGATGGGCTTCCGTACGCTGGCTATCCAGAAGCGTTCTAGCGAGGTCTGGAACCTTCTTGGAGCGGTCAAGACCGAGTGGACGAAGTATGGCGATGTTCTGGACGCAGTGCAGAAGAAGCTGCATCAGGCATCGGACACAATCGAGAAGGCCAAGGCGAGGTCAAGAGCCGTGGGGAGGAAACTCAAGGACGTGCAAGAGCTTCCAGTTGGCGAGGCCACCGCCTTGCTACCCACAAATGTGCTGGAAGATGATGCGGAGGCTGGTGAGGACGATAGCGTGGAAGGCGATTAGACACAGTCTAAACGCATATCTCTCCACACTTGACCAACGAGATAACCAAGCGGCTGCGCGAGGACCACTCGTACCTCGCTGGGCCTGAGTCATGCCGTTGGCAACTAATCGAATATCCAATAGTTGCGACTATCCCACTTCTTGAACCATCTCCGGTCTGGTACATTGTTCCGCAAACGCCATGTATCATATTTGAGGTTGTCTGCTGTAATCAATAATCTGGACGCATCAAGTTGTTATTGGGAATTAATGGCTGGCCTCAGTGCCCAAGTAACCTTCCTTCTTTTCGTCCAGACAGAGGCCATGCAAGTAAGAAGGTCTGTTATCCTTAAGGTCGCTAGGCGGTGTTTCCGGACTCACGTCTTTCTATCGACCTATAAGCCACAGCCCACGATAAACAGTACGATCCGG
>JAPLJK010000121.1:0-6805 GCA_026388625.1 Deltaproteobacteria bacterium | reverse complement strand
GTTGCCTCAGTGTCCGGCACGGTTCTCGCCGTCTGCTCATGCACGGTATTGCCCCTCTTTGCTGGCATCTGGACCCGTGGCGCAGGACTTGGGCCTGCCTCTGCCTTTCTCTACTCCGGCCCTGCCATCAATATCTTAGCGATTATATTAACTGCCCGAATATTAGGCATGGAAATAGGGGTAGCCCGGGCAGTTGGGGCAGTAGCCTTCAGTGTGATCATCGGTCTTCTGATGCACCTCATTTTTCGCAAGGAAGAGCAGGAACGCACTGAGGCCACTTTAGCTACTATGGGCACAGTCCATGGTGGGCGTCCCCTCTGGAAGACTACGGTGTACTTTGCCCTCATGGTCGCAATTCTCGTGTTCGCCAACTGGGGCAAGCCTCTTGAGAATATGGGTTTTTGGCACAGCATCTACTCTGCGAAATGGGTAATCACGGGCTTAGCTTCAGTCGGTTTTGCCATAGTCCTTGTTTTGTGGTTCGAGATCCCGTGGTGGAAGATGGCAATGGGAGTAGCAGCAGTGGGCCTGCTAGGACTCATGTTTTCTCACGACCCGCTGGTTCCATTTACAACAGGAGTTATTGTGCTTTCTGTCATGGCCACCACTTCGGATGGAGAGACGCAGGATTGGTTTAACGAGTCCTGGGGATTTGCGAAGCAGATTCTACCGTTACTTCTCTTGGGTGTAGTGTTTGCGGGCTTGTTGCTGGGTCGTCCCGACAAGGAAGGGCTCATCCCTAATGAGTGGATTGCATGGGCATTGGGAGGAAACTCTCTTTGGTCCAACGCCATTGCTTCGGTAGCCGGCGCGTTCATGTACTTTGCAACCCTCACAGAAGTCCCTATCGTGCAAGGTCTTATCGGCAGTGGCATGGGCAAAGGTCCTGCGTTGTCTTTACTGCTGGCCGGTCCGGCTCTGTCTCTGCCCAGCATGCTTGTTCTCAACAGCATCATGGGATTGAAAAAGACCTTTGTCTTCGTGATCCTGGTCTGTGTATTGTCCACCATTGCCGGAATGCTATTCGGAGCGTTTGTGGATTAGATGTGCGACAGGCCTGAAAGGAGCCAAAAAATCTCGAACATTTACGCTGGATTCCTGAGTTCCGTCTGTATATTAAAGAGAGTCAGATGGATGTGCTCGGGTATGAAGTCAGAGGCATGGAGTTGATCGCATGATATCACTTAAGGAATTGTCAATATTCTTAGTGTTGGTGGTGTGCAGCTTCTATTTGATTGCAGTAGCCTCGCAAGAGCCGGTTGAGGAGATGACAACCGCGGCCACCTCTGGTGATGTGAGTCTATTATCCAAGGTGCTCGATGAAGGCTATACCCCCGCAATAAGAGACAGCCCATACCAAACGTCTCTTCAAGAGCCTCACCAACTGTTCGAAGTGCGCTTGAAAGGGGATATGGGCATCAATACGAGAGGCAAGAACGGGAAGACAGCCCTGATGGTTGCGTCGTGCAGTGGTCATGCTGAAATGGTAAGGTATTTGCTCGACCATGGAGCCGATATTAACTTGAGGGGCCGAAATTGGCGAACGGCTTTGATGTGCGCCTCCCTCAAAGGACACAAGGAAGTGGCACAGTTGCTCCTCGACCGAGGAGCGGACATTACCATGAAAACCAGGCTCGGCTCCAGCGCACTGAGTCTGGCCACTGACCTCGGACACAAGCAAGTGGTTGAGCTTTTTATTGAAACTAAACCGGAACTCAGATTCTGTGCCTGCCAGAGAGGGGGTACGGCATTTTAGTAGAGATCACAAAAACGTTCGGCTCAGAAACTGAAGAATTCATAAAAAGGAGGATTTCATGAAGGTTGAAGTATTAGGCGTAGGATGCGCCAAATGCCACAAGCTGTATGACATGGTGACTGAGCTTGTGAAGAAAAAGGGAATCGACGCCGAAGTGGTCAAGGTCGAAGATATTAAGGTCTTCTCACAATATGGTATCTTTATGACACCCGCACTCGTTGTCGATGGTGAGGTGAAAGTTGCCGGGAAGCTGCCTAAAGAGGCCGACATTATAAAGTGGATGTCAGCTTGAGGGCAATTCTTTATAAATAAGAAAATAAAAGGAGGTCTTTTGTCAATGCGAAGGAGAATGAATCTGTTCATTATTTGCGCCATCATACTAGGTGTTTCAGGACTTATTTCCCACACTCACGCCGCGGAACCCAAGATAAATCTTCAAGCCCTCATGGCCCAGAGAATGCCTGTCCTTCTTGAATTCGGCAGGGGATGGTGCATTCCGTGCAAATATATGAAGCCGATCCTGGATGACATGAACAGAGCCTACTACGGTAAGGCTATAGTAATGACGGTGGATATGGATATTAACAAGGACCTGGTGAGAGATTTCAGGATCAGGATGATGCCGACACAGATCTTCATCATGCCTGATGGAAAAGAGTTTTTCAGAAACGAGGGCACGCTCGAACGCGAACAGATAGCAATGGTATTCTCAAAGATGGGGATTGCTTCAACTCCTGCGCAGGGAGCACCTCCCAGTCCGGCTCCCCAGGCCGTGCTGCCTCCCCCGATTCCCGGCTACCCTGGTGGAGGTGCCCGATAGGGGTCAATGCGAAACCAAACTATCACCAACAGAAACAGAACCTTGCACCAGACAATTGGTAAAGGTGAAAAACTGAGTCGAGGAGAAACGGAATGGAGTCTTTATTTGCAGTCGTTCAGCAGTGGGTGTCTTCCGGGAGCATCTGGCTGGCTGCCGGCGGATCGTTTGTAGGTGGGGCATTGACCGCCATGAATCCCTGTGTCCTTGTCATGGTCCCGCTGCTGATAGGGTTTATCGGGGGCATGGACGAAGAGATGACCGCTTGGAAATCATTTCTCTTCACGTTGGTCTTTATTCTCGGTTTCAGCTTGGAACTGGCCATTCTGTTCACCGTCGGTTTGGCGGCTGCCCCATTTCTGCAATCCGAGTACATGGTCTACTTTGTGGCTGTAATTTGTATTCTGTTGGGGCTGCATTTCATGGATATTTTCCACATACAACTCCCCATCTCACAGGACAAGCTGCCCAAGTATACCGGATTCCTGGGGGCTGCTTTGTTCGGCTTCATGTTCGGACTTGTTTCGCTTCCGTGTACAGGGCCGGCTCTCATCCTCATTGTGAGCGTCATCCCACTGAAGGGTGCTTTCTTCGGTGGCTCTGATCGGTTCTACCCGAATGCACTCAACGAATCGCCTGGTTAAGCGAGCTGCCGGAGCGCTTCTCGCGGGTGTAGGTCTTTACATTGGGGTGGGAGCTTTGCTCCCCAGCCTGGGAATCGGCCTGTAGCAGGAACCATCCCGAGCCTGGAGAGCAATGACACAAGAAGTTCTTATTGCTGACGAATTCCGCGGTGATTCAGGTCAGAAATGAATGGGTCGATCGCAATCCTACGGAACGTCTCGTCAACTGATCCTGGCCGTGTAGACGAGTAGCCCAGGGACTTGGTTACGAGAAGCGGTAGCCAGGCGCTAAGCGTTTAATCTTTTGGGGGGCAAGGTTGGCTAATCGATAGACCGAGAGAGGAATCAGCGGAGCAGATATTTAATGATTCCGTAAAATCGCAAAATAACTGGAGTTGTGTCATGAAAGTGTACTTGGCATTAATGTGCCGGTGCTTGCTCATCTCGCTCTTTTTTGCGTCCATCGGCCTGCTATCGAACCTGGCGACTGGGAAGCCTCTCCCATGGGTTTATGCTCGGCCCATGGAAGTAGTCCTTGCAGGCGTCAAAGTAGAACTCATCACGGAGCGAGAGGCCTTGAAGTTCTTGGATAATCCAGGGACTGTATTTATAGACTCAAGAAAGTGTTCAGATTACTCAAAATCTCACGTCAGAGGCGCAATCTGTTTGCCACCAGATGATATGGAACAGCGTTTCCCCTCAGTGGAGACGCTGATCCCCAAGGATTACCGAGTAATCCTCTATTGTTATGGGCCTAAATGCGACATGGCTGAGAAGGTCGGAACATTCTTGGGTGAGATGGGCTATAAGAATATGATGATAATGAGTTCGGGATTTTCTGCATGGGATAAAGCCAAGTACCCCATTGAGAATTCTAGGTCAAAGAATTCTGATCCGAGCGATTTTGCAAGAAGCTTTGAAGAGAGTCAATTTCTCGTCGCGATCGGCGTCCATTTCCAAGTATTTTTTCGCCTGGTTCAGGGGTGAAAGATGAAGTACTTTGCATTCGCAGCGAGGCTTTTCATCGGGGTGATCTTCGTGTATGCGAGCATCAATAAGATCTTGGACCCGTCTGATTTTGCAGTGTCTATTAGAAACTACTTAATCGTCCCATCATCCTGGAGCAACATTCTCGCTTTGACGCTCCCGTGGGTGGAGATCGGTGCAGGTGGCTTCTTGATTCTGGGCATTCAGACGAGACCGGCTGCGTTGCTGACTACCGGTATGTTGGGGGTTTTCCTTGGTGCTCTCATCTATGCCTATTCCATCGGCTTGGACATCGATTGCGGTTGTTTTTCTTCCGCAACCTCCTCCGGTGGAAGGGTAGGCATATATCATCTGGTGCGTGACACTACACTGTTTCTTATTTCGCTGTTCATTGTGGTCACGGACAAGGGAGACTTCAGTGTCTCCGGATTTCCGCTGCTAGACCCTTTGAGGGGTCGCACGCACACTGCGGGATGATTTGCAAGGTTGGTGGTGACGTTATACGGGCAAGCAATTTGCGGCTGGCCATTTCATAATTCTAATTTCACAGATGCCGTCAACTCCTGGCGGTATATATCCAAAGTTGGAGGTATTCAGCATGAGAAAAGTATTAACATTCATTGCGGTGGCCCTGATTACAGTGGCGATAAGCGCCACCGTTTTTGCCGACTGTGGGTGCGGAGGGGATGAGGTCAAACCCGATCCAAGACCTGACATTTTGACGAAAGTTTAGTGGGAAGATGGGGAGCGGAAGTGCTGCTCTAATGTCCTTCAGACATGAGTTGTTTCCGCTCCCCTGCTCTGCTGTCAGGAAAGGAATCGGGTTTTATAGTATGCCGTTATTTTGCCTGAAACGTTGGAGAAAGGAATAGGAAATGACTCAGGGATGCTGCACGGAAAACAAGGAGATCATGATTTTGGCGTGCTCCGGCGCGTCGAACCTCGGCCAACTTTCTAATCAGGCCGCCGTGGAACTAACCCGTGAAGGGTTCGGCAAAATGTTCTGTTTGGCGGCAGTGGGCGGACACCTTGGCAGCTTCGTTCAAGCTGCCAAGGCCGCAGAAAATTTGGTGGCAATTGACGGTTGCGCGGTGGGTTGCGCGAGGCACATACTGGACCATGCTGAGGTGCCTCCGCACGCTTACGTTGTGCTTTATGACCTCGGGATTGAAAAGACCAAAAACACGGTCCTGGTTCCCAGTGAGGTGGAAAAAGTCAAAGCTGCCGTTAAGGATGCCTGCAATGGATACCTGAAGACGGTTGCCGTAAATACCGGACCATCTCCCAGTTGCTGTGGCTAAGAGCCGTTGAAGGAACATTCGATAAGCTTCAGTGCGTATCACGCTCCAGTGATAAGAGCCTGCGTGAGAGGACTAAAATCGACCTAGATTTTTGTACCGGCGTTTCAATGGGGAATGGGCCGTTATCTTCTCAATAATTTTTTTCCTATTTTTCGACGGCGTCACTGCCCGATGCGACAGCACTGAAAAGGTTTCCACATTGAATGAATTGATAGCTCTGTTCGATTCCTCTAGTTGCAAGGAATGCCACGAGAAGATTTATGAGCAGTGGGAGAAGTCCCACCATGCGAGGCCTCTCATGGGGTTGGATGACGAGATATTCATGACCAAATATCTCAAGAACGGGGTGCTGGCTGTAAAGCCTGGAGTCAAGGGAACTAAGAGGAACTTTCCCTGCTTCAAGTGCCACCTCCCCCAGTTCAAATACGCTACCGAAGAGGTCGCAGCGGAGATTGCAGATGCAATTTTGAGAGACGACAAGGCTTCGGTACGACAGCTCACTATAAGTTGCTTGGTTTGCCACAATGAAAAAGCGGTTGTTCACGGTCGTCCTGCGAAAAATGTGGTTTATGGCAACAGGGACCTTCCGGAGGATACCGGACATGTGGTCAAGAAGAGTCCCCTTTTGAAAAACTCATTGATGTGCGGTCAGTGCCACGGATTAGGACCGAACCTCGAGTTTGAAACGCCGATACAGTGTGCGACACTCTACGGGAGTTATCTGCACGCGTACATTCCATCCGGCGGGACGCAGACGTGCCAGGAATGCCACATGAAGGACGGCAACCACTATATGCCTCCTAATTTCAACAACAGAGAAGAATTATCCGAACGCCTCAGACAATCTCTGCCTATGGAAGTCCAGACTCTGACCTACATTTTCGAACCAAAAGAAGGCGATTCTCGTCCAATGGTGGTAGTCAAAACGAAAATTACCAGCAAAGCCGGACATCGCATCCCCGACGGCTGACCGTCAAAAACCAAGGTGGTCCTGGATGTGACCGCAAGCGCAGCCGATGGCAAGAGAATATTCCAAAGTTCCAGAATCTACATGCCTCAGGCCACCGATTCCCGGTCGAATCAGATGATGTTGGGGCCGGACAAAAAATTGGGCCTCATACGGGACACGAGCATACAGCCTTTTGCCCCGAAGGAGGAGACAATCGAAATACCTTTCCCCACAGGAGTGACCAGCGCTGTAATCAAAGTCGAGCTTACCTATCAGCCCCGGCCTGGCAATATTTATCCCATTCATAAAGTGGTGAGAAACGTGAGTCTCGATCAGACGAAATAAGCTGATGTCAGCTTATCGGATAAGGAG
>JAPLJK010000125.1:0-7456 GCA_026388625.1 Deltaproteobacteria bacterium | reverse complement strand
GCTTTTAGTTACTGGATAGCACATACCCTGTTCATAGCATTAGGGCATGGGGGATACATTCCACCCGTTGCTGCAGCGTGGGGCGCAAATGTAATCTTTGGGCTGGGAGCTGCAATCCTGCTCCTTCAGGCAGGAACCTGATACCGGTTCGGAATTATTCCAGTAAGGCAGGCGGCTTGCCTCCTCCACCACTAACGGCAAGACCTGACTTCGCTCCGGGAGGCCATAGGAAACGTCGTCAAGCTCGGTCATTCCTTTTTTAGGGCGAAATGGTATGTGTTAGCTCCATAGCTCCGGAGGCAAACCGCCTGCCCTGCAAGTTACCAATTCAATGGCCATGGGGTATGAAACGCTGTTTTCGCATTGACTGTCACTGTGTCCTACAAATGAACAGATGTCCGACGAACAGGAGGCAATCGAGCGGGTCAAAGAGACCAGCCGGTTGATCAGGCACAAAAACAAGGTGATCGAGTTGGCAAAGCCAAAGGCCTTTGCCGGCAATTGGTGGACAGTTAAGGGAACAAGCTTAGCCGGTTGTTGAGTTAAGTGTCCAGATGAGTGCGTTTAACACTGCAGCGAAGCCGACCCAAACCAGGTAAGGAAGCATGAGGAGCGCCGCAAGTCTCGACACACGCAAAAAGGTCGATAAGGTTGCCAGAATGGCGAGCCAAAGGAGAACGATTTCGAAAAGGGCAAGGCCCGGGCTCCGGAGACCGAAAAATAGAGCCGACCATCCTGCGTTCAGGAGGAGTTGTATAGCATAGATCCCCAGGGGACGTCGCCGGACAGCGACACCGCCGCGGCGCCAAACGATCCAGGCAGCGATGCCCATCGAGGTGTAGAGGATCGTCCATACCGTACCAATCGTAGCCCCTGAAGGAGTCCAGGCCGGCTTGATAAGGGTCGTATACCACGTGCTGACTGAAAGATCTGTAAAAAGCCCGCCCAGAGAGGCAACTCCGAAAGCGATCAACAGACTCAGCATCAGTCCCGCAATCTGTTTAAGCTGGCTCATGGAATCACCGACACGCCGGCCAGGTTGATGAGAACATCGTGCAGGGTGACCTTATCTTGCCATTCTCACGGTTTCGTTGCATCTGCGCTACCACTCTGACCTTTTCCCCAAGGTGAGGCCCGAGTCTTGCGTTGCGAGCCATGATGGTCACCTCGATCCCCTTGTCCGCAAGGAACCTGGTCATGTGGGAGCCCACAAATCCGCGTCCTCCTGTAATAAATGCCTTCATACCTTTCCTCCAACTCGTTCGAGACCTGTGGACCTCTACCGGCCTCCACTCACTTTTGGGACATCCGGAACCCGAACGACCGGCGGAGGATTCCACCTGCCCACGAGTACTTCCCTTTTCGGGGCATAAAGACGCATGGCCAGATTAAAAGGCCCTTTGGGAGCAGGAAGCCAGTTCCACTCCTTTTCTGCACCCGGACTCTCAGTCTGGAAGTAGAGATCAAGCGAACCGTCTGGGTTGTACTTGAACGGCATCCAACTGCTGACGGCAAATCGGTTCATGCTGTTGGCCACCTGGAAGCCGTCTTGATCATAGAGAGTGATTGACCAGAAAGCGTCCACTGGCGGCATGGTGTCCCTGTCAAAGTGGATTGTGTACTTGTTCTCGCCGTCGAGGGGCTTGCCTGAATCGTCGACGAGATTCATCGGGTAGATCGCATCCTGGGGCAGGTTCGCACCGAGTCCTTGCTGAGCAACGATGGCACGCTTGAGGTAGTAGTTGCCGTATACCCCCATGGTATCCGTGTTCATTGACCAGCCATTGACGACCGGCGCGAGGGTTGGGACCTTCCACTCCATGAGTTTTTGAGCCTGCTCCGGCACACTTTCCAGGGCTTTTTTTACGGCTGGGTCAACCTGGTTCATGTCGAAACTCTTGCCCGGTTCGATACCGATGCGTCTCATCAAAGCTATGATTGGCTGGTCCGTGAAATGTGGCGGATGCAGCTTCAGGAGTTCGGCTGCATGGGCGAAGAACATACCGGCGGGCATTATATCCGCTTGCTTCTTGGGAGGTGTCTTCATGTCAACTGTCGGATCGATCTTTACCTGAAGCGGTTCCGGGTCTTTGCCGAGATGTGACAGTGGTGTGATCTTGAATCCCGCCTGGATCTTGTGCACCGCATCGTAGTCCTTTGGACCGTCCGTCCTCGTGCGACCGATAACCCATACATAAGGCGTGGAAGCATCGATGCGTTGGGTGTCCTTGGGGAGTTTAAGCTCCTCAATGAGCCGATCTCTGAGATCTGGCCGCCAACCGGGGGGAACCACGAGGTAAGTAGCCGCTTGAGTTCCAGTGGTACGCCATCCAATGGATGCGAACACGTCTGTCCACATGTCGAGCATCTGAAGGAGGTAATAGCGACCTCCCGTATCGGGGACGGAAACGATCACCGGCTCTTTGGTGATATCCAGCCACGTTACGGAGTAGAGAGTGTCAAAATTGAGACGAACGACAAGCTTCATGTTCGCTGGTGGGTATTCGGGAACATTTGCGAACATGTTCATCGGTCCATGGCCGGCCTCTTTGTCGGATTCGACGTTGGTGGATTGTTTGCGGGTCAGGTCCATACTTATAAGCGGGTAGAAGTAGAGGTAGGCATCAACCCCTATGGAGTGAGCCTCCTCTTCGCTTATTGCTGCCCTGCTTTTTTCCGGAAGGCCAGCCATCACCGCAAGCAGGAGCATAGACAAAGCCAACAGTGGACTCGCCCATTTACACAGAGTTTTCTTTCCAGCAATCATTTGTTTGCTCCTCTCACGACACAAAGCATTCAGGGTGATGCGTATACACCGGCAGGTCTGATTCTCTCTACCACAAGGGGGCGCGGTAGTCTATAAATCCTCTCCAACTGTTGGTCAGATTGATTTCTCTAGTTTTGGTAAATCGGTTGTGTCAAATTCGTTTACCAGGTTCTTTTCTGAACATCTGTCTGTAGCCTTCAAGGTAACCTATTTTAATTATGTAGGCCACCATGCAGGCTGGAAGCCTGCGCTCCCAGGATTCGAATGATCACAATCTGCTGAGAATCGGAAATTAATTTCGAGAACTGCTATACTATTCCGGCCCACCGATTCTTCGGTTCTGCAAGGAGGTTCCAGAAGCCGTGAGCGA
Organism: Deltaproteobacteria bacterium; assembly: GCA_026388625.1. GTDB lineage: Bacteria > Desulfobacterota > Desulfomonilia > Desulfomonilales > Desulfomonilaceae > CAIXMD01. The sequence goes on along the minus strand of JAPLJK010000125.1, from coordinate 4,319 downwards.
AGAAATCAAACTCGAAACAGAAGTCAGGAACCTCTTGGCATCCCAGAAATTTGCTGTCCTTTCGACTCAGGAACTGGATCACCCGTATCTGAACCTGGTGGCGTTCGCTGAGACCAGCGACCTCCGAACCATCCTGTTTGCCACGACGAGGGCCACGAGGAAGTATGGGAACATCTTATCCAAGTCCGGCGTTGCACTCCTCGTTGACAACCGTTCTAACGATGTAGCGGACATCCGCGAGGCCATGGCCCTCACTATCATCGGCATCGCCGGTGAAGTCCCTGACGAAAAGAGAGAATCACTGGATAGTGTCTATCTGGAAAAGCAGCCGTATATGAAAGAGTTCTTGTCCTCTCCATCCACAGCGTTGATCAAGGTTGATGTTGAAACCTACCTTCTCGTCAGCCGTTTCCAAAACGTGACCATACTGAATATGAAACCATTGATGGCTTCCTCGGCATCGTGATCATCGGGTAATCCTGCGAGACCATATTACGAAAGCACTTCCTTGAGTGCCAGTCTTGCGGCAAGGTGTCCGCACATTCCATGAACCCCACCACCGGGCGGCATCGTACTTCAAGCGAGATGACATGTAGTCTGTCTCAAGAGCGAACCCTTACCTATAACCGAACCATCGCTTCGGCTCGTTGATCAGAGTTCTTATCTGGGCATTGTAGTAAACACTTCCGATTTCAGACCACCGCAGGCATTTATCCACACACTCCTGATAGACGGTAATGTCGGCAGGAACTCCAAGGTCCACGGCCAGCGAAGTGAGCACATGGGTCCATATTCTTGTCTGAATCTTGGACCCGACCAACCGAAACGCGGCCTCATAGACTGGGTCGCCGGCGCGGGCCAATCCCAATATCTGCACGATCGTGCCCTCACTCTCCTCACGCGCGCTGAAACTGACGAAACCGCATTCCGGATGCCCCTGCGGCGTATTAAACGTGAACGAACGCTCGTCCGCATAGAGGACCATGACGCCGGTGGAGACGGGCCCCCCAGGCGTGGAAGAATCTATGAGCACGATCTCTCCCGCCTGGATGCCTCCGGGAGAAGGGTAGAAGCGGTTGAAAGATGGCTGGAAGCTTGGGAAGTTCTCCTTGAGAGCTGCAATCTCCTCTTCAGGTGATATGATGGGATCACAGATGTGAAGACGGAAAACCTTCTGGCACAGACGACCGAACCCATTGACCGGACCAACCGCACGAAGACCATTGACGTTGAGATTTCTCGCCTCTTTGGGCATTGCAGGCACAAACAACTCGGAAACAGGTTTGGCCCAGCTTGTCAAATTAACCAAGACGTCAAGTTCCTCAACGGCCTGGAGAGACGATTGCCCTGCTGAAACACCAGCAGCCGACAGCGCATCAGTTTCACTCGCGTGGATCTGGATTGCCTGATCAAGCTCGGTAACCTTGAAAACTTGCCGAAGGTCGGCGCTAACTCCAAACGCTGACAGGGTCTGTCTCTTCGTCTTGGCACGCGCTGATAGCTTCACCAGCATACTTGCCCCCAGGCCGTTCACATTCCGAACCTGGGCACAGTTGAGAATAAGGTGTTTGGGATCTTTGGAGCCGTTCCAGGCATAAGCAGCCACAATGGGGCGCTCATCGTGGTCCATAAGCTCCTCAGGCAGATCAATGACGCAGGCACCGCCATCCATGTAAACCGCGTTCATCTGGATTTCCGCATAGGGCTTTGCCTCTGCCTCGAGGACCACATTGATCCGCGCGGTCTTGTTTTCTGACTTCGCCGGATGAGTTTCGGCCAGACGATCTCTTGCGAGATTCAGCCTGTTTTCAAGTCCCGGTAAGATGCGGAGCGCGGTATTGACAAAAAAATCGCCCCCCATATTGTCGAGAAAAGCCAGTTGGCTCGCTCGGCCGACAAGCGCCTGAGCGTAGGTGGGGTACGCATGTGTGACGAGATTTAGCTTTTGCAGCGGCTTTTTCAAAGCCTTGATCACTTGAGCCTCATGAATGACTTCCGCCGCAGCCTCACCCAGGATGTGGGCGCCGATGAGCCGTCCTCGGCCATCGCAGAGGAACTTCGCCATTCCTGTTGTAGTCCCGTCTACCAATGCACGGCGCATGTTTGCGTAGTCAAACCGGTACACTTTGAGCCGGTATCCATATTTTGCGTGTGCTTGGGCTTCTGTGAGTCCAATGAAGGCCAGGGGAGGCTCTGTGAATATCACATACACGCTGTTACGGTAATCGACCTTTTGTTTTACGGGAAGAATGGCGTTCGTGGCCGCGACGATTCCCTGATACTCTGCCATGGATGCCAACTGATCAGGACCGACGATGTCTCCGCACGCGTAGATGTTGGGGGCGGATGTTCGGAGGGTTTTGTCAATGATAACGCCCCTGGGCGTACAAGTAACGCCCGCCTTGTCAAGGGCAAGCACATCCAGATCCGGTTTCCTCCCCAGTGCTATGAGCACTCGATCGGCTTCGATCTCTCCAGAATTCCGAACTCCCTGCTCAAAGGCCAGAACAACCTTCCCTTGGTGGTTCCTCAAGCGTGTCGCCTTAGTTCCGGGCATCACACGGATTCCGTCGGCTTGCAGTGCCCGCAGTAAGTGATTGACCAACTCACGGTCTGCTCCAGGGAGAATTCGTGATCCCATTTCCACGATGGTGGTTTGTACGCCGAGTCGCCCGAAGGCTGATCCATACTCGAGACCATCGACGCCTCCACCGAGGATAATGAGCGATTTGGGGAGGTCGTCCAGTTCGTAGAGCGTCTCGTTCGTCAGGTAATCGATGTCGTTGATCCCAGAAATAGGCGGGATGAGGGGACGGGTGCCGACAGCTATGATAAAATTCGATGCCGAGATGGTTCGACCGTTCACCTCGATGTGATGTCGATCGACGAACGCCGCGGACCCGGAAAGCATGGTAATTCCAATGTGCTCAAACGTTTCTGGAACGTCCTTCTCATAGGCCCTCTCCACGACGGACCTTATGTGAGTCATCACGTTCCGGCTATCCATAGTTGTCGCTTCATCCGACAGCAGGCCAAGAGAGACAAGCCGGGAAATCTCCCGGTTCGCATGGCTCAACCGAATGAGCGTCTTGCTGGGAACACACGTGAAATTGGTGCAGTTCCCGCCCACTTTCCTTTTCTCAACGACCGCCACACGTTTGCCCAGACCATTGGCCGTTACTGCGCACGCCATGCCTGCGATGCCCGCGCCTATCACAATCACATCATAGTCATACGACTGTGCCATATTGCTCCACGACTATTTTGAGGACAGCCATTTTGACCGTCCATGATGTCATCTTCCCGAACCGGGCGACCACCGAGAATCCAACGAAAGCGCCTGTCTCAGTTGCTTCATCGTCAACTGTCACTGCCGATCAGGGGCAAGACCTTGTCGATGGTGAAGAACACGACGTGCCGGGTGAGCTGCCCAGTGAACATGGAATAGTCGCATCGGCGACAAATACTCGCTATCAACTCGTCGTTGGTCTCCTCCCGGAGCTTGCTGAGGTACAGCCTCTTGCCTGAGTATCCCGGTCCGGACTGAATGAACAGGTAGGTAGCATGAGGATTCGCCTGGAGGTTCGCGTGCGTCAGCCTCTCCCGCATGATGAACGCGATCGTGTTCTCGTCAAAAAAATGGGGTCTGGCATATACCGCGGCATTAACTTTGCCGGAAGAATCGGCAGTGGCCAGCACACCGTAACCCTTCGTGTCATCAAAGTAATCGCTGAGATTCATGTTTCGCCTCTCTCACGCGTTCCTAGTGATATGGGCCTCTTGGCGACCCCGTATTTCGAGCACGTGTTCATCGAACAGAATAATCATTTCCAAGAGTTTTGCAACGGGGGCATCGTCGGATGACATCGACAGATTCCCTTTGAGTCATTGGTCTAGCCCCCCGGCCGTCAATGATAGGGCCTCTCAAGAAAACTCCGGAGGATTTTGACAAAATAGAAATATCAACGAAAGAAATGAACATGGCACAGCTCGGAGCATATATCGACAGGATAACCGAGGAAGGACAGATTCCAACACGCTACGTGGTTGATTGGCACGACAAGGTCGCCTTTCCCCTGGTATGTTTGATCATGTCGGCGCTGAGCGTACCATTTTCTATACGGGTCAGCCCTCGTGGCGGCGGTATCGCTGTTGGACTGGCCTTATCGCTGGTCGTTGCTTTTAGTTACTGGATAGCACATACCCTGTTCATAGCATTAGGGCATGGGGGATACATTCCACCCGTTGCTGCAGCGTGGGGCGCAAATGTAATCTTTGGGCTGGGAGCTGCAATCCTGCTCCTTCAGGCAGGAACCTGA
>JAPLJK010000071.1:0-105506 GCA_026388625.1 Deltaproteobacteria bacterium | reverse complement strand
ACGTAGCGTGTTGGAATCTGTCCTTCCTCGGTTATCCTGTCGATATATGCTCCGAGCTGTGCCATGTTCATTTCTTTCGTTGATATTTCTATTTTGTCAAAATCCTCCGGAGTTTTCTTGAGAGGCCCTATCATTGACGGCAGAGATTCCACAGCAATTTCTCCGGCCGGATACCGGATCGTACGATTTACTCCGTAAAACATCCAGTGATTGTGCCACCATTTGGCCTTGTCTGCGAAAAGTCGCTCGACAAACTCGTATTCGGCATTCCAGCGGATGACCGAAATCCTATCAAGAGCCTGTGTAGACTTGTCAAATTTACCCACATGGGTGATGGAATCCGGCGAACGTATCCATACCCGATCTCTCTCGAGGAAAGTCGTGTCAGGTTTCCCGGCAATTTCCACATTCTGAATGTACTCGCTGTACCTATTCGACCACGGAATGATGGACTCATTCGCCAGGAACATGAGAATGGAAGCTGCTACGCCTATAATAAGTACAGGTCTTGCCATGCTCAGGGCGTCAATTCCGTTGGCCTGCATTGCTACGAGTTCCGAATGCCGTGCCATGATAAGAAGTGAGAGCATTCCTGCCAGCAATATTCCGAGGGGAAGGGCGAAGAAAAGATATCCGGGGAGTTTTACCAAGAAGTATTTTAGCATCAATTTCCCGGGAGGATTGTACTGAAAGTAGTACTTTATCTTGTCAGTGATTTCTACCAACAGAAAGACGAGGATAAAGCCCATTAGGCAAATGGCGAACACCTTGAGAAATTCCAAGGTTATATATCGATCGATTATGCTCAAAGCAAACCCTGAAAAGCAGTGGCGAGCGCGGCTTGAAGCCGCCAAGTGTCAATCACAGAATTGCGTGGAGTTTTGATACCTGGCCGTGCGCCGCGTCGCGTCGAGTAACCAACTGTTGTTTAAGAGATAGACGGCTGTGCGCCGTATCCCCTCTTCTATACTTATCTCAGGTTGAAACCCGACTCGCTGGATTCTTGACACGTCCAAATGAACTAACGGGCTGTCTCCCAACCAGCCTCGCCGGCCGCCAGTGAACCTATAAGCCACTTTTCGCAAACCCATCTCTTCAGCGACTATCCCGGCCACGGTCTTCACGTCCATGTAATCCACGTGACCGAGGTTGACAATGTTCTTCAGAGCGTTCATCTTCTCGAGAGCGAGAAAAATACCCCTCACACCATCTTCGACGTGAAGATATGATTTTTGTTGATTTCCGTCCCCCAGTATTTCCAATTCCTTGGGGTCGGCCCTCAGTTTGTTGATGAAATCATGGACTACACCGTGGGAATATCGTTCCCCTATCCATGACACGAATCGGAAAACGTGGCTCCGTATGCCAAAATACTCGCCGTATGCCTGTATGATGGCCTCCGCTCCCAGCTTGGAAGCTCCATACAGTGATGTTTGGACTGGAGTGTAATCCTCTGGGGTGGGAAAGCGATCAGGCTCACCGTAAACCGTTGCAGAACTGGTGAATATTATCTCGGATGCGCCTGTTATCCGCATAGCCTCCAGAACCGAGTGCGTACCCAGGACGTTCTGTCTAATATCAACGTTCGTATCCGCTTTACCTCCTCTTACGTCTGCATTCGCGGCCAGGTGAAATACAGTAAAGACGCCCTTCATGGCTTCAACTAATTTCTGCCCATCCAGAACGTCTCCTTCGACCAATTCAGCTTTCCCTGTGCTGAAGGCGGGCTCAAGATTGCTGAGGAAGCCGGTTGAAAGATTGTCGTAAACAATCACCCGGTTGCCGCGGCGAACAAGTTCGTCAACCAGATGGCTACCTATGAACCCGGCGCCGCCGGTTACCAAAATTTTCATGACCTATCTCTCAATTTCCCAGCAGAAACACGGTCGCCCTACGAAAAAACTCTCTATTTGAGTTGCCGACCCCGACTACCAACTTCTACGGAGATTTTGCGTGGCACGGTGTCGGCTTCACTTATCTGGTCTACTATGTAAAGAGGTCTTTCACGAGTTTCCTCGTAAGTTCTTACTAGGTACTCACCAAGGATTCCAATTGCGGTAAGGGTTATTCCGGTTAGCCCTAACTCCAGTATGCCAAGAAACACAACCGGCCAAAGGTCGGGAAAGCCGCTTAGCAGACTGGAAACAATCCACACAAGGCCACTCCCGAATCCGAACAAAGCGAGCGCCAAACCCAGAACAAAGATCATGCGTAGGGGGACCCTTGAGAAGGGCACGATCCCGTCCAATGCTATATTGAATGCCCCGACAAAAGAAATTTTCGCTTCACCCTCAAAGCGCGGGTCTCTATCAAAAGTAATGACTGCTGGTCTGAAGCCGGTGGCAGCAGTAAGGCCCCGCAGAAAAGCATGGCGTTCTCTGAAGCGGCACACCTCTTGCACCACACGAGCGTCCAATAACATGAAATCACCGGTGTTTCTAGGGACTCTAACCTCGCTGATTTTTTCCAGAATCCAATAGAAGATTCTCGCTGCCTTCAAATAAAAAAAGTTTTCCCCTTTACGCGAAATTCGCTCCGCCAGCACTACCTTGAATCCTTCACGCCACTTATCAACCATCTGTTCTATGAGTTCCGGTGGATCCTGCAGATCAACGTCTATTACAACGCAAGCGTCTCCTCTACTGTGATCGAGGCCTGCCAAAAGAGACAACGGTTTGCCTATTCTCCGGGCAAATGTTATGAGCCGGATCGGGTAGCTGTCCCGGATCAGTTTAAGAATTGTCTCCAGAGTATTATCAGGGCTCGGATCCAAGGCAAAAACTACCTCCCACTTGCATCCCATCTTGTTGAGGACCCGAGCCAGTCGTTCCATGAACACTGGAACATTCTTCTCCTCGTTATAGAGAGGCACGACCACACTGATTACTATTTCGTCATTGGCATTCAAGTTTTTGGCTTAGACCTACCTTCAAATTGGTTTTCGGCAATAAACCGTATAACATCGAGGCAAGGGGTTCAAGAAAAATGAGAGTACGCAGCGGCTTTGGCATCCACACCCTTCCCTTTTGTCCCTGTCTGTCATATAATAAACGAATTGAAAGATAAGCTTCGGAGAAGGTTTTGGACCGGCCGAGCGGGGTCTAGTCTACAACTTAATCGGAGGGCACTTTCCGGGAAATTCGTGACTACTGAATTCGAAAGAGGAAAAATGACTAACATACAGGTTGAAGATCTTAGCACAGTCAAGAAAAAGATCACATTTGAGGTGCCCGAAGACAAAGTTCTGGACGTAATAGACGCCGAGTACCGGGACCTTCGGAAAACCGTCCAGATTAAGGGATTTAGAAAGGGCAAGGTGCCGCTCAACATCCTCAGGAGCTATTTTAAGGGAAAAGTTGAAGCGGATGCCGCACGGAAAATAATTGAGGAGACCTTCGAGCCGGGTCTGGACGAAAAAAATATCAAGCCCGTCGCGGTAATCAGCATCGATCCTGAAGGCGTAGAAACCGGCAAGCCGTTCAAGTACACTGCACAGATCGAAGTGACTCCCCCATTGGACATACAGGGCTACAAAGGAGTTCGGCTGAACAAGCAAATCCCTCAGGTGACTGATGATGATGTAAACAAGCGTATTGAAAATTTGAGAGAAATCAATGCGAAACTTGTACCTATTACTGAAACGAGAGGTGTCAGGCAAGGTGACTACCTCCTGGTAGACATCGAGGCCACGGCTGACGGCGAGAAGATTCCAGCTCTCAGTGTGAAAGACTATCATGTGGAATTGGGACGGAATTTTTACCTACCTGACTTTGACTCAAAACTTGAGGGAATGAAACCGGAGGATACCAGGCAGATCGTGATGGAGTTTCAGGAAGACTTTTCCCGGAAGAATCTCTCGGGAAAAACCGGCACGTTTACGGTTACGTGCAGAGAAGCCAAAGAGCGTGTACTGCCTGAACTCGACGACGACTTTGCGAAGGACCTGGGTAGCTTCGAAAATCTGGATGAACTCAGGGACCGTGTAACCAAAGAATTACAGGACATCGCAACCGATGAAGCCCAGAGGGGAACAAAGAATCAGATCATTGACCAATTGATCGAGAAGAATCCTTTCGAGGTCCCCGATTCAATGGTAGATAGTGAGATCGACCGAGTTTTGAATCAGTTGATCGAGGAGTACGTGGCTCAGGGAATCGATCGTAACAGGCTCCCTGTGCCGTCTCCGGCTCAGCGTGATCGGATTCGGCCAGGAGCCACAAGGGCTGCAAAGGCTCGCCTCATAATGGATGCCATTGTCAGTCAGGAAGGGATTGAAATTTCGGACGAGGAGTTGCAGGCAGGCATCGAGCGACGAGTTCAGGAGTTAGGGGTCTCTTCGGATCACCTCAGGGACGAGCTTGTGGAACACAACATGCTCGAGGTTTTCAGAGACGGACTTAAGGACGAAAAAGTCTACCAACTGATCGAGGAACATGCGGAGATAACCGAAGAGGAAACACGGAAAGAAACAGAGAATACTCAAGTCTCCAAGCCTGATGAATGAATTTAACAGCCTTAGGCGCTAGTATTGTAAAGAGGCACGTTAGAGTGTTGAGAGCTGAGTCAGTTCAAGTGTGAACGACACATTGAATATCTGGGAATCATCATCTTGCGCATTAGACAAGGGCTATGAAGGCAAATCGATCTTGCGCCGGAAAGGATGATTCAAGCCATCGTCAATAGGAACTTAATCAGGGAAAGAGTAAGAAAATATGCTGGTACCGATAGTCGTTGAACAAACAAGTCGAGGAGAAAGGTCTTATGACATTTATTCGAGGCTTCTCAAGGAAAGAATAATATTCCTGGGAACCCCTATAGATGACATGGTGGCGAACCTGGTAATCGCCCAACTCCTTTTCTTAGAGAGTGATGAGCCGGACAAGGATATCAATTTCTATATCAATTCACCTGGTGGGATAGTCACATCGGGCTTAGCAGTTTACGATACGATGCGGTACATTAAGCCCAACATTCAGACAATTTGTATCGGTCAAGCTGCGAGCATGGGAGCACTTCTTCTGGCAGCGGGCAGCAAGGGCAAACGGTTTGCGCTTCCGCATGCGAGAATTCTTATTCACCAGCCTATGGGAGGCTTCCAGGGTCAGGCCACAGACATTGAGATCCACGCCAAGGAAATTCTTCGTATGCGTGGTGAGCTAAACCAGATACTTGTGAAACATACAGGCCAGCCTCTCGACAGGATCGAAGCCGATACCGAGAGGGACTATTTCATGGGCGGTGAAGAGGCCGTCCAATACGGAATCGTGGACAGCGTGCTCTCCCGGCGGGAGCTTACTAACGTGAACTCCTAATTTCAATCGTTCCCGTGAGGGTCGAGCCCATTAGGCTGGTCCCTCAGGGTTTCAGTGCACCTGCAAAGACCGGAGTTCAAGGAGGCATTTATGGCGGGCAGAAAAGGTAATTTCTCGTCTCTGTACTGTTCGTTTTGCGGCAAGAGCCAGGACGAGGTTCGCAAGTTGATCGCGGGACCGACAGTTTATATCTGCGACGAGTGTATTGAACTCTGCAATGAAATAATAGCCGAAGAATATGAAAAAGAAGAGATGGGGAAGGCTCGGTCGAAAGTCCCCAAACCCTCAGAGATCAAGAAGTTGCTTGACGACTACGTGATCGGTCAGGAACAACCTAAGAAGATCCTCTCTGTGGCTGTTCACAATCATTACAAGCGAATCGATTCAAAGCCTGACCTCGACGGCGTAGAACTCCAAAAGAGTAACATACTCCTTATAGGACCCACCGGCTCAGGAAAGACCCTTTTAGCGCAGACCCTCGCCAAAATTTTGCACGTACCTTTTGCCATTGCAGACGCAACCACACTCACCGAAGCCGGGTATGTGGGTGAAGACGTAGAAAACATAATTCTTACATTGCTGCAAAACGCCGACTACGATATCTCCCGGGCATGTAGGGGTATAGTGTACATTGACGAGATAGATAAAATCTCTCGCAAGACAGAAAACCTTAGTATCACAAGGGATGTTTCCGGCGAGGGCGTCCAGCAGGCTTTGTTGAAGATCGTTGAAGGAACCATGGCCAATGTTCCGCCCAAAGGGGGTCGAAAGCACCCTCAACAGGAATTTCTACAAGTTGATACAACGAACATTCTTTTCATTTGTGGAGGGGCCTTTGTTGGCCTGGACAAGGTAATTCAGCAAAGGATGAATCTAAAGTCCATGGGGTTCAATGCTGAGATTGGCGGTTCCAGCAATTACCCCCTGTCAAACGTCCTGGAGCATGTTCAGCCCGAAGACCTAATTCATTATGGACTCATACCCGAGTTTGTGGGACGTCTTCCAGTAGCTGCTATCTTACATGAGCTGGATGAAGATGCTTTGGTTAGAATCCTCCTTGAGCCAAAAAACGCCCTGGTTAAGCAGTATAAGAAGCTGTTCGGCTTTGAGCATGTCAAATTGCGATTTACCGATGAGGCATTGCGTGCTGTTGCCAAGTCTGCGCTTTCACGCAAAACAGGGGCTCGGGGGCTCCGTTCAATTTTGGAAGGAGCAATGCTTGACATCATGTATGAGCTGCCTGAAATCCAGAGTCTCCAAGAGGTCATAGTAAACGAGGATGTAATCTGTTCAAGTGAACAGTGTATTCTTGTTTTCGAAAAGGAAGCTGAATCCGCCTCTTGATACGGACCGGTCTGATTCCAAGGACGGTCTTTGAGTCCACGTTGGCATACCTGTGAGTTTCAACCTGGAACGGGCTTCCCGTAAAGGGAGCGATGGGATTTCTTCTCTTTCCAGAGTATCCAGTTGTACGGATTTTGCTTCCAAACGATGGAGCCTGCCGTGACTCTTCCTTTGCGACGAACATCAACAGATGAACTTCGGTTCCAACACACACCGGCAGGCCCAGAAAGTCTCGCTTTATTCACCATTTGATCACGAATCGGTATTACGAGGAATTTAGAGATGTTTTTCCCAAAAAAGGAGGATTCTGTCGCATCAACAGTGTCTGTATTGCCGTTGTTGCCGTTGCGGGACGTGGTGGTTTTCCCCAACATGGTGGTCCCCCTGTTCGTGGGACGTGATCGTTCCGTTCTTGCACTCGAAGCGGCCATGAAAGTTGACAAGATGATTTTCCTCGCCTCCCAAAAAAATGCTCAACAGACAAACCCCAGTGACGGCGACATTTTTGACGTTGGGACTCTGGGCCAAATTATCCAGATGCTGAAGTTACCGGACAACACTATTAAGGTTTTTGTCGAAGGACGCGATAGAGGCAGGATTCGGCGCTTCGTGGAAACGGAGAGATGCTTTAAGGTCGAAATAGAAGTCTTAAGAGACAGAATTGGGGAACGTGATGTGGAAATTCAGGCTCTCGTTCGAGGACTCAAGACAGTATTAGAAGCGTACCTGCTTCAAAACAAGAAAGTTCCCCAAGAATTTGTGTCAGTGGTAAGGTCATTAACCGACGCGAGTCGCCTGGCAGACACTGTAGCGGGGCAGCTTCCGTTGGCGGTCGAGGACAAGCAATTTATTTTAGAATGCAGGTCTGTTAAGGACAGGATTGAAAAACTTCTTGAACTGATGCAGAGCGAGATCGAGATATCGGAAATCGAGAATAGAATCAGAGAACGCGTCAAGAATCAGATGGAGAAATCCCAGAAGGAGTATTACCTCAATGAACAGATGCGTGCGATTCAGAAGGAAATGGGAGAAAAGGATGATTTCAGAAACGAGATAGCTGAACTTGAGGAACAATTTTCTACCAAGAAGCTTCCACCTGAAGCCGAGGCAAAGGTTCGGAAGGAGATCAGAAAGCTCAAGCTTATGTCTCCAATGTCTGCTGAAGCTACCGTAGTGAGAAACTACATTGACTGGTTTCTTGTTCTCCCGTGGCTTGAGCTGTCCGAATCCGATCTGACAATTGATGACGCCCAAAGGATTCTCGATGAGGACCATTATGGCTTGAGGGAGGTGAAGGAAAGAATTATCGAGTATCTCGCAGTACAAAAATTGGTGACTAAAATCAAAGGGCCTATCCTTTGCCTCGTTGGTCCTCCCGGAGTTGGAAAAACATCTTTGGCCAAATCCGTTGCGAGGGCTACTGGAAGAGAATTCGTCCGCATTTCCTTAGGCGGAGTACGCGATGAAGCAGAGATTAGGGGTCATCGCCGGACATACATAGGGGCGCTTCCGGGAAAAATCATTCAGAGTATGAAAAAAGTGGAGACGATCAACCCGGTTGTGCTCTTGGACGAAGTGGACAAAATGAGCACCGACTTTAGGGGAGATCCATCTGCAGCTTTGCTGGAAGTACTTGATCCTGAACAGAACCACACGTTTAACGATCATTACGTGGACGTGGATTATGACCTCTCCCAGATTATGTTCATAACCACGGCCAATACACTTCATGGCATCCCTGCCCCTCTTCAGGACAGGATGGAAACTATTCGGCTAGCCGGTTACACCGAACCTGAAAAACTGAAGATCGCTGAACGGTTTCTCGTCCCCAAGCAGACGGAAGCGAATGGTCTCAAAAGTGTGGTGACCTTCTCCCGTAAAGCGCTGTTGAGAATAATACGCCGCTATACTCGTGAAGCCGGGGTCAGAAATCTTGAGCGCCAGATAGCCAAAGTCTGTCGCAAAGTTGCTCGCCGGATAGTCAGCGGAAAGACGAATGCGGCTGTCGAAATAGAACCCAGGCAGTTGGGCCGTTTTCTAGGAGTCCCGAAATTCCGTCACGGTATCAAGGAAGACAAAGAAGAAGTAGGAATCGCTACGGGACTGGCGTGGACAGAAACAGGGGGAGAACTGCTTATTGTAGAAACGGCTCTCATGCCCGGGACTGGGAAGCTCACAGTAACAGGAAAATTAGGTGAGGTGATGCAGGAATCCGCTCAGGCGGCTTTGAGCTACGTTCGCTCACGTTCATTAGGATTTGAATTGAAGGACGATTTTTATAGCAAAGTCGACATACACATACATGTACCAGAAGGAGCAACACCCAAGGACGGTCCATCAGCGGGCATAACTATTACTGCGTCTATCGTTTCAGCCATGACCAGGAAGCCGTTTCCAACTGATCTGGCTATGACGGGTGAAATAACTCTGAGAGGTCGCATTCTGCCCATAGGCGGGTTGAAGGAAAAGCTTCTGGCTGCCAACAGGGGGCTCATTTCGAGAGTCATTATCCCACGAGAGAATGAAAATGATCTCAAGGAGGTTCCAAGGCGAATTCGTGAGTCTTTTGAAATAATACCAGTCGATCATATGGACGAAGTGCTGGCTGTTGTTTTTCCAGAAGTAGGCCGTACCGTTTTTCCTCATCGAACCATGGATGTTGAGGCTTCGTTCCACCTGGAGCAGTAAAAACCCCGGCAATTGTTTCTTTATCGCGACCGGGTAAAAGCAAGCTCGGATCGCTCAAGATTGTTTCAACCGGCTCAACTGTTGTTAGGCCGGTTTTTGTTTTTCAATTCTTTCCGCGGGAGTTAATCCTTGACAGTTTGTCAAGATCTAGGTAAGACAGCATCATGGGGTCTGGTGTTTCAAACGCATAATTCTTTTCCTGTCTAGTAATTGGCGCATGAGGGGTCGTTTTTGAGAATACAGGGAACCTTCGTCGTTGTAAGAAATCATAATATATAATAAGCCGGCAAGGGGTGACTTATGCTACAGATGGAAGGCTCCAGAGTCCGCATGACTCCCGAAAACATACATAGCATGCTTAAGCAAGGTCTTTCCTTTAAGGAAATAGCGGCTCGTTGCGAAGTTTTTGAAGATGCCATAGATGCTTCCCTGGTAAGGTGGCTTAATCAGGGACGATGGCCTATTGAAGATGATGTGGTAGCAGCTTAGGTTTATTTGTTAACTAAATGATTCAATGATAAATTAAGAAACTCCTCCACTAGCCACGTATAGACAATTGCGATTTCTTTGTTGCCGATCAGGGGGGAAAGTTATATAAACCGTCCCGCCTGGGAAGGATTCCAGCCTGGGAGGTGAAATCGCAATGACCTTGCGCAGATTTTCTGTCTGTTGCATTATTTCCGTCACCTTGGTGATGACAGGTGAGTTCTCGGTTTCAGCCCAGGAGCCCTTTCGACTCACACCTGCGGCTCGGTTTTTTCTTGGTATGGAGTGGGGTTATTTTTGGCTGTCTGGAGAAATGCTTGTACCCGCAGGCGGGCGACTAGGCTCCGGAACGAGAATAGACGTATCCTCCGATCTGGGTGTGGATCAGGGAGAATCCACATCAGTAGTCCTTCAGGCCGCAATTCTTGAACGACATCTGGTGAACGTAAATTACCTGATGTGTTCCCCCAGCGGCCAAAAGAAAACCCCTACTTCTTTCAGATTCCAAAATCAGACGTATCAGGCCGACTCGCGTCTGGAAAGCCGACTCGACTTTAACTGGATAAGGTTGTCTTACGCATACAAGTTGAAGGAAATCTCATCCTCTTGGCTCGGCCCCAGCGTGGGGGTTCACCACATCCGGTTTGGAGCGACACTGAACGGACGGACGGATGACGGAGCCTCTATTTCAAACACAAGAAGGCTCGACGGCACGTATCCTGTTGTGGGATTCGAGGCTCGTCACCTCTTCCCTCATGGAATCGACTTGAATCTACAGATGGAGGGTATGCACCTCATAACCCGCGGATTTCTTGCGATGGTACGACTTGGCGCTTCGTGGGAAATTCACCCTGATGTGGTAATATCGTTGGATGCTACCAGCCGTCTCGTCAATTGGATTGAAGACAATCAGGAACTCAACAACGAATGGTCTTTCAGCCTTGCCGGGTTCTCGTCAGGAGTCTCTTTCGGTTTTTGAAGGGGTCTCAGTCAGTTGCTACATCTCCAGCCTGACCCCTTTTCAAGATGGGCAGTGCTATCGGCCCTAAGCCGCGATCTTGAACTCTCCGGCTCACATGATATGTGTATAATTTTTCCATCCTTTTCACTAGGCCCTGGTGAGAGTTAAGAACCTCGGGAAAGCAGATGGAATTGTAGGTGATGTCGAGAGATGTATATCTCCTCTTTTCCAGGTCTATGAAACGTTCCTCTTTACTGTAGTTGGGATCATAAACTTTAATCACATTCTGCTCGGGCAACCACTCATAAGCCAGCACAGCGTGAAGTACGGCTCCATGCGGACCCTTGTTCATGAGTAGCACTATTCTAGGCTCTCCGGAAACGAGCCCAATTATGAACGCGCGAAACGATTCAGACGGTTCGGAGTGGTTCCTGTTACAGTAATCAGCCTGAATCTTGATAAGATTCTGACTGTAGAACTCTTGTAGTTCCCGAGCAATCTTTTGCTGCGCCTGACCTGCGATCACTCTCCTCAGTGGAGGTGTTTCGTGGCGAGTGAGATAATACCAGCGGGAAAATGCAACCATTGCAAAACAGTAGCCCGGTGAGTTGGAAATCGAAAATGCGTCTTCATGAATGCGAAAAGCTGCTTGCACACCTGCATGGGGTACAAACAGACTCAGGATCAAGACAGGCATAATAAGGGCTGCACGTTTGACCAGACTCCGAGTAACGAAGTTTGTCATAAAAACATACCCCGGCAATGATATGGCATTTGTTCAAATTATATCAGAAATGATGCCAAATGACAAGATTTTAGATTCGCTGGAATACCTAAGAAAGCTCCCTAGGCTCACATTTTTATTGTGCTTTCAGCCGCTATTGGAGTGGTTATGGCCTAATCCTGGAAAACGTGTTTCGTCGAGAAATGGATTTTTTGGCGAGACGGTTATGGCTTGCGGATGCATCGGGATGGAAACAGCTTCCTAGAGTTTACTATTACTCACCAATCCAAGGCTGTGAAACTCTTTTCATCTCTTCAACCCCGTTATGGCGTTGGTTCGCCCACATTGTTTATTGATTTCCCTAGGGTTTTAGCGGTCTGATATAGTGCGGTCTTGATGCCGTTATGTACAGCGGCTTGAAACCGGGCGGCCGCGCCCGACTCCTGGTAGGATGCCAGTTCTTCCAGTTCCTTGTCGCTCAAGGACTGATAAGTGTTGGCCAATGCCAACATGGCTATGTCTTCGGTTCTATTTCTCGGAAATGCTACGGCTCTCACGATAGCGGTCAAATCAATCTCCGTGGTGGATTCAGACGGGTTCCCAGATGCCGCGGAGAATCCTTCCAAGAGGCCCCAAACAACGCTTCTCAACAACTCCGTATTTGATTCAATGAGACGCTGCGAACGTATAATCCTCCTCAGAATCGTGAGCCGCGCTTCGTCCAGAGAAGCTACAGCCTTTCGTCCCTCTCGGATGTTTCTGAGCAGGGAGGGAGCCAAGGCAGTCCCATGCAATCGGCCGACCTTCTGTCCGAGTCTCGAATTGTAAAATTCAAGGACCTTTTCTAACGACTCACCATCAAAATCCTGCTTTACTGAGTCATGAACCAGGGCCAAGAGGGCTTCCTGGTCAGCGGCCTTTGTCAAGACCTTCTCAGCTCTGTTCCTCGTCTTTGAGTCTGAGAATGCATCGGCAGGAAGCGATGAGAACAGAGTCTGGTCAAGCGCCTTAATTTGTGAACTCATGCCTGAAATCTTCAAGGCGCGCGAAAGCAAGACATCCTGATCCTCTCCTTGAACATGGTTTCCGACAACCAGAATCATTGAAACCAGCATCGCGGCCTTACCGTGCATCGAAAATCTAAGTCTCATTAATGTGTCTCCTGACAGGCTGTGTACGGACCGGCGTGTCGCAACACGTACTTCCTGGGATAGTATTTCCACAGCCTACGCGATGGATGCATGTCTCGAGGATCTCGCCTTACTGCGCCACAGGACACATGAACCAAAAGAGAATCGTCATCCTTATATGAGAATGCTCCTGTTAACTTCATAATGCACGAAATTCAGCAGGTATTTCTCTCAGTTGTCCGTCCAGAGCCACGGCCACCAGGGTAATGGAAGCAGTTATGAGGTAATCGCGGGGTTCTCCCTTCTTGATGATGATTTGCTTCACAACTATGCGGAACCGAGTGGTGTTCTCTATCCACGTTCTTACAACCAGCACGTCGCCTAGTCGAGCGGGCCCGTGAAAGGCCATCTCTATCTTGTGTACCATGAAAAGGTATCCCCTTTCATGGTATCCGGCTACACTGGACAATCGGTCTTCCACGTACTCAGTACGAGCCCTCTCTAAATACTTAAGATAGTTAGCGTGATAGACAACCCCCATGCAGTCTGTATCTTCATAATATACTTTACATTCGAATAAGCGCTCCACAGGCCGTATATTCCCCCCGGAACCTTCCTTGAGTTCTAACATTACTCACATCCTTCCAATTCCTGAAAATGCGTCGGACTTGATTTCTGAGCCCCAAGCCCCAATAGCCGTTCTCCATGCCTGGAACTGTTATTTCTTCTTTTCTGATTCTACCATCTTATCACATTATTTTTGGGCCAGGAACCCAGTCTGAGCACAAATGAACTTTCTTGCTCTTGCTGATACCAATCCGGAAAAAGGTTCGACACTTGGACCTTGATTTTGATATATTGTATTTCCGTAAGAACGACTTAATCCTCTTGCGTGATTGACGAGGCGTGACAGTTGTGAAAACCGAGATGATCATTTTGAAGACCCGTCGTGAAATAGAAACGATGAGGTCTGCCAACCAAATAGTAGCTGAAATCCTGGAATACCTGGGCCAGGTGATCCAACCTGGAATTACTACCGGTGAACTTGACAAAATAGCCGAAAAGATGATTTTGCGTGCAGGTGCGAAAGCGGCGTTTAAAGGTTACCGCATGAGAAACCAGAGACCTTATCCAGCAGCCATCTGCTCTTCGGTTAATGAAGAAATAGTTCACGGCATTCCCGGCCTCCGAATTCTGAAAGAAGGAGATATTGTGGGAGTGGATGTTGGAGTCGTATACAAGGGTTTTGTAGGTGACTCAGCCAGAACGTATCCCGTAGGAAAAGTGTCCGAGCAGGCGAGTAGATTGCTTCAGGTCACGCGGGAGTCTCTGTACAGAGGAATTGAGCGGGCTGTCTCAGGAAAACGGCTTCAGGACATATCTGCAGCAGTGCAAGGTCACGTGGAGGGGCACGGGTTTTCCGTAGTACGAGATTTCGTAGGCCATGGCGTAGGCAGAAAAATGCATGAACCTCCTCAGATTCCAAACTATACGGGAGTTGGCTGGAATCCCCGCCTCGAGGTCGGTATGACCCTCGCACTGGAACCAATGGTGAATGAAGGTACTTGGCAGATCAAGCTGCTGGACGACGAGTGGACTGCCGTAACTGCGGATCATAAGCTTTCCGCTCATTTTGAGCACTCGCTTGCCATAACCGACAATGGACCATTGATTTTATCCGAGCTTTGATTATCTAACGCCACCCAGAAAATCTCCAAATGATTCATAAACTTATTTCAGACAACCAAGGCCTTTCGGAAATAATGCCCCGATATCTGATATAGTCATGATGAAAAGTCCACGCGAAATCTTCGAGGGAAAGAAAGTCACCGTAATGGGGCTGGGTTTGCTTGGTAGAGGCCTAGGGGATACTCTGTTCCTTTTGAGGAGTGGAGCTATTGTAACCGTAACGGACCTGAAGACTCCGGAACAACTGGCGCCTTCCTTGAAACGGCTCGAAGGGCTTCCCGTAAAACTCCATTTGGGTGGCCATGATCCTGCTGATTTCATTAACGCGGATATGATTCTGCGTAATGCAGACGTGCCACGCTCGTCCCTTTTTCTGAAGACGGCCAATGATCATGGAGTCCCGGTGGAGATGGATGAAAGCCTGTTTTGCAAGAATTTCGAAGGGACAATAGTTGGCATAACCGGAACCCGCGGCAAGACGACTACAACTACCCTGATCTATAATGTCCTCTTGACCGACCGACCTGGAGTACACATCTCGGGTAACATTATGGGGCATGCAACTTTGCCCTTGCTGAAAACGGTGGGAGGAAACGATACCGTGGTTCTCGAACTTTCAAGCTGGCAGCTCCAAGGCTTCCATGATTCGAGGATATCACCTCATGCTTCTGTTTTCACAAATGTCTATCCCGATCACATGAACCGATACTCAGGCATGGACGATTACATCCAGGACAAGAAAGCAATCTTTCTTTACCAGAAAGAAAATGATTTTTGCGTTTTCAACGGAGATCAAGTAGAAAGCGGGAGTCTTTTGTCGGAAGCTCCCGGCCAAAAGTACGTGTTTCGAATCCAGGATGTGCCGTTGGATTGGAAGATTCAAATGCCGGGAAAGCACAACCGGGCAAACGTCGCTGCAGTTGTCTGTCTTTGCCGACAATTGGGAGTCAAGGATCAAGTAATACGGGAAGCTGTGGAAAAGTTTTCAGGCGTTGAACATAGGCTCCAATGGCTTGGAGAGAAAAACGGAGTAGGATTTGTGAACGACTCGACGAGCACGACTCCGGTTGCGGGCTGCGCCGCTCTGGATTCTATGGGAGAAAAACACATACTGCTTGTTGCCGGAGGATCGGACAAGAACCTTGATTTAAGTCCCTTTGCTCTGGCCGCTGCATCCAAAGCACACAAGATTGCTCTCCTGGATGGAAGTGCGACGGCTGCCCTTCGCAGCGAGATCATAAGCGCAGGTGGAAAAGACAAAGTCCTGGGCGTTTTCGACAATCTTAAAGACGCAGTTTACAAGCTGCTGGATGACGCTAAACCAGGGTACATAGTTCTTCTTTCACCTGGTTGTTCTTCTTTTGGAATGTTTCAGAACGAATTCCACAGAGGAGAAAGCTTCATCTCCCTAGTTAGACAAATCATGGAGTAAATGCTCGTCCTGTATCGGAGAAACACTCTACCCCCCAATTCTCGCTATTTGGAAACGCGGGATTGAACTGCAAAATGAAACACTCTGCAACTCAGGACTGACGACGGATTTCAATGGGGCAAATTCCGAATCTCAGAACCAGTTATGGCTTACCCCTCCAAAATTGACCGGAGTTCTTTCAATTCTTTCTTGATCTCCAGGAGTATATCCCTGTAATCAGATTGGCTATCCACGGAAACAGAATTTTCAGTCTTGCTGTCCAGCAGTTCGGGGGCTTCTTTAGACTTGAGCCCTCGGGTGGGTTTTCGGGCTTTCTTTTCCGCGGAGACTTGTTTTTTCATCTCTTGAAGTCGCTTCTTGGCGCCTGCAATCGTAAATTTTTCGTCGTAAAGCAGGTGCTTGATTTCTACAAGCAACTCCAAGTCTTTCTTGTGATACAGCCTCTGGCGCGCCCGAGTCCGCGTCGGTTTGAGGATCTTGAATTCAGATTCCCAGTACCTGAGGACGTAAGGCTCCACGTCAAGGATTTCGCTGACTTCTCCGATTTTAAAATACTGCTTCTCCGGAATTGCGATAGGCATAACTCGACCACCCCTCCAAATGAGAATCTATCCGACTGCAGGCCAAGTGTCCCGTCAGGCTAAAGCGACTGCCCTGAGACCTCGGCCGTTGAAGCAGTCTCTCACTCCCTGAGCGTTGCACCTAATTCCCTTACAAGGGTTTCCGCAACACTGGAATGGACTACCTGGACTTCTTCATCGGTCAGAGTCAGATCCTCAGACTGATACCGAATCCGGAACGCCAGACTCTGGCTCCCCTCCGGAATCGATTCTCCTCGATACAAATCGAATAAAACGACGGATGCAATAATATCATGCCCCAAGCGTGAAATCAAGTGTTTAATCTGATCTCCTGAACAATTTGTTTCAACCATTAGTGATAGATCTCGTTCTATATAAGGGTAGCGAGGAATAGGCCTGAAAACTCTTTTCTTGCGCCTTTGAACGAACAGAGGCTCCAAAAAAATTTCAAAAATCTGAACTTGCCCATTCAAATCCAACTCATGAGCCTTCTTCGGATCTAACTCACCCAGAAAACCGATTACCTCTCCGAGAACAACCACGTTCGCAGATTTGCCGGGATGCAAAAATGGGACGCTGGAAGGCACAAATTTTACTTCAGTAACGTCGAATCCCTCCAGTAATGTCTCAAGCGCGCCTTTTAGATCGTAAAAATCTACTCCCATCCTGCCACTGATCTTACCGAAGACGTCAACTTCACCCCTGTGAAAATGCCATAGATCAGGATAGCGGTTGCCCAAGGCAATCGCTGCCAGTTTCAAATCTTCCCGAGGAAGCTCCTGACCTGGGACCACTTTAAAGGTCTTCCCAACTTCGTATAGTTTGAGACTTTCACATTTGTAATTGATGTTCCGCTTAGTCGCCCCAATCAGTCCCGGTAGAAGTGAAGTCCGCATTACCGCGTAATCTTCGGTCAATGGATTGAGCAACTCAAGGTTTCTCACATTTTCCGTACCTAAAGAAAAAGCCTGACCAGCCTCGCGTGACACGAAAGACATAGTTATAATCTCTGTGAAACCAGACGCGTTCATGCATTCGTTTACTTTATTGAGTGGCTCCCGATTTTCTTTGGACCGATCCGGAGCCGACAAATAGGCAGGCATTGAAACAGGAATGTTTTGGAAGCCGTAAATCCGGGCGACTTCTTCGATCACGTCCACCTCCCTGTCAAGGTCCCAACGCCAGGAGGGGGGAGTACATTCCATGACTTGTCCATTACCGTCCATAATCGTTACATCCAGGCCCAGCCGCTCAAGATTTGTAGACATTTCCTCTGTGCTCAATCGCGTCCCCAGCATACCATTGACTCTGTTGGTTCTCACGGAGACTACCGGCCTGGATATACGAGCCGGGTATACATCTATGCAATCTTTGGCCACTGTTCCGCCTGCCAGTTTCTGGATCACGTGGGCAGCCCTGTGAGCAGCCCATAACGTGCCTTCAGGATCCACGCCGCGCTCAAAACGGTAAGAGGCTTCAGTAGCCATCCCAATGGCCTTGGCGGTTCTTCGTATTCCAAAGCGTTCAAAGCAGGCACTCTCGATCACGACTGAGTCCGTCCTGTCGCCTATCTCTGAGTTGAGGCCTCCCATGATTCCCGCGAGAGCGACAGATCTCTTCCCGTCTCTGATCATAAGGGAGTTCTCAGGAAGCGCTCTCTCCATACCATCCAGGGTGACAAAAGTTTCACCCGGATTGCTGCGTTTAACCACAATGCGACTCTCCTCCAGCAAATCCCGATCGAAGGCGTGCAGCGGTTGCCCACATTCCAGAAGAATAAGGTTGGTAGCGTCAACAACGTTCGAGATCGGGCGAAAGCCGGACCGAGCGAGCCTGAGCCGGATCTGTAGAGGCGAAGTGCCTACAGTTACTCCCTGGACCATGCGCACCACGTACCGAGGGCAAAGATCGGCATCTAGGACGTCAACACGGAAATTGTCTCGAATATGACTAGAGCCCTCGTCCAGGGAAAACTCAGGAATCCTCCATCGCCTTCCTGTCAGGGCTGCCAACTCTCGAGCAATGCCCAGGATTGACAGGCAGTCTCCGCGATTTGGAGTGATAGAGACTTCCAATATGAAATCATGCGCATACGGTAGCGCCGTTGCAAGTGGTAACCCTGTTTGGGTCTCTTGGTCCAGCACCAGAATGCCGGATTGATCGTCTCCAAGCTCCAATTCTTTCTCTGAGCAAATCATTCCGAGAGATTCAATACCCCTTATCATCCGGGCCCCAATTTCAATTCCCGAAGGTAGTAGGACACCTTGCGCCGCGTATGGAACTAATTGCCCAACGCGTATGTTTGGTGCGCCACAAACGACCGTCACCTCCCCGGATCCAAGACTGATGTGAGTCAAGCTCAGCTTTTCCGAGTGGGGATGAGGAGTTATGTCGAGGACCCTGGCCGTAACAACCTTGTCTAAGCCCTTACCGACTTCAGTGACACCCTCAACCTCTATGCCTCCCATAGTAAGAATCCGGGAGACTTCTTCGACAGAGACATCAATATCCACAAATTCTTTCAACCAACTGAAGCTGACGAGCATCTCCTCTAGCCCCTTTCTAAGTCCGGAAGTGCAATGGTGTGGTTCAGTGTCACGAGTAGATCTTTTCTATGTCGAGGTCGCAAATCTGAGCTGCAATTTATGTTTCGGAACAGAACGCAGAATCAGAATTGACGAAGAAACCTCACATCGTTCTCATAGAAAGCCCTAATATCCGGGATTCCGTACTTAAGCATGGCCACCCTTTCTATGCCCATGCCGAAGGCAAAACCAGTATAAATCTCAGGATCATAGTTCACAAAACTGTAAAGTGCCGGATCAACCATCCCTGCTCCCAGAATTTCCAGCCATCCTGTAGAGGAGCAAGTTCGGCACCCCTCGCCTCCACAGATGACACACTGGATATCTACTTCCGCAGAAGGTTCGGTAAAAGGGAAAAAACTCGGCCTAAAGCGTAAAGCCAACTCCTCTCCAAAATATTCTCTTACAAAAGCTGTGAGGACTCCTTTGAGGTCTGACAGAGAGATGCCCCTGTCTACCCAAAGACCTTCGATCTGCATAAACATGGGAGAGTGAGTAATGTCCGCGTCCCGGCGATACACTTTTCCGGGACAAATTACTCTCACCGGAGGCTTCTGCAGTTCCATAGTGCGGATTTGAACAGGCGAGGTGTGCGTCCTGAGTACCACATTTTCAGAGAAATAAAAGGTGTCTTGCATGTCTCGGGCCGGATGGTCCCGAGGAATGTTGAGTGCCTCAAAGTTGTAGTAATCGAGTTCTACTTCAGGCCCTTCGGCCAACTGGAACCCCAGGCCTCTAAAGACTTCGATCAATTCATCGGTCACACGGTTGAGAACGTGCGTACGCCCCGGAATTGGCCTTCTACCCGGCAACGTCACGTCAACAAATTCCGACCTGACTTTTAGTTCACGAGCCTTGTCTTTAATAGCCGCTTCCTTTTCGTTGAACTTTTGATCGAGTTCATTCTTGATAATATTTGCGAGCTGTCCGAATTCGGCACGACTTTCAGGAGGAAGATCCTTCAGCCCTCTTAGAATACCGGTCAACTCTCCCTTGCGCCCCAAGACGCGGACTCTGGCATCAGCCAGAGATTTTTCATCCCCAAGCGTGTTTATCAAATCAAGGTTGTTCACTCTGAGTTTCTCAAGTTGGTCCTTCATTATTTTAACCATCCTTGATCAGGTTGTGACACAGAGACAAAAAAAGCGGTCCGGAAAGGCCGCTTTGGGTTCGTGTTGGACTGGGCCTCCAACGGTAATCCTAGAGCTGAACTCATGGATTCCAGCACTGGGAGACTCTTTCAGGCTTCCAAAACCTGCCTGGCCTGGAGAGCTATACCTCCGAACGCCCCAGGGTCCGTTACCGCAAGATCAGCCAAGACTTTTCTGTCCAAGATTATTCCAGCTTTCTTAAGCCCCTCGATAAGTCGGTTATATGAGATGCCGTTGATTCTTGCGCCGGCCGATATGCGGGTTATCCACAACCGGCGGAAATCACGCTTGCGCGTTCTACGGTCTCTATATGCATAACAGAGAGCACGTTCCACAGTTTCCTTGGCCTGTTTGAGAGTTCGACTCCGCCCCCCCACATATCCCTTGGCGGCCTTCATGATCTTGTTGCGTCTGGCCCGACTGGCGGGCGCACATCGTGCTCTGGGCATTATAGACTCCTTGAATCTTGCAACTATCGGCAGTGAGCCGCAAAACAAAAAATTCTCCCAACTCAAATATGTTCATGGCGTTGGGCCTAGTTTGGCACACTATCTATCGTTATCCGTACGGCAGTAACCTTTTAATTTGCTTGGTATCCCTTGGATCTATGAAGGCTTCTTGTCTCAGATTTCTCTTCCGCTTGGTAGCCTTGCTGGTAAGGATATGACTGTGATAAGCTTTTTTTCTCTTGATTTTTCCACTCTTGAGAAGCGTAAATCTTTTTGCCGCTCCGCGGCATGTTTTCATTTTTGGCATGTCAATTCTCCCGCCCGAGGCCTGCGAACACCCTATGACCGTCGGTATGGACTATTAAACTTTTATATATATCTTATTTGTTACTTTATACAAATTCTTTTCTTCCGTGACATCACAAATTCAAGTTATCTGAATATGCTAAGCTGGCGCAAACGAATGACCGCCTGGCCATTGTCAACTGACTGCGAGTATTTTACATATCGAGCGGCACTTTCCTCAGGGGAATAATACTCAAAACCGGGCCATTGGTCATAGTGATCGACTTCTGTTTTTGTTATGTTAAGCCATTTCCTCCAGGTCTTGCCATCTTCAGAAAAATCTATCTCCCAATCCCTAGGCACGGATATGTCATCTCCCCACACAATTCTCAGCCGAGAAATGGGAACTACTGTGCCAACGTCCAAAACTACTGTTGGAAAATCCTCTTTGCCGTCACGGGAAACCTCAAGTTGGTTGGGTCCAGGGTAACCTTTAAGAATGTGCAGACCGCTGTCTGAAGGTCTATCGTTCACCAGTACTCTAGAGTTTCTTGCGTAGTCCTGAAAATAAGAATTCACGGGATTAGAAATGATGTCGTCCTTGAGAAGAGGCAGCCCTAAAACCCTCGTTTTTACTTGGTTTACCAATTCCTTCGCAAGGATGTAGTTGGCGCCGTTGGTAAGATGACACCAGTCGGTAAAAACCCATTCTGTTACATTATCGTAGATGCCTGTCAAATCAACCACTTCTAAATTGTCTTCTTTGCATCTCTTCCTTATCTTGTCTACCAGAACGTCGTATGTTTGAGCTGCGTCATAAAAACCTATTTTTTGCATTCCAGTGACGCTCTCAATCTTCTCTTCCATAGGCGTTCTCTTTTTCTTCGAGTTTCGAAACATCGGTTGTAGTGCGAAGACGTGGGGCACGCGGTCGGCTTCCAACACCTTATGATATATTGCCACCACATCTGCCACCTGAGCTATATTCTTGTCCCGATACACGATCATTTCAGGGGTTGCATCCTGAGGATGCGCTGCGAATCCCCTGTTTTCCATCAGTATTCCTGGGCCCTCACCCTGTCTCATCGCGAGCCAGGTGAAAAAATAGGTGTTCCTTTTGAGCCATAGGGTAAGATAGTTCATGAGCCCTGCTCGGCTCATATCCATTGTCTCGCTTACAACCTCGTAATAAGGCCCCTCTGTGAAATAGTTCCAGTCCTTCAGGGGACGAGCAACCGTATGTATCTCGTTTGCTCCGTCTAGAGCTACCACGAGGTCAGGTTGGTACAGGCGCAATTTGGCAAGATATCTCATCAGGTTGTTCTGATAAACAAAACCTGCCACACCCGCGTTGATCACTCTGACTTTCTTGCCGTGTAGAAGGATCAGAATCCTCGGATCTGCATTGAGTAGTTTCTCCATGATGTGGGGGATATTCCAGCGGTAAGTCACCTCATAAAAATCCGCGACAGCATCCGCTGGAGGTACCGGCCCGCGTCCGTACACCACTGATCCACCGGTTACCATGACTCGATACTCATCTTCCGGCTTATCTCTTGGAACGTCTTCGAAGTTTTTGAAACTCTGTTCGTTTATGTACTCAAATGAATTGCCTAACCGGGTATTTCGAACTGAAGCAAAGCCAGGAGTAGGTTCATATCCGAACTGTGGGGCCACCGTCTGAGAACTCCGACGCGCAAGATCCATGTCTCTGCCCTTGTATGCTTGTCCCAAAGGTGACGCTTTCATTTTGAGATAGGAGTAATATTCTATAGCAGCGAGAACTGCGACCACCACTGCGATCAGGAATGAGACGTAAAACATTGTCAGTATGAACCGTTTGAATCCACCGTGTCCGACTTCCGGTTCAGCGGGAAGAACTATCCCGCTGTGGATAGATATCTTCGGCATTCCTACCTTTTCTGATTTTGAAACTGAATCAGGCGTCTGGTCCGGGAGGGGTGTCATTGCCTACCAATAATTGCAACGAGAGATACTGAGCGGGTTGAGGGGAAACTGTCGGCAGTTTCCCCAATATGACTCGGTAGCCACCTCTAGAAGAGCGTGTAGATGAAGGGCGCCGCTACAGGAGAACTTGCTGCTAGTATTATGAACGCCGAGAGGATCACCAGCACTATCAGTATAGGTGCAAGCCAGTATTTTTTTCGGACTTTCAAGAAATCCCAGAATTCTTTCACAAGGGACATCAATCGTTCCTCCGTGCAACAGTGTGAGAGTGAGTCAGAATTGTTTCTCGTATCTCTGAATACTGGTCTCAGGCGGATCTTCCCGCCGTATCCAGTAAGACGGTGTTTTGGGGTCGCGTTTCCGATCCATTGGGTCCTTACCTACCAAGCGCATAATCAGGCCTGTGGGAGTGATCACAAGAAAAAATATGAGTGTTAGCAGGGTCCGTGAAACGAAGTACCCCAGAACCACAGAGAAGCCAATCCAGAGACGATATATCACGCGGAATAGTGGTGCAATGAACCGGCACGCGCCGAGAAAAACACCGGCCAGCATCCACAAATAGCCGAACCATGAACCCTTCCAGAAAAGTAGGTATGCTCCAATTGCCCCTGGCAACAAGAGAAACAGCACGGCTAAAATAGTCATGTCGCGGTCTGACGGTTCTCTGAAGGCCGCTGCTATTTCTTCCCTTATTCCTCTGATTATGTTCGTCATCATAAGTTGGCTTTTGCAGCTTCAGTCAAGTTCGTACTGTTTTCGCCAGTCCGCGTCATCTTTGAGCAATGGCTGATTCGTCTTGTCTAACAAGAAAGGCCCCATTACCAAATAATCCATTTCAGTCCTCATGAAGCAAAGATATGCATTCTCCGGACTCATTACAATGGGTTCGCCCCGCACATTAAAGGAAGTATTGACGATTACAGGGCACCCGGTTTTTCTGAAAAAGGCGTCAATGACGTCATGATAAAGTGGGTTGGTGGTCTTGTGAACTGTCTGGATACGGGCTGAGTAATCAACATGAGTTATAGCCGGTATGTCCGATCGCACAATGTTTAGCTTATCTATTCCCCACAAGCGTTTCTGTTCCTCGTTCATATCACGGCGGATTTTTTTGTCCACGTCTGCAACCAATAGCATGTAGGGTGACGGCCGGTCCAGTTCAAAGAATTTATCCACCTGTTCCATCAGTACGGATGGGGCAAACGGTCTGAAACTCTCTCTGTACTTGATCTTAAGATTCATCTGCGATTGCATCTTGGGACTTCGGGCATCCCCTATGATTGACCGGGCCCCCAATGCCCTGGGCCCGAATTCCATTCTCCCCTGAAACCACCCAATGACCTTTTCCTGGACTATGAGGTCCGCAACGGTTTCGGAGAGAATCCCGTCATCAAGGTACTGATACGGGTAGCCGTGGGAGTCCAGAAAAGCTTTGATCTCTGTTTCGCCATAAGCCGGCCCCAAGTAAGACCCCATTTGCTGATCACTGAAGTCGTCCGACAGTCTCTCATTGCCCAGGAGCTGGTACCATACGAACAGAGCTGCGCCCAAGGCGCCACCTGCGTCCCCGGCGGCCGGCTGAATCCAGATGTCTTCAAAAGGCCCTTCTCTAAGAATCCGGCCATTCCCTACGCAATTTAGCGCTACCCCTCCCGCCAGGCACAAATATTTCTCGCCCGTGACCTTGTGAATGTGCCGAGCCGTCCGGATCATTACCTCCTCAGTAACCACCTGCACCGATTTGGCAAGATCCATCTCTCTCTGAGTAAGTTTACTTTCCGGTTTCCTGGCTGGTCCATCGAACAGCTTCTCAAACGACCTGCCCGTCATAGTCAGACCGTATGGGTAGGTAAAATGTTCCACATTGAGTTTGAAAGATCCGTCTTCCTTTATATCAATTAGTTCGTTGAGAATAGTGTCCACGTACTTGGGTTCTCCATAAGGAGCGAGGCCCATGACCTTGTACTCACCTGAGTTCACCTTAAATCCTGTAAAATATGTGAAAGCCGAATACAGTAACCCCAGTGAATGGGGAAACTTTATCTCGTATGCCATTCTGACTCTGTTCCGTTCGCCTACTCCAAAACTTGTCGTGGTCCACTCCCCCACCCCATCCATGGTCAGAAAAGCTGCCCTTCCATAAGGTGACGGGAAGAACGCACTCGCTGCATGGGATTCATGATGCTCCGGGAAAAGAATCTTTCCGTCATAGCCCATGCTCTTTCTTATCAAGTCCGGAATATAGAGCTTTTGTTTGAGCCAGAGAGGCATAGCCATGACAAATGAGGCCAAACCTCGCGGTGCAAATGAAATATATGTTTCCAGAAGCCTTTCAAATTTTATAAAGGGTTTATCATAAAAAGCCACGTAATCGATGTCGCCTGCGCCGATCCGGCCTTCTCTCAGACAGTAGGAAACTGCTTCATGTGGAAACCGGTAATCGTGCTTCACCCGAGAAAAACGTTCTTGTTGAGCAGCAGCTATGATCTTTCCATCCGTGACCAGGCAGGCTGCGCTGTCATGGTAGAAAGCAGATATTCCAAGTATGTTCATTGATCCCTACCTGAAAACGTTCCAAGATCTCAGGGCGATAACCTGATTCGACCCGTGCATCGGCTTGTATCTCAAATATCTGGCTTTGACCGGATCTGAAGCATAGTATTCAAATCCTGGCCACCGAGAAAAATTGTCGGTCCGGTCCCCTGATCCAGTCACGAAGTTGGTCCAATTCGTCTCGTCCTTTGACACTTCCACTACCCATTCGTCAGGCACGGTTTCCTCATCGCCCCAAACCAGCCGTAATCTGCTAAAAGTACGAACCTCTCCCAGGTCCAAGACAACTTCCCCTCTATCATCCGGACCAAGGACTTTAGATGAATATAGTGATTCACCAGGATAACCGGTGAGCATGTTCTTTGGTTGATTTTGCGGAGTATCGGGTGGAGGCGCATAAATTATGCTCCCTGACGCAGCCAAGTCCCAGAAGAATTCATTCTTGTTTTTCGTGCTGTCACCTTCGTTGAGAGGCTGGCCGAAGAAATGTTCCTTAATCAGATTGGAAAGCTCTTTTGCCACAAGGTAGTTAGCCCCCGCAGTCAGGTGACACCAATCCGTGAAAACCCATTCGGATACATCATCAAAGTAGTCGGAAAAGTCAACTACAAAATAGCCTTTATTTGCAGCGTTCTCGCCGATCTTGTCTATTAACAATTTATACACTCGATCCGAGGGAACTCCGTAATATTCTCGGAATCCAGTCATTGCTGCCAGCAACTTTTCCTTTTCATGGAGAGGTTTCTTACTTGAATAAAACCAAGGCTGTAAGGCAAGTATGTGTGGGACACTGTCATTTTTTAGCACGCTGGAATAGTCTTCCACTATCCTCACAACGGTTGCTATATTCCTATCAAGCAGCCTGGATGCCTCTTCAACTGAAAGTCGAGTATCATTTCCCGTGGATTTGGTCTGACTTGCAACACCAGGATGTTTACGGACTTCCGGGTTAAGTTCCTGAAACAGGTCCCTGCCGGCCCACAGGTATGTCATCAGAAAAGTATTGTTTTTCAACCAAAGCGTGAGATACGAAGCAAGTCCAGGTCGGTTGTAGGCATAGATCTCTCTCAGAATATTATTGAATTGCCCCTCACGAAAATAATCCCAATCTGCTGTCAACCTGCTTACTGCAGGTAATTCGTTTGCGCCGTCAAAAGAGATCACTAAGTCAGGGTTATAGCGTCTCAATTTGGCCAGGTAACGCATTAGGTTATGCTGATAAGCGTATCCCCAAACTGCCGTGTTGTACACCCTGATCTTCTTTCCATCCATGGGCGCTGTGGCATTAAGAATCATCTCCATCGCGTGAGATATTGTCTCGCGATGCGGTATGGCGTACCATCCCATGGCTGGAGCGGCCTCACCGATTGCGCCCAAGCCATACGCGGTGGACCCTCCCGTCATAAAAACGCGATACTCATCCGCAGGCTTTTCAAGTAAGATTTCCCGAGGATCCCTAAAGCCAGCATTGTTGGCATATTCGTAACTATTGCCTTTAAGAATGTTGTACTCTAGGCAAACACCCGGTACAAAATCGTAGTCGTAATGAGAAACAGGCCTATTGAAATCGCGACGCGCCATGATAATGTCGTCAGGGTAGACTGCGGCTAGATATGTTCGGCCCAACCCGTACCTGGCCAGATTCTCCAACCCCCAGAGAAGCAGCACCACTGATGCCACTAGGAAACACCCGTATATCAATACCTTGAGGGCCGACCACACACGCCGAACGATGACCCTGGTCATTTTTTCCCGAACGCCGGCTTCAGTGGTGTTATCAGGGTTTTTCTCCGATTTCATATTCTTTCCGCTGTTCCGGCCTTTCATTTGTCTGATTGGACTGTTGCACTGTCTATCTGAGTGCCCACTTCTTTTAACGCAAACTTGCACTCAGGACAAGAGAAGCTCATTGAATTGATGACTCGACGTCCTTGTCAATCATCAAGTGCAGGCAAGATTGGGAAGAAGTTTCACGCGGGGAATGCGCCCTGCTGGTTCATAGGACAGTCAGCGAGAACGGCTAGGGACAGGAGATCGGATATTTGCTCAATTTCACTCATCTTATCCGTGGCTGGTTCCCTTCCCAGAACGAACCATCTGAGAGCCATGTGGCTGAATGTGCCAAGAAACAGGTTTCGAAATACTCTGGGGTTGACATCCGCACGGAAGCTACCCAGTGCTTTCCCTTCATCAATTACACTCTCGATCATTTCCAGATAAGTTCTGAAAGTATGGTAGGCGTGAGACGAATAGAACCGGTCGCTGAGTTGGATCTGAATTATAAAGACAGTCAGAAAGTTTCGGTTAGTCAAGTAGAGGAAGAAATGGTTCTTGATCAATCTCTTGAGTTTGCTGATCGGCATTCTGATCTCAAAGGTTTCTTCAAGATCATCCAGATGGTCTCGGAATCTTTTTTCAGGAATAGATAACAACAGATCTTCTTTATTCTTATAATACTCATAAACCGTTCCTTCGGCCACTTGAGCTTTTTTGGCCACGTCGGCTATTGTGGCTTTGACGAAGCCTTTTTCAGCGAACACGTGTTCGGCGGCCAGCAGAATTCTCATTGCCTTATCCCTGGATCTGCTGTTCCATTCGGGTCGTTTCCTGATCATCGGAAGAATGAGAGCCATAATATGGTCCAGATCGAACGACGGATCACTCGTCTCGTGAGTAACCAGGAAATTCAGCCCCTCAAAATCTAGGGTGCCGAAGATTACATCTCTTACCAGACGCATATCCACGTCATCTCTAAAAATTCCTTCTTTTTTCCCTTCTTCTAGTATGTTCAACATCTTACCGGCGTATTCGCGTATGGCGCTGTAACCAGAGCTGTTATAGAAATCCTTGTTTGAACGACATTCCAGCAACAGGACACGAGCGAATTCGCGATCGGTTTCGTTCCGATGAAGGTGAAACCATATCATCTTACTCAATCGACTCTCCGCGTCGCGAATCCCTTGAAGGCTTTCCTTGAGAAGCGCTAGTTGCTTCGGCATCCTTTCTCCTGGAATTGAAAAAAGAAGGTCCTCTTTGCCTTTGAAATACTGATAGATTACCGAGTCTGTAACTTTTGCCAGGCGCGCTATCTCAGCCACGTTTGCCCCAAGCAAACCTTTGCGGGAAAAGACGTCCTCTGCGGCATCCAGTATCCTGGTTCTCTTGTCTTGGCTAGATACAATTTCTGTCAATGGACCATTCCTCTGCTCGATTTTTTGTAACTAATGTGAATGTATTGGTTATCTGGCCAGGTCTATGAGTCGACGCGCATGCCTGGATGTAGAATCTCCTATCATCCCGGACCCTATATGAATAATATTCTCATCAAAATGTCAAGCCTGATTGTCGCAAGCTGTGATTTGGCCGGAAGAATGGTGGCCATATTAGATAGTTATATTAGCTTATTATCGATGTTGACTGTTTGTGGAGCATTTTTGTAACTCCATGTCCTCGAGAGTTTAGCTCTGAACTATAATCGACACAAAAAGATATTGAATAGTATTATAGGGTGTGTTACGTTCAATTCATCTGACAAACTCAACGGGGTGCCACCTGTTGTCACATGAGGGGGGGGGAACATAAGTGGTTTGGGGAAGAGAGCGGCCGAGGAATAGGATTCAGATCCTGAACAATCCTTTCGCTTCAGGGGAATTTGTATAGGCTCCGGTTAGGGTAGGAGACCATCAAGAGTCTTAATCCTGGTCTTTCACCTAATGTACTCAAAAAGTTGTT
This sequence comes from Deltaproteobacteria bacterium, assembly GCA_026388625.1. GTDB lineage: Bacteria > Desulfobacterota > Desulfomonilia > Desulfomonilales > Desulfomonilaceae > CAIXMD01. The sequence continues at coordinate 76,433 of JAPLJK010000071.1, read as the reverse complement.
GGGGAGGTACAAGTTTACTCGTTCACGGAGGCGAACAAAAATTGCATGCTCTGCAAGGTTTTTCTTGTTTTATCTGGCGATTTTGTGGATAAAGGAAAGAGTGGCTGGGCACCTTTGAATCAGGGAACGCGCAAGAGTCACCTAGGTGTTCAGATTCAAGAGCCTCATAGCCATCCGCATCCCAAGGGATATTACCACTCCCTTTATACAAAATTGTTCTTGATACTTTGGAGCCTTAGCCAGAGCTTTGGTGGGAAAAGTTGTACGTTTCAGGCAGGTCTTGGCAATGTCAAGTGCCCTCAAGACGGGCTCTCCGAATGTGAGACGGTCCTTGGGGGAAATGGCGTTCTAACAGATCGAGTTCGCTGATTAACCTTCAGCGTCTCTATAAAAGTCAGAGTAGAGGAGGGTTTGATCATGGAGGAAGCTCCAAAATGGTATGACGTTCACCTTGCAGACTATCGGAAAGTTGCTTACATCAACAGTGTGGAGCAGTACAATGAGATGTACCGGCGCTCTATTGAGGATGTGGACAACTTCTGGGGGGAGCAAGCCAGAGAGTACCTTACCTGGTACAAGGAATGGGATTTTGTGCTGCGTTACGATTTCGCAGAAACGGCAAAAATTGAATGGTTCGGGGGAGGGTTATTGAATGCTTGCTACAACTGTCTCGACCGCCATGTGGACAAGCTGAAGAACCGCATCGCCTATTACTGGGAAGGGGATGATCCTAAAAAATCCCGTAAGGTCACATACCTGGAACTGTACAGGGAGGTGAACAAGTTCGCGGCGGTTCTTAAGTCCAAGGGTGTCAAAAGGGGCGATCGAGTGATCGTTTATATGCCCATGATCATAGAGTTGTCCGTCACCATGCTTGCCTGCGCAAGAATAGGCGCTGTACACTGCGTAATATTCGGGGGTTTCAGCGCTGAATCTATTGTAAACCGAGTTCAGGATTGCGGCGCTAAAATAGTCGTCACGGTAGACGGTGGTTATCGAGGCGGAAAGACCCTCGCATTGAAGAAGACCGTTGACGAGGCACTTGAGCGTTGCCCTGACGTCGAGACGGTTATCGTTTTCAACCATTGCGGCCTCGATCTGAAACTGGACCCCAACAAGGAGGTATGGTGGCACGAGGCTATGGCGGATCCCTCTCTGCCGTCTTACGTGGAACCTGAGCGTATGGACGCGGAAGATCCCCTGTTTATCCTTTACACCAGCGGCAGCACGGGGAAACCCAAAGGAGTGCTCCACACGACCGGTGGATATCTTCTCTTTGCGGCCATGACCACAAAGTTGGTTTTTGACATTAAAGAGGATGAGACTTTTTGGTGCACTGCAGACATCGGTTGGATCACCGGCCACACCTACACGGTTTATGGCCCGCTCACAGACGGTTTCACAACCGTAATGTTCGAGGGCATTCCTACTTATCCCGATTTTGGTCGATACTGGGAGATAGTTGCGAAACACCGCGTAGAAAAGTTTTACACGGCTCCGACGGTTATTCGATCTCTGGCTAAGGAAGGGGCCGAGTACGTGGAAAAACACGACGTCTCTTCACTCAAGCTGCTGGGCACGGTGGGCGAGCCGATCAACCCGGAGGCATGGCGCTGGTACTTCCATCATGTCGGCCGTGATTGGTGTCCCATTGTAGACACTTGGTGGCAGACTGAAACCGGCGGCCACATGATGACCCCCCTGCCCGGCGTTGCACCCATAAAGCCCGGGTCATGTTCATCACCATTCTTTGGGATTGATCCGGTAATTCTGGATCCCGATACCGGCCAGGAGAGTAGTTTCCCAAGCCAGGAGGGCGCTCTGTTCATAAGACGCCCGTGGCCCGGCATTGCCCGCACGGTGTACGGTGATCACCAGCGTTTCATAGAAACCTATTTCAGTCGATACCCAGGCATGTATTTCACCGGTGACGGCGCGAAGAGGGACGAGGACGGTTACTTCTGGATCACCGGCCGGATTGATGATGTTATCAACGTTTCCGGTCACCGTATTGGAACCGCGGAAGTCGAGTCTGCCTTGGTCCTGCACCCACAGGTAGCCGAAGCAGCGGTGGTGGGCTTTCCTCATCCCATAAAGGGCACGGGAATATATGCCTTTGTGACGGTGAACACAGGAGTAACTAAGTCCGAAGACCTTAAGAAGGATTTGGTTAAACTGGTGCGAACCCAGATCGGTCCCATCGCCTCTCCTGACGCGATACAATGGGCTGATGCACTACCCAAGACGCGTAGTGGCAAGATCATGCGGCGGGTGCTACAAAAAATCGCCGCGGGAACGGTTGACAATCTTGGAGACACATCAACCCTAGCCGATCCAACCGTGGTAGGAAACCTCATAAAGGAGCGCGCGGGAATATAGGCCGTCGGGCCTTGACATTTTGAGGCCGGCACTCCCCGACATGGGCTACCCTTCATTTGGGTAGCTCCATCCGGAGTAGTGGTGTCGGCCTTTGCTTTTTTTTTGGCCAAGTGGGAAGCGAATGTGGCTCGTGGTTTGAGGTCCCCCCACATTCCATCATTTCAGCAGACCTCTGCTACGTAACGCGTTTTCAGCGTACGGGCGAGGATAAACGGCCAGGAATAATAGCGCTAACAAGTCTAAAGAAACTCTTTCTAGGAGGACTCGATGACAGCACAGCCGGTCAAAGAACCGTTGAGAGCGTGGGTTGTGGTGTTTGCCGGTACAGCATGCAACCTTTGCTTAGGAATCCTATATGCCTGGAGCGTCTGGAAAAAGGCGCTTGTGGACAAAACCAAGGCCGACGCAGGCGTCATTATGGACGGGATTAACGCGGGCTGGCCCTATCTGACGGATGCGCAGGGTACTGTTGCCTATTTCCTGTGCGGACTCACATTTGCGTTGTTCATGATTCCGGGCGGCAAGCTTCAGGATAAGTATGGCCCTAAAGCCGGCGCACTCTTGGGAGGACTTTTCCTTGCGGCAGGATGCATCATCACAGGATTGATGAGGAGCTTTGCCGGCTTGATAATAGGTTTTGGAATCTTGGGCGGAATCGGCATGGGTATGGGTTATGCCGCATCCACTCCTGCTGCCCTGAAATGGTTCGGGATTCATAGAAGGGGCTTGATTGCAGGAATAGTGGTGGGGGGCTATGGAGGAGCCGCATTGTACATTGCACCCCTCGGCCAATACCTTATTGACAACTATGGTATTTCAGGGAGCTTCATTGGTTTGGGGATAATTTTTGCCGTTGTCGTGATGATTGCAGGTCAGCTCTTGTCATGGCCACCGGCGGACTATGTCCCACCCGGGCCGAAACCGAAACCTGAATCCCCAAACAACGAATTAGGTATAACGTGGTGGGACCGGTTGCTGGCGAGGGCCCTGCGCGGCCACATACCCTGGCGTGACCAAAAAAAACCGGCCACCAAAATCACCATGGAGGATTGGTCCCCTTCGGAGATGCTCACCAGATGGCAGTACTACGCGCTGGTCCTCATGTTTATCGGTAGTGCCCAATCGGGGTTGTTGGTAATCGCCAACGCAGCCCCCATCCTGGCCAAAACGGCAGGTAAACTCGAATTTTTTGCCCAGAATGCTTGGATAATAGCGGCTTTCGGCGGGTTGGTCAACGCTTCGGGTCGGGTTGGAACGGGTCTTTACTCCGATAAGATCGGCCGATCAAATGCATATTTGGCAAACGGCATCGTGTCGGCAGTGTTCTTATTGGCTACTCCTTTCATAATCATGATGGAGAGCGTGCCTCTATTGTTTCTGGCCACTGGTATCGCATACTGGCAGTACGGCGGAGGCCTTGCTTTGATGCCCAGTTTTACGGCCGATTTTTTCGGCTCCAAACACCTTGGAGCCAACTACGGCTTGGTTTTCCTTGGGTGGGGACTGGGCTTCCTTATGCCCCTAATGGCTGGTTACATCAAAGACATAACGGGCTCATATAACCTAGCGTTTTACATTTCCGCGGCTGTGCTCGTAGCAGCGGTCATCCTCAGCCGCCCCACCAAGAGACCCTCCAAGACTGCAAAAGCTTAAAAGCATTTCTTGAAGTGATAGGGAAGGTGTAGACCTTCCCTATCACTTTTCGTTAATGTCCGACCACCGCCGCTACATCTATAGCAACTGCCAAGAGTAATGACTGAAATATTTTTCTCGCGTTGGGATTAAGAATATGATTTATGACTTTTCATGTCTGGTTTACCGAACATGCCCAATCGAGAGAACTTTTCCTTGGCTGAATTAGAGATGGCAGATCGAGCCGCGATTTCCAGATGGTCTCATATTAGGTAGGATATGGGCCATAAGAATATTAATTGTCGATAACGCATCCTGGCCTCGCAGCAAATCTCTAAACTGGGGCAATTTTGAACCCATTTTTCTTCCACCGTATTCTCCAGACCTCAACCCTATTGAAAGATTGTGGTTGCTAATGAAAGGGGAAAGGTTATCAGACTTTTTCGCAAAGTGCAGCGACGACCTGGTTAATCGCATCTGTGATGCGCTAAACTGTGTTACGAAACGAAAAATACAAAAACAAACAACCTGCGTCATTTCGACAGAACTTAAGGTAACTGCTATAAGACTGCCCAAAACCCGGTGGGGGAAGTTGCTTCGCAGGGTCCTTAGAGCCCAAGAACACGGGCTGCCAAGCGGGGACCCGTTGAAGTTGATGGACTGGACATGTTGGCCCAAACCTTGTCTGCCGACTCGTTCATACAATGAGACTCAAGGATACAAAAAACAGGCGGTCAATCAGTCAGTCGGGAAGAATGGATAACAGCGCGTCCCAAGAGAATGTGCCCTCCCAAGAAAGCTGCGACCTGGCTCTGGCGCGGAGTGAAGAGCTATACAGGCAGCTTGTGGACAATGCTCATGATATTATCTATGTAACTGATTCAAAGGGATTCTTCACGCTGGTAAACCCCGTTGCACTGCGAGTGACCGGCTATTCGGAGCAAGAGATTCTCGGAAGGCATTTCCGTCACTTGATTCACCCTAATTACAGGGAACAGGTTGAAAAGTTTTATGAATCTCAATCTTCAGATAAAATTCCAAATACTTACAATGAATTTCCCATTCTGACCAAGCAAGGGAATGTGGTCTGGCTGGGGCAGAATGTCCAGTCTATAATTGAATCCGACAACATAGTAGGATTTCAGTCTATTTGTCGAGACATTACTGAACGGAAGAGGACTGAAGAGCAATTACACACGAGTGAAACCCGTTTCAGACTGCTGGCTGAGGCTGCGCCTTTCGGGCTGTCGGTCATGGCTCAAGACAAGAGTTTTGATTATTTTAATCCAAAGTTTACCGAAATATTCGGTTACACCAAGGAAGATGTTCCTGACAAGGACTCTTGGTTTTTGAAAGCATATCCTGATGAGGGGTACAGGAACAATGTGATCGCAACCTGGACGGAGGATACCGTTGACGATGTTTTGCCGGGAGAAGTCGGTCCCAGAGTCTTTGTTGTCAGGTGCAAGGACGGAGGTGACAAAGTAATCAAGTTTCGGGCAGTCGTGATTCAGGATGGATGGCAAATCCTGACTTATGAAGACATAACGCTCCAGTCTCTAGCTGAGGAAGCCCTTCTGGAAAAAGAACAGATGCTGACGAACATACTTGCCGCTTCCCCCGTAGGGATTTGTCGGATTGAGGAGCGGCGATTTAGTTGGGTTAATGAAGCTATGGTCAAAATGTTCGGCTACGATTCTGCTGAAGAGTTTATGGGGAAATCTACGAGAGACATGTACGCATCGGACGACGAATACCACCGTGCAGGGGCCATACTCTATGCGCAGTACAAGAGTGGGACGGAGTCGGAGACCTATACAAAACTGGCTCGCAAGGACGGCACCGTCTTTGACGGACATGTAAGAATAAGCGCTCCGGATCCCTACAACCGGATGAAAGGAACGATAGCCGCCTTTTCAGATGAGTCCAGAATCAAGGAAGCCGAAAGAGCTTTGGAGAAATCCGAACGCAGGTATCGCACCTTGGTCGAGCAGGTGCCGGATGTGATTTTTTCCCTGGATTCTGCAGGATGTTTCACTTTCGTGAACCGGCAGGGGGAAAAGTTTTTCCATCATTTAGTTGGTGAGATGTTGGGTACACCCTTGTGGGATTACTGTGACGCGGAATACGCGGCTCTCGCACAGTCTATCCTGCGTCTTGTTCCAGAGGAAATTTGGGATGAAGAAATGGGTGTTCATGATGCTTACGGAGGCAAGAAGTGGGTCCGGATAAGGTGCAGTGCTATTGTCGATGTCGACAGGCTATTGACTGGATTTGAGGGAGTCTTGGTGGACACCACGGTCAAGAAAAGACTTGAAGAAGAGATCAAGGCTTCTAAAGAGGAATTGTTGGCCAAAATCAAGGTAATAGATGAACTGTACGCACACATAATCCAATCAGAGAAATCTCAGGTGATTACCGAACATACTGCTGAAGTGGCCCATGAACTGCGGCAGCCTCTGGCCATCATAGGCGGTTTTACGCGTAGAATGGCTGCCCAATTAGACGGCGCGGAGAATCCGGGCGACAGCATCAGGAAAGACTGGTTCCAGATTATCATACGAGAGGTTCAGCGACTGGAAACAATCCTGCGAGGACTCATCGATTTTACCAGGCGGGAAGATATCAGGCTTGAGAAAGCAGATCCCAACAAACTAATCGAAGAAATCCTGACAATTCATGAAGAAAGATTCCGCGAAAAAGATATCATCCTCGAAACTCATTTTGGATCCCACAACGAAGAATTTTTTTTGGATCCGAACCGATTTCAACAGGTGGTTCGAAATCTCGTCTCCAATGCTATCGAGGCGTCACTCCCAAATGGGGTCGTTAGGATAGACACTGATATCTTTGCGCCTACGGACAAAGAGCAGGAGACAGGAGACCTCAAGGCCGAAAGGTATTTTGAAATGAAAATCCGGAACGGTGGACGGATTATTCCACCGGAAGAACTTCAGAAGTTTTTCGATCCATTTTACACGACTAAAGAATACGGTGTCGGTGTCGGCCTCACCTTGGTGAAGAGAATCGTAGAGGACCACAAAGGGTCTATTTCGGTCAAATCCGATCAATACGGCACGGTTTTTACCCTGTGGCTGCCTCTTGATCCTCTGGGGTTGGAACAGGATAAACCGGCATAGTCCTCACTCGGTTCTAATATATCTTGATTCGCATGACAGCCGGGAAGACGAAGCAAGCTTCATTCAGGAAGAGGCCTGTTGCCAAGTAGTATCAAGCTCCCGATCTCACGACCCAGATGAGTTTTTATTACATTACACTTCGCCTTAAAGAGGAAGAAGATGTTTTTCTCAGTAGCCTCAAGTGATTCATAATTACCCTGCCCTTTGGATATCACCAGGTCGGCTTTCCAAAACCTGTTCCGAAAGGAATCCGAGCAATAGGGGAGAACCGTTCCGGGAAGGCGCGATCCATTCGAAATCACGTTTACGATGTGGGTCATGCCGCAGTAGTCGGCATCCGGCATCGTCACGTCGTTAACTATCGGCCTGCCCTTGACTGCATACGATATCTTGCCTCTAGGTAATTCCTCTATAAGAAGCCGGTCAAATACTATTTCCCCAGCGTTGTCCCCCAGGTAAAGAATCTCTTGTGCATCGTTGGCGGCTCGCCGAAAATTATTGATTGTCAGGAGATCGATATCTGCACCGAGCGCATCTTCCACGGCCATCATGATGTTGGACCGGTCCGCGTCGGGATCCACCACAAAATCAATAACATTGCCGGCAATGGCCAGTCGCAGGGCCGTCTCGATGGGATCTTGGGATTGCCGTATCAGCGTTTTCATTTGTGGGTACAATGACATGGCATTACGATTGCAGATTTCCTTGGCCTCTCTATAAGGATCATCCTGGCCTGTAACGTCCCGTACTATCTTATGTATGGCTCCGATCATCACGGGTGAAGGTTGATCCAAAGGAAAAGAACTCACGGCAAAAGTGGCTTTTCGAAGCACCTCTTCGTGCTGAGTCTCATCAGTGGTGGCCCGTACGGCTGCCTCCAGGGCCTGCCGGATGACGCATGGTAAGCAGCCAAGATAGGTTTTCACGGCTGAACCCGAACCCTCATAAGCCTGTGCAATTCTGAAACAGCCATTGCAGAGCATTCAGGGTCGTTAATGTTTGCATCCACTTCGAGAATCCGTACGTGCGAACCACTGAGTTGTTCCTTGAGCCTGCTTACAAATACCTGGTTTATCTCGGGGTCGTAGAATGGTCCTCCCGGGGAATCTGCCTTCGACCACCCTTTGAGAGGTATCATAATAGTTGGTGGATGCTTGGCTCGCCTGAGTTTCCCGGAAATCACTTCCGCAAGCGTGAACAGATCTTGAGCCGAGGTTCTCACAAAAGAGCGAAAATCGTGCGATAAAAATCTACGATTACGCAGCTCCGCTGGAAATCCTTCCAGCGAGGCACATTCAAAGGCTATCATGTCCAGGCCGCCAGGCAGGATGACGTGAGGCACGCCCTTTCTCCCTGCGGTTTCAAGCCTGCCGGGACCTATGTATTTGCAATAGCCGCCGTATAATTCATCTGCAAATTCATGGAGTGCCAGGTCCAGGACGCCATGCACAATCCCCTGGTCAACCAAGTCCTCCATTGCCATGCTGCCGGTACCGACCGCATGAAACGGGACGACCTCGTAGCCGAGTTGTTCCAAAGACACTGTGGCAGCAAATGCACATTGATTCAATGGACCGTAGGACGTGAGACCAATGACTAATTTGTTGGGATCGGGAGCCAGCGAATTGTACACCATGCCGGTTATGGCCCGTGCAGCGTCCGCGAGAAGCTTTCGCGTCAAGAAATTAAGGCCCACAATGTCAGAAACGGCGTGCATCAAGGTAATATCTTTGCTCCCGATAATACCGCTCATGTCTCTCGAAGCCACGGTAGAAACCATTAATTTCGGAATACCTATAGGCAGAGTCCGCATGATGGCCGTAGCTATGTGAGTTCCCGTGCCGCCGCCTACTGATATAATTGCTGAAAACCTGCCTTCATCATTGAGGCTCCTCAGTACTTGGGAGCCTCCTTGCATCATTGTCTGAATAGCGAATTTCCTGTCCTGTCTCTCAAGTATTTCGGAAACTGAGCTTCCTCCTTTGAGAGCCACTTCATCTCTTCCGATTTCCGCGTGTACGAACGATTGAGGAAATACGCCTACGTCTACCACGATGGTGTCGCATCCTTGGTCCTCAATGAGTTTCTTGAGGTATTCCAGCTCCTTGCCTTTGGTATCAAGGGTCCCCACTATGGCAATTGTGTGCGGCATGAAAACCTCTTGATATCAACCGTGAATTTGGAGAGAAACACTCTCCAGTCCCAATTCCTTCAACTTGTTGTAAGAAGGTATGCCATCCTGGGTATAGCCAAGGTAATCGTAATACTCGTCAAGAAGAGCATCGAGATTTCTGACGACCTGGCCGGTGGCCGGTCCTGCATTAGCGAGAGGTTCGGTCAGCATTCTTTCGGGCAACCTGTCATCTTTTCGGGAAAAACCTTCTCTCACGTTGAAACACCTCTCCAGGCAAACAATACGCTCGCCCAACAGCCTGAGATGGTTAATATCTTCCAACTCATGGAAACCCGTCCCCGCGGCAAGAAGTTTGCCCAGCAGTTCTCGCGTCATCCCGGAGTCGGCGAAGTTACACAGAATCGCGGTCTCCTCGACTGCCTTGTCGATTTGGTTGTACGCGGCCACATCACCGGTTCCTTGGTCTGAAAACCTATCTATGGCCCTGGGATCGGCTTTTCCGGATATCTCCTGTCTCGCATAACCATACATGTGGCTGCCGCCGATGTTGGACGTGGCCATGCTCAGGCCGTGAACCTTCGCAGCACGCGGATCGTAGGCCGGGAGTTCAAGGCCCTTTGCATGTATGGCGTATTTTTCCGCGCCCTTTCCGATAGCCTCGGCAGCTCTCTTGGTCCCTTCTCCAAGAATCTTCCCGAATCCCTCTCTCCTCGCTATTTTTCCGATCAGTTCGAGCATTACTTCGTGGTTTCCCCACGTGAGTTCCAGGCCATCGGTGCCTTCTTTAGTGATTATGCCTCGCTGGAACAGTTCCATGGCAAACCCTATCGTGCTGCCCGTGCTTATGGTGTCCAGGCCCAATAAATCGCACAGGCGGTCAGCCTCGACGGTGGCTCCAGCCTCAGTATTGCCCACTTGGCTCCCGAAAGCCCATATAGTCTCGTATTCAGGTCCTTCACTAACTTTTCCCGCGTATGGACCGTCTTTTACCTCGTGAATCTGCCCGCAACGTGTCATGCAGTTGAAACATCCGTGGGTCCCTGTCCTCATTCGGGCATAGGCATCGGTAAAAAGCCCCTCGATTCCTTCCATGTCGCCGCTCTGGAAATTCTTAACTGGCAGGATGCCCATTTCCTTCGTCATCTGCGCAAGGAAGGTTGTTCCGAAGGTGTGCATCTTTACAACTCTCTTGTGCTCTTTCAGAATGCCGCTGTGCTTCTTGACAAGGGATCTGAATGCGGCCTTGTCGTAAGCCTCGGGCGGCTTGGCTTTCGCCGTTATAGCGACAGCCTTCAGGTTCTTAGCGCCCATCACTGTTCCCACGCCGCACCTGGAGGCCGTTCGAGTCCCGTGAGTGATGGTTGCATAACGAACAAGCCTCTCCCCTGCAGGGCCAATACAAGCGGTTTGAGTTCGCGAGCCGTGCTTTGCAGCAAGGACCGTTTGAGTCGCTTGGGTATCCAGGCCCCAAATATCCTCAGCGTCCATAATTTCGCATCCGTTTTCGTGAATGAGCACATAGGATGGCTTTTCAGCTTTGCCCTCAATGATGATGAGATCATAACCTGCAAATTTTATGAAAGCAGCGAAATTTCCTCCTCCCACAGCCCTAGCCAAACCATCGGTCTGCGGGCTTTTCGTCATGACAATCCAACGACCGAATCCTAGGGCTGAAGTACCACCAAGAGCGCCCGTCATGAAAATCAGTTTATTGTCCGGACTCAGCGGTTCGATTCCTCTCGGCAGTTCCTGGAACAGGTAGTTGATTCCGAAACCCCTGCCACCTACAAACTTCCTCTGCACGTCTACGGGTATGGGCTCGCTCGTGATCTTTGACAGCGAAAGGTCAACTCTCAGGAGCTGACCAGTGAGAGTAGACATCACTTCCTCCATCGACTCTATCAGGGGTCTTAATCCTGTTGGATCCCGAAACTGATCGCCCTCAGCCTTTGCTGTTCCGTAGCAATCCTCTTGGCGGTTTCCGTGATAAACCAACCTTCAATTTGCAATTTTAGCCATTGGGTATGGACAGCCGGCGGGATGTTGAACCGCTTTGGATCGATCTCCAAAGCCTCTCGTGAGAATCTCCAGAGCTTGTCGGAATCTTTGACGATTGCTTCGTTGAGCGAAACAGCCTCGGCCCTGGAATCATGTTCGAGAATTATCGCCGCGATCTCTTCGATCAACCCCGGATCATACCGTGCCTCTTCCAGTATTCTCCGGGCGGTTTTCGCCCCCTCTACTTCGTGTACCCTGTTGATGTTCATATCATTCTTGCCCGGACCAAAGGCCTTGAGATGCAATTCTTCGGGCAAGCTTTTCCACCCGACGTCGTGAAGTATTACGGCCGGGAGTACGACTGCCTCGTTTCCTCCTTCGGACTTGAGAAGACGTCGGGCAAAACAAAAGGCTATCCATGTATGAATCTCATTGTCGCGAGTATCCAGAAAGGGCTCTGCCAGTTTATGAATCTGTTCAAACTTATCGTACAAGATGTGATCTCAAAATATCCTGAGAAGTATCGGTTCAGAACTTGCGGTGACTTCGTATGATTTTAACGAGGGTTTGCCGCTGTACATTTCATTAAAAAGTCCCACCAGTCTCTCGTAATCTCCACTTCGCTCGTACGCGTCCAGATCGGCCTTTGTATCCCAAGCCGTCACCGAGATACCTTCGTTATTTTCTTCCAGGCATTCCAGGAGATGCACGAATCGATTCCCTTTGTGGTTCTTGTGGGCAGGAATAACTTCTTTGTTGTACAGGTCCCGCAGGTCGGGCATCTTGCCGCCTTTTACCTTGAAAAACGTCATGCGCACGTACATCGTTACTCTCCTAGAGAAAAAATTTCACGCGAGCCGGCATACCGGGCCTGCCCCTAAAAAAACAGAGTTGAAAATTGTCGGCAGACACATCCCGTGATCAGACGACCTAAAAACCCTTCATCATCTCTCCCATGATATATGGCACTTCTACCCGACCGGTGGGCGCCAGTATCCTGCTGCCATAGTCGGTGGCGTAGGCCTTCTTCAGTGACCTGACAAGCCGCCGGAACTCCGTTGTGTCAATGGCCTTGGCAATATCCACTATGTTCCTTGCAGTGCATTCCGCAAGGATTTGCGGCCCCTGCCCGATCACAAGACGCCACCCTCCTGTAACAGGCACTCCAAGTTGCTTCATTCCGGGAATACATTCTTCCTTTACGAAGCGATAGTGTTCCGATTCCTTGCCGGGGAGCACATTGTAGTATTGGTTGAACTTCCACGCGCCGGTCTGAATCCGATAAGGGCCTTCCAGGACCCTTCCGCTGGACACCCAGAGCTTGCTGGAATACTTCCACACCAGGCCAAGAAGCTTAGCCGAAACCTTTCGATACTCGTCTGTGGCGAGTATTTTTCGCAAGTGATCCTGTTCATCGACAGTTGCAACTACTACTACTCTGGGACCTTCTCCCACAGCTACATAATAGCCTCCAAGAAGCTTGATCCCCAATTTTTCAATTGCAGGATTGTACTCCTTAGTAACAAAAGAGGAATATTCATCGAACTTTCCTGGGATAACGTCCCAATACTGAGTAAAAAGAATGGTCATGCATCGCCTCCCGAGACAGAATTTTTTCCCAGGTTACATCTTGAAAATTCGAGTCATAAGTTCAGCCAGGTATTCGGCATCATTTTCTTTTTTCTTTGTGAACTTGGCTGGGCGAGCCTGCACCCAGAAAACATTTTCAGGGAACGGCAGATCCTGGTCAATAACCCATTCCATGTCTTGTGGAACTTGGAAATGGTCTTCGACCTGTTTCGAGATGCGAACGATCTCCTGGAGTTCATCAGGCTTGAGGCAGGCCTCACCCTGCATGTCTTTCGGAACATCGGTCGTTCTTATCCCTGAAGTATGATAGCACACCATTTTGGTTTTGTTACCTATGATGCACTCAGAGTCGCCGCATTCCTTGTCCACGATAAACTGGTCCGGAGTGATTTCCCCGCTCACCACACTCTCTCCAAGACCCCAGTTGCCTTCGACTACCACTTTGCCGGTATCTCCTGTGGTAGGCAGGACGGTAAGAACAACTCCTGCACACTTGGCATTCACCATTTTGAGCACTGCTACTCCTATAGGAGTTTTTTCCATTTCCATGTTTTTTTCGAGACGAAATGCAATGGCCCTCGTGGTAAAGGCGCTGCCCCATACCTGTATCACCTTTTTTCCCAGCTCCTCTTTTCCACGGACATTCAGATATGTCTCCATTTGTCCGGGCATGCTCACCGAACCACTGGACCGTACGGCCACTGACATGTCTTGAATACCGACTTTGAGACAAAGGCTGTTATAGTTCTGCCAGAGTTCTTCCCGCATTTCGGTTGGCATTTTTTTTGATTCGATAAATTTTCTTATACTACGGCTCGCCTCCATCTGCTTTGTTACGTTTGTCAAGAGGTGTCCATTTTGCCTAACGTATTGCCTGATCTCTTCGCCCGCGCCGCTCTCGGACATGAATCTCTCGTACCCGTCTACTGAAATGGCAAATCCTGGAGGGACTTTCATTCCAAGGCGGGTCATTTCACCTAGGTTTGCGCATTTCTTGCCGACCAAGTCGTTATCTATGCGGCCCAATTCCTCAAACCAGTAGATCCATTTATCAGGCATTTCAAACCAATCCCTTTCCGGATTCGGGCAGGTGACCGGTAGAAGGGCTTTTAGAGCCGAGGGTCACCTGCTCGCGCTGAAGCCGGTTCTATTTATCCAGAATGTAAACTGTTCCTAGATTCGCATCGACTTTGACCCTTTGGCCGGACTTGATCTTTGCGGTGCCCTCAAAAACGTTCATTACAACTGGAATGCCATATTCTCTTCCAACTATGGCAGCATGGGAAAGGCTGGCTCCCCTGTCCACTACGACACCCTTGATCATGCTGAAGACCGGCGTCCAACTGGGTGACGTACTTGCCGCGACAAGGATATCTCCTTCTTGAATGAGATGGAGTTCGTCTTCGGTCATAATCACCCTTGCCGTCCCTTCGGCCACTCCCGGGGAACCGCAGGTTCCGTAAAGGTCGGCTTTGAGTTCGGGGCGAACTTGAGGCATTGATCCCACAACCACCTTCAGGGCTATTGGGTCATTGGACTTGACTAGAACCCCCATGGCCTGGTCCAAATCAAACCCTGGGGCCAGAATTGCCGGTGGATTGGGAGTCTTCTGCCATTCGAGCCATTCTCCCCGTCTGCGGTCAACTATATACCTGAGGTCAAACTGGTCCGGGTTTAGACCGGCGCGGCGGACTTCATCAGGATTAAGGAAAAAGATGTCTTCATGATGATCAATCGTTCCGGCTTTAACGAAACGTCTCCCAAGACCAAGGGCGCTTCTACGTATCATGGCATGAGTATACAAATCAAGGTAATGGTCGTGTTCCTCACTGAAGACACCACTCTTCTGAGCGAGCCGCATGAGTTGCTCGAACCAACCCCTCTGCTCAGTCGGTACTTTGCTGAGGAGTTCTTTCTCTGCTGCCAGACGGTCCCCGGTACGTCTGGTGCGCTCTTCATCCAGATTGAACGTTCCTCCTTTCAAGATGAAATGCTTTACCATTCCAAGCGCCGGGGTGGGGTCTTCAACCCATGTGGGAAGGTTGATTTCGGACATACGTTGCATCCGCCAGCCGTCTTCATGCATCAAACCCATGAAATCCTTCATGAACGCCCTGCCCTTTTCAGAACTTTCAAGTTTTTCGCGTATATCGGGCGCCTCGTTCCCGATGAATACATCAACTAGTCCATCGTCCTTAGCTCGGCGGGAAAATTCCCATAAGCGGCGGTCTACTTGGAACACCTTATTGTCGAAGCCGGAAACCACTTTGTGGAACAGGGGAGAGGTATCATCAATCCCGGCGAGTTCTCTACACATGTTTTCGAAAAGTATATATGCCGTGTACGTCCCGTACATCATGTACATGTGTATTTCCCACATTCGGCGACACGTGTTGATCGTGTCTTCAAAATTGTGCAAGAGTTCGATATTGGTGGCCTGGTCCGTGTCCAGCGCCTTGAGTTGCTCGTATCGTCCCAATATTTCTTTGACAAAGCCGTTCCACAGACCGTCGTAGTCCTGTATAAACGGTAAAATGGCTTTCCTGAACTCGACTTCTCGTCTCTGCTTCTCTTCCTCGCTTTTCACCAAAAGAAGTGTGAGATACCCCCCTCCGTTAAGAAACCGCCAATCCCATCCCTTCACGGTGGGCAGAGACAACTTTTCCGCTCCGTACTGCATACCGTGTCGACAGAAGTTTATCCAGAACCAACCGAACATCGGAGTCCATGGCGGCACAGAATGGGTTGCGTCAAGAAACCAGGCGGGGGACTGGGCTAAGTCCCTGTCAGGATCAAACTCCAAGCCGGGTACCACATCGTAAACCTTCATGCTTAGGTCCTCCTTCTTTATGATTGATGTTGAGCTGTTGAGCTAGTTTCGAACAAAAAAAGGAACGCCTGATTTATATCCGCTTCCTCACGTCGGCCGGGCCTTCAAAGAACAGATGCAGTCGAGAGAGCACCAATCGGAAAAATCGTGGCTCTCATTGGGGAACCCTATTGACACGACTCGAGAGGAGCAACGAGGAGCAAAGGAGCCGACCCACGTGTCCGACGCGAGAACTTGTCCAGATCAGTGCATAGCCCTCCCTCCATCGACCAGTACTGTCTGTCCCGTAATAAAATCGCTTTCGTCGGAGGCCAAAAAGGCTACGATGCCCACAACGTCTTCGGGTTTTTCAAGTCTCCTGAGAGGGGTACGACTTGTGTCGTATTTGCTCACATCAGCAATAGTCCTGCTTGCTTCCGTGTCGGTATATCCAGGGGCCACTGCGTTTACGCAGATCCCGTAAGGTCCCAGTTCAACTGCCAATGCACGAGTCAGACCTATCACTCCTCCCTTCGATGAGACATAATGGATGAAACCGTGTGAACCGGTGAAAAACACCTCAGAAGCGAGATTAATGATCTTCCCCTTCCCCAGATCCTTCATAATGGGAAACACGGCTCTTGCGCAGAGCCATGGGCCTTTCACGTTCACGGCCATCATTCGGTCCCATTCTTCCACCCCAATCTCCGTGAAAGCCTTTCTTGTTACACCATAATAGTATGCCGCATTGTTTACGAGCACATCGATACGACGGAATCTTTCCAGAGCCTCTGCCGCCATCCTCAGAGTGTCTTCTTCTCGGGACACGTCCACCTTGAGCACCAACACATCTCGGCCGAGAGATCTCACTTCCTTTGCAGTATTTTCAAGTCCTTCAGTATCAGCACGGGTTACAGCCACTATGTGGGCGCCGTCCTGAGCTAGTCTTATGCAGAAAGCCCTTCCCAGACCCTTGCCTGCCCCTGTGACGAGAGCCACACGGCCCTCCAGTCGGTTCATATTTTTTCCTCCAGCCTCGGTCCCGCCCTGCGCGTGCAAAGACTACGTTACGATTTCATAAACAAGAAAGCGTGTGTTGTATTGTGAATAAGACAAATCAACGTGCCCCCATCAATAAGATCTACCCTTTTGCTCCCAGATCTTGGAAAGGCCAAAATCGTCCGCAATGACCTTAAAACAGTTATACCCGCTGCCTCTGCCTATCCCTGGACCGGAATGGGCGGACGACGAACAGAGATAAAGGTTCTTTACCGGCAGACGATAATGAGCGAGTTCCGGGAATGGCCTCATGCGTCCCATCTGCGAAGCGATCATATCCTCGGCCGTCCACCCGCCCTGCGGCATGTTGAGATTGCGCATCTTGGTATCCATGGGCGTGGTGATGTGGGCTGCTATGACATTATCCTTGGTCATGTTTGGAGCGTACCAAGACCATTGTTCTCTGACAATCTCAACAATATCCCGCTTCATTTTCAACCATTCCCTGTCTGTGAAAAACCGGTACGGAGCGGTGAATTGCTCTATGAGAATGGTGTGTTTGCCTTCCGGCGCTCGAACCCTGTCCCAGATGCTATCCGGCGCCACAATGCAGACGAGCTTTTCGGGAATCCCTTTTACAAAAAGCTCTGCCTGATGTCTGGTTGCAAAATAGTCTGCGTCCTTTGGCCCCCAGTTGAGCCGCGGACACATACCGATTTCGGGATTGTCCTTTGCCGCAGTGTATTGTGGAAGCTCGTGCAGGGCAAAATTGCCCCAAAACAGTTGCGCTCTATCTCTGAGGATATTCTTGGCTCTGTGGGCAATCTTGGGTGGAACGTGCTCTTCTCCGATTAGTTGAAGCACCGTCTGGGTAGTATTGAGATCGCTGACTACCACTTTTCTGGCGGCTATCTCCCGTCCATCCTGAAGCTTTACCCCCACGGCTTTACCATTTTCAATGATTGCTCGAGCCACCTGGGTTTCTACGACAAACTCGCCTCCCATAGAACTAAAGGCCCTCTGCAAGGCATGAGTTATGGCGTGGGTTCCGCCGACGGCGATTGATGCAGGTTCCCAGGACAGTATCAGCCCTAACGTGTGCAAGATCTTGTACACCCCAATGCCATCATTGGGGAAAACGCCGCTGGAGGTCATGCAGGACCGCATGAACAATGTCCTTAAATAATCGCTCTCGAAAAGATCGTAGGCTACCTGTTGGGACGTGTAGAACTGGTATTCCGGTGGAATGGGAGCTTCGGGATCGTCGATAAGTCGCTCAAAAGCGTCGGGAACGCCCCACTGAGTGGGCGGGTTGTATCTCCACTCGTGGAAGGCGGCACGCCACTTCTTTTTGTACATTTCCAGAAGCTGGTAGGCCATGTCCGCGTCTCTTTTTGAAAAAGCCGCTATCTGGTCTATGGTTTTCTGGGCATTGGCCTCGTTGAATTCGGCCCTGCCCGTGTCGACGTCTTTGACCTTCCAGGCCGTGTACCCCAGAAAACTCACTCCGTCGTCGTATATCATTCCTTCACTATGGTCAGGATAGACATAGACAAGCCCTTTTCCTCTTAGGTTGAAGTCCTCGTAGGCAGGATGCCCATAGAACCTTGTAAAGTGTGCACAGGGATTCTGAAGGAAACCCGGCAAAGGAAGCGCCTCGCCACATGCCCCACCACCGAGTTCGTGTTGCCTTTCATACACAACTGTCTGAAGTCCGGCGTGCTGAAGGTAACAGGCTATTATTGTACCCTGGTGTCCACCGCCGACTACGATAGCGTCGTAGGTCTTATCTGCCATGGAGAATGCCTCCTTTTGTTTCTCAGGGCCCTAAAGAGCAAACGTCGGTTAATGAGATTGTGGAGGAGTCAACTTCTTACCGAAGCACATAAGCTTAAGTGCAAAAAATAGATTGGAAGGCTTAAGCAAGAGTCGGGCGAATTGCCTCAGGTCGTCCCCCCCCACCGTGGCCTTTATTGACCAGTGAACCGGCTCAGTAGCCTCTATGTTGAGTCTCATGGCATCTTCCGCTTCATCCTCCACTTTTACCAGTTCAGCGAAGTGGGCGACCATGGTTGTTTTTCCCAGCCCCGTGGAATTCACCTTCATATCTTGACCTCCTAGAGCGTGCCTCGGGCTCTCGCCTTGGTTACGCATTCGGGTTCGTTCCACCACCGCTCAATTCCCAGGTCATCCGCTATTCTGTTGGCGGCATTGTATCCTGGCCCAAAGGTTATCAATCCACCTGGAAAGGTGCTGGCACCGCACACGTACAGGTTCTTGATCGGGGTCGCATACTGGGAACATTCTTCATTAGGTCTGAGATAGCCCATTTGGAGTGGTAAATAGGCACCTTGCTTATAAGATCCCTGCACCATGTCCAGAAACTTGTTCTCAATGTCCAGCGGTGATGTGATGTAATGCCAGAGAACATTGTTGTCGTCGATGTTTGGGGCATAATTTCGGAGAAGATCCTGACAGCGAGCAGCCTCCTTCTCACGTATCCTGTACCAGTTCTGGGCGCCGCTATCCTTTAGCTTGTACGGAGCATGAAGCGAAATCAGCCCGGTGTGCTTCCCAGGAGGCGCCTGCTTGGGATCATGGAGGGACGGAAAGCAGCAATTAAACCCTCCCGGATAAAGCTCGCCCGCATGTATCGCGTCATAGTGGCGGATCAGGTCGTCCTGCGTTTCATAACCGAGCACCAGGATAAAAGCATTATTCAAATCAGGATTGGACTGTGCAGCTTTGAACTGCGGCGCTTCTTCAAGAGCCATGTGAACGTGGAAAAGACTTGAGAGTTCCCATTTCCAATCTTTGGTCCTGGTCACGAAGGAAGGTTCCAGGTTGTTTTCTCCAACATACTTGAAGAACGTCTGATACGGATCGAGACTGCTGGCAACAAACCGTTTTGCTTTGTAAAGAGTTCCATCGTGAAGTTCCACTCCGGTCGCTGCTCCGTTTTCGACTACGATACGCTTGACCACAACAGGCGAGATAATCATGCCGGCGTTCCTGTAGAGCACCTTGGTGAACAGGTGGGCCAAGTGATGAGATCCACCTACTACCAGCCGGTAATTTATTGCTCGATTGAACAACAGAGGCACGAGGTAGCTAACGCCTTCCAGGTCGTAATGCATGCCCCACATACACGACAGGTACAAGAAGAGGGTTCTTACCCTGTCGTTCTCGAAAAGCTCGTTTACAATGCCCCTGGGGGTCTTCTCCGTCCACGCGCTGATCTCCCGCCCCACGTCGGTTGTCTGAAGCTTGATCATCTGTTCGAATGCAGGCTTGGCCATCTCATAAGTGGCAGGCCCGAGGAAGTCTTCGGTGAGGACTTGAAATCTTTCCTGCACTCGGCGGTATGTATCTGCATCTTTTTTTGAGAACTGTGCGATGGATTCGCATGTCTTGTCCGTGTCCTGGTAAAGGCACAGAGACGAGCCGTCCACAAACGGCATGGCCATTACCAGCGAAGGGAAAACAAACTCGAGATCGTAATCTTTCGTCAAATACTCGTCAAAATCTCTCAGTGGAGGGGCATAATCGACCATGGGCATGTACACCGCATGGGTGTTGTGAAGAAATCCCGGCAAGGTCACTTGTTCCGTAGCCAATCCGCCGCCTGCTTCGAAGCGCTTTTCCAAAAGGAGGATTTTCAGGCCGGCCTTGGCAAGATAGGCTGCCACCGTCAATCCGTTTGGTCCGGCGCCCAGTATGATGCCGTCATATTCTTCAGCCATAAGGCTCCTCCTTTGTTCACAAGGTTATCACCATGAAGCCGGTCGGTGAGTGTTTTGCCGACCGGAAATGACTGGATTCGGAAATTGTCTCTTGTTTTGTGGATCTAACTGTTTCCCAGTGAACTAGTAAAATGGCATTATTTTTGTTGACATGTCAAAGCAGTAATTTTAATGATTAACATAAGACAAACTTATGTTTCTGTTCTTTTCGCGTGCCCTATGGATCTCAGTCTTAACCAGTTCAGGGCTTTTTATTATGCGGCTAATTCGGGAAGTATAACCCGGGCGGCTGATAGGCTCTTCATTACTCAGCCGGCGGTAAGTTTGCAGATTAAGGCATTAGAGACCCAGACCGGAGTCCAACTCTTTGTGCGGACGAAAAGAAGTCTCGAGTTGACTGAGTCCGGCAAGCGTCTGTATCAGGTGGCCCAAAAGATTTTCTCGCTGGTAGGTGAGGCTGAAAAAATACTCTCTGAAGAAAGCGAGTTCGTTCTACCCCCCTTGAGAATAGGAAGCACAAAGACCCTCGTTAGACACTTCCTGGCGGATTACATTTCAAAGTTCAGAAAAGCGTTTCCAAAAATTCAAATACAGTTGGGGGAAGGAAGTTCGGAGGACATGCTCAAGAGCCTTATGGACGACCGAAATGATCTGGCCATTGTGGGCAGATTACCTTACCATGAGAAATTAAGGGTCATCCCTTTCATTCAGGACGAACTTGTCCTCTTGGCAGCTCCCGGCCATCCTCTTTGCTCTAAAGAGCCTGTTTCCATCGAGGACGTGAAGGGGGAGACCCTGATATTGAGAGAAAAAGGATCCGGTACCCGGAGAGTGATCGATGAGGTGTTCGAAGAAAGAGGCATCTTCACTTCAGCTTTTATAGAAACAGGGAATGTCGACTTCCTGAAAGAGATGGTGAGGACGGGCAACGGGATAACATTACTTGCTCGGATGGGGGTGGATCGAGATCTGGCCAGGGGGGATCTCATTGCTTTACCCGTTAAAGAGGGCCCGTTCGTTCTGGACATAGACATAGTGATCAACAAGGAAAGAACTCTTTCTCATGCGGATGAGGAATTCCTGAAGGTACTCATGGACCGGTGATTCTAGTTTTCCTGGGCTCATGCCCCCGGGCTTTTCTATGCCGCCCTTTCAGGGCTTATGGGTCCTGTAAGACTGGGGACACCACCCGTAACCCCGGAGTCCACGGATGACATTACCCTCTTTATTCACTCTTGGGGGTATTACTTTTCAATCAGGCGGAAGTTGACACTTCCAGGACGCTGTAGTTCAAGCAAGGGGGAGATCATGGCCGTAAAAGTTCTCATCACCAGACGGTTGAAGGAAGGCAAGCTCAACGATGCGTACAAGGTTCTTTTGGAACTCAGGTCGTTAGCCACACTTCGGCACGGATATGTATCAGGCCAAACTCTTATCAGCAGCGAGGACCACCACAAGCTCCTGGTAATAAGCACATGGACCAGTGAAAAACGCTGGCAAGAGTGGCGCGACCACGAGCAGAGAAAAGATTTTTCCAAAAGACTCGAACTGTTTTTGGAATCTCCCGAAAAGGTCGAGATCTATCTTGTAGGCGAAAAGCTCCCAGAATGGGTGGACATGGCCTGAAGCTGGTCCGGGCAGCCCCAAAACGTTGAATTCAATGAGTGACTGAAATACGATCAACTCGACCAAGTTCAACCTAAACGTCGTCGGAAATGTAAATCACCTTGCTGCCCTGCGGCTCAAAGCTGAATGGGAGTTCCTGCAGGTCTTGGAGGGCATGTCTGACTCGATCCTGGTTTTGCGGTTCAACATAAAACAAGAGGAACCCTCCGCCGCCGGCGCCTAGAAGTTTGCCGCCCAGTGCGCCGGCCCTTAGGGCGCTGTCGTAATAATTATTGATAAAATCGTTGCTGATTTCGCTAACGATAGTGCGCTTGTAAAGCCATCCCTCGTGAAGTATTTCCCCAAACCGATGAAGGGAGCGGCCGTCGCGAAGAACTTCAAGGATGCGTCCGCAAAGCTCTTTCATTTGATTAAGAACGTCCATTTTTTGTTCGGTTTTGGCCTTTTGCAGCTTCAGTATTTCTCCTGCACGCCGAGTAAGTCCGGTATAAAAAATGAGCAGGTTGTCCTGAAGTGCTTTGCGTGTGGCTGGTGAGCAAATCACAGGATCTACGAAAACGGACTCATCCGGGTTAAAGCGGATATGACAGATGCCCCCGTAAGCTGCTATGTACTGATCCTGTTTCCCTATGGGATCTCCGAGTATTTCTATCTCAATTCGGCACGCTTCCTGGGCGAGTTGTGCGGCTGAAACGTACTCGCCTTTGAATGCGTGCAAGGCGTGCAACAGACCGACGGAATAGGTGCTGGAAGACCCTAGCCCGGTTCCTGCCGGTATGTCCGCCATGGAGGCTATTTCCACACTTTCAACAATGCCGGTTAATTTCATGGCCTCACGAATTATTGGATGGCGAATTTCATTTACTGTATCAACCAGTTCTGATTCGGAATATTTTAAGAGTATGCGGTTTTCAAAGTACGGACTCAGCCTATTGATGGTGATATAAACATATTTGTTCAGAGCAGTGCTCACTACTTCCCCTTGCCGGGTTAAGTAGTAAGAAGCAAGGTCTGTCCCTCCACCGCAAAAGCTTACACGCAGAGGCGTGCGAGTAATTATCATTGTCCACCTAACCTTTTATTCCTTTTTCCAAATGTAACGAAACCGGCTACCGTTCAGGGTTCCGGATTCTTCGGGCGTTCATAAATGCCGTCATGCGACTTGCTCCGAGTTCATACGTTCTATGACTGCCTTTGCAAAACCGGAGCATGAGACTTCTCTGGCCCCTGACATTAGCCGCGCCAAATCGTAAGTGACAATGCCGGACCGGATGACGGCCGACACCGCGTAGACGATCAAGTCGGCGACATCGTTCCATCCCATGTGCCTGAACATCATCACTCCTGACAGTAGCAGGGACGAAGGATTAATCTTGTCGAGCCCGGCATATTTTGGTGCACTTCCGTGTGTGGCTTCGAAAACCGCACACACGTCCCCCTCGTTTGATCCGGGGGCCATGCCCAGCCCCCCCACCTGTGCAGCCAGCGCATCAGACAGATAGTCTCCGTTAAGATTGGGCAGTGCAAGGACTTGATAGTCCCGGGGCCTGAGCAGCACTTGTTGGAACATGGCGTCGGCTATCCTGTCATTGAGGAGGATCTTACCATTGGGAATCACGTCGCCATAATCGTCTCGAAGTTGGTTCTCGGTAATTACCACATCAGGGAATTCTTCTTTGGCAAGTTCATATCCCCAATCCCGGAAGGCCCCCTCAGTGAATTTCATGATGTTGCCCTTATGCACAAGAGTGACTCTGTCTCTGCCATTTTGGATCGCGAAATGAATCGCTCGCCGCACGAGCCTCTTGGTGGCGTGAGGGCTCATTGGCTTTATGCCCACTCCCGAGGCCGGATCAAGGTGAACCCCCATATCGTCCTCGAGGAATCTGATAACTTTGGCCGCCCCCTCGCTGCCTGAACTCCATTCTATGCCTGCATACACGTCTTCAGTGTTTTCTCGGAACAAGACCATATCCACATCTTCGGGCCTTAGTAAAGGCGACGGCGTACCCGGAATGTACTGGATAGGGCGTATGCAGGCGAACAGATCGAGTTCTTTTCGCAGCGTAACGTTAAGGCTGCGGAATCCCCCTCCTACCGGGGTAGTGAGAGGACCTTTAAGAACTACCTTAGCCTTTCTTATTGCTTGAAGAGAACTTTCCGGCAAATATTCTCCTGTCTCGCGGAATGATTTTTCTCCGGCCGGGATTTCCCACCAGGCTAGTGCCCGAGCACCGGCTGAAACATTGTGGACCGCTGCATCAAATACCGGCTTGGCTGCAGACCAGATGTCGCTACCGACTCCATCCCCTTCAATAAACCCCACGACAGGTTTATCCGGAACGTTCAGTTTCTGTGTAGAATCAATGGTAATCCATTGTCCACGTAAGGTAGGATCTAAAAAGGCCCTATTCATGAATATGTTCTCCGAAAATGGTATCCACGTCCTCAATACCAAGTACAACTTGACATGTGACTCTTGTCAAAGCTATTTTTAGATATTCCGGCTCCAATTTCCAATGGAGATTTTCATGCACATCATTGTTCTCGTCAAACAGGTGCCTAACACCAACGAGGTTCGGATTGACCCTAACACGGGTAATCTCATCAGGGAAGGCGTTGAGAGTATCATAAACCCTGAGGATCGACATGCCCTGGAAGCAGCCCTGGAGATAAAACAGAAGACCCAGGGTAATGTGACGGTTCTTACTATGGGTCCACCGCAGGCGATGGAGGTAATCTGTGAGGCGCTCGCTATGGGAGTGGATCGAGGTGTTCTGCTGACCGACCGGGCATTCGCAGGGGCAGACACGTGGGCGACGTCAACAACGCTTGGCTTGGCGATCAAGCGCATAGCGGATTTCGATTTGATACTTACCGGTAGACAGGCCATTGACGGCGACACGGCTCAGATTGGCCCCCAGGTTGCCGAATTCCTCGGAATCCCTCAACTCACTTATGTGACCCAACTTGAAGTCACTGAAGAAAGAATTGTTGTAGAGCGGATCATAGAGGACGGCTGTGAACATGTTGAATCGCCTTTGCCCGCGCTGGTAACGTGTATATCGGCACTTAATACTCCGCGTCACCCCACTGTCGCAGGCATTCTACAGGCCACGTCGGACCGTGCCCATGTGGAGGTATGGAATGCTGCCGATATTGGAGCCAGAGCGTACGATGTGGGGCTCCTAGGCTCACTCACTCAGGTAGTGCGCACATTCACGCCCAAGGAAGCGCGGAACACTCAATACCTGGAAGGCCCTCCCGCAGCAATAGCTTCCCAATTGATAGAAGCTTTTCGCGAGCGAAATATCCGACTCGGAGATTGATATGGCTATCCGTATCGAAATTGACAACTGCAATGGCTGCGGGAAATGCAGTCGCTCATGCCCCTATCAAGCCCTGGAAATCGAAGATAAGAAGGCGAGATGGGTAGAGGACCGTTGCACTCTTTGCGGCGCATGTCTGGAAACATGTAAATTTGACGCGTTGAGCGGCGAAGTCCCGGTTCGTGAGATTCCGGATTTAAGGGATTTCAGGAACGTCTTGGTATTTGTGGAACAACACGGGGGAGTGTTACACAGATCAGCTTATGAACTTCTCGGTTGCGCACGTGGTCTTGCCGATGGTCTGGGCGAAGACGTGGTAGCGGCGGTGATGGGCACGGACATCCGACCAAACTCACAAAAGCTCATCCAGCAAGGGGCTGACCGCTGCGTACTGGTGGAACATCCCGACCTGGGTTACTACAAGACGTGTACTTACACACACGTACTGTGCGAACTGGTCAAGAAATACAGGCCCGGCATCCTGTTGATCGCTGCCACGCAACTGGGCAGAGATTTGGCTCCGAGAGTTGCCCGAAGACTGGGTCTTGGATTGACCGCAGATTGTACGCGCCTAGCCATAGACACTGAAGAAAAGATCCTACTGCAGACCCGACCTGCTTTTGGCGGCAACATCATGGCTACAATCGTGACAAGGTTTTCGAGACCTCAGGCCGCAACGGTCCGGCCTGGTATAATGAAAGCCATGAATCCGGATCTTTCGCGTAAAGGTGAAGTCGTTTTCGAACAGATTGAAATGGCCGACTGTATAGAGTTCACCAAGGTTCTTGAATGTGTAATGCGACAAGACAAAGGGGTCAACCTCTCTGGTGCAAAGATAATCGTAGCGGGTGGAAGACCTGTCTGCTCTTCAAAAGGAATTTCCATCCTGAAAGAATTTGCCCATACCGTAGGAGCGGAGTTGGCCTGCACTCGGATCGTAGTTGAGGAGGGTTATCTCGGGCAAGAACATCAGGTCGGCCAGACAGGCCAAAGCGTCAGACCGGAGGTCTACTTAGCCTGCGGCATTTCAGGGGCGGTTCAACACAGGGCCGGTATGGATGGATCTCGGTATATTGTGGCTATTAACAAGGACCCCGACGCACCCATCTTCGAGGTTGCCGACTTCGCGATTGTTGGCGACCTTTTCGAAATTCTTCCGGCTTTGACACGCGCCGTGAAAGAGCAGTAACCGAATCGTATCGAGAGGAAAATAGTGAACGCCATTGCCAAACCCAAACCCGAAGAACTGATACGCAAGACATTCGCAAGGTTCACCGACGAGGAAATAATTCCTACAGCCCGTGAAATGGATGAAGCAGGGAAGTTCCCCCGATGGATGTTTGAGAAGATCGCCAAGACCGGAGCCTTCGGAATACGTTATCCGCGATCCATAGGGGGGGCTGGGGGAAACAACACACAGTTCTGTGTCATGGTGGAAGAGTTGGCCAGGGGTTCCATGAGCGTAGCAGCTTTCACTGCCATGCAATGCCTCATGGGGACTAACTTTCTCTTTGAATACGGCACGCCGGACCAGCACGAACGCCTGTTCAAACCAGCCATACGTGGAGAAAAGGTTGCATCATTTGCACTGACTGAGGCTAATGCCGCCACAGACCTTGCCGGGGTAAAAACCACCGCTTCACAGGACGGAGACTCATGGGTGATTAATGGCTCCAAGACGTGGATCACCAATGCCCCTGTTGCCGATTTCTTCACGGTACTATGCCAGACTGATAAAACAAAAGGGATGCGGGGCCTGAATTTTTTCCTGATTGAGCGCGATAATCCGGGGCTATTCGTTTCCAAGAAATTTGAAAAACTTGGGACTCGTGCTACGGAGATATCGGAATTGGCGTTCTCGGATCTTCGAGTGCCGTTGGAGAATCGCTTGGGTAAAGAAGGTCAAGGGGTGGGAAACCTTTTCAGGATACTCTCAGTGATCAGGGCGATGACTGCCGCGTTGTCCCTGGGGCTGGCCCGCGCAGCATTTGAACACTCCAAACGATACTCTTTGGAACGAACACAGTTTGGCAAGAAAATTGGGAGCTTTCAACTTGTTCAGCAGAAGATTGCCAATATGGCCACTGAAATCTGGGCATCTCACCTCATGACTTATAAGACCACGGAAATGATCGACCGAGGCGAGAGGGCTCTTAAAGAAGCGTCCATGGCGAAATACTTTGCATCTGAAGTAGCGTGCAGGGCAGCCGATGAGGCTACTCGAATTTTTGGGGCGTACAGTTATTCCATGGAATATGATGTACAGAGATTCTATAGAGATTGTAGATTTCTGCTTTTTGGCGGGGGTACGTCAGAGATTCTTCAAACCATAATTTCTCGTGAGTGCGGCGTATTCTGATGCGCAACCCCTGGTTTTGTCAGCCGTTTAGCTAGAGCCAGGATTACGCGCGGTTGAACATTCTGTCGGATTGCAGACTATCTGACAAGCATTTCATGAGAATGCGGCACGGAAAGGTGTTGTGACCAGCCAGGGATAGCCCTGAAAAAGCCGCAGCTACTTACTTTTTTTCTCCATTTCAAGATCCATGAGCTTGTTCAGTTCTTCCTTGATCTTTTCCAACGAGACCATCGTAGCCTTCCTTGAAGTTGTTACCAACTTCCCGTGAGCCAAGCCGTATTCCACTGTCTGAGGGTAGTGAAAACGGCGCTTCGATAGCCTCCTCTTGTCCAGCCACGGAGCTTGGTGAATGGGCAGGTAAAAAGAAAACCTGAACGGTTCCATCACTATGTGAAAATGGTAAAGATCAAAATACCCCTCTTCAAGCTCAATTTTGCACTTGGGAGTCAAGTACATACGCACATGGTGCTTGTTGCCGCTTGTTTCGGTTTCCCAACTCTTCTTGGCTTCAGGAGACAGATGATAAATCTCCCTGTCACCGCGGCGCACATAGTTAACGGTCAAGCAATTGTGACCGCTCTTGAATATTTTTTCCAGTGTGTTGTGCTTTAGTGGGAAGAGATCCGCGCTCGTTTTTGTCTCATGTACCAGGAAACACATATAGTAGCACGCTGTTGCAATTTCTTTTTCAGGTGAGGGCAATGCCTCGATTTCTGCAATATTCTTGTGGTGGAGACTGAGTCTTTCCGGTGCAACCGGTTTAGTCTCTTTGGGTTTTTTTGACTTCTGTTGAGGCTGCTGTGGTGCGCCGAACCTGAAGTCCCTTCCTTTTGGAAGAAACGGCTTAAGGCCTTTCTCTTCCCTCTTGTAAACTATGATTGGATCGCGCCTGGGAGGCTTTTTCGTCATGGGTTTTTCCTCGGCCCTGTTACATTGTTATTTAGGATTATTTTTTTAATCGGTATTATTTCTCACCACAAACCACAACCGACATCCCTGGCCATTTTGCGGTTTGTCTTAAGTCCAATAAAGAATCAAAGGGATTTCATGAAGCAGTTTTCCCCTTCTTCATTACTTGACCGCAGCGGGGATAGAATTGCACCGGGCAACTCGATTGCAGCAACCTTCCGTCATTAATCAGGTCGACATAATAGTTCGGGGGGACATACCTTCAGGCAGACTTCCTATGGCGGCCCCAAAATGGAGGACATCCCGCATCCTACATAAAGGTTACGTCAAGGTACTAATTCACCTGTAACCGTTTAGGTCAGAGTAATCAAGAGAAATCGTACCAATTGGATTTTTGACTGATTTACTACTTGTTTTGCCCCTGAAGACGGGGTCAGCCGGACCGGCGTGTCCAGAAAAAATATTTGATTCAAACTACATCCACTATTGTCCTCCGTCGGCGGCGTCCCTTGGCAAACGCCTTGACCCGAATCATAGTCACTTGACAGACCACAAATTGGGGCTTTGGGTTGCATACTGGGGTGGTGAAAGCTATAAAGGTGATGGAGGAGCGATACAACAATGATACAAGAGATTTTAGAGACAGGCAGAAATGTTCTCACGGAATACGAGTCGAAACAACTCTTAGAGTCGTACGGCATTCCAACGTCAAGGGAATTCCTGACTTTCGGTCACGGAGACCTGATCAGTTCGGCTAAAGAGATAGGTTACCCTCTCGTTCTTAAGGGATGCAGTCCGGACATTAGTCACAAGACCGAAAAGAACTTGATCCAGGTCGACATCAGGACCGAGGTAGAAGCCCTGGACGCATTTGACGCAATAATGGCGCGAATGAACGGGCGCAACGGAGCGATCCTTGTTCAGGAGATGGTCAGAGGACAACGGGAACTCATGGCAGGGTTGACACGGGATCCTCAATTCGGACCATGCGTCATGTTCGGCCTTGGAGGCATATTCACTGAAATACTTAAGGACGTAGTATTTCGCGTCGCTCCTCTGGAGAAAAGAGATGCCTTTGAAATGATGAAGGGAATTAGGGGGCACAGGATTCTCGATGCCATTCGAGGCATGGAAGAAGTCAATCGAGACATCTTGGCTGATATACTGATAACAGTCGGACGTATTGGTCTGGAAAATGAGCGAATCAAAGAAATTGACATAAATCCGCTGATTGTACGCGGAGGCGTCCCAGTCGCAGTAGATGCACTTGTCGTTTTGACTTAAAGCGGTTCTCAAACAGACAAGAATTTTGGCAATCCGTATAATTGTCCGAAATGTCCCGCAAGTGCCGACTCATTCTCAAGACATTTGAATAAGGGGGGAGGGGGGGATTTAGTGCCATGACAGATGGCGGCTACGCGTCTGTCAACGAAGTGCCGATTCCTCTGAAAAACCCACATCAACTGGGTATTGAAAAGGCAGTCGCGACTTGTCGCTTGTATAATACACAGTGTATTTAAATAGTTACAAGCACAGGACACGCCAGCCACACTAGGCTAGATATCGGATTGACAAATTGTTATAGGGTAAGAAGATGACGAACTCTTTGGTACCATGCCAATTATGATCCTGTTTTTCCGCGTGGATGACTCTTTTTAATAAAAAAAACTTGACAACTAATTCCTATCCTACTAGAAGTTGCCCACCTGCATCAGTCCTACCATATATACCTTCCAGAGACTCCCGCCGAGCGTCCTACCCGATGCCCCGGAGGGGGTCCCGCCTTTTTTGGACCTAAAATTGTTTAATGATTCTAAATAATAAGACACGCGTCCCCATAACTATAGAACCGATATCCGTGTCTTATGGCCTGTTCATAGGCGTTCTTGACCCGCTCCGTACCTGCGAATGCGCACACAAGCATAAATAGCGTGGAACCAGGCAGGTGAAAATTGGTCACCATTCCAGTGACCACTCTGAAATCATAGCCTGAAGTGATAAATAGTGCGGTCATGCTTGGGCCGACCCGAAAGATGCCGTGTCCTTCAGCAGCCGATTCCAGAGTTCTCACCGTAGTAGTTCCCACGGCAATGATTCTCCTTTTAGCCTCGTAAGCCTTACTAAGAGCGTCAGCGGTCTCATCCGGAATCTCATAGTATTCTGATTCCATGCTGTGCAGCCGGATGTCGTCGTCCCTGACAGGAACAAAAGTGCCAGGTCCTACATGCAGAACAATCGGCACTGTTTCTACACCTTGAGTCGCCAGTTTTGACAACAGTTCTTGGGTGAAGTGAAGTCCCGCTGTAGGAGCTGCCACCGATCCTGGAATGCGCGCGTACACAGTCTGATATCGTACTCGGTCGCGGCTGTGGTCCCGACCTACCCTGCTAATATAAGGCGGCAAAGGCGGGCGACCCCACTGATCGAGAAAAAACGGCAAATCTCGTTCAGACACAGGAAAGCGGATTCGCACACGCCCCTTACCCACGATTTTCTCGGCTACCAACTCGACGTTTTTTTGTATAATGATTCTTGAACCTTGCTTCAACGATTTGCTGGATCGCACAAGGCACTCTCGGGCCGCCTGTCCTGTCATCTGGAATTTACGGCTCACATCCGTTGGATCCAGAACGAGAATCTCAACACGTCCACCGGTCGTTTTTTGTCCGGTCATAACTGTAGGCACAACCCTGGTCTCGTTTAGCACAAGGAGATCAGACGGAAGAAGCAATGAAGGAAGATCTCTAAAGCAGCAATGTTCAATTTTGTCTTTGGAACGATCCAGTACTAACAGGCGGGAGGAGTCTCTGGAAGGAGCGGGCTGTTGAGCTATCAGGCAGGAGGGAAGGGTGTACTGATATTCGTCAAGTCTGAATGTTTTCGGAATACGAGTTCTGTCATCGGAGTCGTCCTGTTTGTGTTGGCTCACTTCTGAGAAATTCATTTCCTTCCCGACAACAGAAAAAATCAGCGAGACACAGACAGCGGATCAACGCACTAAATTCCTGATTCTTACCCTGAAATGAGTCCGTTGCGTGCAAAGAAGAGGATCAAAAGTCCGAAAAGCATCAACGCCGCCCCCAAAATCCTAAGCGTCGAATCGCCCTGTTGTTGGATCAACATCATGAATGCCTTCATTCTTTCAGGCATCCCAAAATACGGTAGACCTTCAATCACCATGACCATGCCGAGTACGCACAGGAAAAATTCCATAATACCCTCCTCAAGAGGGATGAATTCCAATACTCTGGTCATCAGCCAACCGCGAGTCCCGAAACAGATTCATGGAAGCGACGACCATTACTGCAACATACGATATGAAATACACAAAAACACTTGTGGAAATTCCGGCGCCGAACAAATCGTTAACAAAGTCCAGCAATACCGGGGGTATCATTCCGACGACAGCAATCTTCACAGCCTCCGCATACGTCATTGGCACGGAATAGTACCGTGCTCCCCAATATGGTATCAAGGCCAGAACAATAGCTTGAATCGTCTTTACCATCGTAAAATAGATCGCAATCACGATTATACCCCAACGTGTCAGTTGAGGCAGGAGTTCCTCGATAGTGGACTTTATGTTTTCAGAATTCAGAACCATGTCCGGCACATCCTTGAGAGAAATAATTCTGATTTCCCCGTCGTTTTTGATTATTACGGTTCCCCCGGTTAGAACGGCTCCAGATTTCGCCCCCTTCAGGTAGTTGGCTGCTTCGTTTTGCGATCCGTCCCGGGTATCAATTACCCAAACAAGTTCGTTCTCGCCAAAATCTTCAAGAAAATGCGGTTGCCGTTCTCGAATGGACGCGTGGCCGTTATGTATGGTTATCTCGGGAAATATTGCGTCGTACTTCCCCGCGGCGGTAGTCAATAATTTCTCCACCTTTGGAAATACGCTGAGGACTACGCTGAGGACGCTTACCGCAACACAAGACAAGATCACCGTCACGAGAACTCCTCCTCGCATGGTGCAAATCGACCTCGCTACACTCATAGCGTTTTTCCCTCTCGATCAGTTGTCTTCGATTCGTTGGATGCTTCTGGAATTGTCAGTTCAGGACCCCTGTGCGAAAACCTCTCCCGACACAATGCGTGTAAGACGACCGTCAGAACTCTTCAAGATCAAGGCGCCATCGGGAGCAAGTGCTTGAGCAACTCCAATTACTCCATTGTGAACCATGATTCTTCCTCGATGCGCCCAGCGTTGTTCCCATAAACCTGGAATAATTTCGCTTCCTTCTCTGTGAACTCGTTGATACAGCAGGCCCACCTCATATAGTAAGCTTCGAGCCGTTTCCTCGACATCCCATTGCTTGCCGGTACATATAAGCAGAGATGTGGCCTGAATTGCAAAATTCATTGGAAAATCAGACTGCTCTGCGTTTACATTTAATCCTACACCGACGATGACGTATTGGATTATCCCGTCCTCAAGACTGGCATCTGAAAGAATTCCTGCCACCTTTCCGTCCCCCACCAACACGTCATTAGGCCACTTCAGCCCGACTTCCGAGACTCCGCACTGCTCTACGACGTTGGCCACAGCGACCGCTACGAGGAGCCCTAAGAGAACCGCTTCCCCCGGGACCAAGCCAGGCCGAAGAACCAGGGACAGGGCCACGTTCTTGCCTGGAGGGGAAATCCATGAATGGCCGAACCGTCCTCTACCCCGTCGCTGTTGAAGCGCCATGACGGCTGTACCTTCCGGCGCTCCGGAAATCGCCATTTGACGTGCAACATCCTGTGTAGATTCCGCATCCGGCAGTACTGTCAGTTTTATTATCATGCTGACCCTTGAGTTACCTGTAATGGGGTTCAAGTCTGCTTGAATGCGCGCATCTTTTCCAACCCCGCTCGGAGACCTCCCAATTTTCCGGATAGTTCCACGTGCCTGTCTTGTTGCTTTTGAATTGCCTCAGGACTGGCCTTGGACAGAAAGTTATCGTTCGACAGCTTCTTTTCTACAATGTTGAACTCCTTTTCGATCTTGGCCAATTCCTTCTCAAGCCTGGCAATTTCCGCGTCTGGGTCTACAAGCCCTGCCAAAGGCACCATGACCCGCATATTCGCTACCACCGCAGTGGCCGACATGCGAGGCACTTCCACGCCGTCGGATGGTCCGACCAACGTTAGTTGTCCGATTCTGGCTAAAGAACGCACAATGTTGCCGGCCCCTTCAACGAGGGCCATTTCTTCATCCGTGTGACAGACAACTGTCACGGATAGAAGCAGGGCTGGGGATAGATTCATTTCAGCCCGGATGTTACGCACAGAAGTAACCAGATCCATCAGGATTCCCATTCTCCGCTCTGCATCCTCATCGATCCGTGATTTGTCAGCATTGGGAAACGGTCCGGCAATAATTGTGTCTTGACCTACTGATAGCTTTGAAGCCACTTCTTCAGTGATGAACGGCACAAAAGGGTGTAGCAGGCGCATGAGCGAATCCAAGACATGCCTTAAAACGAGGCGTGAGCGTCGGGAGCCTATGGAATCGCCTTCGGCCAATGGAATCTTGGACTCTTCTATGTACCAGTCGCAGAATTCATGCCAGGTAAACTGGTATAGTGTTTGTGCCGCATCATTGAACCTATAGGTGTTCAAAGCCTCTCGCACGTCTTCGACGGTCCTGTTGAGTCTCGACAGTATCCAGCGTTCCGGAAGGGAAAGGTCCTCGGGTAGGTCTGCCGACGATTCCGGTGTTCCCCCGTCGAGATAAGGCAGAGCGAACCGGGCCGCGTTCCAAATTTTGTTCATGAAATTTCGGTATCCCTCAATTCGGCTCTCGGATAATCTTATGTCCCTTCCTTGTGCTGCAAGGGCCGCCAAAGTGAATCGAAACGCATCTGCGCCGTAATGGTCCATCACGACCAGTGGATCGATAACGTTTCCTAATGATTTACTCATCTTTTTCCCTTGCTCGTCCCTGACCAGCGCATGAATGTATACGTCTCTAAAGGGGACATCGTTCATGAACTTCAGGCCCATCATCATCATTCGAGCTACCCAAAAAAAGAGGATGTCGAATCCGGTTACGAGGCAAGTCGTGGGGTAAAAAGTTCCCAGTAGAGGTGTGAATTTCGGCCATCCCATTGTGGAAAAAGGCCAGAGTGCCGACGAAAACCATGTATCCAAGACGTCTGTTTCTCTCGTAAGGCTTTGCCCCCCGCACGCAGAGCAATGGGAAGGCACTTCACGGGCCACGATCATCTTATCGCAATGCTCACAAGTCCAGGCTGGGATGCGATGCCCCCACCAGATCTGACGTGACACGCACCAGTCACGGATATTGTTCATCCACTCGTAATACGTCTTTGTCCAATGCTCAGGCACAATCCGTGTAGAGCCCCTCTGAACCGCTCGAAGTGCCTCTTCGGCTAGAGGCGCTACTTTGACGAACCATTGTTTCGAAATCAGCGGTTCAACTACATCCTTGCAACGATAACACCGCCCCAAGCCGACTACGTAGGGCTCTGTTTTGACCAGAAACCCCTTTTGATCGAGTTCCTTCACAATAGCCGTTCGGCACTCATATCTTTCCATTCCCCTGAAGTGGATGCCGTTTTCGTTAATGCGGCCGTGGTTGTCCATTATGGTGATGCGTTCCAAGTTGTGCCTGATTGAAAGCTCGAAGTCAGTGAGATCATGGGATGGAGTAACCTTCAGGGCTCCTGTTCCAAACTCAGGGTCCACTATGGGATCGCCTATGATACTAAGCATTCGGCCGACCAGCGGTAAGACAGCGGATTTTCCTATCAGGCGGCAATATCGTCCGTCATCGGGATTTACCGCCACAGCAGTATCGCCCAACATAGTCTCCGGCCTCGTGGTAGCCACAATTAATGATTCGTCGGAGCCATATACATCATAGCGTACATACCATAGATTCCCCGAAGCATCCTCGTGTTCAACTTCAAGGTCCGACAGAGCGGTGTGACAACGGGGACACCAGTTGACAATATAGTCGCCCTTGTAAATGAGTCCCTCTTCGTACAGCCTGACAAACACCTCACGCACAGCCCGTGACAGGCCCTCATCCATGGTAAATCGCTCTCGGTCCCAATCACACGAACAGCCCAACCTCTTGAGCTGGTTAATGATCGTCCCTCCGGATTGCTCTTTCCAAGCCCAAACTCGCTCAATAAATTTTTCTCGTCCGAGATCTTCCCTATGCAAGCCATCCTGAGCCAATTGTCGCTCCACCACATTCTGAGTAGCAATTCCCGCGTGGTCCATTCCGGGCATCCATAGCGTATTGTAGCCGTTCATACGGTGATATCGGACAAGGATATCCTGTAGAGTGTTGTTCAGAGCATGCCCCATGTGGAGAGATCCGGTTACATTCGGAGGGGGGATTACTATTGAATATTCCTTGCCGGTTTTCTCGTCATTGGCCCTAAACATTTTCTTTTCGAGCCAGAAATTGTACCACTTAGTCTCGATCTCCGATGGATCATAAATTTTGGGCAATAAATTTTCACCCATGAAAAGCTCCTCAATTTCGTTAATGTTTCTCAAATCGAGTAATCTGTTAAGATACTATGAATGTTCCAATGATGCAACTAAGCAAAGAACCTCTTGATTTTTATCACAATTTCAATATAATAAAACTATCCTATTCTAAACAGGAGAATTCCGATGCGAGCCATTATAATTGTTGTGGCCATTTCTGTGTTCCTGTGGGGAGACTGCGTCTCTAACTCATATGCAGTCGGCTATTATTCAGTTGGAAAGGAAGATTGCGCGTGTTCTCCACTGGTGGCACGGGGGATTGTCCCTGACACTCTGAATCAACTAAAGGAGGCTCTGATGTTGCCTCGCCTGGGCAGCGTCCTGGAAAGGCTAGCCGTTGATTTCAGGGAAATGTTGACTCAGTTTGCAGCGAAGCCCAACGATACAGTCTCTGAGCCTGTTACAAGAAAAGAACCCCCCGTCGAGATCGAGGAACCGACAAAGGTGGAGAAAAAAAATATTACCATAGGAAAGCCCAACAAGTTGAAAAAAGTGGTGAAAGACCCATCGAAAAAGAAACGGTTGAAGGTTCCCACCAAGGCCCACCAGAGAACTTCGTGAGAAATAAGGGCGAGGCACGGCTGGGAATTGAAGGCAGGATGCTACTTCCGGTCCACGGAGTACAGCTTTGAACCGCCCTCTCAGAACTTGGTTTTGAGACTGGGAATAGCCGACTCGGGAGTAGCGTTTTGAGCGTGTCGCCTAGACGGTTTGCGCCTCCACTTGCGCTGGAGCCAGAAGCCTTGCTCAGGCTTCATGCGCAACCATTGTTCGAATATATTGTGAAACTGCTGACTGACGGCCTTGAGATCTGTGTGTTGATCTCCCGTCAACTGAATTCTTACCTCCTCTCCGAAAATACTATGATATCGTCCATCATCTCTACGATAGGTGCAGAAAGGCATCACGCGTGCCTCACCGTCGATGGCCAATCTGGCGAAAATCTCATTTGCCGGAGCAGGTGATCCGAAGAAATCCACAAAGATCCCTCTCTCGGCGTCACCTCGCTGATCCGCAAGGAAACCTACCGTTTCTCCCTCTTGCAAGGCACGAATCATATCTTTCACAATTCCTTTATGGGGAACAATTTTTAATCCTGTGTCCTCGTTGGCTCGTCCCGCACGACTGAAGAAATACCTCGATAGAAAAGGATTCTTGAGGCCTGTCACTATCACATTAGTCTTTATGCCCAAGAATTTAGCGGTCACAGCGCTGATCTCGAAGCATCCGAAGTGCGACGCCAGCAGACAAACTCCGTGATGACCCGGAAGCATGATCAGGTTATAGGGCAGCCGCCCCTCAATAATAATTCTGTCAGCAATTTCTTGCTGGGTCCAGCGGCGTATTCGAAAGAATTCCACTGTCAGAAGCCCCAGGTGTTCAAAACTTTTCCGGGCGGTCTGGATGATCCATCTGGGGGATCGCTCCCGCCCAAAGGCCATAGTGAGATTCTCTACAGCAGCTTTCCTGCGGTCCGGAAAGAGAACGTAGATAAGCCTGCCCATCATACGCCCAAAGGCCATAGCCATTTTTTCAGGCAGCACAATGAGAATGATTTCGAGTAAGCGCACCAATAAAAAGACGGAATAATCAAGAAAAATATTGCATTTTAGAGGTCTTTCCATAATCCCCGCTCCGCTTATTAATGGATTATCTTAAATCTGTTATAGCCAGTATAAAGGCAATCCGGAAAATCCGTATCCAGCGCACGGTAAATGCTTCTGAGGCGATTTGGGCTTTCTGGATGGACTAGCCCCGGCTTGTGATCGAGATACCTGTTGTCTCGAACAATCCCCACTCTTAAAGCCAACAACCACCTCGATAAACTGATTCCAACAAGTGCTCCCCAGCTCTGCGAAACCGCTTGTCAAAGGCGAAGGATCATGACCCGCTCCCGCTCACATTCATCGCAAAATTGGAACCCCACTTTTCTGTACACTCTTATGGCTCTAAAGTTGTAAGACTCCACAGTTAGCCAAAGGCTTTGCAAGCCCAACTTCCGAGCGGTCTCTACTGCAAGAGCGCTTAGTTCGGATCCCAAGCCTCTATTACGATACGGCTGGTCCACAAATATTATGTATTCCGCGTCCTGCCTATCAAAATCAGCAACTAATGATGCGTGCCCTACCACTCTCCCTTCCTGCCACGCCAGAAAATTCCTGCCGCAAACAAGAAGTTTGTCTATCCAAGCGAGTCTTTCGGCATCATCCAGCGGTGGCAGTCCCTGGGCTATCGGCTTGGGAGAAAAAATTTCGTACATCTCGATTATTTCTTCCCGGCGCTCCTTGCCACACTCTTCGATTGCAAAAGGCCAACCAAACTTGTCGGTACACTGCATTATCTTGTCGACAGACTTGCTTTCAATAGGTACGTTCAGCAGGAACCAAGCTCCATTGTTGTGTAGACCTACATGTTTCTCAGCAGGCCCACTTTGCGGATACATTACTGTTTATTGCGCATTTTCACAACATGGAGAATTGCGGAAAACTAAGTGGAGAAAATAAGAGCGATGGAATTGCAATGTCCCGTCTACTGGATCAGTTTCTCAGTACCACAGGAAATGCGCTGATGCCCTCTTTCGATTTGAGATGGTTAACCAGTTCGTCTGCTTTCTTTTCAGACAAGAAGTTACCCAGGTACAATCTGTAAATCACGCCTGTTCTAGGCCGTGCGACCGGTTTGAGAGCCACGTCGTATCCTCGCGCCTTCCACTTGAGTGCCCATTCCTGGGCAATGGCCGGATGCGTAAAGGCCCCTACTTGAACAGCATAAGTTCTTGCACCCTTTTCAGGCTCAGGTAAATTTGATTTCCCTGACGAGGTA
This sequence comes from Deltaproteobacteria bacterium, assembly GCA_026388625.1. Lineage (GTDB taxonomy): Bacteria > Desulfobacterota > Desulfomonilia > Desulfomonilales > Desulfomonilaceae > CAIXMD01. The sequence goes on along the minus strand of JAPLJK010000071.1, from coordinate 37,448 downwards.
TAGTCTGAGATGTTATATGAAGCGACTCGGTCGCTGCTTGCGACACGCTTCTTTTCGGCCTCGAATCCCTTCACACTCTGCTTCTTCCCCGGATCCACATCTGTCTCATGATATTTTTCCGAGGCTGCATCCCGCGCGTCCCCGCTTGATTCATCCTGGGCAGAAAGTTTGGTGTAAAAAGTTACCTCTGGAGGAACGTAGCAGGAGGTTTCATCGGAACCCGGAGCAGATCGTAAAGGCTGCGCCTTCATGGATGTTCTTGGCTCGGACGAAACAGATCGTTGGAATATTTTGCCTGCCATGGCGGGGTCTCGAATCAGTCGTACATCGGCGATGACCAGTCCTATCATCACAATTACTGAAGCCCCCACTGCCAAAACCAGCCAACCGTTCTTGGGAGCACTGTCTTCGTTTACAGAACGCCGTATTGACCGTTTTCGGAAATTGGGCTGCCACTTCTTCGGCAAAAGTCGTCCGAGTCCCATTGTGTATTTCACATTCGACTAGGGGCGGATACACCGAGTATACGAAGGCCATTGGCTATGACTTGTCGCACCGCCTCAACGAGGAATAGTCGTGCTTTCTTTACAGTTGCATCCTCTGTCAGCACCCTGTTGTCGTGATAGTAGGCGTGAAAAAGTTCAGCAAGCCCCATAAGATAGAATGTCACCCGATGGGGTTCCAATACTTCGGCAGCTTCTGCGAGCATATCCGGAAAGTCCGCAAGATACTTCATTATCCTCTTTTCTTCAGTGAGAGACAATGCCGTGAGGTCAGGGTCGGTCATGTCGACGTCAATGCCTCTCTCTCCGGCAATTCTAAATATGGCTGATACGCGGGCGTGCGCATATTGAACGTAATAGACAGGATTGTCTTTTGACTGTCTTTTAGCCAAGTCCAAGTCGAAATCGAGGTGGCTGTCACACCTTTTTGTGAGAAAAAAGAACCTGGCGGCGTCCGGCCCCACTTCTTGAAGAACCTCCCGGAGCGTGACAAACTCACCGGATCTTGTGGACATGGAAATCTTGCGCCCGTCTTTGATGAGGTTCACGAATTGAACAAGCAGGACTTTGAGTACATCGGCAGGATAGTCCAGGGCCTGCACCGCCGCTCTCACACGAGGAACATAGCCATGATGGTCTGAGCCCCAAACGTCGATGAGCATCCCATAGCCCCTCTGCAATTTATCCAGATGGTACGCGGCATCCGCGGCAAAATACGTCGGCTCCCCCGAGGCTCGGACCAATACTCTATCTTTTTCATCTTTTTGGTCGTCCATGGTGAACCAAATGGCGCCTTCGTGAAGCTCAGTTTTTCCTTTCAGACGAAGTTGGTCCAGCGTGGTCGAGATGGCTCCAGTCTGGTGAAGTTGGTTTTCGCGGAAGTAACAGTCATAGGTCACACCGAAATAGTTAAGATCTTGGCGAATTCCCTCAAGAATTCTGTCACCTGCGTATGCGGACGCCTGTTCCAAAACATCCTGTTCAGACGAATGTTCGAGCACTGAGCCCAGCTCTGTTCCCAGGAGTTCACGGGCCAAGTCCACCATGTACCCGCCTCGGTAGTGATCCTCCGGAAATTCGATGGGATCGCCTAGCATCTCTCGATATCTGAGAATCAGAGATCGTCCGAGAATTTTCATCTGGTTTCCCGAGTCATTAACATAATACTCGGTATCGACATCGTAGCCGCACGTCTTGAGGAGGCGAGCCAGAGAGTCTCCCACGGCCGCGCCCCGTCCATGTCCCACGTGGAGAGGCCCAGTGGGGTTTGCGCTCACGAATTCCAGGAGTACTCTGAGCCCTGTTTTTTTGGATGCACTCCCGTAAGCTTCCTTTTGCCCATGAATTGTGTGCAGGTTATTGTTCCATACCGCGGGAGCCAGAGAGAAATTGATGAAGCCGGGACCGGCTATTTGAAAACCGGAGAGCAGATCGGGGTCTTCCCATAAATTCTGCGTGATCCTTTCCGCCAGATCACGGGGTTTCAGGCCTAAAGGGCCTGCCAGTACAAGGGCTACATTCGTAGAATAATCACCAAAACGTTCGTCCTTACTCCGCGAAACTTCCATGCTTTGAGCTTCCAGCTCAAGGAACTCCTGTTGTGTTGGTTCTAAGACACGCGTCAACGCATCCCGAACGAGATTTCTAATAATCTCTTTCATGCGGTTTGCACCCATGGCCCCCCTAAATCTCAGCTTCCATCCTTTTTATCTTCCTCGTTGTCCTCTGCCGGTCTTCCGAGAGTCAGATCTCTAACGTAATCAGGACAGCGTTTCGCAGCAGCGCCAACCATCGAAAACTTCTTGTTACAGGCCTGTCTCCATGCACACAAGAGGCATAGAGTCCTCTCATTTTCCATTGTTGAACACCTCGCCCTGTGATTTATTTATCAATTCTTGTGGTTAGGGTCAAGGGCTTTTACTATGGTTTAGTTTGGACTACGGAGGGAAATTGATCTGGACCACAGACAATTTTTTTGTTAAAAATAAAATTATAGGATGAGGGTTATGATGTTGGTAAATCCGGACAGTGTTCGATTAATCCCAGGTGAAAGTTTGCACGCCATGCTTTCGTCAGCTTTGGCGGAACCTGCCGAAGTTGGATTTTTCATACGACCGTTGGCCTCTCTGGACAAGTCCGGACTGGATTTCCAAGTACTCCGGCGGGCCGGCTTGGTCAAGTTCGACGACGTATTGCTGGTGGTCACCATGGTTAAACTGGGAGAACATGGAGAAGAGTTTTTTGATATCTGGTGGAACTATCACACAGTCGATGGACCGGCGGAATTCCAGCGAATGGCTGAACAGGAAAGGCTTCCCATCTATTTGTATTCAGACGGGGGGAAACGCCTTGTTGTTGAAACCGAAAACAGCTTCCGTAAGTTTTTTGGTTATTTGACTATGATCCTGGGCAAAACAAAGCCTTGGACCCAAGTGGAATTCGACCGAGCCTTAAGAGGCTTCTGCTCCGAGTCTTATCCAAAGGAAAACCTGTGGGATACTATAGAACTCAAGACCGATTTGGAAGAGTCCCCTGAAACCGAGCACGGCAGTATCGAGAGTTATCCTGGGATAATCCCGGATGAGTTACGATCCTATTACTCTTATATTCCGGGTCAGGGGCATTGCATCAAGATAATTCCCAGTATGTTGGAAATCCAGGCCCAGCAGGGAAACCCTGACGAGTATCTTCATGCGGCCCCAGTGAAGACGGTCTTGCGTTGTGGAATCAGGTGGGTGCATGGGCATCCGGTCGCTCCGATCCCATTTATTCCGGGCCATGGTTTGGCCGTTCCACCCGACGACATCGAGTTCTAAGCCTTGCTTTGAAACAACTGGGAGTGAATTCTACGACACTGGTGGGACGCCTTTGGAGTACCGATTTCAAAAAATATGCAGAAATGTTGCCAGGCCTTGGATCATGTCCGTGCCGGAGTTTGAATTATGAAGTTCATCTCCGGTGCCCCACATGTTTCCATTTGACAGATGCCTCCACTGTACGCCCAGCGCAATCAGGGCATGACTCTTGAGACGACGCTCAAGCCCAAATCCGCCCAGTAATGACCAGTTGAACCTCGATCCTGAATTGCGGTATGTCTCCGACACGTAGCCTATCCCTGCCCCACACTCGCCATAGGGTACCATTCCTATGACCCCTCCAGGAAAAGTGAATCTTCCTTTCGGCAGCCACGCCACTTCGAATCCGTCTCGAAAGTCGAGCCTTTTTACACGTTCAATCGTGCCTCCATAGTACAACACGTAAGAAGCGAGCACTGCGAGGTGTAGTTCTCCGACCGTGGGCCCGTACGAAGTAGCCACGGGATGGCGTGAAACGCTCTTGCTTAGTTCAAGAGTGGCGTAATCGAGATCCGTAGATGTGCCGAATGTTCTACCATAGGCAATTTTGATGAGATAATCATTTAATGACTGGAAACCACTCCCTATTCTTGGAACCAACCCCTCAGCGGAACTCAAGGTGGATCTTGGACCAGCCTCATTGTGTTCCACAGTCCAAGGAACACCGAAAGTAGATCTTCCGACACCGTCCCAGGATGCTCCGGGAGTAGAGATGAGAAGTACAAACGAAACCACTAAGAGCCACACACGGCTTTCTACACGATAAACGCAAACCAAAACCATCCTCCTTGAAACAGGGAGTGAATAAAATGTCCAGCGGAAAGCTCGCTAACACGGGCTCTTTAGTCTGTCAATCAAAATATATAGAAACATAAAGTTATATATGTAACCTATGCCTGTTTACGAGGATTAGTCCCACCATAAGATGCGGTTATATCTTTAAACATACATGCAACTTATTGACATGTAGATGAATAATCCCTGTTCATTGCCATACTCGCTGAATCCCTTGACAGTTCATTTACCGGTTGCTATCTGAATAACCATCAGAGCCTTTGTTGACGGGTTTCCGACACGGGGGTGGAATGGCTCCGGACGGAAAATCGTGAAATATTATCAAGGGTGCGGCGGCTTCCTCGGAAGAACCTCAACCGGAAAGTCAGGGCATTTTGTCTAGTTGGTTAAGGCGCAAGATTGGTCGGGAACGCGGACCAAAGGAAATCCAACAAGTCATTGACGAGAGCGAAGAGAGGGGCCTGATCGATCGCGATGAAGGAGAAATGATCGAGGGGATATTTGATCTGAAACAGACTGTGACCCGCGAAATCATGATCCCACGAACCAGCATTGTGGCCGTGTCCAGGGAATGCTTGTTGGAACAACTTCTCAACACCATTATCGAATCCGGTCATTCCCGAATCCCTGTTTACGACAATGATGTGGATCACATCATAGGGATTCTTAATGCTAAGGATCTTCTTCCCTTGATGCTTTCCGACAAGAGAGACATACGAATCGAGGAAATTTGCAGAGAACCCTTCTTCGTACCGGAAACTAAGAAAATTAGGGACTTACTTAATGAACTCAGGAGTAAAAACTCCCACTTGGCTGTCATAGTTGATGAATACGGAGGAACTTCCGGGATCGTAACAATTGAGGACATAATAGAGGAAATCATTGGCGAAATCAGAGATGAATATGACTCGGAGGAGGAGATCTTTCTGCAAGAGGAAGGAGGATCGGTTCTGGTGAATGCGAGAGCCGGCCTTGACGATTTTGAAGAGCGTTTTGGAGTAATACTTCCAAGGGGAGGGTACGACACTTTAGGCGGCCTCATAATTCATCTCCTTGGAAAGGTGCCGAAGAAAGGAGAAGAAATTTTTTTTCAGGGCCTGCGCATGTGCATTCATGGAGCTGACCCCAAACGGATCACTCGTGTCTTGGTAACGCCGGCGTCCGGTGATGACAAGGCCTCGCAGTCAGAACCAACGCCATGTTAGCCGCCTCTGCCTCCTCTGCAGCGGGAGGCTTCCTTCTAGCCCTTGCCTTTCCGCCTGCGGGTTGGGATTTTGCTGCCTGGATAGCTCTCATCCCACTTTTCCAGGTACTCCAGAGCGAAGATCGTCTTGGTCGGGCTTTCTCATACGGTGGGATTTTCGGGATAGCCTTTTTCGTTGTGGATGTGAATTGGATTTACGAGACGTTGATTACGCACGGCCATTTCGCACGTTTGTCTGCCGTAATGGTCTTCGTAGGTATGATACTTTCTCTGGCGCTATTCTCAGCGGTTTTTGGACTTGGCTTGGCCTGCTTTTCAAAAAAGGGCCTCAAGATTGCGGTCATGGCCCCTTTTCTGTGGACCGGCCTCGAATATATCAGAACAACAATTTTCACAGGATTTCCATGGGACCTCATCGGCTATTCCCAGTCCGGCAGGCTGTTGCTGGTCCAACTCTCGGACGTTACCGGGGTTTATGGAATTTCTTTCCTCGTAGTTTTGGTGAACGCCGGTCTGTGGGAACTTATGAGGGCCTCGATTGCAAAAAATCGAGTCCCGTGGTTTTTTTCAGCAACTTGTGGAATTGCCTTAGTCACATCCATAGCCTACGGGTATGTCAGGTTACAGGCTTTCCCCGCAGAGGTTCCGGACAAGAATCATTTCATCCTCAGCATACTTCAAGGCAATATACCCCAGGAAATTAAGTGGGAAGAAACGGCTCGACAACATACATTCCAGACCTACGAAGAGCTTGGTAGAATCGCTGTCCAGGAGGGCGCCAAGCTTCTGGTGTGGCCTGAGACGAGCGTCCCGGTTCTTTTTGGGGACAGTGATTCGGAGTGGCGGAGAACCGCAGTCATCTCACAGGACCTCCATGTCCCGATGCTGGTCGGGGCCCCATCTTATCGGAGCAAGGGCGGAAGAACCGAATACTATAATAGCGCCTTCCTGGTAGATGGATCTTCCCTTCGCTACCGATATGACAAGATTCATTTGGTCCCTTTCGGCGAATACATGCCGCTGACGTGGCTCCTACCGCTAGGCCCGGGAATTGCCGCGCGTGAGGCTGACTATTCCCCCGGAGACAAGATGACTGTTATGCGGATTCAAGGCTGTCCTCCTTTCAGTGTATTGATATGTTACGAAGCTATTTTCCCGGATTTGGCGCGTCTGGCTGTCAGGAATGGCGCACGAATGCTCATCAATATCACGAACGACGGGTGGTTTAGAGACACTGGGGCGCCCTACCAACACTTGGCCATGTCGGGATTTCGAAGTGTTGAGAATCGAGTCCCACTCGTTCGCGCTGCAAACACAGGTATTAGTGCTGCCTTTGACCCGGCAGGCAGGTTATTGGGTCGTATACCGTTGCAAGAAAAGGGTGTTCTGACCGTGCAGGTCCCATCATCAACCGGAGCAGATTCTTTCTATGGCTCTTTTGGAGATGTGTTTGCTTGGTCCTGCCTTGGGATCTGCTTCATTACGGGTATATCTGGTTGGGCAAAGACATACAAAGTCAGAAACGTTGTGAGGTTACATTAATTTTGGTGTCCCGGTTGATTTGCTGCTATCCTTAAGAGCAGCGGCAATGAGGATTTTGGATAATTTCGCTCGATTTGAATAGTTGCCTACTTTCGGAGGTCTTGGACATGACGCCGACGGCGAAGCGAACCCTCATGAGAATCGGTGCTGCTGTGGCTTTTTTCGCCATACTGGTGTGGTTGATGAGAGCACTGGAGTCCGTGACTACCATGGTGATGGTAGCCTTCTTCATCGCTTACATACTGGACCCAGTGGTTAGTACCCTGGAAACGCGCGGCATCCGACGTCAACTCTCGGTCATGTTTATCCTTTTCTCAGGCTTGTTGCTGGTGGCAGGGATTTTTACGGTCCTGATACCGGCAATATTTGGAGAGATTTATGATTTTGCCGCCAAGGTTCCCAGGTATGTAACGGAATTACGTGACGTGGCTTTTAACATTGCGGACAAGATCGACCTGAGGATTCCCACTGACTGGGGCGAGGTTACGCCCGTAATTATCGAGAAAGCGAGGCAATTGATCCCAAGTCTGGCTGATCCGGCGGGCCGAATTGTGTCATCCATTTTCAAATCCACCTTCGGCATTTTGTCTGCGATTCTGCACACTTTGCTCGTTCCTGTAATAGCCTATTATCTTCTAGTCTCATTTGGATCTTTTAGAGATGAAATTACAGATCTTATACCGATGTACACCAGGGAGCCAGTCATGGACAGACTGAGAGAAATTGACCGTGTCCTGGCGGCTTTTGTCAGGGGACAACTGACCATAGCGGCCATTCTCGGAGTTCTGTACAGCATAGGTTTCACCTTGATAGGAATCGACCTGGCTATTGTCCTGGGGATCAGTTGTGGAATCTTGTGGATCATTCCTTACATGGGGACCATGGTTGCCATTGTTGTTGGTTCGGCCATGGCCCTGGCCAAGTACGGGGATCTTGTACACGTTGCTTATGTGTGGGCATGGATCGCCATGGTTCAGTTGTTGGAAGGCTACGTCTTGACTCCCAGAATTGTCGGAAAGGCCATCGGGCTTCACCCGGTTGTCTACATCCTCGCTCTCATCGTCGGGGCAAACTTGTTCGGATTTGTGGGAATGCTGGTGGCAATACCGGTAACCGCAGTGCTGAGAGTACTCTTGTTGACCGGTGTGGAAGCGTATAGGCGATCTCCTCTGTACAACGATCCAGCGAGTGAGAAATCTGGAGAAGTAAAAGAGAATTAGGCGCATTCCAATCAACATTTTAACGTGTCCCAATGCAGAAATCACGGCATCTTGGTCAGGTTGGAGTCCTGTTCGTAGTTGCCACTCCCATAGGCAATCTCGAGGATATTACCCTGCGCGCCATTGAGACGCTGCGTAGTGTAGATCTCATCGCTAGTGAGGACACCCGGAAGAGTCGAATACTGCTTCAACGATGGAACATTGCCAAGAGTCTGGTGAGCCTCCATCGCTTCACTGAACGAAGCAAGACTTATCTTCTATTGGAACGAATTCAAAAGGGACAGAACATTGCACTGATCAGCGATGCCGGAACGCCAGCGATCTCCGACCCGGGGCATCGTTTGGTCAGAGCCGCGCTTGAAGCCGGAATTCGCGTGGTGCCCATTCCTGGGCCTTCCTCAATTATGGCGGCTCTTTCTGTAAGTGGAACGGACTGTTCCTCATTTGTCTACCTTGGATTTGTGCCAAAGCAAGAAGGGTCTCGACGAATTTTCTTTGAGAGGCTGACCACGGAGGAACGAACATCAGTTTTCTTCGAGTCTCCCAAACGAATCGTCGGCACTTTGAAGGAGATGGCGGTAATCCTCGGCCCCAGACCGTTGGTGCTGGTGAGAGAACTCACAAAGATTCACGAAGAAGTACTCTCCGGAACGGCGAGCGAAATTCTTCAAACGCTGCAGGAACGTGATTCCGTTAGGGGCGAGATCACCGTTGTGGTCCGAGGGAGTTCCCAACCAAAATCCGACATTCAGATCGAAACGGCCGTGAAAACCCTTCTCGAGGAAGGTTACACCGGAAAAAGATTGGCCGATGAAGCCTGTAAGAGGTCTGGTGTGAAGAAAAGGGCTGCTTATGACAAATTTCTAGAAATCAAGCGCGATAATAAAGGATGACATAACGATGAGTGGGCTGCACCGACACCGGCAGCATTGATACGAAAGGCAGAAAAATGTACACCAATTGCATTTTAGTGTACTTACACTAAGCAACAATTCATGGTGTGGTGGTCTCACGATGATAGCCTCAACTCCTGAACTGTTCGCAATCCTCCGCCAGTACAACCCTTGGTGGGTGGGCGTTTCCCTGATCTTCCACTATGTGGCGGCGGGCGGCGTTTCGAGAAATCGCTATTTGGATGGAGAGCCCTCCTGGGGGCCGGGCCTTGCTCTTGAGTGGAGCACGGCAGGTCGAAAAAAAGACGCTGTTCCTGCAGGCAATAGACGAGTTGCTCGCGCAAGGAGCGCCCGCCGGGCAAGCCCGGTTATGGCCCGCCAGCTTTTGAATTGAAGGCCAATAGGGCAGCAACCAAGCCTCGAAATCGTATTGGGCTGCATGCGGGTGGAATCTCGGTTCTACGCCGACCCATTGCCGCATTTTCGCTTTGGCGTCCGCGGCATCTCAAAATTCTGGCGGCTGAGTGCCGGTATAAACGTCGGTCAGCGCGGTCACGTGATCTGCCGCTCGGGAACCGCTTAACAGGCCGCTCACCACCCGCCGGAGCTTGTCCCCCGTGGGAATCCGACCGTCGTACGGAAGCGGATCGATCTTGGGCATGGCATCGGGGAGCCGTGACTGAAGAAAACGCCGGAGAAACGGCAAGAAAGCTATCTCTGTCTTTCCATCGACGATAAGAGCGACCTTCATGACCGTCCTCCCATGCGACCCATCCGCCACACTTCATCGAGGCTGTAATCGGCCAGCCATTTGGTCAAGGTCCAGCGAATCTGCCCACGTTGCTGTTGCGCACGCTTCCTCGTTGATGTCCATGACAACCACCTCTTCCGGCTTCAAGAAACGGATGAAACGGTCGGAATGGGTGGCGACGATCAACTGGGTCCGCTTCGAAGCTTCGCGCATGAAATCGGCCAGCAGACTCAGCAGTTCCGGATGCAGGCTGACTTCCGGCTCATCGATCATGGTTATTGTGGAGAGGTTGGGGCTTTGAAGCAGCGATACGAGCCATAGGAAACGCAGCGTGCCTTCAGAAAGCTCGTGCATGTAGATGGGCTTGTGGAAATCCCTGTCTTTCCACGTCATCGCCAGCATGCCAGCGGCGACAGGCGGAAAATTCAGCGCCTCGAAACCCGGGAAAGCCGCCTTCAATGAATCCGTGACTGCATCGAATCGATCTTTGTTGCTCTCCCGAAGGTAGTACAGGTACGGCACGAGATCTGCCCCGTCCGCACGCGGAATTTCGAACTGTTGGTGCCTTATCGGCTTCGAGTTAAACATCTCAGGGATGGGATTATCTGGGACTGGTGTACCTCACTTCTTGCATTTCTCAGGATAGAAGGGAAGAATCTCTCTCACTTGATCGAGTGGGAAAAGCTCTCGGGTGACTCCCTTGTGACCCTTTTGGCCACCAGGCTTCAGCTTGGCTTCTCCCTCCTGTGCCCTTCGCTTTTTCAGAGGCTTCACAAATCCGTCGGACGATGGCGGCTTGGAGGAATTCGATGAGTTTGTCGATTTCCTCGCCACAGTTTCCTCAAACTGTTCGATGCGCCGACCTAAATCCACCAGCACATCAACTGTCTGCTTCTCGCCTGATCGATAGAGATTTATCGCTTCGTTCCGATTCATGGGACGAGCGCATATCATAGTGATTCACTATCGCAAGAAAAAACGAAAAACAGTCGCGATATGGCGCGCCTATGCGCACCATTTCAGAGAGCACTCGGCTCCTTTCGTACCAAACCGGGGGGGCTAACACATCCGTCCCAGCAAATGAAGGCGCTTCATGACGACCTTCTTCAGGACGCTTGACAGGCACCCCCCTGATCGGATACAGTCCGGGGAATAGAAAGGCAGGAAACGGACCGCTATCCTGTCGCTATTCGCCTTCAGCCATTGGTGGATCTCTTGAGTCTTATGGTATCGGGCATTGTTCACTATCAATCAGTTGAATCTTGCGACCTTCATAGTGGCTCCAGCCTTTTGAGGAAGCTCTAAAACGCTTGCCATTGAACCGGTCTGCGAAGGAGAGGGGTCCTGGACTGGAGTGAGGCCTTCATGGATGGGAGCTTGGCTCCTGCTAAAAAGGGGGCGAGGCAGTCGGAAAGACAAAAAGGGGCAAGCAACGAACTGGATGGTGGTGGTCGATGGTCAAGGTATTCCACTGGAAAGCCATATCGACTCTGCCTCGCCCGCGGAAGTGACGCTGGCAGAAGACCTTGGCGCATCACAGGGTCCACGATGGACGGCGAAGCCGTCCCAAGACGCAGCCTCAGCAACTCATTACCGACAAGAGTTGCGATTAGTGATCCTCTCAGGCAGAGGTCAAGAGACAGGGATCACGCTGTTTTCTCCTTAAAGGAAGAACCGCAAGAATAAGAGGACAGACAGAGGTGGCTGTGATTTTTGAAACCAGCTCTAGTGATACGAACGCATATCCGTAGAAAAACTTGTTCTGTCTAGAGGATTCTTCCATGGGTAAAAACAACAAAACCGTAGTTGTTGAAATAAAACAAACTCTCTTACGGCCCATAAAGAAAATGGCCGATTGGTTGTTCAATAAAATTGCATATCGAGTTTCTGCACATTTGGATCACCGCTTCGCTAATTTAGAACAAGGACGATCAAGTCCCGAAAGGTACTGTGAACATCTGCACCAAATGTTAGAGTTGCATTATAGGGACATACTGTTAGCATTGATGTTGACCAAATCCAGACAGATTCCCGCATGCCGAGTGAGGCTGGAAACCAATAACCCGTTAGCAATTGAGTCTCATGATCACCAATACCCTCGAGGCACAATGAATGACAACACTAGACGCCCTCAATTTGTCTCGGCCTGTGAACGACTGATGGGAAGCAAGCTGAAACATTTGGATCTCGGTTGTGCTGGAGGTGGATTGGTGCTGGATTTCATCCTACGAGGCCATTTCTCCATTGGATTGGAGGGTAGCGATTATTCCTACTTGAGGCAGAGGGCAGAATGGAGATTATTGCCTTGCAATTTGTTCACATGTGATATTACCAAGCCGTTTATTATAAGAGACATAGATAGTGACGAACAGTTGACATTTCACGTAATTAGTGCGTGGGAATTTATGGAACATATTGTTGAGGAAGACTTGCCCTGTGTGCTACAAAATGTTTATGATCACTTGTCAACAGATGGACTTTTCATCGGATCTATCGCTACCTTCCCAGAGGACGATTCCCACGTTGGGGCGATTTATCACCACACGCTCAAGCCTCTTGGATGGTGGGAGGAGTTCTTCGGGAAACATGGCCTAAGATTTGTCTATGATCATCAGTTCTTGTCCCAGGACTTTGTTCGCGGCGTGGGGAATGGCCCTATGGATTGGAATGCTGTCACTAACCCAGGCATGGGATTCCATTTCGTGGCCAGGAAATTGGTGTTAAGTTAGCCTGTTGTCCCAAGAGATCTCGACCGGAGAAATCTTTCTGGTGCTTATTAGTATTCAGACTCAGACAATATTTTTAGCATGGATTATGTGACGAAGAGGCCGTTCCAACCTTTTCTTTTCTTATCTTAAATTTAAATGTAAGGAAGTTCTCGATGTGGCAATACTGGATTCTTGATCTTCGATCGCTACTTCGCACAACGCTTCAACTGATCTCGTGGGCCCTCAATTTGGCGTCAAGTGATTCGAAACGATTCCTGCGGTCCGTCAAAAAAGGGACTCCGATACTGGTCAGGCATGGGCCGATTGCACTCCTTCGGATGATGAAACATGCCAGGGAGAAGGAATTGCTCAAAGCTGACCTTTTATCTAAGCACTTCTTACTCGCAAAGCGGCAACTAAATCAGCTAGGTTCAAAAAAAATTACGACTTTAAACGGATTAAGCTGGCCTGAGACCTCACCAGACAAAGAGACTCCAGAACGTCATGAAGCAATATGTAAGACCCTGATTTCGTCTGGTTGCCTAAATCTTGGATATTATGGCAATAGATTAGTCCCTACGACACCCGGAATGGCACTCGACGACGAGACCTATCAGATGTGGGTCATGAAAGCCAGAGACTATTATATAAAATATATGGAAGAGCCTTTCCAAAAATACATTAATTCGCTGTTGAGGCAATATATCTCCGAGAACACGAATCTTGAAAACGTCGTGTGGAGCCCTATAGAGGCACGTCTCGTGGCTCCTCTAAAGGAAATTCAAAAGCAAATCGACATGGTAACTGTAAGCGAATCAATTTCCAAAAGTAAGAGTCCTTGTTCGTTTTCTGTAATCACAAGTTTTTATAATCATTACGAATATCTTCGAGAATGTGCTACGTCGATCAAGGGCTTAATTGATTTTTCTCCGAACTACTCTGTAGAATGGATCTTGGTTAACGACGATAACAGGTACTCGCACGACACGTTAAATGGTGTGATATCGGAAACGTTGCGTCCAGCAGTCACGATCCTGTCTGATGGAGAGAATTTACAAAATCTTTCTACCCGTCTGAACCAAGGTATTCGAGCTTCAACGAACGAGTGGCTACTATTCTTGGACTGTGATGACTTGATAACACCAAACGCTACTACTGTTCTGGCATCCTATGTCAATCGATTCCCCAGATGCAGATACATATCAAGCTGTATGGTTGATGTTGACGAAAGAGGAGCAATCAGGCGGTACAGACTGCGCAATCATAGGCCAGCTCTGCTTTTCAGTGAGGGAATGATAGCTGGTCATTTAAAAGCTATTAGGAAAGATGTTTTTCACGACTATGGGCTGTTTGACGAGAATTGGTCAGGTATCCAGGATTATTGTATGGCGATAAGGATCGCTACTAAAGAACCCATACTGTTTATACCTGAATATTTGTATTATTACAGGTGGCATACAAAAACACAGTCTTTCGGAATGCGCCATAAACAGAATCTAATTGCCCAAAAATTCTTGCGGACATATTTTGATAATTTTGTAGACATGACATACAGAACAGATTTGGGGGCTATCGAGAAAACGAACACAAAACCACTGTCAAAGCCTGATCGCGATCGAGCAGCGTTGCCATTTGACTTTCTGATCCCCACGGAGTTCTCAAACAAGAGGGGTATTGTAATAATTAGAACTCAGGGGAATCGCTTGAATCTGTTACTTGAAGCGGTTAAATCGATAGAAATCCAGTCTCCTCGAATGATGGCAATGATAGTGGTCCACGGAGATAACGAGGCTCTATCACAAGTTTATGACACTATCAGACATACCAATTGTGAACATAAGATTCTTCATGCGCCAGACCTTAGTAAGAACAGAGGCTACCCCATAAATGTGGCACTCAACGCACTGTATGAGTCAGACAAAGAATTTGGAATGCTGTCGTTCCTCGATGATGATGATATATATTACCCGATCTTTTCTAAGACAATGTCTCAGGCGATTACCATATCCGAGGCTGATGTCATTTGTTTTGCGTCAAATCGATGTTCTGGAAACTCAATAATTGAGAAGGGGTATTCGCCGTTGCCTGCAGCCTGTTTGCTAATTGAAAACTTCATACCTATCAACGGTTACTGCATAAGGTACTCGAAAGTCAGAGAGTCCAAAATATTATTCAATGAGAACTTAGCGTATTTAGAGGACTGGGATTTTCTCATAAGGTTGTTGAAGAAAAAGTTTATTTTCTTTTCTATTGGAGACACTTTGGCGGAGTTCAGAATTACTGGAGACGGGAACTCTCCCTGCAAAAAATATCCTCGTTTGTGGGAAGATGCTGAAAAAATTGTGCGTCTGGAAATAGCTTCAATGTTAAAAAATATTCCAAAGTCGTTTTTTGAGATTCAGTTGTCAGGGTTCAATTTTGGGTCTCGTGGTCCGTTTGAAGGTCATGACATCCAGTTGCTAGAATCGACAAGAACTTTCATAGATGAAATGTATGACAAACATGATTCCATGCACGGTAATCTAAGCTAATGTTGATAGAAGATTTAAGCATATCGGTATTATTACCCTTATTGTTAAGGACATCGTCCCGGAACTCGTTGGAAAAGTTGTATTTCGCGCTTGACTCTGTTTTGAGCCAAGAGTATCCAGCCGCCTTCGAAGTAATAATTGTTGACGGTAGTCCTTTCGAAGTGCGTAAATTTTTGGATGAGGCACCTTTGTATTCAGATTCAGCAATAAAATGGTATCGTCCTCATAGAAACTACGGTTTGACCCATGCTTTGAATTCAGGATTGCTCAATGCCTGTTACCCTTTTATAGCTCGTATAGACGCAGATGACTCATGGAGGCCCGGAAAAATAAAGGAACAAATGAAATGGTTTGAGGACGACTCAGACCTTACAATTGTAGGAACGGGTATGGCTGTTAACGATTTGACAAGAGGAATTTCGGAGGATCACATTAGGCAGGGAACCTGGCATGGAATACTGAAGTTTTTTGTTGAGATCGGCTGTCCCTTTCCTCACGGTAGTATAGTTGCCAAGAAGGACATTTTTATGCTCCTAGGTGGCTACCCCGAAGATGTGATGTCAAGAAAATGCGAGGATTTTGCATTGTGGGGCACTTGGTTGAGGTTTTTCAAGCCAGGAATGATTGAAAAAGTCTTATTTGATTATAATTTCACAAGTGAATCAAAATCCTCGATCAACTCACAACAACTCAGGACTGCCAGTGGAATGATTCAAAACAAATTCATACAGTTACAAATAGCATCTTCACTTCCTGACTTACTAGAGTCTTTGGCCGCCTTATTGTCTATTTCGATAATGGAAACTGGGAAAATATGTTTTTTGATGTGGAAGTATTTGTTGAGGATGATTCTGCCGAAAAAGGCACTTCCAATACTTAGATTGATATTGCCGGATCGTATCATTTTGGAAATCAAAACATACAGGGACAATTGCGTGTGGTCCAACAAAAGATTTACTTCAAGCTGCAACCACCAGGAACAAGAAATCGAAGACCCCGTAATTGTACAGGTCATTTCTTAAAAGCTGGTTTGCCTTTGAACTAGTTGTTTCGTTCCTCAAGTAAGAGTTTAAACTTTCGCAGTTACAGAGTGTAACGAACCTCCTGTATAATCCTTAGGTTGAGCCATGCTAATTTTGCTGAACTATACCATTAAAGCAGAATCTGACAAAAACTGCGGCAAGGAGAACCTTCGACAAGAAATCCCAACTTTGGAGCCACAAACCAACGCCCCAAGGTAAATATTCCATATTGATGCATGCAGTTTGTATCACATCCGAGGTGGTTACCTGTCCTGGACATACTGTGAACGATGGTTCCTCTTATTTTTTGAGAAAACCATGGTGTGGCCAAGGTGGCTCTATTAGCTACTTTCAGCCATGTGCGAAAGTTGAGTAAGAGTGGTATAGGACATGGCCATGGAGGTATGTCAGTATGTCATGGCTAGGAAGTCTATCAAGTTCGAGTTGATTATCAAGAGGAATCTGTCCTGAGGATGTGGTTTGGTGGGCACCGGACCCAGCAACGCTACAGCCGAAGTGCTCAGGTGGACATATACCGGAAAAGTGCTTGCAGTATAACATACCTAACTTAAGGAACGTAACACTGGAGAAGAGACCAATGCTGTTGCATACATTGCGCACTCCTAACGTGCTACCAATATTAATCATTTTGAGTCTAGTGATCCCGAATATCTATTGGATTTATATGGACAATTCCCTGTGGCTGTGGGACCAAGCCTTTTACGGAGAAACCACTGTGAGGCTGTGGTGGTGTCTTACTAACAATCCGTTAGCGTGGCCTAAACAAATGCTCATGGCACTGGGAGCGAAAGCGCCAGGCATTGTTTGGTTCGGGCAATTTTTTGTACCATTCGGCCAAATATTCGGATCAATGGAATTTGGACTCCTACTATCGATTATCTTTTTTCAGGTACTTACCCTCTGGTTTTCGTACGACATTGGTCGGGAGTTCTTTCCAGATAGGCCTTACAAGGCTCTACTAGCCCCTTTAATAGTGTGTTCGGCTCCATTGTTTGTTGGCATGGGCCATGAGTACCTTGTGGAAACTATGCAATTATGCGCTGTAACATATATATGGCGATTGTCCGCGGTATCATACAAAATGAGTTCCATGGCAATTATTACTCATTTGTTGTTGGCAACGAACCTTGCGATGCTGGCAAAACTTTCGTCACCTATTTATAGCCTTGGGCCAGGGATATTGATCGCGTATGACTTCATCGCTCAAGCGAAATTTAGATCCAAGCCATCATCTTCGAAACCGGTTTGGAATAATAAATTTATTCTCACGTTTGGTGTTATGTTGACAATAGGGACCGTTAGTTGGTACTTGTTCAACTTCCGCCAATTATTCGCCTTCGCAAGACTGGCCGCTTCGTCTGAGATTGCCCTCTATTACGGTAAGATAGATTCCTATTTCAATAAAATGGAGTTTTGGTTCAGACAATTGCAATCTAGTTTGTTTATTGCTGAAATTTTTATTTCTATGATCCTGGTCATCATCCTTTTTCTGACATTGAAGATGTTAATAGTGCAAGAAATATTAGGCTGTAGTGTAAACCGGCGACTTCGGGTTCTTAGCGTGCTTGCTGCTTTGCACGTAATAGGAGTACTAACAGTCTTTAGCCTTAACATAAATGAGTCGCCTCGGTACTTGCTTCCTCTCCTCCCATCAATCATGACATTATTTTTATTTATTGTCAGTTTTGTTCAAACGAGAGTACTGGTTGTCTCAATTGGTCTGATGTGCTGTTTTCAGTGGGTAATCGTGATTTCTCACGCTTTTGGTTTCCCTAGGAAAACAGCTATCCATACAGTGTCACGCTGGGTCTCGAAATATGACCGTGCCTCGGACAAGAAAGATGAGATTAGAAAACTGTTAAATTTCCTCCACAACAAACAAGCGGATGGTAATAGTGCGGTCTTCGTTGCAGTTGATACCGAAGTCGTCAACCAAAATACGATGGACTTTTATGCGGCCGTAGAAATGTTAAACGGGCATGACAGGGTTGTCTTTTTGCGACAGCCGTACGACGAGAAGGACGCGGATCGGGAGTGGAATAGGATGAACCATCAAACATTTTTTCATGTATTGACCCTTGACGCAGAACATCAAAAAAAGCCGCCTGTCTATGCGAACTGGGTTTCTCTGTCTATACTCGAAAAGATGGAACATGATCGGAATTACTATAAAGAAGACTTCGAGTCCAAATTCGGCATTGTAGTCTACAAAAGAATTCTTTATTAGAATTAGCACCAGTACAACAGCAGGATGCGGTCACTAGGGTTACTGATAAATGCGTAGAGTTTTGATAAGTGGCGTTGCCGGATTCATTGGAACTAACCTAGCGCGACAGTTGGTGAAAAAGAAGTATCGTGTCGTGGGATTAGATAATTTACGTAAAGGTAGCTTGGCAAATCTAGCCGAGTTAATAGGTTCGAACCAATTCAGTTTTCACCACGTCGATTTGTCAGATTTTGAATCATTTTTGGACACGATGAAAAGACTCACGTCCCTTGGCTTATTTGACGAAGTATGGCACCTCGCAGCGAACTCAGACATCATGGCGGGGACTACAGACCCTGGAATTGATCTGAGAGACACTTTCATGACGACCTTCAATACGATTAGGATCATGAAGGAGTTTCAAATAGCGGTGATCTTGTTTGCTTCAAGTTCTGCTGTGTACGGTGAACATAGTGGGGCCATGCATGAGGATATTGGCCCACTATTTCCTATTTCAAATTATGGGGCCATGAAGTTAGCATCAGAAGCTGTCATCAGCGCAGCAGTAGATTCATTTCTCCAAAAAGCATACATATTCAGATTTCCCAACGTCGTGGGAACACCCGCAACTCACGGAGTCATACATGATCTAGTTAGAAAATTAAAGGCCAATCCGAAAAGACTGGATGTATTAGGAGATGGTAATCAACAAAAGGCCTATCTCCATGTCAGAGATCTTATAGATGCGATGCTTTTTATAAGGGAGCATTCTGAAGACAAACTAAATTATTTCAATATTGGCGCACCGGATGCTGGGGTTACAGTCAAATTCATTGCGGAAAACGTCATCAAGAAAATGTCACCCGACGCACAGATCGTTTACTTAGGCGGGGAAAGGGGATGGGTAGGGGATATACCCAAGTTTTCTTATGAGCTTTCGAAAATTAATAACCTAGGCTGGAAACCGAAATGGAGTTCAGCGGAGTCCGTCGTAAAAGCTATCTCAGAGGTAGCACAAGAAATATCTCGGCAACACTAAGGGCCTGTCAGGAAAACACCGCCTCAGTTTCAGGGGCTCTGCGCCGCGATGGTGTAGTTCTACTCTCCGTGGAAGTTGTGTCACGTGATATTGATTCTTGCCATGTCCTGATCTGATACCTTGATTCCTTTGGGATATGAATCCGCAGGCGTGTGGCCTATGGAACTGTGCAACCGAAAGTTGTTGTAATGCTTCACGTATCTGGTATAATGGAGACGATTCGCCGGGCGCCTCTTCCAAAGACAACGGGATCTCGATCTTCCCGTAGCTCTGAGGGTGAATGCGGTGGCGTCCTGATATTCGTCATACTCACATTCCGCGCCGCTTGGTAGTCCATCGAGGCGAATTTTGTCATGACCCGGTAGATGGCGGTGACATCCGGAAAACCTGGGTGTGGCTCAGAAAGAAAGAGCGCGGTCATTGTCGCAGTCTCAACCTGGGTAAATTCATCAGGGGATGAAGACCCATGTTTCGCTCATGCCTTTGTAGCCAGGGAAGCATCGGGGCTGACACCATTGAGGGCCTGCTCAGGAGACTGACCCTTCCGGCAGATGCAATGAAGGTGTTGATCACCTCCATCAGATCAGACGGATGGAGCAGCTGTCGCTCCGTAGCCAAGAAACTGGGAGTCATCCACTACCGTGCGATCCTACGGGATCCCAAAGACTCCATGAAACTGTTGCCCTGGACCCATAGGTTTATCACCAACGCGAAAGCGGTCGTATATGGTCCTCACCGTGGGGTCTCCGATAAACATTTCCAGAGATACCTTTCGGAGGTATGCTATCGGTTCAACCGTCGCTTTTGGCCAGATGAGTCCTTTCACCGCTTACTGAATGCCTGCGCCACTACGAGCACTGTCACTCGCAATGAACTGTTGGGATCGGCCAGTAGTGCTGAGCAGAGTCAATAGACGATGCCAAAATTACCCCAAAAGAGTTTTGGGCCAAGAGCTACCAGTCAAGGCTCAACGACTTTTGGAAAAGGCTCCTTAGAAAGGAATTTTATGTCTATGGATATAGTGTTGATAAATCCCAACCCGTGTGCATCGGGCATGAACGAGGCAACAGTCGAACCTCCAATTGGTCTTGCTTACATTGCATCAATGCTTGAAAAAGAAAAATTTACATGCAGTATTATCGACGCCAACCTGTTGGGACTTTCGCCTGAAGAAATTGCTTCAGAAATAACATGGGATCCAAAAATAATTGGTTTTTATGTAAATTCTTTTGTTTACAGTAGCGTTCGTAAATTATGCGGGATGCTCAAGAACCTGAAAAAAAACACGTTTTTTCTTGCAGGAGGTCCTGCGCCGAGTGTTATTGATCCGGAATTGTTTCTGAAAGACATTAATTGCGATGCCCTGATAAAAGGCGAAGGGGAGTATGCTGTATTGAAAATTATGCAGAATATTAAAAAAGGGAAATATCCTTTTGATGAATCAGTACCGGGTCTTGCATGGTTTAGCGACAGTAGGCTAATTGTTAATCCGACGGAAAGAATCAAGAATCTAGATGAAATTCCTTTTCCTGCGTATCATCTGCTGCCTGATTTCCGGAAATACAGAACAAGAAGCAGAAAGTCTCCGTCTGCTGCAATGATTACGAGCAGAGGATGCACATTCAGTTGTACTTTCTGCAGCAAAGATATCTTCGGAAACAAGACTACTTTGCGGTCAGCGGAAAATGTACTCAATGAGATAGATTTTCTTGTTGAAAAACACAAGATAAGGCAGATTGACATTCTTGATGACAATTTTGCCCAGAACAAAAAAAGACTGAATGACATACTTGACGGATTAATTAAAAGAAAATACGATCTTGTCATCAATCTGCAGTCCGGAATACGGATTGAAAACATTGATGACGAAATACTTATAAAATTCAGGAAGGCGGGTGTCTACAAACTTGCTTTCGGAGTGGAATCAGCAGACGAGAATGTTCTGAAAATTCACAAAAAACAATTGAATCTTCATGCATTGTCCGAAGTAGTAATAAAGTCGCGAAAAATGGGATTTGTTGTTTATGGTTTTTTTATTATCGGACTTCCCGGTGAAACCAGGGATGCTTTTGAAAGAACGCTGGAATATGCAAAAAACTCTGGTTTTCACATTGCCAATTTCTGCATGGCAGTGCCGTTTGTCAATACTGAATTATGGAGAATGGTTGAGAAAAATGGGAAATTTCTGATTGATACTTCAAAAAATATTGATATTGGATTTTACGGTGGGAAAGTTTTTTTTGAATATCCGGGTTTTACAGAAAAGGAGATACTTCAAAGATATAAAAAGGCGTATAAGGAATTCTATACATTAACAAGACAGATAAGTATACTTTTAAGTGTGAGATCATTTGATGAAATCAAATGGCTTTTCAATGCAGGTTTGTCGGTTTTAAAAGGCATGTTTTCAGAGACATTTACTTCAAAATTCTGATTGACATTCTTGATGACAATTTCCTCGCCATTTTTCAAGAATTTTGGTAGGGACTCAATTGATACGTAGGCAAATCATCGGCGACTCATCCCACATTGCAGTTTTCACATATAATGAAGTAACTGGTCTACGTCACTCTCCTCTCCTGTAGGAAGAAATTAGTGCTTCCCTTACTGAGGTACGGCCGATTGCATCCCGAGCCCATTAGTGCCGCTCTTGACCCGTGCCGATATTTCTCGTGGGAGCGAGGGCTAGGTCCGAAATATCTCCATTAGCTGTGCTGGTTCCGCTTCAATCCAGCGGAAGCTTGGATCCCGAATCACGCCTGTCTGCGTGCGACGCACAGGCAGGTTCGGGATGGCTGGACCACACGTAGGGTGCCTGTCAGGTCCTGGCATATCAGTTTCTCCCCCAATTTCATCCTCTGCAAATAGACTTTCACAGCAACACCAGGAACTATGAGAAATCCGGACTGTCTGTTATGATTGGGACATGAAGAGTGATCCTGGTCGGAGGGCTCCCTCGAGTTACCGGCCCAAGGAGGTCACGCATCACCTATTTTGCAGGCAACGTTCGTTAGTCCTTGTTCTCACAATGTTTGCTCAACTATTTCAACTTCTTGATGAATATCCAATGCTAAATATTGAGGACAATGTGGGCGCCAGTACGTTTGCTAACATACCTGCTCCATAACCGATTTCAAGTACATTTTCACAAGGAGTCTCACACAAATCCAAAACCATTTGAAATCGGTGCCGGTAAAGCTGCCCACTGATGGGATACCTGATGAGCTTGCTCAGGAAATTCAAATCCGGATCCTCAAGATGGGGCGGGTTAGGCATACTGATGAATTTCGGTGAAAAGATCCATCTCCTCGTTTCACCTTTCTCTGACCAGAACAATCAAAGCAAACATTGCAAGCCGGTGCAACCAGGGTCTCATAAGTCTTTCTATAAAGCGAATACCATCAAAAACGCCCTTGGGAAACAATGCTCTCAGAGATACCCCTCCAGACAACAGATACATGAAAGGCTTTTCCAGCTCAATCGTCTTGACTGTCCACATTGGAAAGGAGCGCTCGAAGTCCTGTAAGTCCCGCTCAAAAATGATCCAGGGTAGGGCCAAATTGGCACCTGAAAGGACGCCGCCCGAATCAAATGTCCAGTCGGGGCACTCCGGCGAGAATGGTTCATGATGCAATCTGCCATAAACAAATCGCGACCAGGAAGTAACCCAGGGTTCAATCATTATTATTCTTCCTCCCCCTTTTACACAACGGGCTGCCTCATGAAAAAAACGCCGAACATTGCGTAGATGGTGCAATACGTCAACCATGACAATCGTGCTCAAACTCGCTGTGGCAAACGGCAACTCATGAGCATCCAGAACTACTTGAACGTTTGGCACAAGAAGGATGTCTGAAGTTACTAGCTCTGGCAAAAAATCCGTCAGAAATCCTGCACCGGAGCCCAACTCCAGAACCAATCCTTCGCAATTGGGGATCTGTTGCTGAAGAGTGCTGTACCAGTCCTCATATATCCTACGTAATAAACCCTTTTCTTGAATGATGTTTAAGCGTAACGCAGACGTATTAGCATCATCGATATTCAAGCCCCTCGTTAGAGGGTGAGCGAAAATTTTTTTCAACAATTCCATCGGATCACTGTACCCTCTGGTCAGAATGGCTGCATAGAATAGTTTCAAAAAAAATCGTTTTCCAAGCTTCAGATGAATTTCAATTTTCGGCAAGCAAATGCAACCATTTTCAACAGTAGCAGACCATGAGTCCATCGTTGAATGTTGGTCGAACCATAAGTCCGCTCCCTGTATCTTACAGGAAGGTCAACTATTTTAAGATTCTGTTTCGCTGCCCCGAAAATCAGATCAAAATCTCCGAACGGATCGAAATCTCCAAAATACTGACGGTTCTCCGCGATACGGTTGTAATCGTCCCGGAAAAGAACCTTTGTGCCGCACAACGTATCCTTGATTGGCTGACCAAGCAGCCACGAAAACGCTAAACTAAAAAATCTGTTTCCAAGGATATTCAGGAATCGCATGGCCCGGTCTTCCATCGGATAAACCAACCGTACCCCATTTATAAACTCTCCCTTCCCGGATACAAGGGCATCGTAAAATCTGGGAAGGCTCTCAGGCGGCACAGTGAGATCAGCATCAAGAATCATCAATACAGAACCTTCAGCCAATTCGAATCCGAACCGGACGGCATCACCCTTGCCTTTCCCCTGCTGTCGAGAAAGCTTGCATCGGCGGTTTAGATTCTCTTGGATGGCTTTTTCTATAGCTGAGTAGGTGTTGTCTTGGGAATGCCCCTCAACAAAGACTAATTCAGTACCGGCGCCCATTTCAGGAACACGCTTTAGTATGGTGGGAATATTCCCTTCTTCATTACGCGCAGGAATTATTACTGACACCAATGGTTTTTCTTGAGAAGCGGAAACGCCGAACTTGATTGGTCGAGCTACCAGGAAATTAGTCAGAGCAAAGGCTCTAAATGGCCAGACCTTGACAAGGTACCGATTACTCAAATGACTCAGTGCCGGAATGGCTATAGGCAAAAGGATCTCCTGCCATTTGTGGATAGGCTCATAGTTGGTCAGTTCGAGCAACGCGGATACATCCTCTACAGTGAGCCAATTCAGTTGCAGAACCGGTTTTGCCAATCCGAGCCAGCGAACTAATGTCAAAGGTGGTTGCCAAACCCGGCTGTAGAAGTTGACGATGATGCGACTGCTAGGATTGGTCAAAAGTTGAATTTTTTCAAGAACCTCCTGAACGTCCCACAAATCATTGAGCAAATCAGACATAATTACATAGTCGAATTTGTCATCCGTCTTGATTTCATGGGCGTCAGATACAATAAAACGTAACTCGGGATAGTTGCTTTGTGCCTTTTTTATCATCGACCCGGAGAAATCAAGTCCAACGCCAAACGATGGGTCTAGCGCGGCCAGCAAATCTCCTTTACCGCAACCGATTTCTATGACACGCTTACCTGGGGGAATTGCCGATCTGTAAATTTCAATAAGACGCCTTCGGTAGAAGGCTGCAGCCTTAAACTGGTCCTGCATGACCGCCATTCTGTCCCAATATAATCGGCGATCCTGCCGATATTTTTCGTAAGACTCGTCCGTCATGAAAAACTACCCCGCTTAGAGTTAGAAATTTCTTTAGTATCAAGAAATAATCATGAAGGCCAGAAAAAAGTCGCCATTTGGTTCGAAATCAGCAAGGTCAAGACTTCAATGAGATTGAGCAGGTGATGTTGAAACCAACAGTATACGTCGCTGGTCACTCGGGCATGGTGGGTTCAGCTATTTGCAGAAGGCTGCGCCTAGGGGGCTATCCTCTTGTGTTACCGACACTCCGTACGGACCTGACGGATCAAGAGAGTACGCTGCAACTATTGGATCGACTGAAACCGGATTGCGTCTTCCTAGCCGCCGCTAAGGTCGGCGGAATTCATGCCAACAATACCTATCCGGCAGAATTCATTTACAACAACCTCATGATTCAGACCAACGTCATCCATGCTTCATTTGTAGTGGGGGTAAAAAAGCTCATTTTTTTAGGGAGTTCATGTATCTATCCCAGAGAAGCGCCACAACCCATTAAGGAAGAATATCTGTTAAGCGGCTACTTGGAAACGACCAACAAACCATATGCCGTAGCGAAGATAGCCGGAATAGTCATGGCCCAGTCATATAACAGGCAATACAATACAAATTATGTTTCCGTCATGCCGACCAATCTTTATGGACCCAACGACAATTTTGACCTTGAGAATTCTCACGTCATTCCGGCCTTAATGCGAAAAACACACGAGGCGAAACTTGCTCGATCCGAGTACCTGGCCGTATGGGGCACAGGAAAACCCTTGAGAGAATTCCTTCACGTGGATGATCTTGCAGACGCATGTGTCTTCATCTTGGAGAATTATGATTCCGGTGAGCCACTCAATATAGGATCAGGAGTGGACATATCAATAGGGGATTTAGCTCAAATGATGAAGGACGTGATAGGCTTTGAGGGTGAAATTCGGTTCAACCCAGAAATGCCCGACGGTACACCTCGGAAATTACTGGATGTGACCCGCCTCAACTCGCTAGGCTGGCATCCATCCATTTCGTTGCGGCAAGGTCTTCTGAAAACTTACGAATGGTACTTGGAACAGCAAAGCGAGGCGAGAAACCAATGGGCAGACAGAGGTGGTCTGGAAAGGTTGGACAATGCTTAAAGGTCTTTTAAGACCTAAAGTGCTCTGCGTTACCAGCGACAGGGCCTTTCTGCGCGGAATGCGCCTGGAAATGCCTTTACTCAACCTGAAAAAACAGGGGTTAATAGATGATTATTTCATAACAAATCATACGCTTTTCGATGTGCCTGAAGATTTTTGTTTTGACGTGGTCTGGCTCCAACGTATCAGTGATCCCAGACTCCTAAAACATCTTGCCACGATAATAGACAACAACTATCTCTACGATCTGGATGACTTTTTGATTGGAAGTCCATCGTACATTCCGCCAGCCGACATGCTGCACAATGAAGTCATTCAACAAGCACTCCAAAATTGTCGTGTCCTCGCAGTCACGTCAGCTCGCCTACTAAAACTCCTCCAAGCGGTTATATCGACCCCGATTTCTGAAAAGACTGTAATTTGTCCAAATGCGTACGAGTTTTCATCCGAAATCAGATCTCCCACCGTCCCCAAAGGAATAATCATCACACAAAGCGATCGCTTGGCTCTTACAACATCCCGTGAGCCTGTTCTGACTGCGGTTGCTGATTTCTCGAACAAGCATGAACTGCCTGTGTACTGTTTTGGAACACCAATTCAGGATCAGAGGATTGGAACAGAAAGATTAATATCGTTCGGTTATGTTTCCTTCTGGCATTACCATCAAATTCTGGCTGCGCTTCCTCCAATGATCGGGATAGCCCCGTTGGAAACAAATGCTGACCAGGATACCCTCGACTTCATCAACGGCAAATCGGATGTAAAAATGCTCGAATATGGGGGGTTCGGGCATCCTTCAGTCTACAGTAACGCTCCGCCGTACGTGGACACGGACCTAGAAGCCGGTATTGTTGTGGAAAACACCTATGAAGCGTGGTCCGAGGGGCTCGAAGCAATGTACAGGGACAAGTGGAAAAAACTTGCGGTAGAACAGGAACATGTGACCAGCAGGCGAAACATGGATAAAATAGCAACGGAGTGCTGGTATGAAGCCATTGACAGAGCCCGACTGCCTCGTCCCATGACAGGGAGGGATATTAAATTCTCTAGTGGTATGACAGGGTTCTATCTGAATGCGGTGCGACATTTATTGTCATCCCAGGACAATGATTTTCGAAAACAGATCCTGGGCCGTACTCCACCGATTGTTGTCAAATTACTAAAAAAGATGGTTTCGGGAAAATAATCCGTCATATCGGTTCGCAGTCACAGCATTTATCAAAGAGGAACTCACAAAAACTCTAGCAGATACCTCATCCCCTCAAACCGTCCAATATTTCACACTCTGGAAATAAACACGTCCATTATAGCTGTTCTCATAGTTTTTACCGATTGGCGGCAGGTTCTGAGCATCCGTCCCCCGGGAGCGCAGGCTTCCAGCCTGCACTGGGGGCTGAAGAATGTTTTGCAGGCAAGATGCCTGCGCTCCCAGCTAAACCGAAAACACTTTGAGAAGCATTTTATCCCTCAAGAACTTTGAGAAAACCAAATGGTCTGTTATGATTGGGACATGAGAAAAAGCATCTGTTCATACATGAACTTAGTGTCCGGTTCGAATTATGGGAGCGTTACAGATGAGAATGCAGGAAAGAATAGTTGACGAAATGAATGACATGTCTCAGAGGGATTTGTCCATAGTGTATGATCTTATTTTGCGCCTCAAAAAAAGAGATTCGTCTCACCCAACCATCGATGAGCTTCCCCCTCACGTTCGCGTCAGAAACGCACTAGAAGGAATAAAGGGATCATTGGGGGAAGATATTGTTCGGCTAAGAGATGACAGAATATGAATCTTTTTCTCGATACGTCCGCGTTGGTAAAGCTTTTCCACGAAGAGGAAGGTTCGGAAATTGTGAAGGAGTTGATTCTCAGTGGTGCAAACTCCGTTTGGGTGCTCGATCTAGTTCGCCTTGAGTTTCTCAGTGCCGTTTTGCGGAGATTCAGAATGGCGCAACTCAACGAACAGCAACTTCATGAGTCTATTCTTGGGTTTATTCAACAGGCTGTTCATTTCAACACTGAATCAATTAGCCAGGCTACTCTTTACGAAGCTGAAAGTTTGCTTATGAGTTATGGAAAAACCCATGGCCTCAGGGCTTTCGATGCCTTGCATTTGGCAGCCTGTACTCTAATAGCTGACAGTGACTGGATCTTTGTCTGTGCAGACCAGAAATTATGTGGGGTGGCCGAAATGCATGGAATCAAGACACTGAACCCAGTATCCCGAAGCCTTTGATACTGCTGAACATCGAAGAAGTGCAACTACGATTAGGGCTATGGGCAGACGAATCTGTTCACACGTGACAATGATCCAGATTTGACACGAGGGAGGTCTCGTATTGAATATCCCCCTGCTTGAATCCCGAGTCACCAGCCTCGAATCCCTGATGGCTGATCTGTAGGGGTCTAAAATGAACAGTTTTGTCTACCCCGCTACACTTGGGCCTGAAGAAGATGGCGGTTTTGGTGTAACATTCGAAGATTTTCCAGAGGCAATCACTCAAGCCGAAAATTTAGAAGAGGCTCTAAAAGAGGCGTCAGACTGTCTTGAAGAGGCGATTGCTAATCGTATAGTGATGGGCCTCTCAATTCCAAAACCTTCCCGTGTCAAAAAGGGACAACATGCGGTGTCACTATCAGGCCAAATGTCCGCCAAGGCGGCGCTCTACACTTCAATGCATGCTTTGAAGATGAGCAAGGCGGAATTGGCAATACATCTTAATTGTGATGAAAAGGAAGTTGGCCGCTTACTGAACCCTCGTCATCAATCACAACTCCACAAGATAGAGTCTGCGCTGTCAATTCTAGGCAAAAAATTTGTAGTCGGCTATATCACCAATCCACAAAAACCCATGTACCAATCAGCTCCACACGTGTAACGATGAAAGGCCGGCGGAAGCCTGGATCAAGAAATCCTGGATCCCGGATCGGGGTTCGGGATGACGGGAGCATTGCTACTCGCAATTACGTAAGATTATGGGCGGACACAACCTATCAAAATTATTGCGAGATGAACCGGTCATAATCATGGTGGTTACCAATCCAAAACCAAGTAACCGTGTCTGCTTCCCAAACGCCGAGGGCTCTGTATCCGCGGCCAATACGAATCGACCAAATGTTTTCTGCCGTGTTGATACACTTGAAATGCAAGGAGGGGTGGAAAGGGTTCTCTCCCCACAGACGATATGCTCTTCTGGCGTGCCCTTGGACTGTCTCACCCAGCTTGTTATAAGCGTTCCAAAAGGAAGGCAAAACGTAGGATTTCATAGGAGGTCATGGTTCAGGGGGTCGGCAATTCCTGATGAAATTTCTTGTTTAGCCATACGAGCTTTGCTCGCCAATTGAACCTGAGACCTCTCAAACTTTTCATCCCACGATTTCTCGTCCTGGATGTCGTCAAGGTAATCCCGCAAGTGCCTTACAACCTCATCCTGTGTGGTCTCAGGTAAACTTTCCATCATTTTGACAAGGGTGGCGATAGTTGCTGATGACATAATTCAGTCCTCTAAATCCCGCTCCCAACAGGGGCGTTGCTCTATAACTTTTACCACTTGTTCCCCTTGAGGGCAACAACAGAAGCGGCGAAACAGGGTCACCCATTAAAAGGCCCTCTGTCAAGGGAAATACCTCTGCTATGGGAAGAAATTAGTGCTTCCCGTACTGAGGTACCGTCGATTGCATCCCGAACCCGTTAGTGCCGTTCTTGACCCGTGCCGATATTTCTCGCGGGAGCAAGGGCCAGGTCTTGAAATATCTCCATGAACTGTGCTGGTTCCTCGTCATTCCGGCGGAAGTCTGGATCCAGGACGTCTGGATCCCGCATCAAGTTCGGGATGACGGGACCACACGCAATGACCCCGGCACGCTGACCGGTGCTACCTCTGTCCTTTCAACCACCCTGTTTCATCCTGCTAGCCGTAGTTTTCCCGCCGCTGTCTGTGACTCGTTCTGATTCACTCCGAATCCCATCATGCCTACAATGATTTTTCATGAACATGCGAACTCCCTGATGAACTCCGGTGTTTTTTGTGGTAGGATGGCGGCTAACAGAGGAGCAATGTCATTTTTCTTAGCGCTCGTACATAACAAGTTTCCATAACAAACGAAACGTGGAAGAACTACGAGAATGTAAAGGCTTCCAGTGGGATGCCGCCAACGTAGACAAGAACTGGTTCACGCACCGGGTCTTCTGGACCGAGTGCGAAGAGGTCTTTTTCAACCAGCCGCTCATAATGGCCCAAGATAAGAAGCACTCTCTTAGTGAGCACAGATACTATGTTCTTGGACAGACGGATGCGGGTCGGGGACTTTTCATAGTTTTCACGTTACGGGGCAGTCTTATTCGGGTGATATCAGCGAGAGGCATGAGCAAGAAAGAACGGAGCATATATTACGATGCCAAGAAAGAAAGTAATCAGGAGAGTACCTAATTTTAGCTCGGAGGATGAAGAAAGGTCCTTTTGGGCTCAAAACGACTCGTCGGAATATGTGGACTGGGACAAGGCCATACAAGTCAACGTGCCCAATCTGAAACCATCCACTCGAACTATCTCTATCCGTCTTCCAGAAACGTTGATCGAGAATCTGAAGCTTCTGGCGAACAAACGCGATGTCCATTATCAGTCGCTCCTGAAGATTTTTGTAGCGGAACGGGTACAAGAAGAGTTGAGGCATGAATAGAGTGATTATCTCGTACTTTATTAAGCTTGCGGTTGCGAGCTGACATGAGCATGGGATACCCTTCACCTGCTGAATCAAAACCTTCTTGACCTTCATCTGTCTGAAATAGTACATGGCCTGCATGCAAAGAAAGGAAAAAAACATGTCTCAAGGCTCCGCACTGGAAAAGCCGGGGACAAGTGAGGTCTCCTCCAAGGAAGAAGAACTGGAAGATTATTTAGACTACTGCGCCGCTGCTGAAGCTATAGAGGAGGCGCTGAAGACCGGCGAGATACGACCGTTTGAAGAATTCGCTAAAGAATTGGGCATTTGATTCCTTTGCCCTACACTCTTCACATCTTGGCCCACGCCGAGCGTGATCTAAAAAGCATAACCAAGAGTGCTCCATCATCGGGAGTTGTCATAGCTGCAGAGATCAGAAAACTCCCGGCACATCCCCGCGCCCTTCCGGTTATTCACCGGTAATTGGCCAGAAAGGCCTCTTTCGGGTTCATGCAGCGAAGAAATATAGAGTTATTTATAGCCTCCTAGACGAACTTCGAGCTGTAATGATTGTTGCCGTGAGGCCGAAAGGCAAAGATACGTACAAGAATATTCCGGTCATTGACCTCGCTCTTAAAATCAAGGATCTTGAAAAAATAGTCAAATAGTTTTGAACGAAACGGTATTGGGGTCTTGAAATATCACAAACGCAAGAACTTTGAGAAAACCAAATGGTCTGTTATGATTCGGCATAAGGCCTCAAGAAACAAATTCCCAGAAAAGTTGTCAAACGATACTGTCTGTAGTATCATTAAGCTTAGTGCCTGATGGGCAAAACCGATAAACGACTTCGGGCCTGGCGTGATAATACACCAGTGGATGCTCCTGTTGACCAAGTGGAGGCGATTTTCGTCAGGTATTTGCCAGATGGCTACAGGAAGAAACCGGGGTCACACGTCACGGTGCACCATAACAGACTAATTGGCTGTGAAGGATTTGGTCCTCTTGGAGACTTCACAATTTGTGTAAACAGAGGTCAGCGAGTAAAAGGCTTTTATCTCAAACTATTAGCTCAGGCTGTTTACATCATAGAGGAAGTTAGAAACGATGAGCACCAAGAATCTTGATTATTTCATGACGTTGCCTTATCGAATCGAACTTGAAGAAATATCCCA
Organism: Deltaproteobacteria bacterium; assembly: GCA_026388625.1. Lineage (GTDB taxonomy): Bacteria > Desulfobacterota > Desulfomonilia > Desulfomonilales > Desulfomonilaceae > CAIXMD01. The sequence continues at coordinate 5,629 of JAPLJK010000071.1, read as the reverse complement.
AGACCTAGGTGGTGGGTTCTCGGTATGTATCCCGACTCTCGGACAATATGCCGTCCATGCTGACGGAGAAACGGTCCTAGAGGCTCTGGAAAAATTGGAGGAAATAAAACGGGACCGTCTAGCAGCCTATTTAGAGGCTGGTGTAACTATTCCAGAACCTGAAAAAGAGGAAAATTTTAGTGGTAAATTTGTGCTGCGCATCCCTAAGTATTTGCATAGGGAACTGTCAATAAAGGCAAGACAGAACAATGTGAGTCTCAATCAGTTTGTCGCTTCTCTGCTTTCAAGCGGGTTGCATGTCGAGCATCTAGAGCGGTCCACGAGGACACCATAATGACAACCATTGAAATCCCCATGCCTCATTGGGCCGAAAAAGCAGGGGCCAGGTCCTGAAATATGAGGTTTCACAACTGGTCTAGAAGATCAGCCACGGTCAATCCTATATCTTTGGCAATTTGTCTCAAGAGAATCGGGGATATGTCCGTACCCTGATGGAATGGTAACGTCGTGGAGCGTCCATCCGGATGCCGGAATTGTTTGTGGGAACCTTTTTGCCGCACCTCGACAAAGCCCAGCTTCTCCAGGATTCCAGCCACTTCCCCAGCCTTCAAGATGGGATATTTTCCCACAGCTAGGCTACCGATACCGTTTGCGTTCCAATGAAGTCAGCCTCCAGGACAGGCTCTCCATCCTCCAACAACATTTGAATTACTTCCTCGAGATTCATCCTCAGCACCTCCAAGTTTGCTGCTTGGGAATGCGCCCCAGGAAATCCAGGAACATAGCCCACATATAACCCGGTGTCACGGCACCTTTCTACAACCGCAGTATACGTTCGCATGATGAACTCCTTTGTTTCGGCGAGGCATAAAAAGGCCAAACAAAACTCTCAGGACACACTCTTCCTTCACCCCCGTCAAGTGCCGACGTTCCTTGTATATCACAGGCATGAGTGGGGCTGCAAATAGTACTGGGATGCAGGGTCCTGGAATATCAGTTTCTCTCAAGAACTTTGAGAAAATCGAATGGTCTGTTATGATTGGGACATGAAGAGTGATCCTGGTCGGAGGGTTCCCTCGAGTTGCCGGCCCAAGGAGGTCTCGCATTGAATATCCCCCTGCTTGAATCCCGAGTCACCAGCCTCGAATCCCTGATGGCTGATCTGATCGCGTGAGGTGATGTTCACGATCGCCAATGACACAGTAGACACTGGTGAAATCAAGATTAGTCCATCAAGTTATTCGAAGTCCGAAAAGACAACATCATTGAAACCCTGAAACATTCCATGACGAGCGAATTGAAACCACTGCGCTTCGTGGGATCGAGCTTAGACGATCTACGGAACTTTCCAGATGAGGCTAGACATGCACAGCCGGCTTTGAACTCCATCTTCTTCAGAGAGGCCTGTTATCCAGAGATTAGAAACCAATGAACTCGGTCGGGCCAGGTGTGAGTGAAATTCGTATTCATGTTCTCGGTGAGTGGCGAGTGATTTATGTCGTCAAGATCAGAAACGCCGTATATGTGCTCCATGCTTTCCAGAAAAAGGCAAGGAAAACGGCTCACAGACATATTGATCTTGCTCGTCAGAGATTCAAGCAACTGGGACGGCAGGCTATTGAAGAAAATAACAGTTAATTCTTCTGGACACGTGTTCGTAGATCTCGGGTTTCCCCAGGATGAAGCAGTGATCCTGCAGATGCGTTCCGATTTAATGATTGACCTCAGAAAATTCGTCAAGAGCAAAGGTCTGCCCAACGCACAGGCTGCTCTCATTCTTGGTCTCAGCCAGTCGAGGGTCTCGGATCTTCTGAACGGCAAATGGGAAAAGTTCAGTCTCGAAATGCTTATCACGCTTGCAACGAGGGCCGGTATGCGTGTGAGTATCAATCTCGCTGCATAGTACGCAGCAGGGGGTCTTGAAATATCACAAACCCAAGAACTTGTCCTACCCACCCTGTTTCATTCTGCTAGCCGTTGTTTTCCCGCCACTGCCTGAGACTCGTTCTGATTATAGCCCCAATATTTCACACTCTGGAAATAAACACGTCCATTATAGCAGTTCTCAAAGTTTTTACCGATTGGCGGCAGGTTCTGAGCATCCGTCACCCGGGAGCGCAGGCTTCCAGCCTGCAGTGGGGGTTACAGAATTTTTTGCAGGCAAGATGCCTGCGCTCCCAGGTTAACCGAAAAGACTTTGAGAAGCAGTATAAATTGTGATTGTTTTAAAATATCTTGACGCTACACAAACATCTGTGTTACTTGTTGTGTGGAGATGAAATATGGCCACAAATCTTGCAATTGATGATAAACTCATCATTGAGGCTCAAGAGATCGGAGGCGCCCGAACAAAAAAAGCCGCCGTTACGGAAGCGCTTAAGGAGTACATTCAAAGAAGAAAGCAGGTCCAAATTATTTCCCTCTTCGGAAAAGTGGATTACGACCCGGATTACGACTATAAGAAAACCAGATCACGCCCGTGAAAGTACTCGTTGACACTTCCATCTGGTCCTTAGCGTTGAGAAGATCAGGCGCAACTTCTAAGGGAGATCAATCCCTAGTTCACGAACTGAATGAACTGATTGGTGAAGTTCGAGTATCGCTGATCGGACCCATTCGACAAGAGTTGCTATCCGGTATTTCCAATCAGGCCCAATTTGACGCACTGAAAGAAAAGCTGCAAGCCTTTGAAGACCTGCCCCTTACCCAACAAGATTATGAACGAGCGGCAGAGTTCTACAACACCTGTCGTAAATCCGGGATTCAGGGATCACAGGTCGATTTATTAATCTGCGCCGTCGCCGTAGGGATGGGGATACCGATTTTCACGTCCGATAAAGATTTCTTCCTTTACGAGAAGCATTTGGATATAACTCTTTATAATCCAGCGAGGATTATACGTCACGCAGAACTGTAGACCGCAAGGGCCAAATATTTATATATTCGGTTGTAGGTGCGTTTTCCTGGTGCCCAAGGTAAGATGACACAAATAGAGACGATTCCATGGAGCAGCAGTGCAGTTCACATTTGAATTATAAAGGGTATCATCGAAACTCTCGGGATTTCCCGACAAGACTACTTCCGACTGCTGAACAAGTAGGCGCATAGGAATCTGGGGTAATACCGGGAGCCGTCTTGAAATATGAGTTTATCCCAAGAACTTTGAGAAAATCGAGTGGTCTGTTATGATTGTGACATGAGAAAAAGAATCTGTTCATACATGAACTTAATGTCCGGTTCGAATTATGGGGGCGTTACAGATCAGAATGTCCTGCTGGGCTTTCCGTTTACGGATTTCAGGGGATCCAAGGTGCGACCGGCTCTGATAATTTCAGAGGCTAATGATGGGTTTCGAGACTTCCTGGTAGCGTATGTGACCAGCCTGGATCCCGAATCGGGGTCCGGGATGACGGGATCAGGCGCAGGGACTATGCTGAGATTGCTTCGTGCCCCAATGGTTCCTCGCAATGACTCCGGCACGCTGCCTGTGCTACCTGTCCTTCCAACCAACCTGATTCATACTGCCAGCCGTAGTTTTCCCGCCGCTGTCTGAGACTCGTTCTGATTCACTCCGAATCCCATCATGCCTACCATGATTTTTCATGAACATGCGAACTCCCTGATGAACCCCGGTGTCCATTGTGGTAGGATGATGGCCCACCGGGGAGTGCCTTCTGCTAAAGGAAGGGGCAAGGGACGGCCGTTGCCACTGAGAAACCATCGCATTTTGTGGGGGATGAAACATGCCGGAGATTAGCCGATTCTATGGGATTATCATCGCCATGTACTTCGAAGACCACAATCCTCCACATTTTCACGCTCGATACGGCAAGGATGGAGTTGTAATTGAAATACGGACCCTCAGGGTGCTAGAGGGTCAAATTCCTCCCCGAGCGCTGGGCCTTGTAGTCGAATGGGCTTCTCAGCATCGAGAAGAATTGCTGAGAAACTGGGAGTATGCTGGCCAGACTAAGCCATTGGGGGCAATCCCGCCATTGGCATAGAAGGGGTTCTCGATGACACCGGATGTTGTTTCAGCGACCTATAAAGGCGGCTACCATGTTGAGATTATTTTTGAGGATGGCTGCACAGGTGTAGTAGATTTCGCAAAATACATAGATCGAGGCGGGGTGTTTGAGCGACTCAAAGACATGGATGTGTTTCGTCGTTTCTCCGTCAATCCTGAACTAGGAATACTCACATGGCCGGATGACATTGATATTGCCCCTGAGACGCTTTACGCCGACGCCACTGGATCGCCGCTTCCCAAGTGGATGGAGCAATAGGTAGGGGCACCCGTTAAAAGGCCCTCTGTCAAGGGAAATACCTCTCCTGTGGGAAGAAATTAGTGCTTCCCTTACTGAGGTACGGCCGATTGCGTGGGAGCGAGGGCCAGGTCTTGAAATATCACAAACCCAAGAACCTGTCCCACCCCGAATGGTCTGTTATGATTGGGACATGAAGAGTGATCCTGGTCGGAGGGCTACCTCGAGTTGCCGGCCCAAGGAGGTCTCGTATTGAATATCCCCCTGCTTGAATCCCGAGTCACCAGCCTCGAATCCTTGATGGCTGATCTGATCAACGTTGTGGCGAACACCTCCCGGACCGTCGCGCAGCGCAATGTGGAATAACAGACGCTTACCGATTCCACCACTGAGATTTCTTAGCTACGCTCGCAATGATGATGCTTCGAACTGATATCTCAACCTACGAGGGCACTAGCGAAAGGATTCTCTTTAACTTCTACCGCTATCTTGTCAGCCCATTCCTCTTGTGCCGTCTCAACATCGTAATCCGCCTGGAGGCCGACCCAAAATTGTACTGATGTCCCAAAGTATCGGGCAAGCCGCAAAGCCATTTCTGGAGTAACCCGTCGTTTCCCGCGAACCAGTTCGTTAATCCTGCGAGGGTTCACGCCCAGATCCATGCCCAGTTGTTTTTGAGTCAATGCCATAGGGCGAATGAATTCCTCCAGGAGAACTTCACCGGGATGAAGCGGGGCAAGTTGGGTGACTGTCATTTTCGGCGCCTCCCTTAGTGATAATCAACGAGTTCCACGTCATACGCATTGCCGTTGTCCCATACAAAGCAAATTCTCCACTGATCATTAACGCGGATACTGTACTGACCTCGTCTTTTTCCAATAAGCACTTCAAGACGGTTACCAGGCGGAAGAGCCACATCCTTCAAAACGCGAGCGTGATGCAGCATTCTCAGCTTTCTAAACGCTACTCTTCGAATGTCCGCAGGAAGTCTGAAAGCAGGCTCCCGGTGAAAAAGCCTTTCGGTTTCCTTGTTCTTGAAACCTTGTATCATCTTAGCCGGTCGCGGATCTTAGCCACACCATTGAAAATATCCTAACATGTACCACAAAAGTCCGGTTGAGTCTGTAGTGATGGTGGCCAGCGGCTCTATCACAGGCCTTGGTGGTCAAGTCGGATTTTGGGACATGATTTTGAGAAATGGTCATAATGACTGGCAACCTGCGGTAGTTTCCTGTATGACTTGGACCTTCTTTCCCACAGTTCCTATATGAAAAGAACCAAGGAGGTCCAAGTCATGGCTCATTGTAGCACAATTTTGAATCAGGTGCTGCGGCATCTTCCCAAGTCTGAGTTCGAAAGGTTTG
>JAPLJK010000065.1:0-16899 GCA_026388625.1 Deltaproteobacteria bacterium | reverse complement strand
GAACGCAGGATCCGCATGAGGCAGTTAAGGCCGGTCTCAAAGATGGAGAAAATTCTCTATCCGATCATATCCTGTGCAGTGATTTGCCTCCTCGTCCCGTCCGTGGCTCCACTCATGGGCATGTTCATGCTGGGCAACCTGATGCTTGAGAGCGGCGTAGTAAGCAGACTGACAGAAACGGCTCAGGGTGCGCTCATGAACATCGTGACCATATTCCTGGGGGTGTCCGTTGGAGCGACCATGCAAGCGGAAAAATTCCTGAGCCCAGCGCCGCTTTTCATCATGGGTTTGGGTCTGGTTGATTTTGGTGTCTGCACTGTCGGGGGCATCCTGACCGTGAAAGTTATGAACCTATTCGTCAAAGAAAAAATCAATCCGCTCATTGGGTCAGCCGGCGTCTCGGCGGTGCCCATGGCGGCCCGGGTGTCGCAGAACGTTGCTCTTGAATATGACAAGAAAAACTATCTGTTAATGCACGCGATGGGGCCAAATCTCGCGGGAGTTATCGGGACCGCTGCTGCGGCAGGGATGTTCATAGCCATGTTCAGTTAACGGCGAAACGCCGGCCGAGGTCTAGCATGGGACTGCCCCTTGAGTACGTCTATAGGGAGTCCATGAGTGTCCGGAGAGCACAGATAGCTCACAGAAAACACGCCCATGCAGCTTAAAATGTTTAGCTTGTTGGGTATGGAGTACGGGATATGAAAAAGTTGATTCTGTTGATCATCATTTTAAGTATTTCTTGGACGACTGCCCTGTGTGCGGAAGATTTTCTTGGAGCACCGGTCATGCTTGGTGGGAAAACGGTGGTGTCAGCAAACGACCGGTTGGAAAACAGTTATGACGTGGAATATGATGAAGCAGTCAAATTCTATAAACTGGCCCTCAAGGCTGAAAAATATGTAAAATTTTGGGACAGAGGTGATGCAACCTATATTGAGGACCATCTTGACCGGCCGTGGCATTCGATCACCATCTCAAGCCACGAGAAGGGTCGAACCAATATAGTCATATTAAAAGACAATTGGACGTGGATCATAGGCACCCTGACATTACGCTTTATCGGTACATTTGCCGTACTTACGGCACTGTACATAGCGCTGTCGATCTCAGGGGCTATTCTGTCAAGAAAAGCCAAAGCCAATGTGCCCAAGACATGAGAAGTTCTTGGAACCCAAGCAATAATTGGGCGAAACGACATCCTGACGGATTGAACGTCGCCCATTTTTAATCCTGGTACCTACGATTGGTCAGGTCGGTCACGTGAGCCTGGATCCAAGTCTAGTCGCCTTGAACGAGTCTAAACGGCCGTGGAACAACGGCTCTTGGAGAACAGGACCATGTCCCATCAGGAACCGACACCTTCTTGTCCTTGAGTTGCCTGAAGCAGTACAAATGGACCCTATTTCATATCGCGAACCCTGACTTCTATCCCATCCACGTCTTTCATGAGCCCGGTAAATTTGGAGATATCAGTCTCGCCGGTGTGGTAAGGATAAAGAACCTTGGGCTTGATCATCTTGGCTGCATCGACCACCATTTCCGGTGTCATGGTGTAAGGAAGGTTCATGGGCAGGAAAACGATATCAATCGGTCCCATGTTTTTCATCTCAGGAACGTTTTCCGTATCCCCTGCTACATAGACCCTCTTATTGCCAAAGGCGAAAACGTAACCGTTTCCTATCCCCTTTGGATGAAAGGGTTTACCTGGTTCTCTCATGTGCATGAGGTTATAGGCCGGTACCGCTTCGATCTTGATGTCGCCGACTGTCTTAACATCTCCATTGTGCATAACCAGACCACCCTGAACTTTGCTTGAACAGATCTCCGGCAAGACGACAACAGTCTTGTCCGTCCGCACCTTGCTCAACGCATCGGCATCCAGGTGATCTTGATGTTCGTGAGTCAGCACGATAAGGTCTGCCTTGGGCAGCTTCGAGTAATCAGACAGTTTGCTCCACGGATCAACATGGATAACCTTGCCTCCGTAGGTAAAGATCAATGTCCCGTGGCCCACGAAAGTCACCCCCAAGTCCCCGCCTTCGGTTTTGAACACGTCAGTCTGAAGGGCCTTCTCGGCAGACGCTCCAACTATCCCAAAAAAGAAAACCATGACAACCAGACTCAGCCATCGGGCCATAACACACCTCCTGCTGTTGTAAAATGTTGATTCAAAATCTTGATTTGATAGTACAATACTTATACCAGATCTCGAAATTAATTTCCGATTCATCCCAGGCACGAGCGCTTCGCGCCCACTTAATTCGGCCAAAACTTTTGACGACCTTCATAACTATTTTAAAGCGAAATGGTATCAACGGGTAAACTTCTCTTAGGGGCAACTCACCCTCCCAGAAGAAAATGCCGAGATGGGTCTTGTAGGGCGTCTTATCCTTGCTGAAGCGCGTGTCCCGAAAGGCGCGGAAGATCGACTTGTTAACACGGGGGTCGGCGACCACAAGGGGGGACATCTTTTTGAGTGCTCGGCCCATCTCGTAAGGGCTTCCACATTTATCCGGAAACAACGGCTTGCAGTTCATCGCGGATATCCCTGAGCCTTCCCACATCGTCCTCGGAAATTTGCTTATCCATGGCTGCAAGCTGCTGTCTCAAACGGGCGATCTCGGCTTCAAGGTCCGATGTCAGTGCAAGCATGTTCTGTCGTAAATCGGAGGAAACAGGCTCCGGAAGTATCTCAGGAACTCGTTCGCGCTCGTCCAAGCTCAAGACCTCGCGCCATTGTGGCACATAGACATCAAAACCGAAGCGTGCCCTGATAGCACCCGCCAGTTCTCGGCTTGATATCGGCTCCCCGTGGATCACAAAAACTCTGGGCCTCGACTTTTCTGCAAAATGATGAACCCATCCAAGGAGGTCTGCCTGGTCGGCGTGAGCAGAGAAGCCCCCGATGGTAAATACCTTTGCTCTGACCGCAACTTTCTCCCCGAAAATCGTGACAGTTTTTGCACCATCAACAATCTGCCGTCCAGTCGTTCCCTGTGCCTGAAATCCCACGATAATAATGCTTGCGCCCGGGCGCCACAGATTGTGTTTCAGGTGATGCTTGATCCGGCCCGCAGTGCACATGCCGTTGGCGGCAATCACAATCGCCGATCCCTCCCACTGATTGATCTGCATTGACTCCTTTGTGGACAGGGTGCATTTGAGATTGGGCATATCGAATGGATCGAAGCCTTGCGCTACAATCGCCCTGGCACCTTCGTCATAATACTTCTTATTCTTTCGAAAGATCTCCGTCGCCTTAATGGCCAGAGGGCTATCCAGATAGATGGGAATGTTGGGAAGTTTTCCTGCCCTGGAAAATTCGCCCAGAAGATAGAGCACTTCCTGGGTTCTCTCGAGAGCGAACGCCGGTATGATCACCTTTTCGTTGTGAGAAACCGCATATTGTATTGCTTCCAGAAGCTCAGTCTTAGTCTCATCGAACGTGCGATGCAGGCGGTTGCCATAAGTTGATTCTATGAATAGGTAATCCGCCTCTACAATTTCGACGGGATCGTTCACTATCAGTTGGTCGTGCCTTCCCAGGTCACCGGAAAAGACTATTTTTGTTTCGTTTCCTTCGTCCTCAATCCACATCTCCACAGTGGATGATCCGAGGACATGCCCCGCGTTCCGTAGTCTGGCCTTGATACCGGGCTCAAGATCAATTATCCGATCAAGCTCTATCGGTACTAAATACCTTAGACTTTCCTCGGCGTCCTTCGTCGTGTAAAGCGGCACCATGTCGTGCCTGGCTTGACGCCGGTTCTTCCTTGTACGCCACTCGGCTTCCATCTCCTGGACGTGTGCGGAATCGAGAAGCATGAGTTCACACAGTTCAGCCGTCGGAGGGGAGGTGATGATCCTTCCGCGAAAACCATCCTTCACGAGTTTGGGAATTCGTCCGCTATGGTCGATATGAGCATGGGTCAAAACAAGGTTTTGAATCTCCTTAGTGTTGTACCCCCATTGCTCCCAGTTGCGACGTTCCATTTCCTTGCCACCCTGGAACAGCCCACAATCCACAAGGACCTTCTTGCCTCGGGATGTCTCAACGAGATAATTGGAACCGGTTACTGACCCTGCAGCTCCGAAACAGGTAACCTTGATCATGATTTCCCCTTTCTGTTGTTGCGCTCCTTAAGGTCATCTCAATCCGGTCAAACCAATGACCAATCAAAAAAAAGTTGGCGCTGGGTTTTCCAACCTAGTATAGTACTGATCAGCTTGTAAAACCATTGCAGACGCCACATATTATATTTGATCCGCCGATTGAATTAGACATGACCCAAACCGGAGGCCAGTTTCACAGGGATGATGAATTGATGGAAAAGCTGTTCCGGAAGTATGCCCGGGGGGGAGTACGAATGTCGGTCTGGCGTCAGAGACTCAATTTTCTGGGCAAGAAAGCCATTAGGGTAGCGGTGATCAAAGGCAGCCTCGCCTTCAAGCGGGCATTGGACATCCTCGGTTCAGGTGTGGGGCTTGTGCTTCTCTTTCCGATCCTGGCGCTGACTGCACTGGTCATCAAGCTGGAAGACAGAGGTCCGGTATTCTACGTTCAGGAGAGGGTTGGTAAATGGGGAAAAATCTTCCGAATGTACAAGTTCAGATCAATGGTTCTTGGAGCGGATCGGATGAAGGATGAGTTGATGGATCAGAACGAAGCCGGCGAAGTGGTGTTCAAGATGAAGCAAGACCCGCGAATAACTAAGGTAGGACGTATTATTCGGAAACTCAGCATCGATGAATTGCCTCAACTTTACAACGTCCTGAAAGGAGACATGTCTCTCGTGGGCCCGAGACCGCCTCTTCCCCGTGAAGCTGCCAAGTATAGCCTTTCGGATAGGAGAAGGCTGGAGGTAATTCCCGGAATCACGTGCTTGTGGCAGGTAGAAGGGCGAAGCAACATAGACTTCAGAGGCCAGGTCAGCCTCGACGTCCAATATCTCGAAAGTCAGTCAATTTGGGGAGATATTGTCCTGCTTCTCAAGACCATTCCCGCAGTACTCTCGGGCCGAGGAGCGTACTGAAAACAAATTTAGGATGTCGATCCAATATGTTATGCTCATTGCCAAAAATCTTGGCGAGATTGTTTCGCTTTGCTCGCAATGACATCTTTGACCGCCGTGTCATTCCGAGGACCCGTAGGCGACAAAGCGATCTCAAGGTGCGACAGGCGCCCCTGTAGGGGGCACGACGAAGGGGACATTATTTTTTGGCGCCGGCAATAGAATTGTCGGTCACAACAACTGGAATGCTCGACTTTGGGCCGCGATTCTTCCGTATGAAACACAATGATTGTTGTATTTACCTGCTTTGAAGACGGAGAGCCGTTCCAACTGCTCGCCCGAGACCGGCCGGTAGCTATGCTGCCACTCCTGAATTATCCAATAATTCATCATCATATCGAAACATTTATAGAATTGGGGTGCAGTCGCTTCATAGTTATGGTAGTGGATCATCCCCTAGTTCTGAAAGATTTCCTCGGCGATGGCTCCCGCTGGGGTTCAAGCATTGACTTTGTGGTCCTCAAGGAGCCTTGCACGAGCGCACAGGCCCTGGATCGGATAGAGAGGAAGGTTGATTCGGATTTAGTAATTGTCGTTCCATCGGAAATAGTCCTGGACATCGACTACGAGGTTCTGGCGAGATTTCATGAGTCTCGACGGGTTTCCCAAACGAGGGTATTGTCGACCAGGCTGCTTGATCTTTCAGGTGAATCGCCTCCGGCAAGCCCTCAGTTCAGGGTGATCTATCGGGATGACCCTGTTGACACGGGAGTATTAGTGGCCGGCGGGGAATCTGCAGCCAGTGGAATCACCGTTGATTTTTGTTGTCAGGGTAACTTCATCAGGATAAAAGATTCTCGCTCGCTATGGGCTGCCAACATGGCGGGTCTGGGTGGGCAATTGAGTTGCCTGGCTCGGGGATTGCGAGGCAACAGAATGGGCGATGTCTGGGTTGGGCATCACTTGAATGTCGCGGCGCAGGTCACTCTGGAAGGACCTTCCCTTGTGGGAAATCATGTCAGGGCCAATCATGGAGCCCGGATATTGAGTTGGTCGGTCTTGGGCGATGGAGTCATCGTGGACAAAGAGGCTCAGGTGGGCACCAGCGTGGTGGCCGATCATACATATATCGGTACCGACACAAACGTCGAGAATTCCTTGGTTGTTGGTAAGTTGATTTATAACGTAGGGATCGGCCAGTGGATTGAGGTGTCGGATCCTTTCCTCGTTGCCGACACTGATGAAAACATTGTAGCGCCATGGATTGAGACGGTGCTTGAGAAGGCTATGGCCGTAGTCTTGCTCCTTCTTACTTTGCCGATATGGCTTCCGGCAGGTCTGATTCGAAAGGCTCGAGGGAAATTTTTTTTCGAACGCCGTCAGTATTGTCTCACTGAGGCATCAAATCTGTCGGGATGGACGATTGGTTTGCATCGAGAGAGTTTGCTCGGTTTTGAGAACAGGGCTTCGATCATTGGCAGGCTGCCGGGTTTGCTTGATGTTATCAGGGGACGCATTCGTTTGGTAGGCGTGAGGCCTCTGGAAAGCCGTGAACTGTGTGTTTACGGAGAGCAGTGGACACATTTGCGGGAGCAGGCGCCATGCGGTCTGTTTACTCCAGTTGATGCTGAAGGCCTGAACGCGGCCCTGGAGGAAGAAAAGGTGGTCGCTGAGAATTACTATGCAGCGACGAGATCGTTCATGGGTGACGTCAGGATTTTGTTCAGGAGCGTCTTGAAACTGCTTGTCATGAGCGTTTGAAATTTACATCTGGAATCAAAACCCTATGGAGTAACCGGAACAATGAATGTCCAAAAAAAAGATGGCGTGACTATCTTGACCACTGACGAAAGGTTGGATGCACTTGTGGCGCCAAAGCTGAAGGATGCGGTAAAGGACCTGGCTCAGGAAAGCGGTCTCAAGCTGGTGATAGATATGAAAAAGACCAGCCATATAGACAGCTCTGGTTGCGGAGCGCTTGTGGCATCGCTGAAAGCTCTGGTGAAAAATCACGGGGACATGAAAGTTGCCCGGCCTACGCCCCAGGCTCTCACCCTTTTTCAGCTTACCCGACTTCACCAGGTTTTCGAAATTTACGACACCCTCGAAGGCGCGTTGAAATCGTTCGCTTAGTCTGGAGAGAGACCCTGAAATGACCGGTAGACCGCTCACAATAGGATTTATGACTGTCAAGGGAATTGCACTTGGCGGCGGCATCGAATCCGTTACAGAGCGGCTTGGAACCAAATTGGTCGAACGAGGCCACCGGGTGATCGTTTTCTCAGCGTCGCAATTCGGCTCAACCTCTGGATTGTACAATGGAATGGAAATAAGGGTTTGCCCGTCCATACTTCAGAAGCACCTGCACAAGATTACTTTATTCAGTTCGTCCATGTTGCCTGTAGTGATTGAGAGCGCCACACACTCGGTACGCGACAGGTTCACCGGCCGGCATGCGCGTGACTGGGATAAATTCGACGTCATACACATCCACGAATTCTCAATGTTTTCATTTTTACCACGGTTGGTCGGCATTCCAACTGTGGTTCAAATGCACGCCCTACTTTGGAAAAGAGCCAAATGGGGACCCATGTCACGTGTCTTCCTCAAGCTCAATGACCTCACACTCAAGACTTTTCCCAATGCCGTGACATGTGTTTCCAGGGTCATGCAGCAGCATTTCGAGAAAGTGCTGGAGAGAGAGGTGGCTTACATTCCCAACGGTGTGGATCCACCGAGACCCAAGGCGCCGAACCTGATTACGTCTATGGGTCTGAAGGGCAATGATTACATCCTCTTTGCCGCCAGGCTTGTTCCAGAGAAGGGAGCCCACTACCTGATTGAGGCATTTCTTAAACTGGATCTTCCCATGAAACTTGTCGTGGCAGGCGATGATCCATTTGAAAAAAAGTACATACGAAAACTTCACGAAATGGCAGGGGATAACCCGAAAATTCTATTCCCTGGATACGTGTCCGGCGACACCTTTCTCGAACTGATCACAAACGCCTATTTATTTGTACTGCCTTCAGAAATAGAAGGAATGCCGGTTGCTCTCCTCGAAGCCATGAGCTACGGCAAGTCCTGTGTAGTTAGTGATATCCCGGAGAACCTGGAAGCGCTGAACGGACACGGATTCGTTTTCAGGAACAAGTCGGTTGACGATCTCGCGAGAGTGCTGAAGGTTGCCGCTGCGGACCCTGTTACCGGCATGACCTTGGGCAAGGACGCCGGGAATTACGTACTGGCAGAGTATTCATGGGACAGGATTGTTGCAATATACGAGGATTTCTATGAAAAGGTGATAGCCGATTGTCAAATCGGAAAATCGCTCAGCAAGACCGGCCGAGATGTCTTCTGAAGAGTGAACCCTATGAAAGTCCTGTGGATATCCCCCAAACTACCCTATCCCCCAGAGAGTGGTGACAAGCTGCGACAGTTCAACCTGATGAGGCACCTTTGCTCCAGTGTCGACATCAGCCTCGTCGCCTTCATGCTGAATCAAGAGGAAGAATGTCACTCCGAGAATATGAGACAGTATTGCCGAAGAGTCAGAACGTTCTACTCGCCCAATCCCTCTTATGCCAAGAGGCTCCGATCAATTGTCACTACGAGCACTCCGTACTATGTTTCAAGGTACCAGGATTTTGCTGCGACCCGCCATATTCTTGATGAGGTCAGGACTTTTCAGCCCGACATAGTGCAGATTGAACACACCTACATGGCTGACTACCTCGAGAAAATCACCCCAGCCTCTAGGCCGCCTTCAGTACTTACCAAGCACAACATAGATGCAGATCTCGCTTTCCAGAATTACAGGCTGGCTGACGGGTTGGTACGAAAAGTGTTCTGGTGGCTGGAATGGAAAAAGATGTCGGTCTACGAGCCGTACGTGGATAATCTTTTTTCCTCGCTTGTCGTGATGTCTGAGACCGACAAAGCCGAGATCCTGAGGCGAAAACAACCTCCACAATGTGTCGACGTAGTGGAAAATGGTGTTGATACGGTAAAGTTCCAGCCTCTGCCGCCGGTACACGATCCTGTTCTGCTCTTCATTGGAGCCCTCGATTATCTCCCTAATCAGGATGCGGCCAATTACCTGTGCCGAGAGATTTTTCCTTTGCTCAAAAAGTCTTTTCAAAGCGTGAAAATTCTGCTTGTGGGCCGAAAACCTTCTCATGAGATGTTGAGTCTTGCATCTGAAGCCATTGAGGTATGGGGAGATGTGCCGGAAGTGGAGCCGTATTACAGACAGGCATCAATTGCGGTAGTGCCGTTGAGAGCCGGCAGCGGCAGCAGACTCAAGATTCTGGAGGCCATGGCGTTGGGCAGACCGGTAGTATCAACCCGCAAGGGCGCTGAGGGACTGGACATTCAAGCCGGTAAAGACTTCCTTGCAGCAGACGATCCAGAAGCCTTTGCCGCCTCCATAGCCATGCTCCTCAACGATCCAGGTCTGTACCGAAATGTCTCATTGCAGGCGCGAAAGACGGTTGAAGAAAAATATGACTGGTCCGCTTCGGCACGAAAGATGCTCGCAATCTACAACAAGGTTCGCGATTTCAACACCGGCTGACTTGAACCCAGTGAAGGGTGTTTCAATTACGGGAGCGGGTACGTGAGGGTTACGGTCATCAATTTTTACGGGAAGGGGGGCATGCTGTACTATGCCACGGAACTGGCCAATGCCCTGACCCCGCGGTGCGACGTACGCCTGGTGCTGCCCAGAAAGTATCCTGGCTTTTACAGGGGCCTGAACGACAGAGTGGAATTGGTTCAGGTCGTTGTGCCCGAGGATTTTTCCCGCCGCAACTTAGTAAGATTACCGGTGTATGCTACGGCATTTCCCGTCTTGGTCAAACGGATCCTTGAGGGTCGGCCCGACATTGTTCACGTCACAAACGAGAATATATGGCTGACTGGTCTGGCGCCTTTCATTGGAAATCATAGGCTCGTGTGGACGCTCCACGATCCCATTCCGCATCTGGGGGACAGCATAAGAAAAAAAATCGCAACGAGGCTACTGGCACGCTTTAGCAGGAGAATTTTTGTACATTACAAATACAATTTCAAAATGGCCGAAAGCCAGGGCTATGATCCCTCAAAACTGGTCGTGATACCTCACGGCAACTACAGTTTCTACGAAAAGTACGGGAAACCTGGAGTCAGGTCTCGCCGAATGGTTTTGTTTTGGGGGAGAATCAGAGCTTACAAAGGAGTTGAAACTCTTATCGATTGCGCCCGTTTCCTGGCGGATGACGTGGAAATAGTCATAGCGGGGGAGGGCGCGGGAATTTATCGGCCGACCATGGCCAATGACAGCCGCATAACCTTGATTGACAGGTTCCTGACTGACGAGGAAATAGCCGAACTGTGTCAGCAGTGCTCCGTTGTAGCGACTCCATACGTGGAAGCCACGCAATCGGGTATAGTGCCCGTGGCTTACGCCTTTTCCAAGCCGGTTGTCACCACTGACGTGGGGGCTCTGCCGGAGCAGGTCGAAGACGGAATTACCGGCCTCGTGGTTCCCCCCAACCAACCAGAGCTTCTGGCAAGAGCAATAACAAAGATACTGAACGACCCTATGATGGCGGCCAACATGGGATCAGCCGGGTACAGGAAGAGTCACACCGATATGAGCTGGGACAAGGTTACGGACATCGTCTGTTCCACTTACGAGCAAGTTCTACGCGCCGACTAGAAAATCATTCGTCTCAGTTGCACTGCCACCAGACTTTGAAAAGGCACGGAATCCTGTCTAAACGGTCGTCCTTGATGATGTTTTTGTAGTCCATTTGTCTCAGCGTTTTGCCGTGAATCTCCGGGTACATTTTTATTCGTACGTTAAGGTTTTCCGGCGCCTGAAAGACTTTCTCGAATGGCCTCAACGGCCGAACATCCGGAGTGTTGACGATAAAAGTCTTAACCTTGGAAACCTCATGATCCATTCCAACAAGCTTTCTGTCTATTCCCATGTAGAGCACTACGTCCACCCTGCGAAATCCGGTAATGGGGGGTCTGACAATCTCCACTACAAGGTGGACGAACCTGTTGTACGTGTAATAGCATTGGAAAGGTATATCAACGTCCCCTTCATAGCACAGGTATATGTCATCAGGATAATGGGTCTTGTACGTGACGTACTTATTACGCTTCAGGATTACATGGTGAAAAAAAGGCCCGTCCGACGCACCTGAGGGCATGGGTGGGAAAATACCGGAAAGAACAACTAGTGCAAGAATTACTCTGACAAGCGTCATGCGTCCTCTCTCGCAGACCCAGTCTCCGGTGATTAAACCGACTGTCTATGGTTGTGTCGGACTGCTTTGCTCCGCCGGCAATCAGGCCGGCACGGTGCCCACGCTGCTGTCATGTCCCCGCGTGGTGTAGGAGCGACTCGGCGCGTCGCTCCTTGGTTCCATTGATGATCACAGTCGTGGTGGAAGGAAGGAGCCTACTGCTCGGATCGCAAACATCACCGGATGAACCTGTAAACATATTCCGGGACCGGATATTCACGCTTGTTGAGCACAGCCCCCAAAATTCGGTCACTGGAATCCTCGAGTCTTGACAAGGCCTCTTTCAAAACCGGATACCGCCGGGTTGATGCAGCGATCACAAAAATCACATTGTCGAGCTGTCGAGCGAGGAATGGTGCGACGTTGGAAGCGAGCACGGGAGGAGCGTCTACAAAGACGTAGTCATACCTTTTTCTGATCAGGTTGAAAAATACTGCCATGTCCTCACTGTTCACTACCAAGGTATCCAGGCATCTTGGATTTCTGAATGTGAGGTATCTGAGATTGGGAATGCTTGTTTCGAACTCATCAAAGGTAAGGGCATATCGGTCCTCGGGTTCCTCTATCAAAGGAACGAGCCCGTCATCGGCCAGCAGATCGCCGAGTACGTTACCCTCGCAGTGCGCATCGACCAGCAAGACATTTTTCCCAGTCTGATTGGCCACAAATTTGCCCAGCCCCATGGTGATCGTAGTATTCCCCTCCTCTATTGAAGCGGAACAGACAAGAAAACTTCTTCTCCCCTCTTTGCCGAGCTTATTGCGGACGGACGCCCACAGAATGTCCATTTCTCTCCGGAAAAGATCTGTTTCAGAGAGTTGGCGGAATCGCTCCTTAAAATCATGGTGAAATTGATCAAGCTGGGCGGTCATGTCTCACTCAATTGTGTGTTAGTACGTCTCGGACGTACCAAGTATACTTAATTATTGTTATTACGATAAATGTCAAGCTCTATTAGATCCTATATGAATTCGCTCTGCTTCTCAGCTCTCTCTCGTCCCTCATTCCTCTTTGGTCTTGATGGCCATTGTGCAATAATCGTCTCGAAAACATGAACCCGGACTCTCTCAAACAGGGCCTCTCAATAATGGAGTCAAAAGAAATTCAGAAATCGCTCACGTCACAGATCGCCACCGGCACGATGTTCACGACGGTTGCCCTTCTCATGAACCGTGCCTCGGGCATGGTCCTCCAGATGATCCTGGTGCGCATGATCACTGTGGACCAGTTCGGATTGTTTAAACTAGCCATCGAACTATCGTCTTTCGGGATAATGTTTGTGACTTTCTTCGTGGGAGGAGTTTCGGCGAGTTCCACGACGAGGGTCGTTTCGCTTCACATGTCTTCTCTACGCAAGGACCGGATTCGTTCGACTATTGAGGCCAGTGTTCTTTCAGTAGCTGTCATGTCAATACTTCTTTTTTCACTCACCTTTTTTCTCATGCCAACCGTCCTCGAGCGAATTTTCAAAATTCGAGCGGATCTCCTCCCTGACGCCATACCGTTTTTCAGGTGGTTTCTCCTCTACATATTTCTCTCCAGCATCGGTATGGTGTCATCAGCAGCGTTGAGAAGCTCCGAATTTTTCAAAGCTTATGCGATCACTGAATCTATCACCAACCTGCTCAGAGTGCTTCTGATACCTGTTCTGCTCTACCTGGGATGGGGACTCAACGGAATAGTCTGGGGCTGGGCGGCCGCGCTGCTGGTCGGGATCATTCCCGGCCTTTGGATTCTCGAGAGATTCACAAATGCCCGGCGTACCGATTTGAACTTATCCAGCTCAATGTTGCTGGATATGAGAGATATGACGGCGTTCGGTATTCCGGTTTTCCTCAGCACTCTCTCCAGCACAGTCTACTATTCCGCAGACACAATAATCCTGGGCTACTACATGCCCGTCAAGTTCGTAGGCATATACAGCGCCGGCGTCGTGCTCGTCCACTCTCTGCTCTATCTTTTCAGCGGCCTCGAGACTGCGCTGTTTCCCATCTTGTCATCATCACTGGAGAAAAACAAGGGAGGGCAGGACTCTCGAATCCTGGAGAGGGGATATCGCCTGCTGTGTGTCGTCACCTTTCCCGCGGCAGTCTATTCCTTCATTATGGCACCCTATATGGTGAGATTTCTCTTTGGGCCGGACTATCTTGAAGCCGCAACACCGGCCCGAATTCTGGCGATTCTAATTGTTGCCTGGGCCGCAATGCCGGCCGGGGTAATGTTCATGAGCACCGGTAAACCGGAGATCAATGCGCGCCTTGGGGTCGTTTCAGCCATAATGAACGTCGTGTTGAATGTTGCGCTCATACCATTCTTCGGAATACTTGGAGCAGCGACAGCCAGTGTGACAAGCCGTGCATACGCCTGTATCGAAGGGATCAGAATATGTCGTAGGCTTTTCGGGGTCTCATTTCCCTGGAGCTATTCGGCCAGAGTATTAATCCTGAGCACTGTTTCTGCGGCGCCGATTCTTCCTGCCTTTTGGGTGTGGTCAGTAGCCGGAAGCTTCCTCCAGACTCTGCTGGTCCTGATCCTGACAGGCTCCATTTACAGCCTGTTTGCTGGAACACTGATTCTCAAGTCCTCGGTACTTGATGCGGAGGACAGGCGGGTAATTGCCGAACTACTGGGGAAAACTCCGCTAAAGCCCTTGTGTGGTTTCCTGGGAGTGAATTGATGTCCAACAGACCAGTGACGAATCATCGCCCTCTTTTCATACTTTACCTGATTTACGGCTTCAGGATAGGCGGTGCCGAACGCCACCTGCTCGATCTGTGCAAGGGCCTGGACCGACGGAAATTCAGACCCGAGATAATCTACTTCCATCGTGATGAGCAGATGCTGTCTGAGTACCGCCATGCGGGCATCCCCTGCACCATTTTTCCGGTCAAGGGCGGCGAACTAACGTTCCGGGAGATATGGCGACTTTCACGAGTCATAAGAAAGCTCTCGCCGGACATTGTTCACGTTCACCTCTTCCATGCAAGCCGCTTCGGAGCCCTGGCAGCCTTCCTGGCCGGAGCAAGAAGAATTGTCAGGACCAAACACAACGTTAGAGATCCGGGACGCAAGCCAGGAAAGAGGGACAGGCTGTGGCGGCTGTTTCTGCCGCTAATACTTACCCGAACCGTGGCTGTATCACGAGCCATAGCCAAACAGATCCGGACCCCGTATGTAATCTACAACGGGATCGACACCGATTACTTTGATGCAAAACTCATTGACCCGACCGCGCATGCTGCCTATGCCCGGGAATTTGGTGTACACGGCTCCCCCGTGATCGGCATAGCTGCTCGACTCACCAGACAGAAAGGTCACATGGTGCTTCTCAAAGCCTTCTCGCAACTTGTATCGGACTGGCCCAACGCGCAACTCCTCATTGCGGGGGACGGAGAAGAACACCGCACGCTCGAGGTCCTTACTCAAGACCTCAATCTGACGGAACGCGTCCGATTTTTGGGCCCCATAAGAAAGGTCCGGGAATTTTTGGCCCTGCTGGACATCTTCGTCCATCCATCACTCCATGAGGGACTTGGAATAGCCGTAATCGAGGCCATGTCCATGGCTCGGCCCATAGTGGCTACCAATGTAGACGGTCTGGCTGAACTCATCACGGATGGTGTTGAGGGTCTGCTGGTTGAGCCGAACAACCCAGCAGCCCTGTCGGCAGCCATGAACCGAGTGTTGCGAGACCCTGCCCTGGCTGAACAGTTGGGCCGACAGGCCAGAAAAAGAGTTGTAGAGAACTTCAGCCTGGAAACCATGATCGGTAAGTATGAAGAACTTTACCTGGATTTGTGCAGATGAACGGTGCTTACGCATCAGATATTGAGTTTTCTGAGCGGTCCCGCTTCCAGGTAGTTCCGAACGTGGTAGCTGCAGCCGCATCAGTTATAGGTGGGGTCCTCATAGGGACCCAATCACTCATAGGTTTTGGCTCCATCCTGGCCTTTCCCATGGCAATGTTTATCCTGGCTCGTCCTGTGTATGGTCTGATGGGGATCTTTTTTGTGGTCAATGTTCTCTTCGTCGTTGATCGAACGCAGAGGATAGGATTCACGCTTCCCGTGACGGGAGGGACCATAAGTGCAACCGATCTCCTATATGGTCTCATGATAGCGTGCGTCATCTGGAAATTGACCATGGACAAGGACGCCTACTATCCGCGAAACAAGCTGGGAAAGCCCTTGTTTCTCCTCCTCGCATGGGCCGCAATCTGCCTATTCATGGGGATCACTTCCGGAAACGAGGTCAAGAAGAGCATGATAGAGTGGCGTCCTCTGCTCTATCTCTCCATTTTCTACATAACTGTGTTTCTCATTCGTGATGAACGAACCCTCTTGTTGGTCATAAAAGCTTTTTTCTTGGCCTACTTGGCTACATTCGCATTGGGATTCGCCATTTTCGTCCAGGGGAGAAAAGCCATTGAGTATTTCACTGCAGGACAGATCGATCCGGGCCAGTCCATACTGCCCAGGTTCACTTTCGTTTCATCCGATTGGGTGCTCACTCTGCTCTTCATATCCATCGGTCTAATAATTTTTCTGAGGGACCAGAGGTACAAGACCTACCTGATTGTGCTGAGCGCCCTGCTGGTGCTCAACCTCCTCCTGATACAAGCGAGGACTCAGATCCTGTCTCTATTCGTGGGCATGACTCCAATCATCATTCTCGCGCCGGGTCTGAAAAGGATTAAACTTATTGCAGCAGGATTCGCCGGGGTAATGGTCTTGGCCGTGGTCATCTTTTCCTTGGCCCAGACGGAATCAGGACAGAAAAAGATTGTTGATCCTATACTGGAGAGGTTTTCGGGGATCTACAAGAAACAGACGGATGTTGACCAGTCGTTGGAGCGTCGTCGAATGGAGAGTGAAGCAATCTTGCCCGGTATCTTTAAGCGCCCCATCATAGGTAACGGTTTTGGCTCAAAATGGTCCACCGACCCGAGGTGGGTCACTGTGTACAAGCACGACCCAACCTACATCCACAGTAGTTGGCTCTATTTTCTTTTCAAGATGGGGGCGGTTGGGACAATTCTGATGCTGCTTCTCATGTTCAGAGCCTCCGCCCTGGCCCTCTCAATAGTAAGAGATCCGCGAAATCCCTTTTTCAGAGGCATCGCGCTGGGGATCCTGGCCACCATGCCCACGTTTGTATTCACCGGGATATTGCAGCCAACGCTCTGGCATTTTCAGATGACCCCCATCATAGGATTTGAGTTTGCCGTCGTGGTCATCATGGACCATATTCTCAGCCGCAGACGCATGGAAAGCGAGGCAACTTCTTATGAAGCATAAAGCTCGAATACTGTACGTGAACCATGCGTCGAAGATAAGCGGGGCCGAACGATGTATGATCCGCATGCTTGATGATATTGACCGGGAGCGTTTTGAGCCCTTCCTGGCCTGCCCGGACGGCGACCTGGCAAGGGAAGCCGAGTTCCGGGATACCCCAGTGTTCAGGGTGGAATTCCTGGACTACCAGAGAAACCGCTCTAAGCTGATCGGCCGATCAGTGCCTAATCCGTTCCTTGCCTTGACCCACGCGACCGGGGCGACCCTGATCGGCCGGCGACTGAGCCGGAT
>JAPLJK010000015.1:0-36704 GCA_026388625.1 Deltaproteobacteria bacterium | reverse complement strand
CGTGCCACGAATAGTACTCTTGAGGGCCGTTCGGATAACAGACGTGCAGAGATTGTTCTGGATGAATAGCGCTGAGAATTTCGCAGCGACCGATAGCAGGTAGTCTTTGTTGGACCAATATTGACAGGCAGGGACGCCTGTCACCACCAAGACTTTGTTCCGGATGTGGCACCTACGAGAGCGATGAGGAATACATCGGGGAAGTCGGCCCGCCGATTTTGTCGGGCAAAACCGGTAAGTAGGGGCGAGGCATGCCTCGCCCTATAGTGACATGCCTCGCCCTATAGTGACATGTATATTCATAATTTTTTCACCGGAGGGCTAAGGAGGTGTTGTTTACCGGAAGACTTCTCAGCTTGATTGTCCTGTTCTGCTTGTGGAGCTTTCTCATCTTTCCCATCCATACTGAAAGGATTATTGCGTATGCCACCTCGGAGAAGGGCAAGATCCTCACCGAGGAAGAATTCCGAGGACTTCAAAATTTCTTGTCACATGTCTCTCGTCCTCGCGAATGATATAGATGAGGCCGGAATAAAGATTGTAAGGGGTGGCCGTCAGATCACTTCGACAACTTGGCCCAGAGTTAAATTCATCATGAACGACAAGGAGGTATCGAGAGATGAAAAAGTTAGTGAGAGTTTCCGTGGTAGTTTTAGCGGTGGCGGCACTGCTCGGGATTTGTCTGGTTACCGCTCATGCCGGAGTCTGGTTCGCTGAGGTAGTAGTTGCCCCCGGTATGTGTGTGCCGGTAACATGCGCTCCCGTCGTTTACGCGCCGGCAGTTTGCACGGTCGCCGTCAGGCCGTGCTACCCGACGAGAATCGGCTTCTGGACCGGTCCTGCAAGGCGTTGCGGCGAGCCCACGTACAACGAATACAATACGGGTACCGGGACGTTCAATCAGATCATCGACGTGGGGCTTAACGCGAGCGGACAGTCGGCAATCAGGCTCACTAACTCCACGGGGGGCTGGACAATCCTGAAGGAATTAAAGCGATAAGAAACATTTTCCTGAAAAGGTCAAATATTAGAGGAATCGGTGGCCACGGCTGCCGGTTTGGCCTGTTCTGAGAGATGGGCGGCGGGACCGGGTAAAGAAGCACGGCTATTTACATCCGTTCTACTGGGCTCCGTTCATTTTGGTGGGTGAGGTGAACTGAATCTTTTACGCGTGAATCAAGAAAACGGAGAATTCTTTACAGAGTCCCCGAGATGGCCGGTGGCCGTATAAATAGTGATTAATAGGTTATAGCGATTGCCAAAATAGTTGTCCGTTTGAACAAGTTAGATATTGGCTATCATTGAACTGGATTCCGGCTTTCACCGGAATGACGACGAAAAGTACGGGGGATTACAGTGGGATTTCAGTTCATGCGGTTTTGTAGGGGCGGAGCCGTGTCTCCGCCCGACAAATCAAGGGCATCACGTCATGCTTTGGCAACGAGTATATGTGCAGAACGACCATGCCCGTGTGGAATAGGTTCCTGAGTTCATGGACCGCAATAGCATTCGCAACCCGGACATTCAGAGTTGTTGTTGTCGGACACTCCCGATTGACTGTATACCAGGATGACGGCCTTTCACTGATTGCGGCCGATTATGAGCAACAGTTCCCTCACTATCTTGGCAGACATTATGGAACTTACTTTCGAGGGGTCAAGATCGGGATTAAGTTCCACAACGTCAGCTCCCAGAACACGCAGTCTATCAAGGATCACAAAGAACCTTTCAAGATCGTCATAAAACCAACCTCCAGCCTCAGGATTTCCTGTGCCGGGTAGGCAGGCCGGGTCCAAAACGTCAAGATCAAAGGTGAGATAAACCGGGGCATCGCGAACCCTTTCCAACAGCAACTTGCCGGCGTAAGGACCCCACTGTAGTCGTGTGCCGTGGGCTCGCATGAAGGAAAATTCTTCCCTTGTCCCAGAGCGTATGCCCAATTGGATCAGCCTTCCTGGGCCCAACATCTCGTAAACCCTTCTCATCACTGTGGCATGATTGAGAGGATTACCTTCATACAGGGTTCTCAAATCAGCATGGGCGTCCAGGTGCAACACTATAAAATGAGGATCGAATTCATTCAGAGCCCTAACAACCGGCAGGGTGATCGTGTGTTCGCCTCCCAGGCATAGAGGGAAGGCTCTGTTCTCAAGGACTTCACGAACCATTCGGTATATTTTCCCCAACGATTCTTCAACAGGCTCATCGAATAAATTCAGGTTCCCTAGGTCAAAAAAGGGTTGGTCGAGCAGATCCATGTCAAGAAAGGGAGAGTAGGTTTCTATGGATTCTGAGGCCAGTCTGATTTCGGCAGGCGCTTTGTCCGACCCGGAACGGTAGGTCGATGTAATGTCAAGGGGACATCCAACGATGCCAGGGCGACCTGGAATAATTTCCTTCGAAGAAGTAGCGAGAAATAGTTCATTCACCATGGAAGGGTAATCTCCCGATTATTCTCTCCGTCTTTTCCCTGCAACGCCTGTCATCTGGGTTCATTCAACAATTGTTGGACAAAAGCAGGCAGGGCAAAACCAGCACGATGGACCTCCGGGTTATAGTATTGGAGGCTCCCCGGCATCGATTCAGAGGCGAACTCGCGCACCGTCGGCAAAGGGCTACAGAGCATGGAGCAGAACGTGAAGGACCAGAGGCCCCCCGGGTAGGAGGGAATGGTCACAAGATATGGCTTGGTGTTCCGTGAACCAAAAACGCCCTGCAAATCCTTTACTGCTCTGGAAAATACTGTGCTCATAAAAAAAGGGCTCTCCGTCTGAAAAACCGCTGCCCCACCGCTTCGGAGGCCGGCCTTTACCGACTCGTAAAAGGAGGTCTCAAAAAGTACCTGCCCAGGTCCTACAGGGTCGGTTGAATCCACCATGACCAAATCGAATTCATTCTTGAAGTTCTGAACGAATGCGGCTCCGTCTTCATTGACGACGGTAACTCTCGGGTCTTTCAAACCGCCTGAAACAGAGGGGAAGAACTCTCTGCACGTATCGACGACCATGGGGTCGATCTCGCAGAGAACAACAGACTTGACTTCGGGATATTTTACCACCTCCGTGACGGCTCCTCCATCTCCGCCCCCGATTACCAGGACCCGGCGGACGCCCTTGACTGCCGACATGGCAGGGTGAACCAGCATTTCGTGATAGACGAAAGAGTCCTTCTCGGTAACCATAAAGCACCCATCCAGAATCAGGACCCTTCCCATCACTTCAGTCTCGTATACCTCGATCTTCTGGAATTTACTCGTTGTTTCGTACAGCTTCCGAGAATAACGCACAGAGAAAGCTGTTTTCCCTTCAAAGGCTTCCGTAAACCATTCAGAGTCTTTCAAGGACATAATATCACCGCCGCAAAAACAGCGCCGACCCGCCGAACCGTCATTGTTGCCGAAATGCTCTTGATCTCGCGGATCTTACGCCTTCGTATCATTTCCATTCCTTCTTCGACCATCCTGCGGGCAGTCTCATCGCACGGGCCTGGTTCCCCAATTCTTGAACATTCCATTATCAGGCCGGCTTCGGATGGATCCTCCGGAATTCCCACAGCAACTGCCGCTGAGATAATTGTTCCCGGTTGGGCGGATATTCTCTCACCGTAGGCCAAAGGGACCAGGCTCCCCTTGGGAAGTTCGAGAGGCGCTATTTCTTGAGCCCCAGGGGGAAGTATGCTGCTCAATCTTATCAGGTTGGTGTCGCCGATCCCGGCACTCAGCAAGGCTGCATCAAATGCATTAAGCTCTGTAGATGCTTCTCCGGAGCCGGATGTGAGAAAAAAATGCCGGGGAAGGATCCCGAACATTTCATCGCCTCCTCTTCCCACGTCTGTGGGGCAGTCCCCGAAGAAACGTGACCCGAGTCCCACTATTTTTGCAAAAATGGAAATTTAACACGGCAAAGAAAATAAACAAAGATGAAAACTACCTGGAATCCGGACGTTGTTCACTATGGGCGAGGATTTCTTCTTTGATGCGGTCCATTTCTTCGCGAATTGCCTCACGGCTGGTGTGGATAAACATCTCATTCCTGGCCAGCCTGTCCTGTAGAACCTGGATCTTGGGCAGCATGAAGAAGATTCCGTAAACAGCCAAGCCAACGAGTAAGCCGAGGTTGATAATTTGCACCAACCATATTCCTATGTCTCCACCCCCGCCGGTTCTTTGCTGAGGCGCCGGAGCGGCAGGGGCCGACCGACCGACAGTCGAAGCACTATCAGTGCCTTCGACTTTCTTTGACAACTGTGATTCTTTTGGTGACCCGGATCGCTGAGCTGGTGGCGGTTCCGTGATTTCGCTCCTGCCGAAAACTTCGCTTGAAGCCCCTCGTAAGTCAGGGGATATCTTTATTGGAACCTTGAGAGTGTCTCGGACATTGCTCCCTTGGTAGATCTTTATCACGACTTCCTTGCCGTCAAGCATGGCCAGTTGTGCAGGATCCGGTTCAGGAATAATGACTATGAATATTCCCGAATCTGTGCCCACCGTAAATCTCTTCCAGGTATCTCTTGGAACCTTGGTTTGCTCCGGTTTCCTGATGACCTGATAGTAAAGGAGGCCCCGCTCAGGTAGCTCAACCCCGAGAATCTGATTCAGACCGGATCTGTTGTCTAAATTGAGTATCTCACCCTTTTTTAAATTATTCTCATTAAAGACTATGCTCGATTTATCCAAGTTAATTGACACGTCACGACCGGAGCCCATCTGGACGGTGCGGTCTTTTTCCAGAACCGTTTCGGACGACACAAGCGGTTGATCGTCAATCTTGACTTCAAAAAGGTCGGCGATTGGTTTTCCGGCAAAAATATTGCGATTGGCCTTGTCGAGAATTCTCAATTCGACGGACTTTCCCATACTGTCTTCAAATCGTCTCGTACTTGGATCATAACGGGTTCCTGCAAAAGGCATAGCTTTACCCGCCTTGCCCCCGGCGTTGATCCATTCGACACTGAGCAGCCCTAGGTTACGGATAAGACCTGCATTTTTTGGGTTCAAAGTGAGAGTAATTGTGCGAAATTTGTCCTGCTGGTTAATTTTCTTAATGACAATTTCTTTGTTGCTTACATCGATGCTTACCTTGGGCACGAATTTGCCTGCCTGATCCTTGATACCGTACGTCTCGCACTGGACAGGAGCCGGAAAGAGAAGAAAACCACAAAAAAGAGGTATTACAGCGAACAGTCGTTTCTTTATCCGGCTCATCATTTGATCTCTTGTAAGATCCATGCAATCCTGTGAGAGAGAAATCCGCAGCATCAAGCCACAGGCTTTTCTAACGAATACATTATCTTAACAGGTAAGTTAAGGAAAATCAATCAATAAGTTTGAACATCAGGGTTATTCGAATCTATAATACTTGCCGGGAACCAATGGTTCGTAACGCCATGTCGCATACCACGATCTCGCCAAAACTTGGGGATTTTTTTTAGAGAGCAGAGCGTGCCATGGAATCTCAGGAGCCAATAAACATGTAGGGTTCAGCACTCGAGCAGTTACAGGATCTGATGGAGATAGTTTTCATGAATCATTTTAATGACTTTATTTCTCAAAGATCGGACGAGATTCCCCCCTTCCTGGTAATGGATGTCTTGGAACGAGCGATGGATATGAGTGCAAGCGGCCAGAAAATCATACATCTCGAGGTCGGAGAACCCGACTTCGATACGCCGGCAAATATCGTGGACGCAGGAATTGAAGCACTACGCGCGGGCAAAACGCATTACACCCCCAGCGTCGGTATCCCGGAATTGCGTTTCGCAGTCGCGAAAAGCTATCAACGGAACTATGGCGTAGATGTGGATCCCAAATGCGTGGTCATAACCTCAGGGTCATCACCTGCAATATTTCTGGCTCTATCAGCCTTAGTGGATTCTGGATCAGAGATCATATTGTCCGATCCTCATTATGCCTGCTACCCTAATTTTGTAAGTTTCCTCGAAGGTATCCCCATTTTTATTTGTGCGTCTCCTGACAGCGGTTTCCAGATGAATCCCCACGATGTCGCCAAAGCCACGACAGCGAAGACTCGAGCAATTCTTATCAATTCGCCGTCCAATCCTACTGGAATTGTCATGGAATCAGAACAGATGGACAGTCTGGCACGAATGGGTATTCCCATAATATCGGATGAGATTTATCACGGACTCGTCTACGAGGGGCACGAGCATTCCATATTGGAATTTACAAACAACGCATTTGTGGTAAACGGGTTTTCCAAGCTTTATGCAATGACAGGCTGGAGGCTGGGGTACTTGATATGTCCTCCCAAGTACGTCAGACCCATTCAAAAAATGATTCAGAATTTCTTCATCAGTCCGGCCGATTTCGTTCAATGGGCGGGAGTTGAAGCGCTGACAAATACGTCTGAATCAACTCTACAAATGAAGCGGATCTTCAATGAACGAAGAATTGCAATGATCCAGAAATTAAAACACATCGGGTTCGACATCCGCGTTGATCCTACGGCGGCATTTTACGTATTGGCTGATGCGAGAAAGTTTTCTTCTGATTCCTATACTTTTGCATTTGAAATACTAGAGGAAACTGGTGTAGGTGTGGCGCCAGGCATAGATTTCGGGAAGAACGCAGAGGGGTTTATCCGCTTTTCATATACCAACTCTCTCGAAAATATCATGACCGCGCTGGACCGGATAGAGCTTTACCTGAACAGAAGATTCGGCCGGTAGTGTCGGGGATGGCGGAATTTTTTTTGGGACGCGCGCCGTCTTCGTCCGGAACGAGAAAATGAGAGCCGTGAGAATACCACTTTCCTCAGAGGAAATGGACGGAACATTGGTGAGGTTTTCAAACAAGAATTCTCGTTATCTCCGAAATGTGTTGCGTAAGAAACCAGGAAACCATGTGAAAGTTTTGTTAAACGGTGACGAATACCTCGTCCAACTGGCGGAGCCGGTAAGGGGTGAAGTGACGGGGAATGTGGTTGCATTACTTGCCCGTGTCCCTGATCATTGTCCAGAGCTTGTGTTGGCCTTCTCCAGCGTCCGCCCAGGCCCCACCGAGGAAATTCTCAGGCACGGTACCGAACTGGGTGTTTCCCGATTCGTTCCCCTGATCGCTTTCAGGTCTAACCGTCGTCCCGGCGAATTGAAGCCAAGATGGAAGTTTATAGTCGAGTCCGCGACGGCACAATCAGGACGAACATCGCCGCCGTCAGTGGAGGCTCCAATCAGCTTCGATCAGTTCTTGGAATCCTGTTCAGGCTTAGGGATAAGGATAGTACTTTCCACTTCCTCAAGCGCTCAGCCGATAATGTCGATTCTGAAAGCCGATTCATTCCCGGCGGTGACAATCCTGGTTGGGCCGGAGGGAGGCTTAGAGGAGTCTGAGGAGCTACGAGCAGTGAAGGGCGGTTTTGTCGCTGCGAGCCTGGGTTCCAGGGTGCTCAGAACGGAGACGGCAGCCTTGGCGGCTGTGGGCGTTGTCGTCGCCTGGGCAGAATGGGCCAGCAGATCGATAGGTTAGACATTTACTGAATCCGGACGATTCGTGTGCTTTTGTCAAAACGTACTTGCGCTTCAAGCGATTGACCTGGGGTTTGCTTCATGATATTTTCGGTAATGACTACCGGAGAAAGGATATTCTTGCTTACGCGCAACGATTTTCCGTGCCATTTTGCAATTACTGTATATGCGCACGAGGTTTGTCGAAACGGCCGCACGTACGAAGAGAGTCGATCTTAGCGGTCAATTCGCGTGGCAGAGCGCGGATAATGCCCCGCGAATAATCTCAATCGTCGAGGTGTTAATGGCCACAAGGGATTTAGAGCAGGGTTTTTATCTGGATTACCGTACAGTAGCTATTCCAGGAACATATCTGCCGCCCTTCCCGGATGAATCGGCAATACTACACGCGATTCCTGAAATCGCGGCAGGACAAGTGCGACTAGACAAACCCAGCTTTCTTGCCTGGGTGGATTTCACTCTCGAACATCCGGATGAAATCTGGGAAATTGACGAGTCGAATGATAGTAAGACAATCCAGTACTTGGGTTTTCTCGAATTGTACGGTAGGTGGCCCGTCTTCGCTGTGGAAGTTTTCAGCTTCGACGAAGTCATGGAGGTTCACGACTACTCTCTGGTATTGAACGAACGTGAATTCATGTCCATCAGATCAGGTAAGCTTGTATACAGTAGGACGAGAGAGTGGCAACGGGAACGGCAGGTCCGAACCCTTAACGATAGGGCTCTAGTCAAGTATGACGAGGACTCACTTGAGGAGGCTAGAGAACTTATCGACGCCGCCATACGGGTCAGCGGTAGCGGAGCCGCGTATCTGCTAAACAACCGCGGACTTATTTGTTGGAAAATGGGCAAGACCGATGAGGCTAAACAAGATTTTCTCGAATCCATGAGCCTTGATAGGGGCAACGGAGATCCATATTTCAACATAGGGCTGATTTACTTCGACGAGTCCGATTACAGACGAGCCCTTCATTACTTGAAGATAGCCGTGGAAATCGACCCCTTGGACAGCCAGTTTCTGACGGAATTGGGGCATCTTTATCTGGAACTGGAACGTGAAGAAGATGCCTTGAAGCTGTTTAGAAAAGCCTTTGAGAACGACCCCGAAGATCCACAGGTGGATTTTCATCTAGGGCATTACTTTCTGTACAAGAAGCGTGATCCTCGGCACGCCATAAGATACTACGGCAAAGGGTTGAAGAAAGATCCTGAGGACCAGTTTGCCCTTGCGGATTTGGCAGTGGCTCACTGGATACTCGGAAACAGGCGTAAGGTCATAGGCATTGGCCGGACCCTCCAACGCCACGGCCATCTAATGCCGTACACTATAAGCCGCCTTGTCTATCTCAACGTTGAGATGGGCAATTACGAAAAGGCCTTGACATACTACAAGAAGGCTCTCACTCACTCTGAACCTTTTGAACCGGAATGGCTTCACTACAATGCTGCGATTATCTACGCCAAGACCGGTCAAGACAAACAAGCCCTTCGCATCTTGGATCTGGCTGTGAAGGCAGGGGGTGACGCCGTGGTCAAACGCGCCATGTCCGATGAGGCATTGAGACAGATCAAGAGCACACCCGACTTCAAGAGACTTGTCAAGCTCTCCGCCAGACGGCGAAACCGTTGATTCTTAGTCATTCAAGCTCTGTGAACCCAAAAAGGCATGAAAACACCCACTGCCGGAAAACTGGTTCTCGCAGGTGACGTAGGCGCAACCAAGACCAATCTTGGACTGTTCAGCTTTTCGGGAATCAGGCCCAAGCTTGAGGTGATGGAGACCTATTCGAGCCGGTCCTCGGCATCTTTGGATGATCTTGCAGCCATTTTTTTGGAGAAGCACCCCGAACCTGTTTCCGTTGCCTGCTTTGGAGTTCCTGGTCCTGTGGTGCTAGGACACTGCCGGACCACCAATCTTCCTTGGAACGTGTCCGAGTACGATTTGGAAAATAATTTCAAATGGGACAAGGTCGTTCTCGTAAACGATTTAGTGGCCACGGCAATAGCCGTAAGGGTCCTCGAAGAAGCTGAATTGTTTGAACTGAATAGAGGACGGCAGGATCCGTCAGGGACTATCGGGGTGGTGGCTCCCGGCACAGGGTTGGGGATGAGCATCCTGCTGCGCCGAGATAACCGATCCTATCCTGTTGCTTCCGAAGGCGGGCACGCAAGTTTTGCCCCCACAAACGAAAAAGAAATCGACTTGCTGAAATTCCTGCTGGGCTCCACCCCCAGTGTCAGCCTTGAGCGAGTCGCTTCAGGGCCGGGGTTGTTCACCATTTTTTCTTGGCTCAAAGATAGCAGTAGTTACCAGGAAGACCCTGAGTTAGCCGAGAGTATGCGTCGGGGAAACCCGGCGCAGGTCGTCAGTTTTGGTGCTTTGATCAAGAAAGATCCCCTCTGCATCGAGGCGCTTGATTTTTTTGTGTCCGTCGTTGGATCTGCAGCGGGGAACTTGGCTTTAACCGCTTCTACTACAGGGGGTATATACTTGGGAGGCGGTATTTGCCCGCAGATTCTACCCAAATTACAGGACGGTACCTTCATGGAAGCATTCAAGAATAAATGCCGGTTCCGAGAGTTCCTGATCAATATTCCCGTCTATGTGATTCTCAATGACAAGGCCGCCCTGATAGGTGCAGCCTGTTCGGCATTCGATCTCCTGCAATAAGTAAACTGCCGACCTGAGGCGCCTCCTATAGTCAGTCCAGTGTCTCATTAATTCATGGGGCGGTTCAATAATGCTGTTCATTGCTCCGATTGCTCATCTGCCGCCTGTGGAGAGCAAGTCGGTGCAATTGTATACTTGGACGAAGGGTTAACCAGGAAATCGCCTTCCATAAAATTACGACCTATGAGCATGGGATATTCCAAACCCGAGCGGTCCACCAGATTGACATCCACTTCTTTGAAAATGGTTCCCAGGCAAACCCCCAAACGAATCACCGGACGCTCCTGAAAGCGTCCAAAATGGCGCTTGATTCTCCTGTTTCCCACGATTGGGGCATCTACAGTTTTTTCTTTGCCCTGGTAATCTGAGATTTTCAATCGCACCCAGTTGCGCCCATTGCGTACGAACGGCATTGAGTCTTGGGAATTCAGCGAGCAGGTCACGGCTCCAGTATCAATTTTGGCCGACAAGATAACATCTCCTGGGCATATCGCAATCCGCTCCACCCATCCTACAACCAACCGGTCATTACTGTCCGCCGGCAAACTGGATATAAGACTTAGCATGAGAATCCCTAAAAATAATGCAGAAGCTATGGTTCGCCTGCCGAACATCGATTAACCTCGTTAGCCGACAAGCGGCCTTCAACTTGACGACAGCTCTCCCTGTGTGCCATCCAGTCATAACGAATTGTTATTCCTAACCAATAATAACATATTAACAGCGTTTAGGCAATCTTCATGCGCGGCGAACTTTACAGGTAAACCAAACAAAACCTGGGGCGTTGACATCCTAAATATGGGGGTATATAAGAGGGCAATTCTTGTTTCAGGACGCCGTCATCTGTAATTAGCCATGCAATATCAATATGCTAAGCTGAATAGCCCAGGCAGGGCAACTGGAGTGGAGTAGCCATTCTTTGAACAGATTTTATGTTTGGGGAATAGCCCTAGTCCTGACGTTTCTCGGATTAGGGTTGTTCGTTTACAAGGCATATTTTCTCGGTTTTCCGATACATCCTGACACCAGTGTAAGAGTCTGGAATGTTGAAGCTCGCGTTAGTTTTGTCGCACGAGAAGAGCCGGTTAAGGTTTCTATTCTCGTACCAATGGGTACGGCCAGATTTGCCATCACCGGAGAATCTTTTATCTCAAACGGATATGGCATTCTGGTATCGAACGACGAAAGAAATAGATGGGCCACTTGGTCAATCCGCAAGGCCACCGGCAGGCAGAATCTTTACTATCAAGCGACCGTGAGGAGTGTGCGCGCATCGGCGATGTCACCGGATGAAGAACCGCCCCAACCTTTGGATCCAGGTTTCCAGGGCCCTGCTCTTGAAGCGGCTAATGCTCTGCTGGAAGAGATTAGGGCGAAGTCCGCCGACACGGTGAACATGGTGTCTGGACTGATAAAGTCGCTCAACGAGGATCCTCCAGGGGCAAGCGTAAGACTTCTTCTGGGTGATCAGTCGAAGCCGGAAAAGAAGGTCGAAATGGCAGTCCGTTTGCTGGCCCAGGCAGATATAATAGCCAGGGCCGTCCACGGGATTCGCCTGCGTGAAGACAAGTTTGATTTTTCGAAAAACATTCCCCTCATTCACTGGCTGGAGGTCTATCACAAAAAGAAGTGGATCTCGTTTAATCCTATGACTGGAAAGGCCTCGGTTCCCGGGGACTGGCTGGGGTGGTGGCGAGGAAAACAGAATCCAGTCACACTTGAGGGCGGTGAAAAGCTTCGAGTGAGGGTTGCCATAAGTCCTCGATTGGAAGAGGGTATTAGTGCGGCGCTGGAACGAGGCCTGCTTGCCAATCCACTGCTTCTGAAATTCTCACTTTTTAGTCTGCCGGTAAGTACACAGGCAGTTTACCGGGTATTACTAATGATTCCCGTAGGTGCCCTATTACTCGTCGTGTTTCGTAATGTGATCGGTATCCGGACATTTGGGACTTTCATGCCGGTTCTTATAGGGCTGGCATTCCGGGAGAGCGGCCTAGTATGGGGAATCATTCTGTTTTGCGTCGTGGTCGCTCTCGGGCTGACTGTGCGTTTCTGGCTGGAGAGACTGAAGCTGCTTCTGGTGCCGCGGTTGACGGCAATATTGACCGTTGTAGTGTTGCTGATGATGGCCCTGAGCATATTGACTCACAATCTGGGCATTCATCTAGGGCTGTCCGTTGCGTTGTTCCCAATGGTCATATTGACAATGACGATTGAAAGAATGTCCATAGTCTGGGAAGAGCGAGGTCCTGGGGAAGCTCTTGCCTCGGGATTCGGGAGCCTTTTGACAGCGATCATCGCATGCCTGGTTATGAATACCAAGAAAGTTGAGCATCTGGTATTTGTCTTCCCTGAACTGCTATTGGTTGTATTGGGAGCCACTCTGATTCTAGGCCGCTATACGGGATACCGCCTCATGGATCTTCATCGGTTCAGAGTGCTGGCAAGAGGTTGACCAGGTGTTTGCAAGTCCACACGCACTAAAGAGACAAGGAGTCCTGGGCATCAACAAACGTAATGCCGACTATGTCTTGAGATATAACCCGCGGCGCCTGTACCCCCTGGTCGATGACAAACTGCGGACAAAGGAACTGGCTCAACGTAATGGGATTAATGTTCCGGAGCTTTACGGCATTATCGAAGTAGAAGGACAAGTCAGAGGACTGCCGCTAATTGTCAATGATTATTCTGAGTTCGTGATTAAGCCCGCTCACGGGAGTGGAGGTGCCGGCATATTGGTAATTTCCGGACGGATTAACGGAAAATTCAGAGAACTCGACGGCTCACTTATCACGTTAGATGAAATGAACTATCATGTTTTTAACATTTTGAGCGGACTATACAGCCTCGGTGGGCAAACAGATAAGGCATTCATAGAATATCGGGTAAAATTTGACCCGATTTTTGAATCCATCAGCTACCAGGGTGTGCCGGACATAAGGATCATTGTTTTTCTGGGTGTACCCGTAATGGCCATGGTTCGACTGCCTACTCTTATGTCACGCGGCAAAGCCAATCTTCACCAGGGGGCGCTCGGTGCAGGGATTGACATGGCTACCGGGACAACTATGACTGCGGTCTGGCGAAACGAAATAATATCCGAGCATCCGGATACCGGAAAAAATTTGAAAGGAACCACCATCCCACATTGGCAACAACTCTTGGAAATCGCCGCCAAGTGCTATGAACTGACCGGATTGGGTTACCTGGGAGTTGATATTGTGCTGGATGGCGACAAAGGTCCGTTGCTCCTCGAACTTAATGTCAGACCCGGACTCAACATCCAGATTGCCAATGCTTCAGGACTCATATCGCGACTTGAACTCGTTGAGCGGCACCAATGTGGCCTGGATACCTTGGACGACAGAATCTCCTTTGCACAAGCGCATTTCGCATCCGGCATGTGAACTACTTGAGTGCAAACACCCGATCGGTTCCCAGTCCAGCCCAACCGGAAAGACGCGCTCTGTTGCCTATGGCCACTGTCCACTCCCTAGCCGGTCAGCAGCCTGTTTTCCGCTTCTTCCAAACGTGTTTGTAATGCTTCCCACTGAGTTTCCAATTCCTTGATATCTCGTGCAAGAACTGGCTCCTCTGCTAAGAGGGGCACTACCCGATCCCTTTGGGTACAAACAGATTGGTCAGAAAGCAGGGTTTCTATTTCCTTCCTTCTTGTTTCCTTGACCTCTATCTGTTTTTCAAGCCTTCGAATTTCTTCTTTTATGGGTGCCTGTATCCTAGACAGCGCCATCCTATTCTGAGCCTCCCTGCGTTTGCGCTCTTTCCGGGATCCTCTCGTAGTATCGTCCACTATCTCGTTTGCTGGCGGCACCGGTCGTTGCACTGAGGTTTCCAGTTGTTCTAAATCGATTTGCAGTTTTTTTTGTCGATAATCATCGTAATTCCCAAGGAAATATTCCGTCCCTCCACCATCTATCTCCAGAATCCCCGTGCATATCCCGTTCATGAGACGCCTGTCGTGGGTTATCAGAACCAGAGTGCCCTCGAACTTTTTCAACCCGTCTTCAAGTATCTCGCAGGAGGATATGTCCAGGTGGTTGGTGGGCTCATCCATAAGTAGAAAGTTAGGCGGGTTGAGTAATATCTTTGTCAAAGCCAACCGGCTCCTTTCTCCCCCGCTCAACACCTTGACCTTCTTGAGCACATCGTCGCCGGAGAACAGGAAAGCTCCCAACAGATTTCGAACATCTTGTTCGGGGATTTTTGGCGAAGCCGAATATGCTTCCTCCAGAACCGTCAAGTCTGAGTTGAGTGTTTCGTACTGATGCTGAGCGAAATAGCCAGGCTTGACCAGGTGGCCATAGGTAGCCGTTCCATTGTCGTACGGAAGCACTCCGGCCATAATCTTCATAAGTGTCGATTTTCCTGCTCCATTGGGTCCCACAAGACCTACTCTATCACCGCGCTGAACTGTAAAATTCAAGCCGCTGTAAACCGTCTTGTTGCCAAAACTCTTTGCCAGGTCACGTATTTCCAGAACCCGCCGTCCGGAGTGAGAAGGCTGCGGAAACTTGAATTTCAGGCTCTTGGGCCGCTGGGGAGGCTCAACAAGTTCCATTTTATCCAGCATTTTAACGCGACTCTGAACCCGGCTGGCGGTTCTGGCCTTGACCCTGTTCCGATTTATAAATTGTTGTATACGCTTGATTTTCTCCTGCTGGTTTTTGAACGAGGCCAAGAGAACATCCTCCTGCATTTGCCGGTTTCTGTCGTAATCGTCGTAATTGCCGGTGTACAGGGATACCTTACCTCTCTCTGCCTCGACCACCTTGCTAATGAGACGGTTCAGGAAAGCCCGATCATGGGAGACGAGCACCATCGCCCCTTTGAATCCGATCAAGTAATCTTCAACCCACAAGAGGCTTTCAAGATCCAGATGATTGGTGGGCTCATCGAGCAGGAGAATATCGGGTTCGGCCAGCAAGATCTTTGCCAGCGCCACTCTCATCCTCCATCCGCCTGAGAATTCGCTCCAGCGGCGTCTTGAATCATCCTGGTCGAACCCAAGGCCTTGAAGCACTTTCAACGCCCTGGCCTCGAGCGTGTAGCCTTGGTAACGTTCAAACTCACTCTGGAGGCGTCCGTGCCGCTCAAGCAGCGATTCAGCGTCATTGCTGTCCTCTGACAGAATTTCCATCTGCTGTTCCAAACGGGACAGACTGATCTTGATTTCTCGAAGCTCATCCGACACGTTCATAATCTCTTCAAGAATCGGCCCATCGTTACCGCGTATGAGTTCCTGGTGAAGAACCCCCATCCGGATCCTTTTCTCTATGGATACGTCACCTTCGTCAGGGCTGATAACGCCTTCCATCATTCCCAAAATGGTCGACTTCCCCGCCCCGTTAGGTCCGACTATGCCAACCCTGTCCCCGCGGTGTATGCTTAAGTTGACCTGCTCAAAAAGGGGTTTTCCGTTGAAAAATTTTGCGACATTGTTCAGGAAAATCAAAATGTGGCTCCCGCGCCTTCCAGAAACTTAGTCCCAACTTGAATGCAGAAATGCCTATCCCATTATCTTATGCAATAATTGGTGCGCTTCTTCTCATACCAAAAGATGTGCTCGAAAATCAATAGAAGCAATGTTTCGGGTAAGTGTCGGGCACCTGTTCTACCGTGACCGTTCAGCATTCGTTCCCAAGGCGTCTCGAATATGCAAAATGTACTCTCATATCAACCGCTGAAAGGCGAGCGTTTCTCGATTGTGTGGACTCATGATAGGATCATTTCAAAAAAAGTGGGCATTTGAACAGTAACCTGCGAGAGTGATTCTCTTCAGGCTGTGCGAGAAAACTCAAAAAGGAACTTTTATCAGTTACAATGTCGAGCCAAACCATGAAAAAGCATTTGCTGAAGACTATGACCCGCCTTGCGGGAAAAGCCATCGGTGATTTCGGATTAATTGAAGACGGAGACCGAATTCTAGTGGCTCTTTCAGGTGGCAAAGATTCGTGGTCGCTCCTGCACATTTTGATGGCTCTGCGTCAAAGAGCGCCTGTAAATTACGAGTTGGCCGCGACTACTGTCCATCCCGGCGCCTCAAGCTTTGATCACAGCGCCTTGGGAAAGCGTCTTGCTCAGGACGGTATTAACCACTATGTGATTCCTGGCAACATTGTTGGAATAGTGAATGACAAACTTGATGAAGGCACATCCCCATGCTCTTTGTGTTCAAGACTGCGGAGAGGAATGCTTTATACATTCGCTGCGAGGGGTGGCTGGAATAAGATAGCATTGGGGCACCACCTCGATGACTTTGTGGAGACTTTTCTCCTCAACCTTTTTTTTAACGGGTCTATTAAGGGAATGAGCCCGAATTTACTCGCAGATGATGGACACAATAGAGTAATCAGGCCACTGGTCTATATCAAAGAAGAGATGACCCGCGAGTTTGCCCAAAGCCTTGGAGTGCCCATCATTGGCTGTTCATGTCCCTATCAGGAAATGGGTGGTTCACGGCGACAATGGGCAAAGGCCCTGTTGGCACGTCTCGAGAAGGACGTGCCGGATATTAAGTCCAGCATCCTTGCGGGTATGGGGAACGTTCGACACCGGCATCTCGTCATACGCAAACGAGATTAGGTTCGCGCTCAGGACTTAGTGTGGAAGGCCTTAATACATGAATGTCCGGCGATACTTGATCGGGGTTATGTGGTTTGACGCCATTTTCCTATTCCGAAAAGAATTGAAAAAATGGTATCATAAGGTGCATGGAGAATGCTAACCAGGTCCGTCGGAATGGGTGCCTGACGTCTTCAGGAAAAGAGAATCCTGCCGGGAACCGGCTTGCAACCCAATATTTGCTGGGATTGACGCACATCGCTTTTGGAGCCGTTTTCTCTAGTTTGATACGGAAAAAGAGGATACAGCATGTTCACTGGAATTGTTGAAGCTCAGGGCCGGGTAACGGGAATTGAACAAGAAAACCCGTTCATAAGGTTGAAAATTACGACCAATCTTGATTTGTCCGACGTGAAGCAAGGAGACTCGGTTTCCGTAGATGGCGTTTGTCTCACAGCCACTGTGTGGGACACTTCCACGAGTGAATTCATTGCCGACGTTTCACCGGAAACTTTACGGGTGACCACCCTGGCCGGGTTAAAGATAGGGTCACATGTTAACCTCGAAAAAGCCTTGCGCATGGGGTCTCGGATCGGAGGCCACATGGTAGCGGGCCATATTGACTGCGTTGGGAGGATATTTGAGAAACGTTCCTCGGGGCCGGGTTTTCTCATGGGCATTTCGGTGGATTCCGGGCGATATCTTATTGAAAAAGGCAGCGTGGCTGTGGACGGTGTTAGTCTTACGATTAACCGAGTGCAGGGTGATCGATTTTGGGTCATGCTCATTCCTTACACCTCCCAAATCACTGGGTTGACCCCAAAAAGGATCAATGATAGGGTAAATGTTGAATTCGATTTGGTAGGAAAGTATATTGAAAAATTGATATCAACTAGGCCGAAGAATTCCGGCTTAGACGAACAAGCCCTTAAAGAATATGGATTTATGTGAAGGAGGGTGCTCTAATGGGGCCGCTGGCTACCGTTGAAGAAGCAATTGACGAAATTAAACAAGGCAGGATAGTAATACTCGTTGACGATGAAGACCGGGAAAACGAGGGCGATCTGACTATGGCCGCCGAGAAGGTTACTCCAGAGGCCATCAATTTCATGACCAAGTTTGGCCGTGGCCTTCTATGCCTGTCAATGACGCGAGCAAAGATAGAGTCTCTAGACGTACCCATGATGGTTGCCAACAACAAGTCCCCTTATGGAACCGCTTTCACGGTTTCCATAGAGGCTGCGCGAGGTGTGACCACAGGAATTTCAGCCTGTGATAGATGCGTGACTATTCTCACTGCAATTGATAAGGACTCGGTTCCGAAGGATCTTATATCTCCCGGCCACGTTTTCCCGCTAATGGCTCGTACAGGCGGGGTCCTGGTGCGTGCAGGCCAGACGGAAGGGAGCGCGGATCTCGCTCGGTTGGCGGGATTTGAGCCGGCAGGAGTCATCTGCGAAGTGATGAATGATGACGGCACAATGGCCAGATTGCCGGACCTGGCAGTGATGGCGGAAAAGCACGGCTTAAAAATCTGCACGATCAAGGATCTGATTCAATATCGAACACGGAACGAAAGATTGGTCAGACGGGGCGCAGAAACGGTTCTTCCGACAGAATTCGGAGGTGATTTCAGACTGATAGTCTACGAAAATGACGTGGACAATCACCATCATGTTGCGTTGGTAAAAGGAGAGATTACCCCGGATGAGGCTGTTCTTGTGAGGGTGCATTCCGAGTGTCTTACCGGCGATGTTTTTGGCTCTAGACGGTGTGACTGCGGAAACCAGCTCGAAAAGGCGATGCAAATGGTGCAGGAAGCAGGGAAGGGAGTCATCCTCTATATGCAGCAAGAAGGTCGGGGAATAGGCCTTTTGAACAAAATAAGAGCCTATGCTCTTCAAGACCAAGGGTGCGACACCGTTGAGGCAAATTTGAGACTTGGTTTCAAGCCGGATCTCAGGGATTATGGCATAGGAGCGCAAATGCTGGCAGACCTTGGCGTCAGAAAGATGCTCCTCATGACCAACAATCCAACAAAGATCGTAGGATTGGAGGGGTACGGTCTCGAGGTTGTCGAGCAGGTGCCCATCGTCATTGAGCCATGCGCCACAAATCTTCGGTACCTGAAGACAAAACAGGACAAGATGGGGCATCTTTACGACCTAAAGAGTATTGTTTGATTACTTCTGAAAATGGGGCATTTTTGAAGATCTCTGAGCGATTTCGTAGTGACGGTAGTGTGGAGGCATTATGACCACGATAGTCGAAGGTGTTCTAACCTGTGCAGGTCTGAAAGCTGCGCTGGTGGCCAGTCGTTTCAATGACTTTATTGTCTCCAGGCTGATTGACGGGGCAGTGGATGCCCTTGTTCGACATGGCGCATCGGAGGAAGACATAACAATCATAAGAGTGCCTGGAGCATTCGAGATTCCCCAGGTAGTGGCTAAGGCGGCCGCAACAGGAAAATACGATATGGTGGTAGCCCTTGGGGCGGTCATTAGAGGTTCAACCCCTCATTTTGAATACATAGCGGCTGAAACGGCAAAAGGAGTGGCACAAGTGTCGATAGAAGCTTCCATTCCCGTGTCATTCGGAGTTCTGACTACTGATACAATTGAACAAGCCATAGAGCGGGCTGGGTCAAAAGCAGGGAACAAGGGGGCCGAGGCCGCAATGTCCGCAATAGAAATGGCAAATCTACTCAGACAGATCTAGAAGGGGGTTCTCCACCCCCCTCAATCTTTTCTGTTTGACAGTGTAAATTTCCATCTTAAAGTGCCATCCAGACGAAAGACTCGT
Organism: Deltaproteobacteria bacterium; assembly: GCA_026388625.1. Lineage (GTDB taxonomy): Bacteria > Desulfobacterota > Desulfomonilia > Desulfomonilales > Desulfomonilaceae > CAIXMD01. The sequence goes on along the minus strand of JAPLJK010000015.1, from coordinate 17,167 downwards.
GAATTTGTTCTTCAGGTTCTCTTTGCCGCAGACGCAAGGAATCAAGATCCCAACGACGTCCTGCAATTTCTGGAAATTCACTTCGAAGGCCAAGTGGATGAAGATCTGAAAATGCACAGAGTTGCCAAAGAATTCGCTAGGGACCTGGTTGCGGCTGTGTCCCAAAACTTGGAGGCCATAGATAAACTTATCTCTCGCTTGTCCCACAACTGGAAGCTCACCAGAATCAATCGTGTAGACCGCAATATACTCAGAATGGCCATTGCTGAGTATACCAGCTTCCACGAGGTCCCAGGAAAGGTCATTCTCAACGAAGCCATAGAGATAGGGAAAAAATACGGCGCCGAGAACTCCTCAGCTTTCATAAACGGGATTCTTGATAGAATCCAAGTCCTGGAAAAACGTCCGGCATCGGCCCCACAGTTGCAAGAACTTCTAGAAGCGCTTGACTAAGCCGGTTCAAAGTTTTAAAATTCTTATTGAAGAATTTTGCCATGTCGGGGTTTCTGCCCATGACGGCACGCACCAATAGACCATCCGGGTTTTTCCGGGGAGTATTTACCTCCAGTGTAAGCGAGCATATTTCGCTTAGTGCTTTCGCTTTGTTTGCCTGCCTCTGTCTCGTAAATCCAACTGATGTTTTCGCCCAATCTGTTGGTACAGGCAAGCCTGATAGCCGTGAGGAAGGCGGAGTTTCCCCAGGCAAATCTTCCGCTGTAATAGGGGATTCAGGGTACGTAGTACCCATTCCGGAAATCAGCATCCGGAATATCATAGGAGAGCGGCCTCCAAAAAGGTCTCCAGAGGATGAGGAACAGGACAAAAAATTGCCTCCTCAAGAGAAATCGTATTCCAGGGACTTGGAAGACACGGACCCTGCCGCTCCTGTTCAACGACTCCCTTTCGATCCTGTTGAAGGAGATTCTCCTGACCGGCAGTCTGGTGTAGAGGAGTCTCCGTCCCTCGAAACACCACCCGAAACGACCACCAACGAACCGTTGCCCGCTGAGTCTCAACCCGCGAAAAAGGAAGCTGCCGACAAAGATTCCGAGAGCCCATGGCTGAAGCCTCCGTTAGCCCCTGAGGATATCGGCGAAAGGCCCTTCGAAGCCAAAAAAGAGGTTTTGAGGGGGAAGGTGCTTCCCAGGATCCCTTCCGTGCTCAATACTGACCCATCCAAGGAGGCTCTCAAGCCACTTACAGTGGACAGCGTTACAGGAGGTGAAAACTCGACAGAGCCTGACGAATTGCTCCATCTTGACACTCGCAGAGACCCTGAAATAGTCTCCGTAGTCGAAACACAACCCGAACCAGAGCGCACAACTCAACCAGATTCAGCACCTGCATTGGAAACAGAAAAACCCGGTCAGCAGAGTCCTGAGCCTCAGCCAATGCAACCGCCTGAGCCCGGAGAAGTTGGTCGGGGCAGGCCCAGTCTTGAGCCTGTCGAAGAAAAGGAGGAAGCCAAAGAAAGCATACCGTCGAGAGAAAAGCTGCCCCCCCCTGCCAAAGAATATGTCCCATCTCCATTGGAAGACGACGTCCTGGATAGCCGTGAGGTGAAGAGCTACCTTAAGGAAACCGCACCTATCCTGGAAGAACTTTCACTGCTCATGACCCGATCTCCGGCTTTGACCATAGAAGATTATGATCCATCTGACGCCAATGCCCCTGTCATACCCCAGGACATTCTCGTGAAAATGAATTCTATGAAACGAGAACTTGAAGTTTTGGACTCCAAGACCTTTGCGGTCATTCCCCCTGCCAAATATTCCGATTTCCATTCATTAATCAGGCAGTCAATAACTCAAGCACACCAAGCCTGCCATTCAATCATAGAATACTTTCAGGAAAGCAAGTCCGAGAACTTTCAGAAGGCACGAGAACATTTGCTGAAAGCGGGAGAACTTATCAGGAGAACCCAATTGCACCCCGATCACGGTTAGGTGGTATTGTCTAGGATTCTTGCAGACTTCGGTAATAACCGTGTCGGCCTCTTACTGCACTGGGGGGCGATGTGGGGCTTTTAAACATATTCCGTGTACCTCGTCGTCAATGATTCTTTCCAGAAAAACAAAAAATGCGTTTGAATCGTGAGAGGTTTCGGTCGATTGGACCCTTACAGGTATGTAGTTGTCAGTTCGGCCGACGAAGGTTTGGGTTTTTGGATCCGGCCTAGACTCCGGAATCACTTTGAAAGTTTTACCGAGAGACCTCTGGAAGAAACTATTTTTCAACGTCCTTGAAAGAGTTCTCAATTGTTGAACCCGCTCCCTGAGAACATTTTCAGGGACCTTTGGCCCCATGGATGCTGCAGCGGTGCCAGGTCGGGATGAAAAAGGAAAGACATGTAAATAAGAAGTTCCTGAGTGCTCTATAAGCTGCACGGTTTGGCGAAACGCGTCTTGGTCCTCACCGGGAAATCCAACCATAACGTCAAAGCCTATGCAAGCATCAGGGATATGCCTCAAAATTCTTTCAGTCAGTGCCTTGATCGACGCTGAGTTATAGGGGCGTCCCATGATTTTCAGTATCCTGTCGTCCCCACTTTGCAATGGGATATGAAAGTGTCGACACAATCTGTCTTGTCCGGCAACCAATTCGATCAGGCGAGGAGTAATATCCTGAGGCTCTATCGAACTCAGTCTGAAGCGAACATCGCCGGCTTCTTCAAGGAGGACTTGCAGAAGGTCCTCCACTACGAGTGAGGGAGTCAGGTCTCTGCCGTAGCCTCCCAGGTTGATGCCCGTCAACACGATTTCCCCATACCCTCTGTCCTTAAGATACTGGACATGGGCTTTGACCCCACCTATCGGCAGGCTCCTGGAAGGTCCCCTGGCTATGGGGACGATGCAGTAAGCACAGTTATGGGAGCACCCATCCTGGATTTTCAAGAAGGCTCTCGCTCGTCCGGGAATTCCGGGTACGACCATATCGACGAACTCGCAGCAGTTCCATGAGCCTAGCCGCTCCTGTCCCTCAGGCAGTACAAGGCCCCTGGCAACAAACGATTCAAAATGGTCCTTGTCAAAGGTTCCGAGCACGCTCACAGCTTTGGATACCCCCTCCACGGCCAATGGGTTGACTTCCGCCAGACATCCCGTAACGACTAATTGGGCTCCAGGAAACGTCCTGGAAAGCCTGTTTATTAGACGGCGCGATTTGCCTTCAGCCTTAGAAGTGACGCAGCAGGTATTAATTACGATAAGGTCGGGGTGTTGCGAAGACGATACGACTTCATAGCCTCGGTCCCTAAGGATTTGTGCCATTGCCCACGCTTCAGTCTGGTTCACCTTACAGCCCAAAACATGAACCACTGCTGTTTTTCTTGACTGATTGGGTTTCGTTCTTATCATTTTTGACATGACTGCTTATTAATGCTATCAATCCACGCATTCAAGGTCAATTCCCCTGGGGCGGGTGAAAATAGGCAACGCAAATCCGCCGCAGACGGAGGGCAGCATTTGAGAAAAATCGACTTCCGTAAAACGGGTATCTCGTCCATGGCAATTCTTTTTCTTATCTCTTGTGCATGGGCAGAACAACCAGCTAAGTCTCCCGATGAGGATCGCGGAAATTCAAAGGATTCTATACATGCAGTTTTCCATATCAAGCCTCCTCAAGGTTTCAAGCAGGAACCGGTAGACGAGACCGGTATTCTCAAATGGAGAAAAGATTCTGGTGAGATATACGTGGTAGTCGGCGATCTTTTTTTCAATTCCAGTGCCATGTTGTTCAAATCTGTGCGAAAAGCAGCGGAAAATGATAAGAACATCCACGAACTCAAGACATTACGCGTGAAAGGCGGGAAAGCAATCCTGTATAAAGAAAAACCCCCGGAGGATTTAGGGCGACTGAGGTCCTGGCGATTGGTAGTGGTTACAGACAAAAAAATTATAAATGTTGATTTTACCGCGCCTGCAAGAGATTTTGAATCTTTCGTTCCTGCCTTTGAGGAAGCAATTAAATCGTTCAGGCTTACGTCTACATCTTAGTACGGTCATTGCCCATGATGGAACCCTCTGCAAACATGGCGTTTCGGGCCATACCATCCGTGGACAAACTGTTGGCCGATCCTTCGTTCTTTGACCTGAAACAAAGATATTCCGAAGAGTTGGTCAAGCGCGTCGTTCGCCGCGCCCTGGAAGAATTGCGAGAGGACATCCGGCTTGGCAGGGCGGGGTTAGACGATTGTTCAGCACAAGCAGTGGCTACCCGTACCTGCAAGCTGGCGGCGAACCGATTGGGTCACAAACTTAGGACCGTGATTAACGCAACAGGCGTCATTGTCCATACCAATCTGGGCCGATCTCCCCTTTCAAGGAGGGTCGCAGACAGAATTTCACGAGTCGCACTGTCTTATTCCAATCTCGAATATGATGTGGAGACGGGTCAGCGTGGAGAACGAAACGCACATCTGAAGTTTCTCATTGAAGAATTGACCGGCGCAGAGGCCGGCCTGGCAGTTAATAACAATGCCGCTGCCGTGCTGTTGGCGCTATCCAGCCTGGCATCCGGTCGTGAGGTTGTCGTTTCCAGGGGAGAGCTTATCGAAATCGGGGGATCTTTCAGAATTCCCGACGTGATGGAGCGATCGGGGGCGATACTCCGAGAGGTGGGGACTACCAACCGTACCCATCCTCGGGACTACCTGGCCGCCATAAACGATCAAACTGCCCTTATTCTCAAGGTTCACACAAGCAACTATAGAATCGTCGGTTTTACGCGTGAGGTGGCCCTGGACGAACTAGTTGCCATCGGCAGAGAAAAGCAAGTGCCCACCATGATGGATCTCGGCAGCGGTTGTCTTGTGGACCTTTCTCAACATGGATTCAATGACGAGATGACTGTGCAGGATGTTGTCAAGCGCGGGGTAGATGTGGTGAGTTTCAGTGGGGACAAGCTGCTCGGTGGTCCACAGGCAGGAGTTCTCGTCGGAAAGCGTGATCTCATAGAAAAAATGAGATACGATCCCCTGGCCCGAGCCCTCAGAATGGACAAACTAACTCTCGCGGCTCTGGAAGCGACTCTGGAACAGTACACCCAGCCTGAAGGTCCTGCCGCCGGTATTCCCACATTGGAAATGATTGCCAGATTACCTGAGCAGTTGGAAGAATCGGCTGCTTCCATAGCCGAAGAGATCAAGTATCGTATTGGGGATCTGGCCCATGTGACCATTGTAAAAGGTGTCGGAAGAGTCGGCGGAGGTGCGTTGCCTTTGGGGGACCTTCCTGGGTCAAGGGTCGCTATTCGACCGACACGAGTATCGGCAGCTCGTTTGGAACAGAGCTTGCGGGCCGGCGATCCGCCGGTGATTGCGCTGATCAAAGACCAAGCAGTACTGCTCGACCCGAGAACACTTCTTGGAAACCAACAGACAGTTATTCCGGAGCTTGTGGCCATAGCCCTGGAGAGATGCTGAAAAGCAACGAATTTTCCATCCCGGAGAACACGCCCCCGAATCGGGCTGACAAGCTTCTTTTCGCCTATCTTCCCGAAAAGTACAGTCGTTCTTCAGTCGCCCGTCTCGTCCGGACGGGAGCCATCCTGGTAAACGGTCACTCTATACGACCCTCGACCATCCTAAAACCAGGAGATCGAGTTCAAATTGTGGATCGTGAACCCAACCCCGATGCACGACCCCAAGAGAACGTGATTCTGGAACATCGCATAATATTTGAAGACAAACACGTCATAGTGGTGGATAAGCCCGCGGGTCTGGTGGTCCATCAGGGAGCGGGTCGTCCCTCCGGCACACTTGTGGACGCACTGATTAGACTTAGGCCCGAGATGCTGGGAGTAGGCGAGGCGGGACGCTGGGGAGTGGTCCACCGGCTGGATCGGGATACATCCGGGGTGATGGTCCTGGCAAAAACCGCTCTTGCGTACGAAACGCTTTCTATCCAATTCCGAAAACATTCGGTCCACAGAGTGTATAAGGCTCTCGTGCGCGGTAATCCTGGTCCCAACCAAGGAATAGTCGATGCCCCCTTAGGCAGGCATGTCAAGGACCGGAAGCGGATTTCGACATCCACAACGAAGGCCCGTCATGCAGTGACACGGTGGACGGTGAGCAGGCGCTTCGGCATCATTGCTCTGTTAGATGTAAAACCGGAAACCGGTCGAACCCATCAGATCCGTGTTCATCTGGCTTCTGTTGGTTTGCCGGTCCTCGGGGATTCTGTCTATGGCAGGACCCGTAAGCAACATAGATCCATGGACCCGATTCAAAAAAAATACGCCATGATTATGAAACGGCAGGCCCTCCACGCGGCCGTCCTTGGTTTCGCGCACCCTGAAAACTGTCAGTATGTGGAGTTTTCCTCGCCGCTTCCACCCGACATGGCCGAAGTAATGCGGGTGGCGGGCGAACTCTACCCTGAACCAACCAGTTCGGAAGCGTCTTATCAATATCACAAGCCTAATTAGGGGCAAGGAGCAAATCCTCATCCTCGGCTTCTTGCAATCGAGCCTGAGAGGATGGTAATATCCACAATAGTTTTATTGATGTAATACATAATCGATAGGCCAGAGAACCGATTAACCGTAGCCTTTCTTTTCCTTATCGCCTAAAATCTGCCGGATAACATTCGACACTAAGAGGAACAGCATTTGTCTATGCTTCACGAGAAGACCACCATCGGTATCGAGGAAGAGGTACAGAAGTCGTACCTCGATTACGCCATGAGCGTAATCGTTGGACGCGCTTTGCCGGATTTGAGAGACGGCCTGAAACCTGTTCACAGAAGGATCCTGTATGCCATGCACAGGGCCGGGAATTTTTGGAACAGACCCTATCGGAAGGCGGCAAGAGTGGTCGGCGATGTCATAGGCCAGTACCATCCTCACGGGGATACGGCAGTTTACGATTCAGTTGTCCGAATGGCCCAGCCTTTTTCAATGCGATATCCCTTCATAGACGGTCAGGGGAATTTCGGCAGCGTGGACGGGGACGCTGCGGCCGCCATGCGGTACACTGAAGTGCGCATGTCCAAAATCTGTCTAGCTCTGCTGGAGGACTTGGACAAAGAAACCGTTGATTTCGTCCCAAACTATGACAATTCCCAGCAAGAGCCACTCGTGTTGCCGGCCAGATTTCCAGTGCTGCTTGTCGCAGGCTCCCAGGGAATCGCTGTGGGCATGGCGACCAATATTCCTCCACACAACCTGGGAGAAACCGTTGATGCACTGGTTCACTTGATCCTCAACCCCGAAGCATCCGTGGCCAATCTCATGCGGTTTCTTCCGGGTCCGGATTTCCCCACGTACGGATTTATTCACGGCAGGCAGGGCATCATTGACGCCTATACGACCGGCCGCGGCTCCATAAAGATGAGGGCCAGGACTGAGGTTGAAGACGCGGGCAAAGGATTCCAGAGAATTGTCGTCACAGAGATCCCATACCTCGTCAACAAGGCAAGGATGGTGGAAAACGTAGCAGACCTCGTCAAGGATAAGAGAATAACAGGGATCAGAGATATGCGTGACGAATCCGATCGCCACGGGATGCGGGTGGTTTTTGAGCTGAAGAGGGATGAGAATCCCGAAGTCATACTCAATCAGCTTTACCGGCATACGCAGCTCCAAACCAGTTTCGGGATTCAACTCCTTTGCGTTGACAAGGTGCGCCCCAGGACGATGAATGTGCGCGAGATTCTCGAAGGCTTCATTGAATTCCGTAAAGAGGTGGTCATACGAAGGACAAGGTTCGAGCTTGCTCGAGCCCGAGAGAGGGCGCACATCCTTGAAGGCCTGAGAATTGCCTTAGACAACCTGGATGAGGTCATCAAGACCATAAGACGGTCGGAAAATCCGGTTGCGGCGCGGCAGGCCCTCATGGATGGTTTCAACCTAAGCCAAGCCCAGGCGCAGGCAATTCTCGAAATGAGGCTACAAAGGCTTACCGGCCTCGAGAGGGAAAAAATCCTGGCTGAACTGAAGGAAGTCCTCGCAAGGGTTGTCGACCTGGAAGGCATTCTTGCGTCTGATCAGAAGGTTTTGGACATCATAGTCGATGAACTCACCCAGGTGAAGGAGCAATACAGCGATCCCAGAAGAACGGTGATCCTCGACGAAGAAGGCGAAATGCTGGACGAGGACTTAATTCCTCGGGAGGACATGGTGGTTACCTTTTCCAGCAGGGGGTATATCAAGAGGGTGCCTGCGAACCTCTATAAGTCCCAGAGACCAGGGGGCAAGGGTCGCATTGCCACGAAAGTGGCCAGTGAGGACGTGGTAAACCAAATCCTCTATGCCTCGTCACACGATGTTCTTCTCTGCTTTTCAAATCGTGGTCGGGTCTATTGGATGCGGGTTTTCCAGGTGCCGGAAGAAGGACCATACGGAAGAGGAAAGGCCATAATTAATCTGTTGAAGATCGAACCTGGGGAAAAAATCAGGAAAATTCTGCAGGTCCAGGAATTGAGCACCGAAGGGTATGTCGTCATGGTGTCGGCCAAGGGCAAGATCAAGAAAACATCCACAGAGGAGTTTTCAAGGCCTCGATCTTCCGGCCTTATCGCTCTGACCATCGACCCGGATGACGAACTCATGGATGTGAATTTCACCACGGGTGAAGACGACATTCTTCTGGCCACTCGAAAAGGTAAAGCCATTCGGTTTAATGAAAGCCTGGTGCGGCCAATGGGGCGTCAGGCCCGCGGGGTGACGGGCATCAGAATGCAGTCGGCAGACGCCGTGGTCGGCATGGCGGTGATTTGTGACAGCGATGGGACCCTCCTGACAATCACCAGGAGCGGGTTTGGGAAGCGGACATCTTTGAGCGAATATCCCGTCAAAGGGCGAGGCGGACAGGGCGTAATTACAATCAAGAACACGGCAAAACTCGGGGACGTCGTGGGGGTCCAACTGGTCGGTGATGCCGATCATTTGTTGATACTAACTTCGGGCGGCAAAATCATAAGGCTCAGAATGGAAGAGATATCCGTCATAGGACGCAACACAATGGGGAGAACGCTCGTCAGAATGGAGCCCGGCGAGCAGGTGGTGGACGTGGCCAGAGCTGAGCCGGCCGAGGAAGACGATCTAGACACCGAAAATGGCGGTGATGCCGAAACGACAGCAGAAACGCTGATTTCAGAATTCGAAGACGATGAAGAACCAGGCCAATCCTGATTGTGGATGGAGGTTCCTGGACCATACCGCGGATATAAGATTAGAGGTATGGGGAGCCTCTCTGGAGAAGTTCTTTATAAGCGCTGCCAAGGGTCTGTCTACGCTTTTTACTTCTGCGGCCGAACCGAATTCGGAAGAGCAAATCGAAGTCGTTCTTGAAGGGGGAGAACTGGATGAACTACTTGTCAATTGGCTTCGTGAAATACTTTTCTACTGTCAGACCAGGCGGCTGGTAATAACCGAGGCTAAAATTCAGGAACTTTCTGAAACGAGTTTGAGAGCCAGGCTGACAGGCAGAAAAAGACCTATCGGGGAAGAAGCAACCTTCGAGGTCAAGGGTGTTACCTATCATGGTATTTCAATCGAAGTGCACGATGAAGGTTACACAGCCCGAATAATTTTTGACATCTGATACAGACTCGTTTCAGAAAAGTAACATTACATCGAGTATTGAAAAGCTAGTATTCCGTAGCCGAATGCTAATGTGGAGAAGTCATTGCAGCAAGGCTTTCACGCTTCCCTTATAGCTTCTGTCAGGCAGGAAAGACGACTGCTCATGGCGTTAGCCTTACTACTGGTTGGTTTCATCCCCATCGAGCTTTTCAATCAACCCGTTTTCATATTCCTGAACAGTTCTCATTCGCCATCTTCCGATTTGACCTGGATCTCACTCACCACGTTGGGGGATGGATTGTTATTGGCTATCATTCTGGGCAGCTTCCTCCTGGTTAATCCGCGAGTCACCTTTGTGGGGCTTCTGATAATGTTGTTGTCGTCTGTGGCCGTTCATGGAATCAAACACTTTTACGTAGTCCCCAGACCTGCAGAAGTGCTTGAATCTGTCCACATCGTGGGGCCTGTATTGAGATGGGGGTCATTTCCGTCCGGCCACGCGGCAGCCGGCATGTCTGCCGGGTTGACTCTCGCGTATTTCTCTTCCTCAAGATTGATATCAGTATTTGTATTGAGTATTGCAGTACTCATTTCCCTTTCCAGGATATTCGTCGGCGCACATTTTCCCATTGATGTGGTCGGGGGAATGATTGTTGCCGCCGGTCTGTTCAGTCTGTTTGTCGTTGCGATATGGCCGACACTCAGAGATCGAATTCCTGAACACCCCAATTTCTCAAGTTTTGTTTTCAGACTGGCTTTCTGGTCGGAACTCTTGGCCGCACTGTTTGCCTTATGTATATATGCTTCATTTGCCGCGGAGTACCCTCCCGTCGCGGTAATGGTTGCTGTTGCGGTCCTCACATTTCTTGGGTTCCGGTATCGAAAAGTGAGGCGAATCTCAAATTAACCATCGACAATTTCCCTTGTGTCGTTCGAGGAGAGAAGTCCCGTGGCCGGACAAAGACCTTACCGATTGAAAAGGATTGATGAAATCCGGTGGGAGATTCCTCGGACCGGCGGAATGCGGGTTCCCGGTCTAATCTATACGGATGCTGCAACTCTGCCGGACATTGAAAAAGACCGGAGTGCTGACCAGGTTTATAACGTTGCCCATCTGCCGGGCATAGTGGGACGTTCCATGGCCATGCCGGATGTTCACTGGGGCTATGGATTCCCGATCGGCGGGGTAGCCGCCTTTGACGTGAATGAAGGTGTGGTATCGCCGGGAGGAGTCGGCTATGACATAAATTGCGGGGTCCGTCTTGCGGTCACCGGCTTGGACAAGAGTGAAGTGGCTCCCCGTATCCGGGATCTCATCGACACCCTTTTCGCCAGGGTTCCAAGCGGGTTGGGCTCCAGGGGCGGCATAAAGCTTAATAGGAAAGGGCTTTCCGACGTCTTAAGCAATGGCGCGGCATGGGCGGTGAAGGAGGGAATGGGGGATGCTTCCGACCTGGAGTTGATTGAGGACCGTGGGGCTATTGAGGGCGCGGATCCAGGCGCTGTCAGCGATCGAGCCTTTGAGAGAGGTAAGGACCAACTCGGTACACTCGGCTCAGGAAACCATTTTCTGGAAATCGGGTTCATTGAGGAGGTGTTTGACACTCAAACTGCCCAGCGATGGGGGCTGACCCCAGGGCAGGTCACTGTAATGATTCACAGTGGTTCCAGAGGGTTAGGATATCAGATCTGCGACGAATTTCTTGCACGGATGGTAAAAAGTGTCCGCAACGAAGGAATTGTAATCCCGGACAAGCAGCTCGCATGTACCCGCTTGAACACGGCACTGGCGAAGGAGTATCTAGCTGCAATGGCTGGTGCGGCAAATTTTGCTTTTGCGAATCGCCAGGTACTCCAGCACCTGACTCGAGTGGCATGGGAGGAAGCGCTCGGAATGTCTCCAAGACAACTGCAACTGAGATTGCTCTACGACGTCAGCCACAACATTGCCAAAATTGAGACACACACGGTTGAAGGTAGAAAGAAGAAAGTTTGCGTTCACCGTAAAGGGGCTACGCGAGCACTCCCTCCACACCATCCGGACCTTCCGTTGCGATATCGCTCAACGGGACAACCGGTTCTCATCCCTGGAGACATGGGCCGCGGTTCGTACGTGTTGGCGGGTGAGCCTGCCTCCATGGAGGAAACCTTTGGCTCTGCCTGTCATGGAGCCGGTCGCCTACTTTCACGGGGGGAAGCCCTCAGAAAGACTCAGGGCCGGTCTGTAGAGAGAGAATTACAGGACAAAGATATCTATCCGAGGTGGGTTGGGAGAAAGACTCTTAGGGAAGAATGCCCGGAAGCCTACAAGGACGTGAGTATGGTAGTGGATGTGGTCCAGAGAGCTGGACTGGCAAGAAAAGTGGCGCGGATAAAGCCCATGGGGGTTATAAAAGGATGAAACCGATTGGTTGGCAAGCAATCAACTTTTTGATAAACATTTGAACTCCCCGGCATGCTTTAAGATTCTTCACATAAATTCCGTTCCTGACTGCAAGATTATCGTATCACGCAACGAGATGACATATCCACACCTCTTTGCCTCTTCCGCCGGCGAAAGTCCCTCAGTTTTTTATTGGCCAAGGCCCAGATGAGCCATGCCGCACGCCTAAACCCAAGACCAAATCGTTTGACATCACGCCATTCACGTAGTCCAAGCTGGTGGAGAGGAAGGATTTGAAACCTCAACCCCGAATTACCAAAGCGTACAACAATTGCGTATTAGGCTTTTTTCATCCTTTCTCACTTTTTCTTGTCAGGTTTTTTTGTCCATTCCGAATTATTGGTTAGCCCACAGGAAACAGTGGGAGGACGGCCTGAAGGGGTTGTTCAAAACGAAAAGAATTGTTCAGGAGGCTTCAGATGAAAAGGTTGATCAGTTTGCTCACAGTGGCCGCATTCGCTATTTCGGTTCCCCTTGTAATGGCACAGACCAGTCCTGGTTCAGGCGCCGCTCCTGCCGCTCCAGGTACACCAGAGAAGCCTGCAAAGACCATCAATTGCTGCGTGAAAGGTAAATGTGATCAGGTCAAGTCGGAGGCGGACTGTACCAAGGCGGGCGGAAAAGTCGTAAGCGACTGCAAAGAGTGCAAGTAATTGATGCTGGGAAGATGCCGGGATGCTGTGGGGTGCGTTGAGCACCCCCGGCGTTTTTTCTGTCTGAAAATGTAGGCTTGGTAGGCATTCAAGGATGACAACCAAAGACCCTCATTCTCGAACTCGACAAACTGGGCCCTCGGAACAGTGTCATACCACCATAGCTTTTGGTTAACAGTGTTATTTTCTTGAAGGCGAATCGGTGTCACTGCTTGACCTGGACTCGCGAAAGGTGGTTCTCGTACACAACGTCGCCAGGGATGCTATTATGTGGTAGGACACTCAAAGCAAAACGAAACGGCCGGAGCTTCCAGGGCGTGGGAAAAAAAATCGAGGACGAAGACCTCCTGTTGGTTCAGGAGTGTGTTACGGGGTCGGAAAAAGCCTGGAGAGAGTTCTACTCTCGGTTCATAGGACTCATGAGAAACGTGGTACGGCGACAGACTGGGCTGTCACCTTATGAGGTGGATGATATCACTCAGTCGGCGTTTCTTTCCCTCGCAACCGGCCTACGTGGATATGACGCAACCCATTCCCTTACCAGTTTTGTTTGCTTGGTAACCGAAAGGGTCTTGATTGACGAATATCGAAAGATCAAGGCTGTCAAACGAGACGCCGAAACAGAAGCAATAGACCACCATGATTCGGTCCGGGACGGATCCATAATGATTGCATCGGATGTGGATCCCCAGGACATACAGATTGAAAAGTACGAACTGGCTTCAATATTGCGTGAAGCAGTGGATCGGCTCGATGCAGGCTGCCGTGAACTCCTCACGCTCAGGTACTACCACGACCTCTCTTTTGGAGAGATCGCACACAAACTCGGTGTGGTGGAGAACACGCTGAACGTAAGAACCAGGCGTTGTCTGGATAAACTCCGGGCCGCTTATTCCATTGCGCAATTATCCAGGTAAGGCGCGGCCCGCATGCCTCCTTCGCTGCGGACGGCAAGACCTGAGACTACGCTCCAGAGGCACGCCGACATCCCGGTGAAGCTACCTATTTTGTAGCGAAATGGTATTACAGTGCATTCTTACATAGAGGGACAAAGAGTTGAAAAATCCGCATAAGCCACAATCTTCCGACCACGTGGACGACCTAATGGTTTCGTACCTCGAGGAAAGGCTCTCCCCTGCGGACAGGGACAGGGTCGAGCACCATCTGGCAAGTTGCCATGCGTGCCTGTCGGAACTAGAAGACCTGCGCAACATTGTCGCTGCTTTGCGAGAAAATAGAACTGCCTTCTGTCCGCATCCCCGTGAACTCTACGAATTGGCCCGTGTGGACCGTGATCCTGGTACCCTGCTGGAGGCACACCTCATAGAGTGTCCTGCATGTCGCGAAGAACTGGCTGCTTATAGGACCGGAGAACCTGTAGAAACCATGTCCGAGGATTTATGGGAAAAGTTGAGTGACCGTCTTCCTGCAGGAGTCGAACCCAAACGCGGCGGCGAGAGAGAGCCGAGGCCTAAGAGATTCCGGGATGTGGTCTCTGAGTGGTTTAGGATTCCCGCCGTGGCCGCCACAGCCGTGGCTGCAGCAATAATCCTCACTGTTATGTTGTATCCCACGGAAGCCCCGCCGACCGTGGTGGGCTTGAGTCCCATTACCTGGGACCAGGCGCCCAAGCCCAAGGCCACACTGGAGGCGGGAGTGCAGCGTGCAGCATTCATAGTCTTTTTTAACGATTTTAAGAAGATAGTTCCACAAGAGAGGATTGACGCTGTTTATCGAGCCCTCGAGCCGGATATGGCATTAATGGAGCGCTACCAGGTAGTATCGCCGGCGCTGTTCAGAGAGGCAGTGAGGAACAAGCAAGTCAATCCCTACGACCTACAAAATATGCTGGAAGGCCTGCGCAAGAGTCTCGATATCACTATTGCAATAGTGATAAATGTGTCGCATTCGGACGAAGCTGTTAACATTGAATGCCGCATGATTGACACGGCTTCCGGCAGTACACTCCACAGCAATGGTGCGAAAGTAGCCAACCTGGACGATCTTGCATCTGTTATTCGGAGAAACGTGATGGCCTTGATGCTTTAGTCGTGACACCAGGGAACTTCAATCTCGGGATGTTGTCAAAACTGAAGACTGAGTTGCTGTGCCGGTAAATCGGCGATTCACAAAGGGTTCGTCCGTAACAGCAGGATAAGAGCGGTTTTAAAAAAAATCAAACACTAATGAGACAGGTTCACAGAGGAATGCTATGCAAATGACCTCGGGCTTGTTCGTTCACCGTACCCTCAAGAACCTATTGAAAGTGGCATCGCCGGTTCTTGTTCTCGTCCTCATCTTCTCATTCGCCATGTCAGGAACTGCATTGGCCGCCGACTCGACCCCCTCTGTGAAAACGGGTGGAAAGGATGAATCCGCTTCGGCGCCGCCCCCGGCCAAAGGGGTCCTGTACGCCTTGATGGTCGGAGTGTCCAAATACCGTGACTCGAAGATCCCTAAGCTCGATCTTGCCGACAGAGACGCCCAAGCTTTTGGCGATTTCTTGCAGACACAGGACAAGATTTTTAAGGAAACACGTGTGACATTCCTCCTTGATGAAAAAGCCATCAAATCCGAGATTGAGAAATATCTGTATTATATGTTGCCCAAGGCAGGAAAAGACGACACGGTCATTCTATTTCTGAGCGGTCACGGGGCTTTTGATCCTATGAGGCCGAAGGAATTCCTGTTTCTTCCTTATGATTCCGAATCGGAGTATTTGGGAACAACAGGCGTTAAAATGAGTGGTCTGGAGTTTCTCAAAGAAATTAGCGCCGAGCGAGTGCTTATTATTGCGGATGCCTGTCACGCCGGCGGTTTTTCCCAGATGAAGCCCAAGGCGCTTACTCCGTCTCTTGAACTGTTCATCCGCGAAGCTCGTAATTCTTCCGGTCGGGCTATTATTAGTTCGGCCAAAGACGGTCAATTATCTTGGGAACTGCCCGACAAAAGGAATAGTGTTTTTACCCACAACCTCCTTGAGGGGTTGAAGGGAAAGGCGGATAAAGATCATGACGGAGTGGTGACTCTGAACGAGGCCTATGAGTACGCGTATAACCACACCAAAGAAGATACTGCCGGACGCCAGCACCCACAGTTCGAAGGAACCGTTGTCGGCGCATTCCCATTGTCCTTCGTAGGCCCCAAGATACCGGAATCCGAATTACGGAAAAAGTTCTTGGATGCCGCTGCCGCTGGAGATCTGGAAACGGCTGAGAAATTTATTTCCTACGGCGCGGATGTCGATTCCAGGAGCGAAGACAATGCTACTGCCCTCATCATCAGTGCGAGGCAAGGGCACGCCGAGATAGTCAAACTACTTTTATCCCGAGGCGCTGAAATCGATGCCACTGACAATTCTCGCTCCACGGGTTTATTGGCCGCGGGTGAAAGTGGCCACGTAGAAGTGGTCGGCCTGCTTGTGCATGGTGGTGCAAGAATCGACGCGAAGAATGCGGAGGGTGAGACGCCCTTGTCTGTGGCTGCCGGAAATGGCCATGTCAAGATCTTGGAATTGCTCTTGGATCAAGGGGCGGATGTTAAGTCGAGGACCAACGGGGGCGATACCGCGTTGACTCTGGCCTGCGCCGGCGGACATTTGAAAGCCGTCCAACTTCTCCTCAACAGGGGAGCTGATGTGAATGCTGCTGACCTGGAGGGTGTCTCCGGCCTGATCAAAGCATGTCGCGGGGGCCATGCACCTGTGGTGAAGCTGCTTCTGGAAAAAGGGGCGGAGATAAAGACTAACACGGGTGGAGACCTGGAACGTCAACTTGTGATTGCTTCCGTGCGTGGGGATGATCGCGAGGTTAAGAGGATATTGGAGCAGCGAGTAAGGGTGGATGCAGTGACAACCTCGGGCGACACTGCCTTAACCCTGGCTTCCGGATTGGAGAATTTGGAGGTGATCAAGCTGCTTGTACAACGAGGGGCAAATCCTAATTTCAGACCTCCAAACGGGGTTACTCCCTTGCCGGCCGCTGCCGGTCGTGGTCGTACCGGTGTAGTAAGGAGTCTGTCGGCCTTAGGGGCGGACGTCCATGCCGTGGACAATAGGGGCAACACAGCACTCATCCAGGCGTCACGGGGCGGTCACACCGATACCGCCAAACTCCTGCTAAACACAAATGCCGTTATCAACGCGACGAACAAGAACTGGCGCACAGCACTTATAATAGCTGCGGAGAATGGTCATGCCGACGTGGTGAGATTGCTGACCACCAGGGGAGCGGATGTGCAAGCCAAGGACAAAGACGGCAGCACAGCCTTGATTCAGGCTTCACAGAACGGTCATGCGGATGTGGTTAAGATTCTCCTGGGCAAGAACGCAGAGGTCAATGCCGGAAACAATGAGGGAAGCACAGCTCTGATTGTGGCCGCCAGGAACGGTCAAAATCCCGTAGTGAAAATCCTTATGGCCGCAGGAGCCAATGTTGGTGCCCGGGACTGGGAAGGCAAGACCGCCTTGACTGTAGCGTCAGAGAGAGGCCGCTCAGAAGTGGTGGACACCCTCAAGGGGCAGCAGTGAAAACACGCGATCCGC
>JAPLJK010000038.1:0-27731 GCA_026388625.1 Deltaproteobacteria bacterium | reverse complement strand
CAGTTTGGCAATCCGGGCATTTCATCGGACTCCTCCTCTCAGACGAGGTACGATCAGGTGCCTTGTCTCACTCGTTCCAGTTGCTCCAGGTCCCACTCCAAATCCACCTCTTGGAACATGGTTTCGGCTTTCTCCAGGTATTCCGTTGGGGCGCACCCACACGAGCCTCATACTCAGGGCTCAGGTCCTGGACCAGGGCATGGATCTCCAGGGCTGCACGGACGGCTCGTGTTGGGTCGTCTTCGTGGGAGCGGGGCATGCCAAAGAACGCAATAACACCATCACCCATCACCCGCTCTATGAAGCCCTCGTACTTGGATACGATCTGTTTGACACCGGTGAATATCCGACCGGTGATCTCTTTCACCTGCTCGGGGTCGAGCTTTTCCGTCATGGCTGTGTAGCGGGTTAAATCCGAGAACAAGGTAGTGACGTGTTTTCGCTCCGGTTCAGGTGTGAGGCGTGGCGCGATTGTTTGTTCAGGTTTGGGCTCGGCACCTGTTCCGGTGAATTGGAGCGTCGTTCCGCACTCATCGCACAATTTCATGCCCGCTGGATTCTCGAATCGGCATTTCCGGCATTTCATGGTGTCCCTCGCCGGAATGGTAAGAAATGGCCGTATGCAGAAGTCTTAATCTGTGAGGAAACACAACGTGATGGAATGAAGGATGATTATCCAGAACGCCTGATAGTGCTGACCTAGTCTAATAGGGAGAGCCGCTTTTGTCAATCAGCTATTTGATCAACCACGGGAGAGAGTCCTTTTTATTGATTACCTCCTAAACTGCCGATTTGCTGAGGGCACTTGGTACCCTAGCCCTTCGTTTTCGTTGCTTTCTTTAGGTTTTTGTAGTATATTATCATTGTTAAAGCCATGATTTATAATTTGGCAACTTGTAAGCCGGCGATTATTGTGCCGGCTGACAAAGGGAAAACTGCCTTATGGAAAGATCTTTCCCAGCGCCTGCCTCCTCTCCTCAACAAACGTCTCTCAATACCGGACCGTATCAGTTTGTCATTTTTCGTCTCGATAACCGGAGGTTTGGCCTAAGGCTGTCTGTTGTAGAACGAGTAATAAGAGCCGTCGAAATTACCCCTCTACCCAACGCACCGGAAGTCATACACGGCCTGGTCAACATGCAAGGGGAAATAATTTATGTCGTAAATACTAGGAAAGCCTTGGGTTTACCGGATCGCGAAATCGATTTGAGCGACCAGTTCATAATAGCTCGTGCATCAGGTCGATTTGTGGCTCTCATAACTGATGAAGTCAGTGGGGTAAAAGAATTCCGTGGCAACGAAATTAAAGTAACGGAAGATTTGTCTTCTCATTCCTGGTGCATCTACGGGTTTGCCAAGACAGAAGACGATGTCATTGTTATCCTTGATCTTGATTGCATGCTTTCGAGGGATCTGATCGCGGTCGTTGATGGGCGTGTTGGCGGCAGCAATGCGAGATTATGACATGGTTAAGGATATTTCCGATGATGATTTGATTCAATTCAGCCGGTTTCTGGTACAAAGGATAGGGCTTGAGTTCAATGAAAGGAGGCTGCCCGAACTCCGGAGGGGTATTAAACGAGCCGCCATCGATTTCGGCTTGGAGGACATTCATTCCTGTGTTAATTGGCTAGTCTCCGCACCGCTGACCAGAGATCGCATCGAAACCCTCGCATCATACCTCACGATAGGGGAAACCTACTTTTTCAGAGACGACAAAATCTTTAAAGTCCTGGAAGAACACATTCTTCCCGACTTAATTAGAACTGCACGCTCCGGCCATAGGATTTTGAGGATATGGAGTGCCGGGTGTTCTACAGGAGAGGAGCCGTACTCCTTATCGATCCTTCTTCGCAGAATAATTCCCGACTTTCATGATTGGAACATAACCATTCTAGCAACCGATATCAATGCTGCTTTCCTCAAGAAAGCGTCCGAAGGCATTTACACTGAATGGTCATTTCGTGGAAGTCCACAGTGGCTAACAGAACAATACTTCTCAAAGACCAAGAAAGGACAATATAGATTGATATCGGAAATCAGGCATTCCGTCCGGTTCGCATACCACAATTTGGCGGAAGATCCATATCCGTCGTTGCTGAATAACACTAATGCCATGAACATCATCTTCTGCCGAAACGTCCTGATGTATTTCGGAAGCGAGTTCAGAAAGAAAGTTATTGAGAAGTTTTCCTCTTGCCTGGTTGAAGGAGGATGGCTCCTGGTGAGCCCGGCGGAGACTCCACTAGTCGAGCATCACTGCCTTCAGACGGTAAGCGCCTTCGAGACCATCATCCACAGAAAAACGGGATTTAGCGCTGGGTTGACACCATTGCCCGAAAACCTTGTTACCTATCTGTCAACACCTTTGAGCAATCCAGAACTTCCCTTGGACATTTCTGATCAACCGGTCGTTCAACTCGAGGACCACTCTGATGAACATGCGGTCGAGTCCTTTGAGACGCCTCCGGCGTATTCTGAACGGCTCTTTACTTACGAAGAGGCGCTGGAGTTGTACAATCAAGGCCGTTACGCTGATGTCACGGCCAAAGTACCTGCAACGATTTCGGGCTTGTCGTCGGGCAATCGTGATGTGGCAGGGTTCGCCGCTTTGCTTGCCAGGGCCTATGCCAACCAGGGCTTCCTTTCCGAGGCTCAACTCTGGTGTAGCAAAGCTACCATGGGAGACAAATTAAATCCTCGACATCACTATCTGTTTGCCACAATCCTTCAAGAACGTGGGGAAAATGAAGAAGCTATGAAGTCTCTCCAGCGTGCAATATATCTCGATCAGGATTTTGTGATCGCACACTTTGCACTAGCAAATCTCGCACGTAGCCTGAACAGATCCGAAAAATCGCGTAAGCATTTCCAAAATGTTCTCAGGCTGTTGGAACAGTACCAAGACGAACAAGTTTTGCCGGAAGCGGAGGGAATGACCGCCGGGCGGCTCAAGGAAATAGTTCGCTCGATGGCCGATGAGGTGTGATGCCTGATTATCCAGCTTGGTTGGCGGCAGTGAAGAAGTCCCTTGGGAGATCAATCCGCCTGGCCGCCACGCGGTGACAAAGGAAATCACACTCGAACAGCGAGCCGACCAATAATGAGAATAGTCAAGGTCACGTGATGAACGACAAGAATAAAATTCTTAAAGAGAGAGCCAAAGCCTTGGCACGGGCAAGTGAGACCAAAGTGTCTGCACTGGCCGGTGTGGAATTCTTAGAGTTCGGTCTCGCCCATGAAAAATACGCCATTGAGGCCTGTCATGTGCGCGAAGTATATCCTCTCAAACGAATAACACCGGTTCCCTGTACACCGCCTTTTGTTCTCGGTATTATCAACCTGCGCGGGCAGATTTGTTCCGTCATCGACATTAAGAAACTAATTGGCCTACCTCACACGGCAACATCCGAATCCAGCAAGGTGATCGTGGTTTTCAACGACAAGATGGAGGTAGGTATTTTAGCTGACGATGTGGTGGGAGTACGGAAGTTTCTGCTATCTGAAATTAAGGACGATCTTTCTTCTCACAAAGCAAAAGAAGAGTATCTCAGCGGCGTCACCGTGGAAAGAGTTGGGATTCTCGACATCGGCAAGCTCTTGGGAGACGACAGCGTGGTTGTCTACGAAGAAGTTGATTAGTGAGAGCCCGTTCGGGGTCCTTTTGCATTCGTAAATAGGAGCATCAAGAATGCGCAGCTACATGGCGAGAAGTCTTATGACAAAACTCATCGGCTTGCTGCTGCTGACATCAGCGGTTCCAACGATAGTCGTGGGAACCTTCGCATTTGTCAGCGGCAGATCGGCTCTTGAAAAGACAATTTTGGGGAAACTCTCTTTCGCAATAGAAACGAGAAAGGCCGAAATTAGCAGGTATCTTGAGAGGACGATTGAGGAAGTGGCATTTCTTGCCCATACTTCGTCTGCACGTATGGCTGTCGAAAAACTGAGGGTTCCTCCGGATCAAAGTAGCGGTTCGGAGAAGAAGCCTGATCGCGATTCCCAGGACTACGGGAAGACCTACGCAGAAATAACCCTGTCTTTTAAAGAATTCTTGGATCATTTTGGGGGCGATACTCAAGCTCACGTCGATATCTTGGTTATCAACGCCTCCAGTGGGGATATCGTCTATACGTTAAAGAAAAGAAAAGACCTTGGGTCCAATCTGATCAGAGGTCCTTACAAAGATACTGCCTTGGGTCGTTTGTTCTCAAGGGTGAGTCAGACCGGCAAGCCCGTTATGGTCGATTTCAGCATCTACCCACCCAGCGAAACACCGTTGGCATTTTTTGGGGCGCCTATTATGGATGCCGGTGGAGTCGTCAAGGGTGTCCTAGCCCTGGCCATTGATGCCCGCAGGATCAACCTGATTATGCGTCCAACTCAGGAGATGGGGCGTGAGACTACAGTGTATTTGGTGGGTCCGGATTTTCGGATGCGGTCTCAGGCACAATTCGATAATACTTCGGCCATATTGAAGAAAAAGATGGAATTCAAGGCCGCCACTGCTGCACTGAAGGGTGAGTCCGGAACTGCGATAATGCCTGATGAAAAGGGAGAGATCTCTCTCGTTTCATTTGCGGATATGGGCCTGAATAGAAATCGCATGCTTGGCGCGGATTTTGATTGGGCAATCATAGCAGATGCTGACGTAGGCGAAGTTTTTGCCCCGATTACAGAACTGGGAATCCGCATCACTTGGATCGGGGTATTACTTGCTCTAGTCACAGTCTTGGTCGGATCTTTTTCTGCAAGGGCCATAGCCGGCCCCATTAGTAAATTGTCTTCCCAAGTCTCCAGGGTGAGTGAAGGGGATCTCACCGTTGACGTCATGACGTCACAAAGGCGAGACGAAGTGGGCGAATTGGTCAATTCATTTAAGGCCATGTTGAACAACTTGAGAGAACAAACCGGTCAGATCGTGAATGGCGTTAACGTTTTGGCATCAGCCTCCGCTGAGATATCGGCTACCGTTTCCCAGTTAGCGGCCAGTAGTTCGGAAACCTCTTCAGCGGTTAGCGAAACTACCGCGACGTTGGAGCAATTGAGACAAACCGGCCGCCTGTCCAGCGACAAAGCCAAGTCTGTTGCTGAGGATTCTCGAAAATCGTTCCAGATAGCCCAGGCCGGCAAGAAGGCAACCGAAGACACGATTGAAGGTATGAATCTCATAAGAGGACAGATGGAATCTGTCGGGGAGACTGTGATAAGGCTCAGCGAGCAGAGCCGATCTATCGAGGAGATAATCACTGCCGTTAAGGACTTGGCCGAGCAATCGAATCTATTGGCTGTGAATGCGGCGATTGAAGCAGCCAGGGCCGGAGAACAGGGCAAGGGTTTTGCGGTAGTTGCAGAGGAAATCAAGAGCCTTTCAGATCAATCCAAACGGGCTACAGATCAAATCCGAACCATCTTGGAAGACATCAGGAATTCCATCAGCGGTGTGGTGATGGCGACAGAGCGTGGGAGCAAGGCAGTAGAAGCCGGGGCAACACAGTCCACCCAAGCGGGTAAGTCCATTGAAGAAGTGACCAAGAGTGTTCACGAGGCGTCCCAAGCGCTCAACGTAATCGTCGCTTCAAGTGAACAGCAGTCCATCGGAGTTGATCAAGTGGCTCTGGCCATGGACAACATTGATCGAGCCATGCAACAAAACGTGGAAGGAAACCGACAGCTTCAGGCATCCGCCCGAGATTTGGAAGATCTTGGCAAAAGGCTCAAGGACTTGGTGGAGCGCTACAAAGCCTAGTACGGAGAACCCTGCATGGACAACAAGGAAGAGGCATTTCTGAAAAAACTCCGCGCCACATTCAAGATTGAAGCGGAAGAACACTTGAGATCAATTTCCACTGAACTGATTGGTCTCGAAAGTGACCCTACCGTCCAGGGGAGAGGAGATGCCCTTCAAACGATCTACAGAGCGGCACACAGCCTGAAAGGGGCCGCACGCGCCGTAAACCTTAGGGATGTAGAATCCATCTGCCAGGCACTCGAAAGTGTCTTCTCCTTGTTTAAGAACGAGGAACTCAGCCCATCCCCTGAACTGTTCGACACACTTCACCATACTATAGACATTCTTTTTCAACTGATTGCCGAACCCGGAGGCGTAGGCTCCACAGACGTGCTCAACGAGCTTGCCAGGTTGATTAAAGAGCAGGCGCCAACTGAAAAACAGCCGGCAACTGAAAAGGCAGAATCTTTTCAAAAGCCAATTCAAGAAAACAAGATCGAATTGTCTCCAACAAGAGATGTTCCAATTGAATCGCCCAATCTTCCAACGTCAGTTTCCCATGAGGAGCAACTTGAACCCGGCCGTACCGTGGGTCAGAGTCCTATCAAGCATCCTGTTCAACCTGATACGGTAAGGATTTCCACTCGAAAGTTGGACGCGCTTCTGTACCAAGTTGAAGAAATGGTATCCATCAAGATGGCAGGCAATCAAAGGGTCTCCGATCTGCGTAACATTTCTGCGACCCTGGATTCCTGGAAAAAAATCTGGCGGAAAGTTTATCCCGATGTGAGAAACGCTCGTCAGTCGGTGGGAACCACAGGCGAAAGTGATGAGATGGCCAAGCCGAGTTCAGGGTTCGACAAGATCTTGGATTTCCTGGAGACCAATCAGGACTACTGGAAATCACTCGAGGGGAAAATCAGTGCTCTTACAAAGTCGGCTGAAACCGAGTCCAGATCGCTAAACAGTATGGTGGACGATCTGCTCGAGGACATGAAAAACCTCCTAATGCTTCCCTTCTCTATGCTTCTTGAAATTTTTCCCAAACTTGTACGCGATTTGTCGCGTGATCAGGGCAAAGATGTCGGACTCGTTGTTCAGGGCGGGGACATAGAAATTGATAGGCGAATCCTGGAGGAGATGAAGGACCCTCTCATTCATCTTGTGAGAAATTCCCTGGATCACGGGATTGAACAGCCGGAGGTGAGGACTCGGAACAACAAGCCGATTAATGGAACGCTGACGATCGCAATCTCTCAGCCTAGTTCTAACAGGATTGAAATCATTGTATCGGATGATGGCGCAGGAATTGACGTTGAAAAGGTGAGAGAAGCAGCAGTTTCCAGGGGCATGTTGTCTCAGCGAGAAACTTGGGGTTTGAGCGAACAGGAGGCTCTGTCCCTGATTTTCAGGTCTGAGGTCTCTACGAGCGCTATCATCACCGACCTTTCAGGCCGGGGATTAGGCTTGGCGATAGTCCAAGAGAAAGTCGATAAACTGGGCGGCCATGTATCGGTTGAATCCGTGCCTCTTCAGGGAACCTCATTCCGGATCAGTCTTCCCGTAACCCTGGCCACTTTTAGGGGAATACTGACCGAGGCCGCAGATCGGCTCTTCGTAATTCCCACATCAAGTGTTGAGCGGGTAATTCGAGTAAAAAAGGACATAGTAAAAACTATTGAAAACCGCGAGACTATTGTTTTGAACGGCCGCATCATTCTTTTCGTCAGGCTGACCGACTTCTTAGAAATTCCCTATGACTCAGATAGGCCTGAGTCGGATCTAATCCCCACCGTAGTAGCAGTTGCCGGAAAAAAAGTTGTCGCGTTTGGTGTAGACAACGTGGTAAGTGAACAGGAAGTAATTGTGAAGAATTTGGGTAATCAGCTTTCACGGGTACGAAATGTTGGGGGCGCTACTGTTCTCGCTTCTGGGGAAGTTGCGCCGATCCTGAACGTTTCGGATCTGATAAAATCTGCCCTGAAAATGTCCGGCTCCACAGTACGGCCTTCGACCAAAACCGAAGAAGTCTCTGGGAAGCGCAGACGGATTCTAGTCGTCGAGGACTCAATAACTTCTCGGACATTACTGAAAAACATTTTAGAATCTGCGGGATATGACGTCCGCACCACGGTTGACGGGTCGGACGCTTGGACAGCCCTGAAAACCCAGGAATACGATTTAGTGGTCTCGGATGTTCAGATGCCCAGAATGACCGGCTTTGAACTGACTTCGAGGATCAGAAGCGACAAGAGACTATCGGAAATCCCCGTGGTGCTGGTAACTTCCCTCGAGTCGCGTGAGGACCGAGAAACCGGGGTAGATGTTGGAGCCAACGCCTATATTGTCAAGAGCAGTTTCGATCAGAGCAATTTGCTCGAAGTGGTAGGCAGATTGGTTTAGATATCGGAGACGTAATGATAAAAGTACTCATCGTGGACGATTCGGCTGTGGTGAGGGATCTTCTGTCACACATTCTGGGTTCCGATCCTGAAATTACTGTTATTGGAACCGCAAGAGACGGTTTCGAGGCGATAGAATTTGTATCCCACAATAAGCCGGACGTTATTACCATGGACATAACCATGCCTAAGATGGGGGGCTTTGAGGCTACGCGGAAAATTATGGAAACGAATCCCTTGCCAATTGTTATACTGACCGCAAGTTGGGACCCTACTGACGCCATAAGAACGTGGAAGGCCATGGAAGCAGGTGCTGTCCATGCCCTTGAGAAGCCCAGATATCTGGGAGAAATGGACCGAGACGAAAGCGTAAAGGAACTGATTCAAACCGTCAAGCTCATGTCTGAGGTGAAGGTGGTCAGACGTTGGCCGCGGGCCAAAGGTCTTAAAACGTCGCCTATTGATGCGGCAAAAAAGCCTGTACTGTCGAATGTCCGTGTCGTGGCAATCGGAGCTTCTACAGGAGGACCGCCCGTTATCAAAGACATTCTTTCCGACCTGCCCCGTGAGTTTCCAGTACCTATCCTGCTGGTTCAACACATGGCCCTGAATTTTACCCGTAGTTTTGCTGACTGGCTCAACCAGTCCACTCACCTTGAGGTTAGTGTACCGACAAATGGGGAACACGCAAATCCGGGAAGAGTTTATGTGGGGCCGGATATGTTTCAGATGAAAATAAGCAAGGAAGGGAGAATATTGCTTACCCAAGACGAACCGGAAAATGGTCTCAGGCCTTCCGTTTCTTACCTTTTTCGGTCGGTAGCCGAGGCTTTCGGGAAAAATGCCCTGGGCGTTCTGTTGACAGGAATGGGCAGGGACGGAGCCGAAGAACTCAATCTCATGAGGATCAAAGGGGCCGTAACGATTGCCCAGGACAAGGATAGCTCTGTTGTTCATGGAATGCCGGGTGAAGCGATAAAACTGGGAGCCGCTTCTTTCATCCTCTCGCCACAGAGAATAAACGAAATGCTTCATGCGCTTGTCAGCGGGGGAAGTCAGAAATGGATTTGAAATCATTCTTCGATGTCTCACTACCGCCGGACGAGGCTCATGAAATCCTCGTAGTGGAAGATAGCCCCACTCAGGCGGCGAGACTGCAGTACATTCTTGAGGAACACGGCTTCAAGGTACAGGTTACTCGGAACGGTAAAGAAGCCCTAGAAAAACTCAAGTCCCATGGGTTCACAATGGTCATTAGCGACGTAGTCATGCCTGAGATGGATGGCTATGAGTTGTGTACCAGAATCAAATCCGATGAGCACTTGAAAGACACTCCGGTGATTCTGCTGACCGCCTTGTCAGACCCGAGTGATATTATTAGGGGCTTGGAAAGCGGCGCGGATAACTTTATCACGAAGCCATATCAGGAAAGATTCCTCGTTTCGAGAATTCAGTATATCCTCATTAACAGAGAGTTGAGAAGTAAAGCCGCCACGGAAATGGGTATTGAGATTTTCTTCGCCGGCAAGAGACATTTCCTGGCTGCCGACCGCATTCAAATTATAGACCTCTTGCTTTCTTCGTACGAGGCGGCTGTAGAACAGTTCCGAGAACTTGAGAATGCAAACTGGGAATTGTCCAAAGCCCGTGAAACAGCAGAAGCGGAAGCCCACAAACTGCGGACTCTTATAGAGGCAATGGATGAGGGTGTTGTTTTCGCTGATTCCAACGACATAATTACAGAAGCTAATGGATGGATTCTCACTAATACCGGCTTGAGACGTGAAGATGTTGTGGGAAAGACTCTGTGGGACTTGTTCACCCAAGATGAATTATCGGATAGATTGAAATCGGGGGTTTCCGATTTCAAAGCGGGTGTTACAAAGAATCCATTAGTCATGACGCTGGAAATATTCGGGAAGGACGTGTCGTTCCGAGTTCAACCAATTTTTGATATCCGCAATTACAAAGGCGCAATTCTCAACATTGTCGACGTTACAGACCTGGTTGATGCCCGAAAGA
This sequence comes from Deltaproteobacteria bacterium, assembly GCA_026388625.1. GTDB lineage: Bacteria > Desulfobacterota > Desulfomonilia > Desulfomonilales > Desulfomonilaceae > CAIXMD01. The sequence continues at coordinate 17,576 of JAPLJK010000038.1, read as the reverse complement.
AAATGGAGCAAGCCAGCCGTGCTAAGAGCGAATTCCTGGCCACAATGAGCCACGAGATCCGGACCCCCATGAACGGCATCATAGGAATGACCGAAATCGCTCTCCAAACCGATCTTAGTCAGGAACAGCGAGAATACCTCCTTGCAGTGAAAGAATCTGGAAATGCTCTACTAACACTGATTAACGACATCCTCGATGTTTCCAAAATAGAAGCTGGCAAGCTTGAGTTGGCCATCATTGAATTCAGACTAAGGGACTTTCTTTCCCAAGCCCTGTCAACGCTTGTAGTACAGGCCCAATCAAGAGGACTTCAATTGTGGTTAGAGGTTTCTCCAGATGTGCCAGACCTCATCGTGGGCGATCCCGGACTCTTAAGACAAGTACTCTTCAACTTGATAGGCAATGCAATCAAATTTACTGAAAAAGGAGGGGTGTCGATAACAGTTCAACTGGATTCGGAAGATTCGGAGGAGGCGACATTTCATTTCCTCGTGAGCGATACTGGTATTGGTATTCCTCCGGAACAAACCACAAAGATCTTTGAACGGTTTGAGCAAGTCGATGGATCCGACACAAGAAAATATGGCGGGACAGGTCTAGGGTTGGCCATTTCCAATCAGCTTGTCCGGATGATGGGTGGAAAGGTATGGGTAGAAAGTGGAGTGGGAGTGGGCAGCAAATTCCATTTCACCGTTCGCCTGGGAACAGTCAGGGAAGATGCCTTAGCCCGAGCACCGATTGACAAAGACAGCCTCAGAGACCTGCCGGTTCTCATAGTTGATGACAACGCTACCAACAGATTGATACTGGAAAACATGCTGCTTAGAGAGGGGCTGAAGACCACCGCCGTGGCCGGCGGGCGAGAAGCACTGGCCGCCTTGCAGTCCGCGTCAAGATCCGACCAGCCTTTTGCAGTTGTCATTACGGATCAAGTAATGCCGGAGATGGATGGTTTCACACTGGCCCAAAAAATAAGGGAATCGCCAGGTTTAGACGATGTCAGAGTTATTATGCTGGCGTCTCTGGGACAGAGGGGCGATGCAGTCAGGTGCACACAGGCCGGAATAGCCGGGTACCTGTTGAAGCCAATCGAAGAGGCAGATTTGTTTGAAGTGATTTCGAGAACTCTCCGTCAACCCATGACAAGCGAGAATCAAGTATCTCTGATAACTAGGCATTCTGTCAGGGAAAGTAAGCGCAACCTCAGAATCCTTCTCGTCGAAGACAACAAGATCAACCAAGTCCTGGCCACCAAACTTCTGGAAAAGTGGGGTCATTCATCATCTGTTGCATCTAACGGCAAAGAGGCTTTATCCACCCTCGAACGGGAAAAGTTCGACCTTGTGCTTATGGACGTCCAAATGCCGGAAATGGATGGAATTCAGGCCACCCGCATGATCAGGGAAAAGGAAAAAGAAACCGGAAACCATATCCCTATCGTTGCGATGACTGCTTATGCCATGGACTCTGATCGGGTTCGATGTCTGGAAGCCGGTATGGATGCCTATGTCTCGAAACCGATAAACGTTCAGGAACTCTTTAAGACCGTAGAAAGTCTTGTCACCGAGAAGACTGTTACAAGGTGGACCGCATGATCGAGAATGCAAATCCGACATGCGCCTCACAGACGGTAGTGTCAAGTTCACAAGAGTAGGTGTGGTTTTAACTAATTCTCCATCTTTATCGTAATAATAACGGACAGTGACGTCCATAACCACCAAGGCTTTCTTGTTGCCTATCCTACTTCTTTGAAAGCAAAAATGTATTACTTCCAACGTAAACAGCCCGGAGGTTCCATCACAAGATTAGAAAAAACAAATAATATTGTAGAAGGGTGACCTGAATTAACTAGACTTTTGTTGACAAAAAATGCTTATCCAGTTATAATTGCAACCGAGTATCTAATAGCTCAGTATTATTAATATATGGTCTCGTCGCAAGGTCAAAGGAGATTCGAGCATGAAAGCCTCACTCCGGCGGACAATCCTCATGATTGTGCTGGCATTGGTTTTTCAGGGATGCGGCGAAAATCGGGTTGAAAAATCCTCGTCTGATGCGCTGCCCGCTCAAAAGCTGGTTTCCGATTTCCAAGCCACTTTGGCACAGTCACGAGATAAACTCGAACAGGAAAGGGATCGCAATTTCGAACTTATGCAGCGCGTGCAACTTCTCTTGGAAAAGCTCAAGGAGAGCGAAGACCGGATTAGCGGTCACAAAACCGGGGAAGTCTCCAGGATCGTCGATCCAGGCGAAAAAAAGCGCATAGAATTGATGGGGGCAAAAGCCCTTGCCGAATACAGAGCAGAACAGTTCCGCCGTCGGCTCGACCAGTTGAGCCGAGATTTGGATCTGAAGGAGCAGGAAATAGAAGCCATAAGGCAGAATTCTGCGAAGAAGGATGTTGAAGTTCAGCAGTTGAGGCAGACCATTGAAGACCTGCAGGCGGCAGACAAGACCAGGACGGCTCAACTGGGCTCCAGGCTGGAACAGATAACCAGAGATCTTGAGGAAAGAACAGCGTCGGCAAACAAGTTCAAGGGGGATTTGGACGAAAAAACCGAACTGCTTGGGACGCTCAAGAACGCGGTGTCCGATGCGACGAAGTTGAAAGCGAACGCAGAGGCTGAAATTGCCAGGTTAAACGGAGACTTGGGGGAGGCATTGAGGCAACTGGAAGCCTCTCAATCGCAGGTCCTGCAGTACCGCCAAGACCTGATGCAGGCTAAGAACAATATCGACCAGGCTCAAGTTGATATGGAGCGTTTGCGCCAGGAGGCCGGCCGATGGCATAGTGAAACAGAACGATCCCAGAATGAGACCGAGCAAATAAGGCAAGCTGCGGATAGCTACAGGAAGCAGGCCGAAGAGTTCTGGGCTGACGCCGAACGGTCCCGGCAGGAGGCCGAACAGTTCCGAGTAGAAATGGATCGGTCTCGGCAAGAGATCGTGCAGTTCAGGGTGGATGCAGACAGGGCCAGACAAGAAGCGGCTGAACTCAGAGTCCAGGTGTCCGATCTGGGTGGCAAGTTGCAATCCTTGGAGGCAAAACTCCAGCCTCCGGACGAGGAACGACCCTCCAGCGTAGATTTGCTACTGGAAAGCCCGACAGCGGAAGGAAAGACGGATCCGGTTTCGAATCTTTACTGACAGCAATTGTGAGAGGGTTCGGGCTGCAACTCCCAATGCCTGCCGTGCCCCCCTGCGCGACCCGTTGGTGCTCCGTGTCAGCGGAATGACGTGACGGTCCCGTACACGTTGTGCCTTTGGACCCATTGCTTTTGAAATTCCACGAATGACTTCCACCTGCCGGAAGGCTCTCCGGCAATTTCATCCAGGACTTCCAAAGCTATTTTCTGCATGAGGGGATTCTTGACCAGAACCAAGTCTTCCCCGGCCTTCATGGCTTCAGCGTTTGCCGGCGCCCCTTTGAATGCAAGGATGGACAAGGTGCTCACTGCCAGAGGTTTGAAGACCGGATCATCGTCTCTGCGTGCCGCCACGATTGCCGCGCTCAACGAATTGTAGTCCTCCATTTTGTCCAGGCAATTAAGGGCCGTCTGAAGGGTGTCCAGACGCCGCGACAGGAGGCTGCAAAGCGCAGCAGTCTGCTCCTTTTCGGCACGTCTGTTGCCAGGAAGCATCCGTGCAAGTTCTTCCGCTCCTCGCTTTTCAAAGGTTGCCCCCCAATGCACAAATTGGAAGCCCCCTCGTTCTCGGGTGATCTGCCTGCCGAGTGCAATGACTGCTCGATACACATTTTCGGCAGATTTGACGTCGTCCTCTGTTTCAAGTAGGCGGCCTTTTCTTATCGCGGCCTCTACGTAATCCCGAAACATATCCCAGGGGACGGCGGAGCGCTCGTCTTTAGAGCCGGCGGGGAAGTCGCCTCGATACAGTTCGAGCAATCCTGACACACTCCGAGTCGCTGCTCTGAGCAGCACTTGAACCCCGCCGGCTGTGGGAGCAATTCCGCCTGCTCCCATTTCCGATGGGTATAACCTTATAAGCTCTTTGTAATCATTGGCGGCGTTACCCGACAATGGTGTCGGGGCCTCCACCAGATCAATCGAGCCAGTCGGTCCAATCTTCTTGAGGATCTCCATGGCAGCCTCGAAACGCATCGCTGTCTCATCCTGGGAAGCAGTCGGGTACCCGGCATTCGACACTACCACACGTTCAACGGCTAGCGGCCGTTCGAGCCACCAGCGTCCGTTGCTAAGGACCCAGAGGAGAGTCATCCTCAAGGAAGAAGGCCCCCCGTATTCCGGAACAAGTTGCGGGGCACTGAACACAAGTGTAGATTGAAACCGCTCCGTGGTTCCCTCTTCGTCCTTGAAACGCTTTTCTATGCTAAATGAGTCGAGACGCAACGAATCCCTGTTGAATCTCTTGACAAAATTCTCCACATCGGATGGATTAATGTCCGCGTCGGCCATGACTTCCGGGTATATTCGTTTCACGATATTCTTGGCGTCTCGGGTTATAAAAAGATCAGCGAACTCTTTGACACATTTGCCGGGATCTTCCGTGGGCTGCAGAAAAGATACCATTCCGAGCAGTCCGGCCGCTGCAAATGCTGACTTGGTTAAGCTGCTGAATAATTGAAGCATTCTCGTAGTTGCTTGATGTCCTACCCCACAAGAAACCGGCTACAACAAACCCTCTTGCTCAACATACTTGACGAGTGACAAAGTTATCCGTTTCTTCAGTCGGAGAGATTCATTATCAAGGATTTCCATCAGCCTCTCCAGTTCTTTTACGTTCCTGGATTTTCTGGTTACGAGATAATTTGCAACTTCGTGCGGGAGCCTGACGTTCCTATCCTTTGCCATTTTGTCCAGAATCAGAGTCCGGATTGAATCATCAGGAACTTCGAGGATGAATACAAGACCTGAGGTGACCCTTGATTTAAGGTGAGGGTTGTTGAAGAAAACCTCTTCCGGTGAATGTAGCGAACTCATTATGAGGGGTGCTCCTGACCGCGTCAGTTTGTTCGCCAGATTCCAGAGGTGTAATGTGTCATCCTGACCTAAGACGTGCAAATCGTCTATCACCAAACCGCGTATCTCGTAACCAGTCATTTCGTCTGCAAAAGCCAAGTCTTTCAGGTTTTCAAACCGAGGAGGATCTCCTTCGGGAGTCAAGAATTTGACGATCCCGGCGCCGAGATCAGTTCTCTGCTTCAACAAACAAACAATGGCCTTGAGAATGTGTGTTTTTCCGGTACCGTGAGGACCGTGAATAAAAAGGTAAGGGAAAGGCCGATCTCCGGAGCCATAAACGGATCGAACTGTGGATACGGCCTTCTCAATACCCTCGTGAACTACAATATTCCCAAAAGTAAATAGCGGTGGCGAGTATAGGGGTAAAAGCAACTGAGTCATGGCGCATATTCTATGACGGCCGGAACAAATGATCAATCTGGAATAAATGTTGACAAAATGTCTTGACAATAATGAAAACAAAACACTTGACAGACCCTGGAGGGTTGATTAGAAGAAGACGGACACAGTGAAGATTTCCCTCCCAGGAGCATCTATTCCATCTGAGGAACAGAACTACAGGGGCCGGGGCCGCTAAACCAAGTGTGGTTCAGCGTATTTATTTGACTCGTCTATAAAAAAACTTCAGATAGCACTCCAAGACCGATTTTTTTATTCCCATTCCAAGCCGTAGGTGAGCAGGAGCCGTTATGGACGTTGCAGAATTAAAAGAGAAAAAAGTCAGTGAACTCATGTCGATTGCCCATTCCCTCGACGTTGACGGGGCCGGCAGCATGCGCAAACAGGAATTGATTTTCGCTATACTCCAGGCCCATCAACAAACTGAAGAAGAGGCGGCCATCCGGGGCGAAGGTGTCTTGGAGACTCTTCCGGATGGTTTCGGATTTTTGAGAGCCCCCGATTACAACTACCTCCCCGGGCCTGATGATATCTATGTGTCGCCCAGTCAAATCCGGCGGTTCAACATGAGGACCGGCGACACAATTTCAGGTTACATCCGTCCTCCCAAAGATACTGAGCGCTATTTCGCGTTGCTCAAGGTTGAGGGAATTAATGGACAGGATCCTGAAGCGATTCGAGACAAGGTCCTCTTTGACAACCTTACGCCTCTTTACCCGGAGGAACGACTCAAGCTTGAAATTGGTCCGACCCAGTATTCTATGAGAATAATGGACCTACTGACTCCTATCGGCAAAGGCCAGCGTGCCCTGATTGTCTCCCCGCCCAAGGCCGGCAAGACCGTACTGCTTCAACAGATTGCCAACAGCCTGACAATCAACCATCCCGATGTATATTTGATAGTGTTGCTCATAGATGAGCGACCTGAAGAAGTAACCGACATGCAGAGGTCTGTCCGGGGTGAGGTTATCTCATCCACATTCGACGAACCCGCCCAGAGGCATGTCCAAGTAGCCGACATGGTAATTGAGAAGGCCAAGAGACTGGTCGAGCACAAGAGGGATGTGGTGATACTTCTTGACAGCATCACGCGTCTTGCAAGAGCCCACAACACAGTAGTCCCACCGAGCGGTAAGATACTTTCAGGCGGAGTGGATTCCAACGCTCTCCATCGTCCCAAACGTTTCTTCGGAGCAGCCCGTAACATCGAAGAAGGCGGAAGCCTGACCATAATTGCCACGGCTCTTATTGATACCGGCAGCAAGATGGATGAAGTTATCTACGAAGAATTCAAAGGAACCGGCAATATGGAAATCCACCTGGATCGCCGGCTTCTGGAACGTCGCATCTTTCCGTGCATTGACATTAACCGTTCAGGGACGAGAAAAGAAGAACTTTTACTGCCTCAGCAGGATCTTCAGAGAATCTGGCTACTGAGAAAACTTCTGGCAGACATGAACTCTGTGGACGCAATGGAATTTCTCATGGACAAGATCATGCAAACCGATTCCAATAGGGAATTCCTGGAAATAATGAACAGGTAGTCTTGAAATTCTTCATGGTGGCACGCAAACAAGATATGAGAAGCACATTGAGTCGTGATGTTTGGATTCGCTGTTGAGAATGAATGGCCCGCGCTCTTGACAACACCTTGAGTCGGCAAACATTTGTACCTCGACGCCTTATTGATTGATGTGGGTATTTCGAGAACCTGAATTTAATTTGTAGCGTGCGACTGAAAGCCCTAAGGTTTTCAACCCGTCACTAACTGCTCTTAAAGCATAGGTTCCAGGGTTCACTTTGACAAGAGATCTCGAAACCGACATTGGGCGAGAATGCAAAACATTTTTTCTATTTCACCCGAGACATTTTGTGATATTATGGATAGTTTAGATTCTGGACGGAGGAAACCCTATGAAAAAAGGCATACACCCCACTTTTCAAGACTCAGTGTTCTCTTGCGCTTGCGGCAATGAAATGCAAACTCGCTCAACTAAGTCGGAATACAAGCTGGAGATCTGCTCGGCCTGCCATCCATTCTTTACGGGAAAACAGAAGCTTATTGACAGCGCGGGAAGAGTGGAACGGTTCATGAAAAAATACGGAGACAAGCCCGTCTCTACAGGCAAGAAGCCCGCCAAGGTGGGAAAGAAGGTCGAGGCCCCTGTAAGTCCGGCAAAAGTCAAGAAAGAAAAAGATTCTTCGAAAAAGAAAGCCACAAAATAGTTTCACCGAACCAACAAACCGGAACGCGTTACCCTAGCTTTGAATTGACTTTCAGATCAATTGTTACAGGTAAGAGCCTCCAACGGGTAGACTGTTATGATAATTGTCAATGGCTCCAGCGCTGAACCCACACTGATCAAAGTCGGTGGGCAGGCAGTGATTGAGGGCATCATGATGCGTGCCCCCAGGACCTTCACCGTGGTCGTTCGCAAACCCGACGGAGAGTTGTCTGTGCGAGAAGACCGTTGGTACTCGCCCATGGAAAAATGGCCTGTCTTGAAAAAACCTCTGCTCAGGGGGTGCATAATCCTGTATGAGGCGCTCTTCAATGGAATTCAGGCGCTCACTTATTCTGCCCAGGAGGCCTTAGGAGAAGAGGAAGAGAAGCTCGGGCCTTGGGCACTGGCCGGCACCATCGCGCTCGCACTTGGGGGAGCAATGCTGCTTTTTGTAGTGATCCCTCATCTGGCCACTCTGGGGATCGGAGCACTGCTGGGGAGCGATCTTGGAGTTCGTAGTGTCTGGTTCCACATTATAGACGGTGTGATCAAGGTCGGCATTTTTGTAGCTTATATCGGTTTGATTTCGTTACTCAAAGAAATACGCCGCGTGTTTCAATACCATGGGGCTGAGCACAAATCTATTCACGCCTACGAGCAGGGCGAGGACTTGACCGTGGAGAATGCTCGAAAGTATTCGACCCTGCATGCACGCTGCGGCACGGCTTTTATACTCTTGGTGCTCGTATTGAGCATTTTTCTTTTCACTGCCGTATTTCCTTTCATTCCGAAGGAGTTGTTTGGCAACAAGGTTTTGACAAACATTGTGTTCATACTTGTGAAAATGGCCCTGCTGCTGCCCATTGCAGGTTTATCTTATGAAATCATAAGGATGGGGGATAAATTCAATAATCCGCTGCTGAATTTGTTGCTCCGTCCCGGCTTGTGGCTGCAAAAACTCACCACACGGGAACCGAGTGACGACCAGATTGAGGTAGCCCTCGTCGCACTTAAAAGAACCCTTGAAAAAGAGGAGATCTGGGCCAACAAAGGATCTACGGGCTGATTAATTAACATGCTGGTATTTGCTAAATTGGAAGAATTGAGCCAACGTTATGAGTACCTGAACCTCGAATTGGCTCGACCGGAAGTAATATCCGACCCGGAAAGGCTGAAAAGAGTAGCGAGAGAGCAGTCTGAACTTGACGACATCATCAAGACCTACCGAGCCCTGACTGACTCGATCAGAGAGATCGGGGAGTTGGAGGCAATCATTGCCGATGGTGATGACTTCGAACTCGTCGATATGGCCCGAGAGGACCTGGCATCCACCAAAGAACGTCAGTCTGCTCTGGAAAACCAGTTGAACATGCTTCTCCTGCCTAAGGATCCTAATGATTCAAAGAACACTTTTCTTGAAATAAGGGCTGGCACGGGAGGCGAGGAAGCAGCCCTGTTTGCCGCAAACCTGTTCAGAGCGTACTGCCGCTACGCGGAGTCCCGGCGATGGCAAATAGAGATGATGTCAACGTCTGCGAGCGGAACAGGCGGAATAAAAGAGGTGATTGCCCTCGTTCATGGCCGAGGAGCCTACTCGAGGCTCAAGTACGAAAGAGGCGTTCATCGGGTTCAGCGAGTGCCCACAACGGAATCCCAAGGGCGTATACATACGTCCGCCGTCACCGTGGCCGTGCTGCCCGAAGCTGACGACGTGGAAGTCACAATAGACCCAAAAGATCTCAAGATAGACGTCTACCGATCCTCAGGTCCAGGGGGCCAGAGCGTAAACACCACCGATTCAGCCGTCCGGGTCACGCATCTCCCTACCAATCTCGTGGTCACGTGTCAGGATGAGAAGTCTCAACACAAAAACAAGGCCAAAGCCATAAAAATTCTGCAGGCCAGGTTACTTGACCGTATGGAGGAAGAGCGTAGTTCGGAAATAAGCAGAGAAAGAAAAAGCCAGGTCGGCTCAGGCGACCGGTCGGAACGTATCAGGACTTACAATTTCCCTCAAAACAGGGTGACCGATCACCGAATAGGCCTGACTCTCTACAAACTGGATGGCATCCTTGACGGGAAACTTGACGAACTTATCGAACCGCTGACACTCTATTTCCAGGCTGAAGCAATCAAGGAAAACCTGACCCATTGAGGCCGGCAGTCAGGGAAGGATCTTCACCGGAGTCCCCTCTTCCACTAGTTCGTACAGATCCTCTGCGTCTTTTGGGAACATGTGTATGCAGCCGTATGATTTCTTAAGAGCCCCTTCTTCGGTCAAGTGTTTGTCCGAATGAATGTGGATGCAGTCTCCCGTGAACCCCCTGGCTTCGTCCTTAAGGCTGGGGTAGTTGATGCTCATTATTGACGCCTCGTCACCTCCGTAAGAGTCACTCCACAGCTTTTCAAGGGCCGGGCCGGTAGAGGCATCGGAAAACCTGTTATTCTGGCACCAACTTCTCAAGTCTACTATTCTATATCCTTTGTCAGACCTTCGTGACGCCATCCACGTAATTTCGTAGTTTCCTACCGGTGTACGATGGTCCCCACTCCGTTGCTTGAACAGACCGCCCTTCCCTGTTTCGATGGGATATTCTCTGACCACTTCGGTTTGTCGCCACAATTGGAGCACTTTTCGTGAGCAGTGTATGACTATACCGTATTCCGATATCTTTGGCCGGGCCACTTGATGAGGCTCTGTCTTCTGGGCCGATACCTTGGTACCGATACATAGTGTGGCCACGACCAGGAAAATGGGTAACAAAATTCGCCTATCACGCTTCACTGTGGTCTGCCCCTGTCAACCAAAGAGTAGTGTTGGTCGATCCGGAGTCGAAGTCTCCGAGCACGCTCTTTGCTTAAAAACGTTAACATCGTGGCCTTTCTTTGCTTTGAGAATCCTGATAAGTATTAGAATGGAATGACGGTTCGTTTTCGTGTTTCCAAATTTTTTCGGACAGGTCGTATATTACTGCCAAGAATCGTTTGTGTCGAGGATCTGACGAGGTGGCGTCTTTTCGAGAACAATTTCTGATTCGTGTTTCAGGGGCAGCCTTGTTCTTGTCGATAGTACTTCTCCAAGGTCAAGCGCAACCGATCGTTCTTGAAGACCTGGATAGCAAATCGGACCCATCCTTCAAAGTTGAGACGCTCGTGAGCGCCGCACAACAAGCCTATTCCGAAAACCGTTTTCATGATGCCATAAAACTGTACTCAACCATAATAAAAGATTCCCCGATCAACAGTTCTTTGTTCGTCGCCAGAGCAATGGCTTATGAAATGGTAAACCAATCTGACAAGGCGTCTGCTGACTACAAGAAAGCGCTGGAGATTGATCCGTCAAATTTTCAGGCCATGGAAAATCTTGCCGCTCTTTACGAGCAAACAGTGAGCCACATGCCCGAGGCTGTCCGACTGTACAGGGAAGCACTCAAGCTGGATCCCAGGCCGGAAGGGCAGGCTCGCCTGGACTTCTGTATAGAAGTTCTGGAGAGGCGTCTCGAGCCCGAAGAATCTTCAGCCGTAGGATGTTGGAACCTGGCGAATAGAAAGTGGCAGAAAGATAATGCTCAAGAGGCCGAATTCTATTACTCCAAGGCTATAGAACTCGACCCCCGCCTGTTTCAGGCCTATTTCAGTCGAGGATTACTGCGCTCAGGGGTGGGTGACCTGTCCGGAGCAATCGAGGACCTCGGACATGCTGCAACGCTGTCGCCTGGCCTGCGGGGCTGTCTGGTGGCACGGGGATTAGCCTACGAGGCCAAAGGAGATGATGTAAAGGCCCAAGCAGATTTTGAAACAGCCGTCGTCGTCGATCAGCGTGACCCGAACGCGCATTATCACCTTGGCAGAATGCTGGAAAAACAGGGAGATTACACGAGAGCCCTGCAATTCTACGTGGAGGCGACGCGACTCAAGGCCAAGCCTGATTTGAGGAACCTCCTGCAGCAAAGGATATCGGCAGTTATGGCTACCGGCAAGGTAGATTTGAAAAGCGTCTTGAGTCCTAAGCGAACCGGTAAAGATCTTTGGTGATTCCCGGCAAAGTGATGGTTGCCGCTGAGAAGGGCTGCGTTGAGCCATGCCTGTTTTCTTGCAGAGGCCTGTGTTGACTTGGATGCTAAAGCTGTGTAGATTATGGGCTTGTGGAGGGTGCGAGCCCTGCCGGGCGTACCAATAAATCAATAACTTAGACATCCTCACGGCATTGAAAAACGGTACCGCCTAACCCATGCCTAACCACCGAGCGGAAAATCACGTCTGTCGGATAGGCTGCCATCATCACCATCACCCCTTACCCGATACACCACTACTACCCGATGCCCGATGTTGTTGTTTTTTGGTTTGTGTTGCGAGTTATTTCCTGGGTGCTTATCGGATCGTGCATCGTTCGACGCTGCGGCCTGCCTGCCTAGTGGTGTGAGGTATTCCATGCTTCTGGGGTGGGGTGGGGAGCCCCCTCTACGTATGTACTTACATAATAATAAAGAGACCCTAACCCGCTTTCACACCGAAGACAATTTTCGGGTTTTGGTCCCCGGCATCATGGAACCTGAGGACCTTTGCGCCAACGGACATTGTTTTTGTTTGTTGTGGATATGAACACCAAGGATTACTGTTGGGTAATGGCCATTTATGCCAGGGTGTTGCTAAATGAGAGTGTATCGTGGCGACATAAAGAGCATCTACCGCGCATTGACGTCAACATAGCGTTAACTCAGTGGTCATTTAACCACGATAACTAACCGCCTCTTGTTGCTTTATCCGGGATACGATACGCATCTCTATCATGACATTGTGGCCTTTCACTACTAAAGGCTCACTGAGAAGCACCTTGGCGCGTAATCGGAGCGAAACCAACCTATTCCCTACCTGGGATGGAAAATCGCTCAGAATTGATTACAGAGGCCTTCTTGTGGATGTCAGCGATGGAGCCCTGAAGTGAGTATGAGATTTTGGTCCGCTTAGACACCGAGACCCTGGGGGTGGGAGCCCCCTCGACCCCGCGTCCCTACGAATATAGAAATGATTAGGGTCACTTACATACCACAGAGGTATCTCGGCTTGACTCTTTTTTGGGTAATCCGGCCACCGCAAAATATAAAGGAACTAATTCATCATATCATAGCTATGTTTCCCGTGGGCCAACATTAGCCCTACACGTCTTGCTAATCCGCAACACCTCCAGTCCTCTTTGACGATTACCTACCGGTGCACCTTTTCCAGTTCGTCGAGGTCCCATTGCAGATCCATATCCCGGAACATGGTTTCGGCTTTGTCTAGGTACGCCGTGGCGGTCATGTCGTTAAGTTCTCTGTACTTGCTCTTCGGCTCCAGCAGGCGCTTGCCCACCTCCAGGTACGTGCGCGAGAGGTCAGGCCGTGCCCCGAGGCGTTCGCCTTCCTTGATGGATTTGTCGAACCACTTAAGAGCCTTCTTTTGCTTGCCTATAAGCCAATAATATTTCCCTATTAATTCAAATGATTGAGTACGGTGGGCTGCACACTTGGCGGAGTTTCTTGCCGCTTTTTTGCAACTTTTGAGCGCAGCTTTTGAGTATTTTGAAACCAACAGTCTGGAATCCCCACCGATCGCATCTTCCAACATTTTGATGTCCAACATGGATTGAGCGAACAAGCTGCTCCCCACATTCCAAGGAGGCCAGAAAGCCTGTTTGTGTTGAATTTCCTCTGAACGCTCCAGAGAATCCTTTGCTCCCAAAAGATCTTTCAGCAATACCTGGGTTACGGCTTTACAACCAATAGCATGCAACTCGAACGGTTTTATTCCCTTCTCCATGGCGAATACCACAAAATCCTCAACTTGGGTTTGTGCTTCGCACAACCTTCGGCATATTAGGAGCAACTCAGTGTGTAGAATACGAGTCAGAACGCCCCCGAAACGGTACTTTTCGCACATAGAGGAAAGGTCTCCCAATATTTCTCCAGCCTCACGGAATTCTCCCCTGCTTGCCTTGAATAACCCCTGCGAGCACGTGTAACCCGCCATGAACGTGAACAGGCCATTCTGAACACCTGAATTAAATAATAATTCATTGTATTGGGGGATTTCTGTCCATTTGCCACTCAAATAGTTGTGCCCAGTGGTAGCCGTTTTATAAGAAGAAATAAGGCCGATTTTCTTTTCGTCAACAAATCCTTTTGCGTGGTCCAAGACCAACTGACCGATTCGGTAAAAACCTGCGTAAGTAACAAATAGTCCGGCCCAACAGTGAAATATTGCCGCCGTATCTAGCTTTGCCAAATCATAATTGAAACTCTCTCTAAATTCTCCGGTGCCTTCGGTAAAAGTTCTTCTCGGATTTGTGAAGACCAACGCCATGTCTTTCTTAAAGGTCAGATCGAAAAACTCATTTGTGCTTTGATCCGGAATTCTCTTTGAACTTGTCCATGGCAGATAAAGCCTACACAGTATGATCAGTATGTCATAGGCAAACTTAGCTATGATACTGAGTTTGCTTGTCGACGGTCGTCTTCCCCATCGCAAAAAGACCTTGTCGAAGTAATGCGCTGCATCGACATGCTGAGCATTATTAAAGTAAGCCATAGCAATATTCTTCTCAAATACCGCCAGTTTTTTTGGGTCCGCAGAATCCCCGTATTTGTCCAGATAGAGTCTCAATGCCTCCTTATAGTAGTACAATGCCTCGCTTGAGGCTGATGAGCGCATCGCCTCCTCACCAGCTCTGGTCATCCATTCTTCTGCCTTGTCTGGTTCCTCTGCCTTGCTATAATGATAGGCGAGCATACCGTAAAACTCGTATAAACGCTCCTGGAAACGCCTCTCTATGGATTGCGCCACTTTGAGATGCAGGGTTTTTCTTTGCTGAAGAAGGGTTGATTCGTATGCCACCTCTTGTGCAAGGGCATGTTTAAAGATGTATTCCAGCTCCTCAATTCTAGTATGATCTTGAATGAGCTGAAGATCCTTCAGATACTTAAGTCTGATGTCAATATCTTCAATGGAAGTAGCGACATCCTTTAGAATACGATCAAAGAAGCTCCGGCCTATGACCGAGGCAATCTTGACCAATTGACGTGTTCTCTCTTCTAGTCGGTCTATCCTCGCCATGAGAACATCATTTATCGTTGGTGGGATGACTACAGAGTAAATTTTTTCGGTTATTTCAAAAGACCCGTTCTTTCGTACGATTGCCCCCTCATCGATGAGCGAACGCACCACTTCTTCTATAAAGAAGGGATTGCCTCCGGCCCTCTCGCTGATCTGTAAAGACAAAGAGTATGGAAGCCCTTTTATGTCGAGCATGTTCCCAATAAGGGCTTCGCTCGTCTCTTTATCGAGAGGCTGTATGACTATTTCCACCAATTGATTGGGAAGCAATCCCCTAATTTTCTGCGGTGTGCGGTCTTCCGACTGGCAGTATCCCGGCCGAAAGACATTGATGAAGAGAAGCCGATGCTTTTCGGCCAGGGGATATAGTGACTCAAGGAGCCCGAGGGAACTCGCGTCAGCCCAATGCAGGTCCTCCATAACGAATACGGTCGGACTCAGTTGACTCCCCTTGATGATCAACTCTCGGACATTCTTGAATATCAGCTTTTCCAGAGACTCTCCTGCTATATCCTTGAACCTTTCAGCGTGTTTCCCCTTCAGTTTCATCCCCATGAGAGTAGCCAGAAATGGAAGGATCTCGTCCGTTTCGGCCGGATGGATCGCTCTGATTGCATGTTCTAGTTTATCGAACCCTGTATTCTCCGAGTCGCTCTCAACTATCCGCGCCCACTGCTTCAGAAGGTCAATGATGGGATGGAAACTGAGGTGCTTTCCAATGGAGATGGCCCGTCCGTCAAGGACGGTGACTTTCCTCATAAGTTCACCCTTCATCAACTCCGCAATCAGGCGGGATTTCCCGATACCCGCTTCACCGACAACGTTGACGACCGAACCTTCGCCTTTGACGACGTTCATGACCTGCAGTTCAAGTCTTCCCAGCTCGCTGTCTCTTCCCACCATCTCTGAGGAAATATGGCGATCAGCGCCGATTCCCGGAGCTGAAGCTCTGACTGAGATAAGCTTGAACACATTGACAAGGGCAACTTTGCCCTTTAGTCGCTTTGGTCCAAGCTCATGAAACATGAAACGGTACTTGGCCCTTTTAGCTGTCTCCCCACCGACGAGTATTTCGCCCGGACTGGCCAGACCACACAGGCGAGAGGCCACATTGACGGCATCCCCCGCTACTCCGTGGGTCCCTTTTTCGGGGTCCACGTCCGCCGTCACCACCAGCCCGGTGTTGATGCCGCTGTGCATGCTCAGTGGAGCCCCGACCAGAGCCTCGTAATGGGGGCTCAAAGCCTTGACACTGTCATGTATCTCCATCGCGGCCTGGATAGCGCGGGTCGGGTCGTCCTCGTGGGAGCGAGGCACTCCAAAAAATATGAGCACCCCGTCTCCCATTACCCGTTCGATGAAACCCTCGTACTTGGCCACAATTCTTTTTATCTTAATAAAGATACGGCCGGTGATCTCTTTGACCTGTTCAGGGTCAAGCCTCTCTGTCATAGCGGTGTAGCCGGTGAGATCTGAGAATAGCGCTGTGATGCGTTTTCGCTCCGGTTCTGCTATGAGGTGTGTTTTGTTTTGTTCAGGCTGGGGTTCAAGGCTGGGACCAGCGGATTGGAGTCCTGTTCCGCATTCCCCGCAGAATTTCATACCCGCTGGATTGTCGCATTGGCATTTCCAACATTTCATGGGGGCTCTCACTGGAATGTTATGAAAAGGCCGTAGGGAGAAGGCTTAGTCTGTAAGGAGAAAACACCGTGATGGAATGAATTATATTGTTACTGAATCCAGTTAGTCCCAGTTTACTTTAAGGAGCGGCGGCCGGTTTGTCAAGCAGAACATCACATCAATTGTCACTCCTCAGTTAATCACATTTAACTGATCTTCTACACCGCATTTCAGTAACCTATTGTCATGTTGATATTTTACGGACGCGGCACCAGATAGTGGCACCAGGGTTGTGTTCGTTTTAGGGAGGGAGGATTATTCGATTACCTCACAAGGGAGCTGTCGTACTATGGGCGGCATAGCGACTCCGACCGCTTGAAACACTCGCGTACAGGTTGGTTTGGAGGCTGAGCGCAAGATAAACCGCTTGCCTTGGTGGTCCTGTTGAGTTTCAGTCAGGTTATCCAGCGACAGCAACGTATCAGCTTATTATTAGTGACTCCTATAGGTCCATTTTCACATCCCAGAAAAAAATGGGCCAAACTTTTTTTCCCCGTGATCGCATCTCCTCCTCCTTCGTTGAAATGACATAATCCAGCGGTGTGCCTAAACCTCTAAACGCCAACATGCAAGAACCGTGCCACCTTAACCACAAATCAGCCTACCTTGTGCCGAAGGTCGAACGTGGTACTTCCCAGGACGACAATTTTTAAGCCTCGCTGTTATGGAGGGTAGGCCTATCTCCTTACTTCATGGAGATCATCGAAATTTAATGCTCCTCATGCAGGGCCTGTCGGGTCCACTAGCCCCACGGCCCTGAAACCGGCTTCGCCATAGCCTCGTAGCGCGATGATCTCATCCCGGCAATACCCAAGCATAGGCGGAAAAATAGGAACCATGCACGGCGTTACAGTGCGTCGATGATTATATGGCTTAAATAGATGCTATTATGAGATGACAAGTATCACCTGGAAGGAATCGTCAGGAACTCGTGACACAGTGGGGCGTGACATTGTCAGAGTCGCATACGTTGAAACTAGGGTCATTACAGAGGAACCTAAATATCACTACAAATCACAATGTTTAGCAGAATACCTATAATAATAATGAGTAAACCCCCGGCTCTGCCGGGGGACTCAAGAAGTTTGACAGTTCCGGGAATAGACAAGAGCTTTTGTGTTCCGAAGAGTTCAAGTTTAAGAAACGGGGCATCCCATGGACGAGTTTCCAAACATAA
>JAPLJK010000033.1:0-7952 GCA_026388625.1 Deltaproteobacteria bacterium | reverse complement strand
TCATCCGTCCGTGTGCACAGGGAAGGAGGAACCAGGGGCTTTTCTATACGCCCAAACCAATTGTTTCCCACATCGTCGGCCAAACCCTGGATGCGCTCCAGGTGACTGATTCCCAGGCGTACCTGGATCTGCGGCTACTCGATCCCGCTGTAGGCTCAGGTCTGTTCCTCGAAGAAGCCCTTGAACAGATCTCACAGAGAGTTGGTGCGTCTGCCGACGAGAAACACGGGCGACTCCGGCAAATCATCCGGAAAACCACAGAGAGCTTACGTGAAAGGGCCTTGCTCAACGGCATTACAATCGACCCCAGTGATAGATCCGCCATACGGGTTCATATTCTGGAACATTGTCTGTATGGAGTGGACCTTGATCCGATTGCAGTGAGGATTGCCGTGTCCAACCTGCAGAATGCCGCAGCAGGTAACATGGCAGGAGCGTCTCTTGTCAAAACTAATCTGAAGGTAGGCAATTCCTTGATCGGACGAAAGAGCTTGGCAGATCGCGTTTCAATTTTACCCGGCCCAAGGAAGGCCGTGCAAATTGGCTTATCTGATGAGCCGGATGCAGTACGACGTGAAAATCCCCAAGACCCTTCTCGCAGCGAGGTACAAGAAACTTATGATTGGCCATTGGAGTTTCCGGAAATCTTTCAGGGACATCCCCGTGGTTTTGACGCAGTCGTCGGCAATCCGCCATACGAAATCGTTTCTGTGAAGGAATCCGGGATCCGGGAAAGGTCGATTCAACAGGCTTACTACAAACAGGCGTTCAAAACGTGCAAGGGCAAGATCAACCTGTACCGCCTCATGCTTGAGAGAGGACTGGATCTGTTGCGAAGAGACGGTGCCCTTGGATTCATCGTGCCTGCAACATTATTGTCCGACTCGACTGCGTTGAGTCTCAGGAAGATGATTCTTGAGACCTCCGAGGTGATAGACGCGGTGGTAATACCGGAAAAGGCCAAGATTTTCCCGCATGTTACCCAGGCTTTACTAATTCTCGTATGCCGCAAGGGCCGAAAGAGCAGCGCCATAGCGCCGGTAATATGGAATGGTAATGGCCCGATACCACGCACGGGAGGAGTCGGGATTCCGACATCAATGGTGAAAAAGAGCGGCTGGAGGATACCAATCATAAGTAGCCATGAAGAAAAAACCCTCATGGAGATTTTGCTCAACTATCCCCCGCTGCGCGGCAATGAGCATGTGGCCGCGGCAGGCAGAGTTCATCAGGGGGAGATAAACCTCACCGTACACCGGGAATTCCTAACGGCTTCACCTACGGGATACCCCTTGATCCGTGGTGAGCACGTGGCTCCTTTCCGGGTGATTCATCCATCAAGTCGGAACAACCGGCTGGACTGGATGTTGCCCCGCTTCCTTGCTCAAGCACAAAGCCGTGCCTTGCCCGTCAAAAAACATTCCGAAGACCCACGTTCAGGGTCTCGACACAGAGGCGTTCCATGGCAGGACAAGCGTATCGCTCTGGCCAGAGTGGTGAACATGGCAACCGGGCGGCGACTGAAGGCGGCTCTCGTACAACCCGGTTGCTTCCTGGGAGACATGACGAACTTCATCGCCAACGTCTCGGTTCCCATTGATTACCTGGTTGGTCTGCTGAATTCCAGCCTGCTCAATTGGCGCATAAAGCTCACCAGCACGAACAATTACCTTTCCGCAGAGGAGATTGAAGCGCTCCCGGTACCGAGGATTGATTATGCGTCCATATCCGGCGATGACATGGAATCCGGTCAACAGGCATTTGCTGAACTACTGAAAAGGCCCCAGGATTCCGTTGCACGGTATCTCCATGAATTGAATGGTGTTCTCGGCGATGCCGGTGAGTCTCGAAGCTCGGCCATGTCGGCCAAGATGGTGGAATGGGTGGCTCAATTATGTTGTGAAAGTTCAGGGGGCAGCCTTGCCGGCACGAGCGATAATGAGGCTTTGGGAAAACTACTTGATGCACTGACCTTGAAGGTTTATGGAGTAGAATCGCTGGACGCGGCAAAGATTTTTTCCAGCTAGAGCCTTTTCAGCTTGCATTTCAGAAAGAATCTGACCAAAATATTGGGTTAACTCGCACATCCCCGCGCTATCGGGTCTTGCACAAAACCGCAAGTCACCGGGGATGGAGGAAAAACCCGAAAAGGAGCTAAATATTGTCTCTCATCTCCATGAAGCAACTTTTGGAAGCAGGTGTTCATTTCGGCCACCAGACTCGACGCTGGAACCCCAAGATGAAGCCCTACATTTTCGGCGCGCGCAACGGGATCTACATCATTGACCTGCAAAAGACCGTCAGGTTGTTCAAAAGAGCGTACGCATTCGTGCTGGAAACCGTCGCTCACGGCAATAGCGTCCTGTTCGTAGGAACAAAGAAACAGGCACAGGACGCTGTTGTGGAAGAAGCTTTCCGGTGCCGACAGTTCTATGTGAACAACAGGTGGCTTGGCGGAATGCTCACCAATTTCAGTACTATCAAGCAGAGTATCGAACGTCTCAACACCATCACGGGAATTCTTGAAAAACCGGAGGAAACAAATTTTACCAAGAAAGAATTGGTCAAATTCAGACGACAGCAAGAAAAACTGAGCAGGAATTTAGCCGGTATTCGTGAGATGCGTAAGCTTCCCGGAGCGATCTTCGTGGTTGATCCCAAGAAGGAGAATATTGCGGTCAAAGAAGCCAGAAAGCTTGAGATTCCTATCGTGGCAATAGTCGATTCGAACTGCGACCCCGATGAGATTGATTACGTCATCCCTGGAAATGACGATGCTATACGGGCCATACGGCTGTTTGCGTCCAAAATGGCGGATGCCTGTATTGAAGGTCGCGCAATCTACGAGGCGTCTTTAATCGAGGACAGCGGAGAATCCCCTGTGCTGGTTAGTGAGATGGACTTCACAGACCATCCCGCATCGTCCGAGGACGGCAAGCCGTCGGAATACGCAGACGAAGTGGAACATGACGCTGAAGGCGACGAAGTGGAAGTGGAAGGTGAAGAGAGGACGGACTAGCGGGCTTTGACCTGCAAAGGGCACGTATTCCCGTCACACGACATTGACGCCGGAGGATGCCGGTTGGGTTCGGACATCAAAAACCACGACAGGATCAAAGATAACAGGTGAACGCCTCAACGGCGACAGGAGATTGGTAAATGGAAATAACGGCAGGATTGGTAAGAGAACTCCGGGACAAAACCGGATTGGGAATGATGGACTGCAAGAAAGCCTTGGTGGAAACAAACGGCGATATGGAAAAGGCCATTGAATATCTGCGCAAAAAAGGAGCCCTCAAGGCTGCAAGAAGAGAAGGCCGTGCCACATCGGAAGGTAGAGTCGGATCATACATCCACATGACAGGAAAATTAGGTGTTCTCCTGGAACTAAATTGTGAGAGCGATTTTGTGGCCAAGACCGATCAGTTTGCAGAACTTGTCAAAGACATCTGCATGCACGTGGCCGCCAGTTCGCCACAATGGGTGGCGCAGGAGCATGTTCCGGAAGACGTGATCGCCAAGGAAAAAGAAATATACATGGCCCAGGCCAAGGAAGCCGGCAAACCCGACAAAATCCTCGAGAAAATAGCCGAAGGGAAATTGAACAAGTTCTTTTCGGAAGTTTGCTTGCTTGAACAACCCTTTGTCAAAGATCCGGACAAGAAAGTTGCAGACCTGATCCGGGGAAAAATGGCTCAACTTGGTGAAAACATAACAGTATGCCGCTTCGTTCGATTCCAACTGGGCGGAAATTAGTAAAGACATGAGTGAATCCCGGCGATACGGGCGAGCGCTGCTCAAGATTTCCGGAGAGGCATTAGCCGGAGACCGGGATTTCGGCTTTGACCATCGGCAAGTATCCGAAATCGCCCGCGAGATTTCCGCAGCAAGCCGTCTGGGCGTCGAACTGGGTATAGTCATCGGGGGGGGGAACATCTTCCGGGGAGCCGCTGGTTCCTCACTGGGTGTGCCGCCCCTGGTGGGCGACCACATCGGTATGGTTGCAACCGTGCTGAATGCAATGGTGCTACGATCAGCCCTGGAAGCCGTCGGCGTTTCGGCGCGCACCATGTCGGCCTTCCCGGTTGGGAAGTTTGTCGAACCTTTCGAACGGGAAACAGCCCTGAAATACGTTCGGGAGGGACAAGTCGTCATATTTGCAGGAGGCACCGGGAACCCTTGTTTCACCACCGATTCCGCCGCAGCTCTCAGGGCGGTCGAGATTGAAGCTGAGGTCGTGATCAAGGCAACACAGGTCAGGGGAGTTTTCGACAAGGATCCGAGGAAACATCCGGACGCGGTATTCTTTGAGTCAATCAGCCACCAGGAAGTATTGCGCCGCGGGCTGAAAGTGATGGATGCCGCAAGTGTGGAGATTTTGAGCAGGGAGAATATCCCCACCATCGTTCTGGACCTGCACGTGCCGGGTAACATAGCCGGGGCACTGCGTGGGGAAAGAATAGGCACTCTGATATCTTGAGGGCAGCATGATAGATGAATTACTCCAGGACATGAAGGAATCCATGGATAAGTCCATAGAGACTCTCCAGAAGGACCTACGACGTGTACGCACCGGAAGAGCATCGCTCGCCCTGCTGGATGGGTTAGTGGCCGATTATTACGGTAGCCCTACCCCAATCAACCAATTGGCCACTCTTTCAATCCCGGAGTCTCGCCAGATAGTCATTCAACCTTGGGATTCAAAGGCCATTCCGGACATCGAAAAAGCCGTGCTCAAATCTGAGCTGGGTTTGACGCCCATGAACGACGGCAAGTTGATACGAATAGTGCTCCCAACGCTGACCGCGCAACGCCGCAAGGAACTGGTGAAAATAGTCAAGAAAATGGCCGAGGAATTCAAGGTCCAGATTCGCAATCACCGCCGCGATGCAAATGATATGCTCAAGGACATGAAAAAGGACAAGGACATTTCTGAGGATGACATGCACAAGGCTCAGGAACGAGTCCAAAAGACTACCGACAACTCCATTGCCAAGGTTGAATCAATCATGGTTGAGAAAGAAGCCGAAATCATGGAGATCTGATTGCCGCATGGAGCGGACACCCTTCACTTTTGTGAGCACATCTTAAACGCAATTTGATTCAGGATCACTGCGGTTGTGATACTTCCCGGGAGAGTTCATTGTATCCAGCTTCCGAACGGCCTGAAGAGGCGTTGCACTTGCCGACGCACGTGGCCATTATCATGGACGGAAACGGCAGATGGGCCAATGGACGGCTATTACCGAGGCTTGAGGGCCATCGTCAAGGGGCCAGGTCGGTACGTAGGGCCGTGGAATTTTGCCGACGTCAAGGCATACGATTCCTCACTCTCTACGCCTTTTCCACAGAAAACTGGCAAAGACCAAAAAGCGAAGTGTCCGGCCTCATGAAGCTTCTGTCTCAATTCATTGACTCAGAACTGGAAGAAATACACGCCAACGACATCGCCTTGAGAACCATCGGTGATGTGAGCCGCTTGCCCCAGAGCCTCTCGGCAAAAATTTCAGCGGCAAAGCAACGGACCAGTGGAAACAAGAGCATGGTCCTCAGTATTGCCTTGTCCTACGGGGGACGGCAAGAAATCCTGTCCGCGGCCCTGAGAATCGCACAGGATCTGAAAGCAGGAAGGATCGGCGAGAGTGAGGTAACTGAGGAATTGTTTGCAAATATGCTGGACACACAGGGAATGCCCGACCCGGATTTGCTCATCCGTACTGGAGGAGAAGTCCGTATCAGTAATTTTCTCTTGTGGCAATCGGCCTATACGGAACTTTTTTTTACGCCCGTGTTGTGGCCCGATTTTGACGACGAAACTTTCAGAGAGGCCCTGGAAGCCTACACGTCGAGACAGAGAAGGTACGGTATGACATCCGAACAGAGACAAGATGCACAGAGAGGCGGGTACTAATAATGCTCGGTGTCCGGATCTTATCAGCAATAATTGCCGCAGCCGTCATCGTGCCGGTCGTGTTGTGGGAAGGGACCATCGGCGTGACCGTACTCGTGCTCATCTGCTCCAGTATCGGCGTGTGGGAACTCTCCAGGAATTTGCCGGCAATCAAGACGTCGCCGGGGAAAGAACTGACAGTAACCATGGCCGCAGTGGTGGTCATGGCTTTCGCGGTTCTCCCTGCCGGGTCTGTTCCCGCGATTGTGGTTTTGTTCCCGCTCGCTGTCCTGCTGCTGCACCTGTTTCTCTACAATGTTATTGACAATACTGTCGATTCCGCAGCTCAAATGATTTTCGTGGCCGCTTATGTGGCCATTCCCCTTGGACATGCCGTTCTGTTGGAACGTTTGAGCCAAGGTGCTGTATGGGTTTTGTTCGTTCTGGTCGTCATCTGCCTCGGTGATGCCGGCGCCTACTTTGCCGGGAAGTTCTACGGGAAACATCATTTTTCCGTCAAGATCAGTCCCGGCAAGACCGTGGAAGGGCTGGGCGGATGTGTGGCCGGCAGTTTCGCGGGCATGATCATTATGAAGATATTGTGCCCAAGTCTTCCATCCCTGTGCGTGCTATCCCAGTTGACCCTTGTCCTGGCCGTCTTGGGACCATTGGGGGATCTTTGCGCCTCGGCTATAAAGAGAAGGCTCTCCATCAAGGATTTCGGAGCCGTCATGCCGGGCCACGGCGGCATATTGGACAGGGCGGATAGTCTTATTCCTGCGTTTCCAGCCACCTATTATTTTCTGATTCTCTCCCTCAATGCGGTGCCTTGATGAAGGGCATTTCCGTTTTGGGCTCTACCGGCTCTATCGGTGTTCAGACTCTCGAACTGGTTCGCCTGCATCCGGGGTTATTCAAAATTGAAGCCCTGGCCGCGGGTCTCAACGTGAAGTTGCTGGAGCGGCAGGTAAGGGAATTCCATCCCCGGATCGTTTGCTGTTCAACAGAGACTTCCGCTGCACAACTGAAAAGTCGTCTTTCGGATTACTCGGGCCGCCTGTGGATCGGGCACTCCATGGAGGGCCTCCATCGAGCCGCAACAGCGGAACATGCCGACCTCGTGGTGGGGGGCTTGCCTGGAAGCGCGGGGCTGCGGCCGTGCTTTGCCGCGGTTGAGGCGGGCAAAGACCTGGCGCTGGCCACCAAGGAAGTCCTTGTCATGGCTGGGAAGCTCTTCATGAATACCGTTGCCGCACAAGGCATCACGCTCATCCCTGTGGACTCGGAACAGTCGGCAATATTCCAATGCCTTCAAGGTAACCGGGATGCCGAGATACGGAGAATTATTCTTACGGCAAGCGGAGGGCCTTTTCGCGACACGCCGGTTAAGCGCATGCAGCGCATCACGAGAGATCAGGCGCTCAGACATCCCCGGTGGAAGATGGGGCCCAAAGTGACGATTGATTCAGCCACTCTCATGAACAAAGGGTTGGAAGTCATAGAAGCCCGGTGGCTGTTCGACGTGCCCGCGTCACGAATAGAAGTGGTAATCCATCCGGAGAGTATTGTCCATTCCATGGTCGAGTTTATGGACGGATCGATTCTCGTGCAATTGGGCGCCACGGACATGCGGATACCCATAAGCCATGCCCTGGCGTATCCGGGCAGGATCAGTTCCGGCACAGAACCGGTGAACTTCCCAGCCCTGGGAGTCTTGAATTTTCAGGCGCCGGACATGGGAAAATTCCCGCTGCTCAAGGCGGCATATAACGCTTTGGAACAGGGTGGAAGCGCTGCTTGCATCGTCCTGAATGCTGCCGATGAAGTGGCTGTAGAACTTTTTCTGTCTGAGAGAATCCCCTTCAATCACATATCCAGGATAGTGCTCGACTCCCTGGACAACGTCCCGACCGGCCAGCCGGAAACGCTGGATGAAATAGAGGCGTTGCACAAGGAGATCAAGGCCCGGCTCCGCAGAGATTGTGCCGCCGAGGCCGCCCTATAACAGCGTTTGATTTTCAGGGAATTAAGACCGGCAATAGAAAGCCTAATAATACAACCC
>JAPLJK010000045.1:0-13056 GCA_026388625.1 Deltaproteobacteria bacterium | reverse complement strand
GGAACCACTGGCAAGCTCACGGTTACCCTGTCAGTGTCATACGGGACGCTTACCGTGCAGGTGCCTGCAACCACACCAGGCAGTACGCCCGTAACGTACACCAACTCCCTCATCACCTTCACGGACACCTTAGCCAATGTGAATACGGCCTTGGCAGGATTGTCTTACACGCCGACAGCTAAATATGATGGTGACGTCACGCTGTCCATTACCGCGGTGGACCAGAGCGTTCCTAATCCACTGTTCGATACAAAAACGGTTACTATCACCGTTAACAATGCCGATCCGACGATTACCGCCCCGGCCACATTTCCCGTGGTGACCGGCAGTCCCACTACTATTACCGGTATCTCCGTGGCCGATCCTGACATAGGCTCAACCAATATGGCGGTGACGTTATCAGTATCCCACGGGGTGTTGAACGTGGCCACGTCGACCAATGTCACGGGCAATGGAACCAGTACGCTGATAATCAACGATACCTTGGCAAACGTCAATGCACGGCTTTCAGGTCTGCAGTACACGCCGACGTCGACTTACTCCGGTTCGGACACCCTGAAGATTACCGCCAACGATCAATCGACTCCGACACCAGGCATCGGAACTGGGGAGGTCCTGATAACGGTGAATGCCATCGTAAACGCTCCTCCCGTAGTCACCGTACCGACTGCCACACAAAGCGTCTCCGAAAACTCGTCTATAGCAATTACCGGAATATCCGTCTCTGATGCAGACATAGGAACCACCGGCAAACTCACGGTTACCCTGTCGGTGTCACACGGGACAGTCACCGTACAGGTGCCAGGCACCACGCCCACGACATACACCAACTCGATCGTCACCTTCACAGACACGTTGTCAAACGTCAACACCGCTCTGGCAGGATTATTGTACACGCCGACAGCGAAATATGATAATGGCGACACGCTATCTGTTACCGCGGTGGACCAGAGCGTTCCTAATCCACTGTTCGATACCAAAACGGTTGCTATCACCGTTACCAATTTCGCTCCGTCGATCACCGCCCCGGCCACATTGCCCGTGGTGGCGGGCTTTCCCACTACTATTACCGGTATAACCGTATCCGATCCCGACATAGGATCAACCAATATGGCGGTGACTTTATCAGTGTCCTACGGAGCGTTAAAGGAGGCCACTTCCACTGTTTGGTCCAGTACGCTGACAATCAACGACACCCTGGCAAATGTGAATACACGGCTTTCAGGTCTGCAGTACGTGACTTACACCGGTCCGGACACCCTGACGATTACCGCCAACGATCAATCGAATCCGACAGCCGGAACGGACAGCGAAACCGTTAATATTACGGTCACGGCTCTCCCCTTGTCGCCTCCGGTTATCACCGTGCCGGGGACACAGACGGTGAATTGGAATGTGCCGACACCCATCAGCGATATTTACGTTGAGGAAAGCGGTTATACAGGTCAGTTCACAGTCACGCTGTCAGTGTTACACGGAACAGTCACCGTGCAGGTGCCTGCCACCACACCCGGTACTACTCCCACAGTTTACACAAATGCTAACGTGACCTTCACGGACACGCTGACCAACATCAATACCGCCCTTGCAGGCATAAAGTACACGCCGACTACAGGCTATGCTGGAGCCGAGACCCTTACCATCACGGGAGTGGATCAAAACAGCACCCCGCTCAGTGACAGCGAGACAGTCCACATTACGGTTATCAACTATGCTCCGGCTCCGGTCCCTTTGCCCCCCATTACAATCACGGCACCCGTTGTGCTGTCGGTCAACGAGGATACGGCCGTAACAATCAGGAGTGCAATTACAGTTGATTATTCAGATCCGGGAAGGGAACTCAAAGTTACCTTGCACGTGGACCACGGATCGGTGACGCTCGGATGGAAAGGGTGGCTTGACTCATACACAGGGGACGTAACACCGGACGCCGTGTTCACCGGGATGGTCGCCGATGTAAATAATGCGCTCTATGGATTGAGGTACACGCCGGTGCATAACTATTATGGTCCCGATACCCTGACAGTTACCGTGGACGATCAATCAATTCCTGCTGTGCCTGTCATCAAGACAGTACGGCTTAACGTCAACTCCATTAACGACCCGCCGCTGATCACCGCGCCGGGAACACTGGACGCCGACCAGAACGTCACGAAACTCATCAGCGGAGTATCTGTTACAGATCCTGAACTTCTTGACAGCCCATTGCTAAAGATGAATATGACGCTCGGCGTCCTGCACGGGACTGTGGCGGTCACTGGCGCAGGACCTTCCCCCAACATCGTGTTTACCGATACCTTGGCTCAGTCGAACAGTCGGCTGGGCACACTGACGTATACACCCGTTCCGACCTATCAGGGGCCGGACTGGTTGACCATTTCAGCAAATGATCAAGGCAATTCGGGATCGGGCGGTCCGATGTCCGATACAAAAACGGTGCTGATCAAGGTTGGAAAGTGGTAGGGGGATAAGAGGGAAAGGAGCCTCGAGGCTTCCGAACTATTGTGTCTCTGCGTTCTGTAAACCCTGCACCAAGATCTCAATTGGCTCGCCGGACACAGGCCTGTGGCTGCGCCCGGCTTTCAGGAAATACGATAGGGGGGGGGGAAATTAGAAGTCTTCGAAATCTTTGGCGAGGTCGTCAACGAAATCGTCGTCGATTTCCAGGGAGGATAAGAGATCCAGGGAGCGACCCTCGAGGGGATCCTCGAAGTCTGAAAGGGCGTCAGCCAGAGATTGATCATCCATTTGGCCGATGTAGTAATCAATATTGTGTGAGTGAGGCATGCGATCTCCTCCCGTGTTCTGTGTGGATACCGTTGCCAAGCAACAAAATTACTAAAGCATACCAAGATGATATTGTCAATAATTAAAGTAATGGTTTATATATTAAACGGCGAGCCTGACCGAAAAGACTTTTGAGAATAGGCACATCAGGCATTCCCGACTGTGCGGGCGGCGTGGAAGCCCGCGAAAGCACCTGGATACCGACGCTTTGGGCTGGAAAACTACTGTGAGTCTTTGTGTGTAGGCGGCAAGTCGGATGTTGGCATCGGCCGCGCCAATTGGTCGAAATGTTTGCCGTATTGCTGATATCTTTGGCAATTGAGTCTGTGAAAGGCTTTTTCTTCGTCGGTGGGTGTTCTTACTGCACGTGCAGGAATACCAACTGCAACGGTCTCGGCGCGAATTATTGTTCCAGGGGTGACCACAGCGCCGGCAGCCACTATCGCGTCATGTTCAACCACTGCGCCGTCCAGAACAAGGGCTCCTATGCCGACAAGCGCGTTGTCGTGAACGGTACACCCGTGTAACACGGCTCTGTGTCCCACAATAACCCCGTTGCCTATATTAAGGGGAAACCGGTCCCCAGTGACGTGCAGCATGCAATGATCTTGAATATTGGTGTGCCTGCCGATTGTGATGCTGTTCACGTCTCCCCGAACGACGGTATAAAACCACAGGTTGCTGTAATCGCCTATTTCCACATCGCCCAGTATGATTACTCCTGGAGCGAGAAAGACATCTTGACCAATCCTGGGTCTTATTCCTCTGTACTCGTAGATCATTGGTATCGTAGTTATCCTCATCCGTTGAGTATGTTCCGCCACGGTTAATCCGGGGCGTTGCCACGTTCAAGAATCAACTGAAAAAGCTTCCGGGACAAGGCCCTGGTGTGCTGAGGATTGAAACCTTCGTCCATTTTTCGAATCTCCTCGAACATCACCGTTTTTTTGAACGGCCTGTACCAGTCGAAGCGTATGACGAGGACCTTCCCGGCCATGGAACCTGAACCGGCTGCGTGTTCTCTGAGTGCCTCAAGATCGCTGTTGTCGAGCTGGTCGGATTTCGAGCACAGGTTTTCAGGTTTGTCCAGATCCCAATCTTCGACTCGACCGGATCCGACCGCGCCGGCGCCGTTTACGTAGAACAGGAGAGGCAGACCCTTACGTACGCCTTTGAGCGCACCAGGGTGAGTGTAAGTAATATCGCTCAGGTGAATCGACCGTGGCCGGCAAAAAGTAACCGGCCCAAAAAGGCTGTTCTGTCCGGCGGTTCGGTCGGGAAGATCGATCAAGTCACACGCGTTCTTGGACTCAATGGTCAGCAGTAGGGGCTTCTCGTTGGAAAGCATAATGTTCAGCGGGAAGAAAAAAGTTTCCACTTCGTGTGGTTCCAGCACTCTCGCGGGGGGGTGTATGATGATGTCGCTTCCGCTTTGGGTTACGCGGTGCCAGGGGCTGAAAATGAAGGGGAGGCGGAACTCGGATCTGATACGATATCCGAAACCTTCTTGTTCTGGCCTGATTTCGTAACCGAGGACAATGAGAAATTCTCGGAG
Organism: Deltaproteobacteria bacterium; assembly: GCA_026388625.1. Lineage (GTDB taxonomy): Bacteria > Desulfobacterota > Desulfomonilia > Desulfomonilales > Desulfomonilaceae > CAIXMD01. Next base: position 8,714 of record JAPLJK010000045.1, on the reverse strand, counting down.
GAAGTCCATGACCTGAGATTGTGGTACGGAGCGGTAGAGAAAATGTTTGCAAAAATGAAGGACGGGTTTTTCTGAGGTATCGAGGGAGGAAGACATGCCCTCGAACATGAAGCCGCACGACCGCAAATAGCCGATACTCGATGAGACCAAGGCGTGAGGAACACTGATCCTGGCTTTTTTCACACCCATTTCCGCCCATTCAAGAATTTGTTCTCTGAGAAACTTTTTTGTCGGGACATCGTCTGGAGAATCGGGCAAGCCCAGGGCCAGGATTCGGACTTCATCGGCGTTTTCCGGAATCCACAGGCAGACGCTATGGACAACCCTGTCTATCTCCATTATCCAGCAACGGCCTATCTGTTCACCAAAGCCCGTTCCCACAAGATCCTCCAGGATTCCCAGGATACCGGGATCTTTATCAATCCATGATTCCAGGGCCTTCTTGACGACCGGCGTATCTTTTTTGAGAACCTGCCTAATAATCATTTAATCCTCAGGTGTTGCTTGATGTTGGAGGCAATGCCCTACTGCACATTCGTGCATCGACGACCGCTGCTTCGCAAGTGTTCGCAACCCATTTTGCGGGTGGTACCGACCGACGCGCACCTGCAGGGTTTTGCGGCCGCTTTTCAACTGATCTGTTTATCAAGCGTGCTATAGTGATACGAATAATATTGAAAAAGCATGCAGGCTTCAAGTTCTAAGATACCTGTGGAGGGATACTATGGGCGGATTTGACGCGCCTTACATTGTTGTAGGGGCAGCGGGAATGTTGGGCGCAGATCTCATGGATCTTCTGCGGTACACTGGAGCCCGTGTCACGGGTCTGGACGTGGGAGAGGTGGACATCAGGAGCGAGGATGCGGTTAGAAAGGCTCTATCTCCATTCGATCCAGGAGTGGTTATCAACCTGGCCGCGCTCACGGATGTGGATGGGTGTGAAAAAATGGTGGACGAGGCGTTCAGTGTAAATGCCCGGGGTGCTGAAAATCTTGCTGCTGCGGCTTCCGAGCTGGGGCATTGGCTGGTGCAACTGAGCACGGATTACGTGTTCGACGGGGCTGAAGGGAGGCCCTACAAAGAGGATGATCCGATGAACCCGCAGGGGATTTACGCCAAATCCAAGGCCGAGGGAGAAAAGCAGGTCCGGGAATTGCTCCCCGACGCCCATTGCATTATACGCACCTCATGGCTCTACGGCCTGCACGGGAAAAACTTTGTCGAGGCAATTCTGGACGCGGCCGGCAAAAGGGATGTCCTCAAAGTGGTCAACGACCAGCGAGGCCGTCCAACGTACACGTGTGATCTGTCAAAGGCTGTGATTCAATTATGTAGTTTGGGGGCCCGTGGAACTTTTCACGTTACAAATTCGGGCGAGGCCTCGTGGTACGATTTTGCCGTGAGGATCATCAGTAGGGCTGGAGTCACGAATGTCCGGGTCGAGCCTGCCACCACGGAGGATTTGGGCAGGCCCGCGCCCAGGCCACGTTATTCAGTGTTGGATAACTCCAAGTTCATCAAACTCACCGGCTCTCCTCTGCGAAGCTGGGAAGAGGCTCTTGAGGACTATTTGGCCTTGCGTGCGCGGGGGACTCTGTAGAGAGCCGACGAATCAGACCGATTCGCCATCGCAAAAGTGGCTTTGTGAGAGAAAACATCTTATAGTGAGGTGGGCGTCGTCGCTGATATTACAGGAACACACGCGAATCAGTGTTAGACCGCGCCGCGGTCCTTTTCGGAAACTATCCGAGTCGATTTCGGGTTAGTGGAGCCAATGGGCGCAGTATTTTTGTTTTGCTGATAACGCGCGCGCCATATCATGAGGTTAATGGCATAGAATCGGACCAGGTGGCGACAGGGAATGCGCTAATGGCAGAATTTCGTGATTTGAGATGAATCGGCATGAAGACCTGCTCGATCCCGCGGGCATTATTAGGGGAAGGAAAACGGGTTTTTTAAAAAAAAGGTTTGAATCTGGAATTTTTTTTGGTATGCTGTTAATCGATTCTGAAACGAAACAGGGCGCTACCTGGAAAAAAAGTCTTGACTTATCAGGACCGTTCTGATAATCAAGATGGCAATCAGGTTATATTTGTTTACTATTCCAAATTCGGTTCCACGGTGTTGGCTGATGGGGCCTAATAAAAGGAGGATTCGGGTATGGTTAGAAGAATGATTGTTGTGCTCGGCGCTGTGGCTCTGATCATGACCATGGTGGGCTTGGCATCCGCCCAGGTGTCGGGTATGAACCCCGCCTTTGTTACCACCGGTGACATGATTATGATCCCCATGAAAGTCACGTACAGCTTCGAAAGGAACACCGGCGGCACACCCGGAGGTGATAGCTCGTTGTTCATGCGCGGTTGTGAGCAATACACGGGTGGTTTCCGTCCCTGGGGCACCTTGAGGGCCACAACGTGTGCAATGAAGGTTAAGGTTCAGCCACCGAAGTGTGTGGCTCCGACTTTTGGCGGTCCTGTGCAGTGGGGCGCTCCGCCTTCGATTCCACCGAACTCCAAGCTTTGCAGCAACATCGAAAAATTCCAGGTCATTTCTCCTGGTTGCAATCCCTGTATGACCGGCGGCATGTCCTATGACATGACCAAGAAACAGACGGTTAGCGGTTGCGAACCGCCTGCACTGGTCAGAGTATATGCACCGCCTCCACCGGTCGTATGTGCACCGCCTGCACCGCTTATGGCGTATGAACCGCCTGCACCGGCTCCTGCACCGAAGCCACTACGTATACCGTCTCCAGAGCAGATAAAATATGCGCCGGTATGTGGCCCGACCGGATGTAGGTAGGTGGTCAGGTAATAAAATCTTGCTCAATCACTACTGATTAACAAAGACCGGGGTTGTCCCCGGTCTTTTTATTTGTATCAAGCACGTAATGTAAAGGCGCATGGTCACAGACTTTCATTGGGGGAGGTTTGTTCTTGGTTGGTCAATCCTACGTGATGATTCTGGACTTTGGTTCCCAGTACACTCAGCTTATCGCACGCCGTATTCGTGAGGCACGGGTCTACTGTGAAATACATCCCTTTAACCGGGCAATGGATGTCATAGAGCGTGACAGGCCCGCCGCGCTGGTACTGTCAGGTGGGCCGGCCAGCATCTACGATGCCGATGCCCCTCAACTTGACAAAAAGCTGCTCGATCTAGGGTTACCTGTCCTTGGAATATGTTATGGCCTTCAGGCCATAACTCACTCCCTGGGCGGACAAGTTGAGCCGGCTGCGGAACGGGAATACGGGCGGGCTCACCTGGCTGATATTGACTCAAGTTCCATATTGCTGCAGGGACTGTCCCCGGGGGCTCAGGTGTGGATGAGCCACGGCGACAAGGTGATCGAGCTTCCCGAGGGTTTTGTTGCTTCTGCCCGCACGGACGACACGTTGGTGGCTGCCTTGGAGAGCAGGGATCACCTGATAACGGGCGTGCAATTTCATCCGGAGGTGGTCCACACGCCGGACGGGAATACCATTTTACGGAATTTCCTCTTCAAAATCGCAAAACTTGAACCGTCTTGGTCCATGGGTTCCTTTCTGACGACCACGGTTGAGGATGTGCGCCGGCGGGTGGGCAAGGCCCACGTGGTGGCCGCGCTTTCCGGTGGAGTGGATTCCTCTGTAATGGCCGCGTTGCTCCATAGGGCAGTACCTGACCGGCTCCATCCGATTTTCGTCGACAACGGCTTGCTGAGAAAAGGTGAAGCCCAGGAAGTTCTGGAGACATTCCAAGGCCGGTTGGGCATGGGTCTTGACTATGTAGATGCATCTGAGCGGTTCCTCGCCAAACTACGCGGAGTCACCGACCCTGAACAGAAAAGGAAAGCAATTGGAGAGGAATTCATCAGGGTATTCGAAGAAGAGGCTGCAAGGTTTCCGGACGTTAAGTTCCTGGCCCAGGGCACCCTTTATCCGGACGTCATTGAAAGTGTATCCTTCAAGGGGGGGCCGTCCGCGGTCATAAAAAGTCACCATAACGTGGGGGGGCTGCCGGAGGGGATGCACTTGGAACTGATTGAGCCTCTGCGGGAACTCTTCAAAGACGAAGTCAGGGAACTGGGGGCACAGTTGGGACTGCCGGATTCTATAGTGTGGAGGCATCCGTTCCCGGGCCCTGGTTTGGCAGTGCGGATTCTGGGAGAAGTGACTCCGAAACGAGTGGCCCTGTTGCAGGAGGCAGATGCCATAGCCATCGACGAAATCCGTAAGGCCGGTCTGTATAGGGATATTTGGCAGGCATTCGTGGTTCTCCTCCCTGTTCGATCCGTGGGGGTCATGGGGGATGAGCGCACGTACGAACACGTGGCCGCACTCAGAGCTGTTGAGGCCACGGACGGGATGACTGCGGACTGGTTTAGAATGCCTCACGATGCTCTGGCCACTATTTCAAACCGGATAATAAATGAGGTGAGGGGAATTAATCGGGTGGTTTACGACATCTCATCGAAGCCTCCCAGCACTATTGAATGGGAGTGACTCCGGCACCCTTTGGTGCTCATGCCGAAAAAGCCTACAGAAGAGGAGTTTCACTGGTTTCCAAGCCATTTCTGAATGTATGATTTGAGTAACCCCATTTTTTCTGGAGGAAATTCCTCAATAATTTTTTTGATTTCATCGTATCGGGGGTCTTCGCGTACGAGGCGGTGCGGAGCATTGACATCTTCAGTGCTGGACACTTCAGTATTAGGCATTATATCTCTCCCAGTGCAAATTTGATCAGGTTGGGTATGGAAACGATTCCGCTAATAATCCAAGAGTCGGCGCTTGTCAACCGGTAACTGCGGACGCCGGGAGCCCCGCACTGACAGCCGCGACTCAACGGGACATCGGAATGGTATGAGAAGATTGTTGCCTTTTTATTATGCTTCTAATAGGATTTTCCCCGGGGTCGTCAGGAAAAGAAACGTGCCGACGCCGGGTCACACTTGAATTGATCCTGATCTATGACGACCCTTGACTCGGTGTTTTTAGACACGCCGGGGGATGATTAACGTAACCCGGCTCCGGAACTGCCATTGAGGAGAAAGAAGCGGCGAGTCGCCGGATTTTTGGGTCACGGTGCAAGCTTTCCCCGCATCATATAGTGTGCAGGTCCGAGGAGATCGGTGATGGAACTGACTGAAGCTGTGGTAAGTGATTCCCGTGAAGAGATCATTGAGATCACTTTCACGGGAGATGATGAAGAATGGCATGAAATTGCCGCGGTGCTCAAAGAGTCGGATTCAGACCTTGCGACGGAAATCGGGTTGAAAATCAGGGAAGCTCTCAGGACCGCGGGTCAGTAAGGGCCTTCATGATGTATTCATAAAATAAATGAAGACCGTCTCCGGAAAGGTATCAAGGGGGGGGAGTCATGATACAAGTGGAAGACGGCCTTGTTTCGGTAGAATATCCTTGGTCCGTACATAAGTCAACCCCTGCGAGGTGTGAAAACCGGCAGGGGTCGCTATGGACTCCCGAAGCCTTTGATACCAACCGGCTCAACACGCAGAATAAATTTTCACAGGGGTTTGTCAAGGCATAAATCATCGGCCGGCCTTGCTAAGCACAAGAAAGATTTTATTGATGGACAACGATCAAACTCTAAAGATCAGAATTTTGCCGCTGGGAGGGCTTGGTGAGATAGGGCTTAACATGATGGCGGTTATTCTGGGGAGGGACGCCTTCATCATAGATACCGGCCTCATGTTCCCGGACGATTCTATGCCCGGCGTAGACATAGTCATACCGGATCTGGAAGCAGTTGTCCGGCAAAACTGGAATATTTTGGGTATTGTCTTGACTCATGGGCACGAAGACCATATTGGTGCGCTCCCGTATGTCCTCCAAAAGGTGGACGCTCCCGTTTATGCCACCAGCCTCACTATGGGATTCGTAGAGCATAAGCTCGAGGAATTCGGACTACTGGATTCTACCGTCAGGCACGTAGTGTCCGCGGACTCTGTCCTCAAGATGGGACCTTTCGCGATCGATTTTGTCACAATGTGTCATTCAGTGGCTGACGCCGTCGGGTTGATCGTTACTACTCCGGTCGGAGTTATCATGCACTCCGGCGACTTTAAGCTCGATCCAACACCAATTGACGGACGGCTCTGTGATCTTGAGAAAATAACATTCTACGCGAGAAAGAAAATACTGGCCTTGTTCTCGGACAGTACGAACGCGGAACGCAGGGGTTCCACTCTGTCGGAGAGTATGGTCCGGCCCGCGTTGGAAAATATTTTCAGAGAGGCTCGTGGGCGCATTCTTATAGCCTCCTTTTCATCGAACATCCACCGAATTCAACAGATACTGAACCTCTCGAACGAGTTTGGCCGAAAAGTTGCACTGGTGGGCCGTTCAATGGTGGTCAACACCACGATCGCTTCTGAAAAAGGCTACCTGGACGTGCCAAGCGGTATCCTGGTGGACATGAAGGACATGGAAGGTCTACCGGATAGAGAAATAACGGTCCTTTCGACAGGTTCCCAGGGAGAGCCCATGTCGGCGCTCTCGCTAATGGCCTTTGACAGGCACAGATACCTGAAGATCAAACCTGGAGACGTGGTGGTGCTGTCGTCCCGTTTCATCCCAGGAAATGAAAAGGCGATTAACCAGATTATCAACGAATTTTCAAGAAGAGGCGCTCGCGTCATGTATGACAAGGTGTCTGATGTACACGTGTCAGGGCATGCCAGCGAGGAAGAACTGCGGTATCTCATCAGGCTCGTGCATCCAACGTGTTTCATTCCGATTCACGGGGAATATAGACACCTTCTGAGACATGCTCAGATGGCCATAGAAGAAGGTGTCCCTGAAAACAGGGTAGTCGTGGCGTCAAACGGTGACCTCCTTGAGATTTCATCGGAAGGAGCCTCGGTGGTAGAGCAACTTGAAACTGGGCGGGTTTTTGTTCACGGTAAAGGTGTTGGAGACATAGGCCATGATGTTCTCAGAGACCGTCGAGGTCTGGCGGAAACCGGCCTGGTGGTTGTTGCTCTGGCGGTGTCGAAACAATCCGGCCGATTGATTTCCGGACCTGAACTCCATTCTCTGGGAGTGACTTTCGATGAGATTGAACAGGAACTCCTGGACAAAGTCACACTCGTGCTCAAAGACCGTCTCAGCGCATTGAACCCTCAGAATCTGGACCAGTGGGAACAGTCCAAAGAGGAAATCAGACTGGTGGTTCGTCGTAACATTAACAAAATTCTAGGCCGGAAACCGCTGGTCAAGACAGTGATTCTCCAAACATGACGGCTGGACGGTCTAGAACGAGGACTCCTGCCGAGAACGCATGCGAATCAAGCCAGGATTCCTGGTGACTTCCAGATCAGCGCCAACCCCGTGAATCACTCGACCTCAGACCAGTACGGTGCGCGCCGGAGTTGGTTTCCGACAATCCGGTAGGCAATGATCACAGCCCAGGAAATGGCTCAAATGTTGAAACACCTGGAAAGACGAGGAAAACCTGAGACACCCCAATATGTCAGGAGATTCGGCCGGCCTTGGAAAGATTTTCCTTGCAATAAAAAGTCAGTTGGTTTACTTGATATGGAGAGCATGGCGGAAGCTGTCAGAGGGAAGCCTTGTTGTGCTTAAAGCCGCCGAAATTAATGATTGTTTCGGTTTTCAGCAGGGATTTTTCTTGACAAGGTTGCCGGCCCCGTGCTACGGTAATTATAATATTTGGTCTAACAGCTCTGTATTGGAGTATGCTTTTTTTAAGGAGGGTTTAGGATGAAGAAGTCATTGGTAGTAATGGTAGTTCTGGTTAGTTGCATGGGGTTGGCCGGGACCGCACTGGCACAAGACTGGGCTTGTATGGTGGGCTGTGAGTACCCCGCCATCAAAACCGTCTGCTACGATACGTTGCTGTGCAAAGGTGAAGCCAGGGGAGCGTGTGCCCTGGGTTGCGGACCTTGCGCACCGTGTGTTACTTATTCAGGAAAATGGCTGAGCGTGGCCAAGTGCCTTGCCGTGAAGAAACCGGTAGTTGAGGAGAAGTCATTAGTGGACGACTTGGCAAAGACACTGAGGTTGGTGGCACTGCCTTGCGGGCCGGTATGTGGCCCTGTAGCATGGGCGCCCAAAGCAGCGGCCGCGCCAAAGGCAGCAAAGAAACCTGCGAAGAAATAAATAATAAGACAAGAAGACATAGAGGTTTTTTTGTCTATCGTCTGCGTTGTACCGTGCGTGCGGTATCCTCGGGGGCATCGGCCAACGAAACTCACTGATCCCCCCCACCGACTCTGTGCCGAGGCTATTGCTTCGGGGCTATGGCTGCTCGCAACGGAGCAGTTCTCGCAATTATAGCCATTACCAAAATAGTTGTCCGTTTGAACAAGTTAGATATTGGCTATCATTCCTATGGGTTCCGGCTCCCGATTTTCATCGGGACAAGTTTACCCCGGCGAAAGCCGGGGCCGGAATAACAACGAGGGGTGCGGGCATTACAGGAAAAGATGTGGCTTCCAGTAAGGGCATTCCGTCATGCCGGACTTGATCCGGCATCCAGAATTTTAGGGTGTACTTTGCAGCCGTTCATCAATCCTGATTCGGACAAGAACTTTGGCAACCGGTATAACTTTCAAATCGGCTACAAGTAGGGGGGGGGGATAGTTGGCGGGGGTATCAAGAACGCGAGGCGACCGGATCCGGACAATGACTCTCCGGATCCGGTCGAGGAAACAATAACTAGAGATTCATGCGTCCGAAACCGCC
>JAPLJK010000075.1:0-23740 GCA_026388625.1 Deltaproteobacteria bacterium | reverse complement strand
GTTTCTTCGACGAGGGTGTAGATGAACCAAAGAACCCGTCCTCCATCTTGCGCTGTTCCCTACCCAAAGCCACTCGAAGACTATTAATCTCGTCTTCAAGTTCATCTATTCTGCGCTGCTTGTTAATACATAGAGGACAGTTGTTTACGACCATCGCCCCAGACCCCTCACCCGTTAGGGACCATCAAGATGACTCAATCCTCTAATCCATCTCTCCACAAATCGCGAGATAAAAATGAACCCCAGTAGATCTGCCCCCTTTAACTGAGGATTTACTGATAAACCATAATAAGTCTTGCGATTGGCAGCCAGTAAACCTAGAATACCTAACTGCGTCGTAAGTTTGATGATAAAGGTTCGCCATGAGTATCTCCAAGATCCTGGTGGTGGAAGACCATCCAGCCAGCTTGAAGATGTTGGCCAAAATGCTTGGAAAGAACTATTCGGTCTTTTCTGCTTCATCAGGACAAGAAGCCACTTCAATTGCTAGAAAGGAAAAGCCGGACCTTGTACTTCTCGACATAGAAATGCCCGGCATGGACGGGTTCCAGACCTTTGATATCCTGAAGACGGAAATTATAGATCAGGCCGTGCCGGTCATATTCCTGACCGCACGGGAGGATTCGCAAAGCCGGGAAAAGGGCCTTGCGGCCGGAGCTGTAGATTACATAACCAAGCCGTATGATAGCCAGGAACTAGCCATCAAGGTCAAAAACCACTTGGCGCTTTACGAGGCGCGCAAGGAGATCGAAGCCAGAAACCGAATCATGGCAAAAGAGATGGAGATGGCTTCCCAGCTCCAGAATTCGCTACTGCCTCATGACTTTCCCACCGATGAGCGCGTCAACTTTTTCGCAGTTTACAGGCCTGTCTCCAAAGCCGGGGGAGATTTTTACGACGTCATTGAGCTTCCTGATTCTAAAATAGGTTTTGCACAGGTGGACGTTTCGGGTCATGGGGTTTCAGCCGCCATGATCGGAGCGATGTTCAAAATGGCCTTTCAGTCATTTGCTAGGGTTACTCCATCTCCTGCTAAATTGTTGGCACTTCTGAATAATGCACTATTTCAGCTACTTCCTGACTCAGATTTCCTGACGGTCTTTTACGGCATCATAGATACCAACTCATTAGAGCTGATTTTCACAAACGCAGGCCACCCCAGACCGTTTCTTTATCGGAACCTTGAATGTTGCGTCGAAGAGTTGGCAGTTGGTGGTCCGCTAATCGGAGCTTTTCCCAATATGGCCTACGATGAAGAAAACATACAGCTAGCTCCAGGCGATGGGATTCTCGTCTTCACCGATGGCGTTACGGAAGCTGAAAAGATCTCATCATCCGATATTTTTTACGGTGAAAACCGTCTCAGTCGGGTTTTCTTGGAGAGTTGTTGTCTCGAAAGTTCCGAGATATTACGGGTGATCATGAATGATCTCGAAGAATTTAGAGGTGACACCATGTTTGACGACGATGTTTCGATGATGCTGGCCTCTGTGAAATGAACGGACCTTGTCTGAGAGTCTGCAATTGTTGGTTACAGAACAAAAGCCAGGTTGCATGACACTATGACGATTTTCAACTGACTGATCGAATACTGAAGGGCCTTTAGTGTAATTGTCCGTGATGAACTGTATGGGATTTCAACGCGTTTTCAGGAGATTTGTGTATGGAGATTCAAAAGAGAAACGATGTTACCGTAATAGTCATGGATGATAGATTTGATGCCGCCGTAGCGCAGAAACTGAAGGACGTGGTTCGGAACATAGCCGAACAGGACAGGATCAAGTTGGTCATGGATTTGGCCAAGACCAGGTTTATAGACAGCTCTGGCTGCGGCGCTTTAGTGGCATCCTTGAGGGCCGTGATCAAGAACAACGGAGACATGAAAATAGCCAGCCCATCTGCTCAGGCTAGATCACTGTTCCAGCTTACTCGGCTCAACAAAGTTTTTGAAATTTATGACGATGTCGAAGCTGCTCTCAAGTCCTTTTCTCAGAACGTGTGAATACCGGCATCCCAGTTTGTGATCAGCGGAATGGTGTTAAATCACTTCTACTCAGGACTAGATTAATGGAAAACGAACTGACCGTCAGGATCGAGGTGCCGGCAGAAATGATTATGATAAGGCCTCTCGACGTGTTTGTGAGAAACCTGATACAGCAGTTGCCTGCCTTTTGTGGAACCGAAGGACTTGTTGACAACCTGGAACTCGCCTTCAGCGAAGCCTTCACAAACATTTGCCGGCACGCATACAAGTCAGAACGCAAGGGTCCAGTCACAATTGTGATCAGAGTGGGCTCGAATCAATTGGAATTCCGTTTTGAGGACAACGGAGAAAGCTTTGACCCTGACAAAGTCCGGAGCCCAAATCTCGACAAGCCTTGTGAAGGAGGACTCGGAATTTGGCTCATGCGGCAGGTCATGGACGAATACCTTTATCATTCGGAAAAAAACGGGAAGAACGTTCTTCGTCTCATCAAACACATTTCAGCTTAGCGCAGGCAAACCAACAGCTATTTTATTCATGTCACTTTATCCCTCGATCAGACTGTTGCCGTCAGTTCCTGAAAAGCTGCTCTTGTTTTCAAGATTGCACAGATATTGAAGTTTACTTGAAAAAATCGTCATTGGGAAGAGGTAGAACCACGACTGTTGACGGGAATAAAGTTCCGTGCCAGGATTATCCTTGTGACGTATTGCCCATTACCATGCCGAGCCAATATACCGTAAAGGTGCTGAATGATAGTTAATTTTATCGAATTGGCTAAGATGAGCTTGGACGAGCGGACCCACCTTTATCGTAGAAGCGGAGTCGACTTGATGGATCTCATCTCCGAAGTAACCCCTCTGGTCGATCTGGTTAGGAAGCAAGGGGACCAAGCTATTCAAACACTTACCAAGCGATTTGACGGAGTGGACATGGCCCCTTCTCAATTCCGAGTAAAAGCTGAGGAGATCGATAAAGCGGTCGACGAGATCTCTAAAGACCTGCTCAAAGCCTTGCAAGTCTCGATAACCAATATTCGGAAATTCCATGAATGCCAAATTGAACCTTCGAGTTGGGAAACCACAATCATCCCTGGCCTCGTGACAGGAGAAAAGGTTTTTCCGATTCCTTCGGTAGGCTTATACATCCCCCGCGGAAAGGGATCGTTCCCATCCATTATGATGATGGCTGCCGTTCCTGCAAGAGTGGCTGGAGTTGAAAGGATTGTGGCCGTTACTCCCCCGGACCGAAACGGGAGGGCAGACAAGGCTACCCTTGCGGCTGCGCGACTTGTGGGAATCGAAGAGATTTATGCGATCGGCGGAGTCCAGGCTATCGCGGCTCTAGCATTTGGGACAAGAACGATACAGAAGGTAGACAAAATAGTTGGACCTGGGTCAGGTTATGTGCTGGCTGCAAAACAGGTCGTTGCAACCCAGGTAGACATAGGGCTTCCCGCTGGCCCTAGTGAAGCCATTATTTTGGCTGATGAGACCACCGATCCCGTCACCGCGGTGACGGATCTTCTCATTGAAGCTGAACACGGGGCAGACTCGTGCGCGTACCTTGTTACCACCGACACATCGGTTGCTCGACGGGCCCTGGATCTTATACCAAGGTTAGTATTAGAGCTTCCCGTAGATAGAAGGGCTTTTTGCCAAGAAGTGTTCAGGTCGAATGGCGGCGTAGTATTGGCGGGAGACATAAATGATGCAGTGGATTTTATCAACGGTTTCGCGCCTGAGCACCTGCAGATTTTGACGAAGAATCCGAGAGAGACCTTTGGCAGAATCAGGTATGCCGGAGAGGCTTTACTGGGTCATTTTACTCCCGGCTCTCTTGCTAATTACTCGATCGGGCCCAATGCTATCCTTCCAACTTCGGGTTTCGCTAGGACTGCGTCCAGTTTGTCCGTTCGAGATTTCACAAGGCGCATGTCGTTTTCTATGGCTAATGAAGATGCATTCATGAATCTGGCTCCCCATTCTTTGGTAATTGCCGATTATGAAGGATTCGCCGCTCATGCTCGTGCGCTAAGACATAGGCTTGAAATGAAGCACTAAGGCAACCAGCAACCGAGAAACTCCTATGATATTCAATAAAGCTACTCTTGTTTGCCAAGGCCAGAGATTTTTGGGTAACGTCGCCCTGGTGACTGGCTCAGGCCAGGGAATCGGACAGGCTACAGCCTTCCGGCTGGCTTCTGAGGGCGCTCTTGTGGGAATCCTCGACCGCAACGAAAAAACCGCTACAATGACGGCTGCTACCATAAGAGATCGCGGGGGGAAAGCGCTACCAATCGCCGCTGATGTTGCCGACACCGGGGCAGTAGCCAACTGCGTGCAAAAACTGGTTTCCGAGTTCGGGCGATTGGATGTTCTTGTTAATAACGCTGGTTTCGATCGACCGGGTGGATTCCTCAAGATCGGCCCTGAGGATTTCAAGGCAGTATGGAGAGTGCATTTGCTTGGCGCCGTAAATTGCTGCTCGGCATGTGCTCCATTAATGATCGAACAGGGAGATGGTCGAATAGTCAATGTTTCTTCGATCTACGGCAAGGTGGGGGCAAAGGGCGAGTCCGCGTACTCTTCAGCAAAAGCAGGGCTTCTCGGGCTTACTAAATCATTAGCCCGAGAATTGGGACCAAGAGGAATCAGGGTGAACGCCGTCTTGCCCGGACTCACAGATACGCCAACCATCAGGGATTTTATGAATCCGAAGTTCAAGGACGCTATCATAGCTGAAACGCCCCTTGGGCGGATAGCAGACCCGTCTGAAATCGCGGCTGCTATTGTCTTTCTGGCTTCAGACGACGCGAGTTTCATCACTGGTTGCGCATTGGAAGTAACTGGGGGATGGAACCTTTGAAGCAGTGACCTTGTGGTCTCTAAATAGCAGCTATATTTAAGGGTTTTTAGACTACGCTTGAAAAAACTGGAACCCCATTTCGGGGGCTGGAATCTCGAAGCATCTCCTCATAAAATCAATTCTCGTCAGTGTGTATTCTTCGATTTTTGAAAACTCAGGGTCCAGAGTACTTAGGTTGCGAAACGGCTGGACTGTATAGCGTTCAACCTTGCCCAAGGAGTTGACTATACTCACAAGTTCCGGTTCAGCCACCAAACCTGGAACAACGGTAGTCCTAAAGACTACCTCCAACCCGGACCCTTTCAATATTTCCAGGCTTCTCCCAATGATGCTCGGATTGACTGGTACGCCGGCAGCCCTGGAATAGGCTTGTACCGTCAACGGGGCCTTGACGTCCATATAAACGGCGTCCACCAGCCTGGATTCTACAATTTCTTCAAGCATTTCAGGATTGAAACCGTTGGTGTCCAGTTTGACCTTAGCTCCTGTTTCTCTAAGAAGCAGCAGCAGGTCAGGTAAGTTGTTTCTCACTGTGGGTTCTCCACCCGATACTGTAACCCCATCGATCCAGTGTGTGCGCTGATTCAAGCTTTCCAAGATCTCTGTCAAAGGGTAGTCTGGAAGTGAATCAGGTTCAAGCACAAGACGGTGATTATGACACGAGGGACATCTGAAGCTGCAACCCGCAAGAAACAATACCGAGCACACCCTAGTTGGCCAATCCACCAACGATGTCGGAATGAACCCCTTAATACCGAAATCCGGCTCCATTGTTGCTCCATAACTCATTCTTACGGGCCCGCCTCTGAGGCAAAAAGGCGGACCCCGGTTTCGACCACCCCTGCCCAAAAAATGAGCTGATAAATCGGTGTCAAACTATATCAACTGTGAGGCGCAGTGATCCTGAAGATACTTCCTAATATGACCAGCGCCGGTAATTACCTCCCTAGAGTCGGACACTAATATGGGAAGCTTTTTTTCCGAGAGTGAAACGCACTCGTAATACGCCAGGAGCGCCAGAGCTTCACAGTTATCTGAGTCGAGCTGCAAAACTTTTACATTTTTCATCTTTTTAAAATCCATGTTATTCTTTATCCAGTCGCACTTACCACATCCGGGTTTTGTAAAAAGGAAAGTCATAGATAACCTCCTACTTTGAAACTGTCGAACCGAACCCAATCATTCTCCCGTAGCGTTCCTGGGGAACCATAGTGTCAGGCACATGTATGAGATAGTACCTGCTATTGGGAAGTAACCAGATCCTGATTTCTGTGCCTGTCCTTCAACTCACCCCTTTTCCCCTTGTTCCAACTCGACACCTTGGTGAAGTAACCTGTAATCCTAGTAATTTGCTCTACTTTATCCGACTGACAGTACAGGCACGCGTCATGCAAACCACGGCTGGTTCGCCCGCAGGAAACACACGTAGTAAGCTCAGGCGAAAAAGCTACTTGATCGTTCTGAGTCATCTTGAAGATATTGACAATGAATTTGGCCATAGACTTAGCGCTGGGGCGACTCTCGCCCAGCCAAACGTGAGTAAGTGACCCTGCTTCAATCAACGGGTGAAAAAGTCCCTCTTTCTTGATCCGATCGATTGGATCCACTGATGCTCCGACGTTGAAAAGAGTGGAGTTGGTGTAATAGATTTCATCGAGGCTGAGATTACCTTTTACAACTTTCTGGGCCTCTGGGAAAAGCTTCATGTCCAATTTGGCAAACCGGTATGCAGTGCTTTCTGCGGGCGTCTGTTCCAGCACGAAACGCATACCGTGTTTCCTGGCTAGCCTAGCGGCCACAAGATTCATGTGCGCAATGACTTTCAACCCGAATTTCAGAGCATCTTCACTCTCGTGGAGTTCCTCTCCGACGTGGTGCTGAACCAGTTCGTTTAGCCCCACCATACCTATCAAGTAAGTGACTCTGCGCATTCTGAAATAGGACTCTCCATCCCTGTCCATAGTAAGTAGGGCCAGCGGTCCCGTTTCTCCCAACGCAAGAAGGCGTTCGATAAAGTTCTTCTTCTGAATGTGGGCCTCTGCAGCCAGAGCCACTCTTTCCGTGATAAGCGAAAAGAGTTTGGAGTCATCGCCCTTAGCCTCGTACGCAACTCGAGGAAGGTTAATCGTGACGTTCTGCATAGCTGAATATCGCATTTTCCACGGGTTCACAGCGTCATCCAGATCGCTTTTCTCCAATTTGAAGGAAAGGCGACAACACTCTGAAATTTTGGCAGTCTCTCCACGATCAAAGACGAAATAGGTGTTGCCTTTTTCTGAAGCGATATCGCAGATGTGGTGCAGGAATTTCTCGTGTCCTGGCGTGGCGAAGAATTTTTCAGTTATGTGAATCAAGGGTTTGGGAAAGAAAAACGGTCTTCCCGCTCCATCACCCTCGCGATAAATATCGAATAGGGTCCATACGAAATTCTGGGCCTCGGGAAGATACTCAGAATAGGTGTGGCCTGTGAACTCGCCTCCCGGGCCGATGGCGGGAACGTTCTCAAAATGCTTAGGCACCTCCCAATATAGGTTGATATCAGTAAATATCGCTTGACCGCCGCGGGCCACAGCCTGCTGTGAAAATTCGAAGATCAACATCTGGGCCAACTGCCGAACTTCTCGCTTGGGCAGTCCCCGAAGATATGGAGCAAAAAACAGGTTTACCGCATCCCATCCTATTGCCCCTGCAAAATGGCTCTGCAGAGCTGCAGCAAACTTCACCATATGGGCTAACAGAACTTCAGGATGTTTGGCAGGCTTCGCCATGGCAAGGGAGTTGGGTAAGTTCAATCCAAACTTCTTTATGTACTCCAATGATTGCCCGGAACAGTAAGGCCTGTCGATAAAGCCTAGATCGTGCAAATGAATGTCGCCCCTCATATGAGCGTCGCCCACATCTTGGTCAAATACGTTGAGAAGCGCATATTCTTTCTTGATATTCTCCGCAAGTGTTAGATTTGTGGCCTCAGGACCGTGCGGCACGTTTGCGTTTTCCTTGTTGGGCCGGGTAATAAGCTGATCCACATCGTAGAGGGGCACCCCTAGTCGAGTATGCAAGCGTCTCGCCCCCTCCAAACCGCGCTCCAGTAATTTGGCGTTAACCATCTCCCTTACCAGCGGAGCCGTTATCACTTTGATCCCGCTTCTCTTGATGTCGTTCTCAACTTCCAAGCTTATGTCATCAGCCGTACCCTCGTCTATGAAGGTCTCTCGTAACAGCGCGTCGACTATCTTGCTTCTATCCCAGTCGTCCATCGCTTCGCTGGACGTGCGGACAAAAAGAGCCATGTCAGTGGTCTCAAGATGTCGAGGACTCTCTCTTCTAAATTCTTTGATCTCAATCAAGCCAGCCATTGCAATCTCCCCTGTACAAGTCTTTCCTTGTTCGGAACACTCTGTCCGATCCCCGGAGAGGAATCGGTATTGTCAAGACACTGTCTTATCAGGACAGTCGGTCGGTAACGATCTAATCGGAGAAAACCGACCTGAACCATAAAAAGGTCAAGCAGTTTATGATGAATCTCAATCAACGGCGAAACGAATAGGTCTCCTCATGAAAATTTGCCAAGCCGATCAAGTCTTTTGGTTCATGAAATTTATTATCGCCAAATAACGAGGACATACCGAAATAATCTCTAAACATTTTGAAGCTCTATCCGAAAGTCCCAGAAATTGGGCGACGAATAAAGTGACGATCCAGCACGACTGTGGATCATCTAGTGGGTTCCATCCTTACCCACACAATATATAGTGTGTCAAGGGGAATTTTCGGTGAGTGGGACCGGGAAAACTTATGCCATCGAAATGTGGACTTATATTTTAATTATCTTTTATATCAAAAAATTAACTATAAACCCTCGAATTACCAAGAAGGTCTGTTTTGTCTCGTGGCCCCGTAGTACTATGGTATGCCGGAGTTGGAGGGGGGGCTTACCACATCCACTCCTACTCAGTAACCCGGACGCCGTCAGAATTCCGCGCCATGATGAAAACAAGCTCTTCGTCTGTGTAAGGGGTTGCCGGAAACGGCCGGTTCCAATACTTCTTGACCTTGGGAACCAGCTTGCTCAAAGGCATGCTCCCACCCTCTGCTCCGAGAATAGCTTGGATCACTGTTATGAGAGGGGTTCGGCTCTCAGAGCGAGGACTGTTATTGATTTTCTCCACTTCGGAAAGAAATGGAACTAACTCAGCAGCACCGATCAGGCACACACTAAATTCCGGTATGTTTCCTTTGGGCTTGACGGCCAACGCGGTGGGTGGCCGGGCGATGTTCTTTGCTGACGCCGGTGATTGCGGTTTCGCTTCCAGATTTTCCTCATCGAAATATTTTTCGTTTTCTGCTGCGCTGACTGCTTGACGCACTTCTGTGCTCCCCCTCTTGATATGGTCTCTCGCTGCCATCAAATCCTCCCTATACGTTTCCTGACATGTCTAAAGTATGGGGTTAGCTTCCCACGTCCAGCCATCTGGACCATCATGGGCCGGTTACTCTACACAGATCGTCCATTCGGCGGTCTAGAAGCGATCTTATCGATAATACTCTGTAATTTTGCTAAGTTTAAATACTGCGCCCCTTCTTGTCAATCACTTAATAACTTTAATTCGCCTTGGCGTCTGAACAGACGTCAGCCAAGCTCAGGAGAGATGGCCGCATCCACTGCTTGAATTGAGTTCAGGCTGTAGCAGCGATCGGTGCTGTAATAACAAGCGACATTACACCATATCTAATATATTACTTTAAGAAAAGATTATAACATTATGATTGACAAGAGTATTTTGTAGTGATATGCCAAATCACGCTGACGGGAGGAGGGAAAATGAACCCCGCAAACCGAAATCCCAGACGTGAGAAATACTCCTCCAATAGGGAACACTTGTCGAAAGGAGATACCCCATGGGAAAGATCTGTTCATTCGCGGCCGCCATCCTTTACCTGACTACGTGCTGGGCAGTGGCCGGAAATTTTGAGGTGTTGGCAGGCACTGGTATGGTGACCTCACCAACTCCAATCCATATAAAACCTGGGACTATCGTAAAAGCAGAATTTAAGTCCAATCTCCGAACCGCTTCGGATGTAGATATGGAATCTGAAGCGATTTTACCGGAAAAGGTATCGGCCAAAAACGATGCAATTCCAATGCTCAAAACTGCTGTCAGCTACAAGGACCGAACATCTAGGGCGATGGCTCCGCCTCCTCGGATAAATCCATCTTCCAGTTCGACCGTAGGGAGTGTTGCAGAGGTGCAGGATAGCGCCTCTGACTTAGAGGCGGATCTAGAAAAAGACCTTGTCCTGTCACCTCCCCCATCGAAAGCTGAACAAAGCAAGGATCAGGCAACCATCTCCGGGGCCACGCGCAAGCGAGTCCCGGAAAGGGCAGTAGCGTCGGACAAGAAAGTTGACAAGAAAAAAACGGCGGCTCCAATAGTCAAACAGATGACTCCTCCTGCTCACGGAAAATATGCGGTTTCGGCAAAACCAATTCAAAAAGTGCGACCGACTGCCAACAATTCTTGGTTTTATCCTGCTGGTAATTACCAGGACCGCTCGTGTTTCGTGAATCAGACAGGCATGATGAGCGAACCGCGGCGAGGGGAATCTTCCAGGGAAATTCAGCCGGCCGAAAACAATCAACGTTTCATGACTTCTTACAGAGGTCGAGAGATAATGCCACCGCCCAGTGTTGATCGCTTCGTTCGGGATGGTGTCACCATTAAATTGGCTCCCGCGGCTGCCGGGCCTTCTCAGCCGGTTCCAGAGGAGGAGTCTGCTGGATCTGACATATTGTCGACAGCGGCTGAAATTATCGGAATGCCTTTTGCTTTCATCAGCTCTTTTTTCTGATCCTTAAGAGCAATATGCGCCCGACGATTGTCGATCGGGCGCAACCCTTTCTTTCACCCTACTTCTTGAATAGTTCTTCTAGCTTGCGCCGCGCCTTCGACGCTGTCTCCTTGGCGGCCGGGGTACTAGATCCGGCTCCTAGCCTGAAATAATCACAGAAATTACGTCTGTCTTTCACCGAAACTTTTTCAGATTGAGGTTCTCTGCACTGGTTCGACGCTGTCTCGTCATAATCTGAGCAATTCAAACAGCAATAAACATCGCAACCACATGCCTTACAGATATCATTCCTGAAGACCTTTTCGACGAATTCGAGTTCTTCGCCGCAGTGATGGCAAGATCCATTTTGCATGCTGACCTCTTGCGAAATTTTTGTTTTAGGGTCTATTTTACATCAGACCAAAACGGAAAGGGGAAAATCAGATGGAGGATTCCTTTCTTGTTCGCTTGGCAACGGGGGACGATCTTCTTGACGCGATTACTCGCGAGTTTGCGAAGAGAAACATTCGTAAAGCGGGTTTCAAATTGATAGGAGCGGTAACAAACGCTGTTCTTGGTTGCTATGATCCTGAGAACAGAAAATATCTCAACAAGGAATTCCGTGGTTTCTTTGAGATTGTGTCGTGCGGGGGCAATGTATCAGAAAAGGATGGCGAGGTCTTTGTGCATACGCACATTGCGTTGGCAGGCGAGGACTACTCTTGCTTCGGAGGTCATCTGATGCCAGGCACCAAAATATATGTGGCGGAACTCGAAGGGTACCTTATCCCCGGCTCGCCGCCAGGCCGCGTGCTCGATCCCTCCCTAGGGCTGGCTCTGTGGCCCGTCGAATGAATTTTTGAGACCAGGATTAGGATACCGATGCTGAAGGACGTCATACTGTTTACGGTAATCTTTGGCTCAGCCGGTGCTGCAGTGCTTTTTCCGGGTGTTGGAGTTCCTTTTCAACCGTATCTTCTGTATTTCATGATGACGCTGCTATTTCTAAGTTTTCTGAGGATTGATTTTCAGGCCCTCCTGGATACGTCTTGGCCTTCCGTGGTCCAACTCGGCACCTTGACGGCCGTTAAGTTAATCATTCTTCCTGCGACTTTATACTGGGTGACTTCTTTGGTTTATCCGGATTATGCCGTGCCGGTACTTCTTCTTTCAGGCATCTCTACCGGAGTGGTAGCACCTTTTGTGGCCAACATCCTGGCCGCCGATGTTGCTTCGGTAGTCCGGATGGTTGTGGTAACTTCTCTGATCGTACCTATCTCTCTACCGTGCCTTGTGAAGCTTCTAGCAGGAGTCGATGTCTCCATTCCCTTGGATGGGATGATGCGCATGCTCTCTTTAGTGATCTTTGTGCCAATGGGTATGGTTGTGGTCATGAAGAGGTTTATTCCAGGAGTACTCGAAAGAATAAATACCCGCCAATTTCCAATTTCTCTCGGACTGTTCGCCCTAATCAATCTGGGCGTCTTCTCTCAGTACTCTCATTTCTTTTTTGACCGTCCCGGCCAAATAGGTGTTTCCCTGGCGATTGCCTATATGCTGTCAGGGGTATACTATTTGACGGGGTTTCTGGTTGCTCCTTCACGGAAACCTGCCGAACGACTTGCTGCGGGAGTGAGCCTCGCGCTTATGAACAATGTGCTGGTGATCGTTTTTTCTTCGAGATTCTTCGGCCCTCTGTCCCCTACTCTCGCGGCATTGTATATGTTTCCCTTTTTCACTATGATTGCTCCTTTGAAACTCATTACCAATCGAACAGACTGGTTCTCGTTGCGCAACGCGGACAACCGATGACGCTTCTCCGTTTCTTTTCCCTTCTTCTCGCGTCATGGACAACAATCTTCACAATATCGTGTAACGGCAACCAACAGGTTTCGGTTCATAAGGCCGGCCGCTTCCTGATGGGCACTCTCGCTGAAGTCACCGTGGCCGGCCCACGCGACAAGGCAATGGCTGCTGCCCAAGCTTGCTTGGATGAGATAAGGCGCGTGGAAGACTTGGCATCCTTTCATAAGTCGTCTGAACTCACCAGAATCAACGATATGGCAGGCATTGCACCGGTAAGGGTTGACCCGGAACTCTTAGAACTTGCTCAAACGAGCCTGAGGTTTGCCGAGCACACCGACGGCGCATTCGACCCTACCATAGGAGCAGTTACTCGATTATGGCATTTCAGTGGAGTTCAACAGCCTCGAGTTCCAGAAAAAAAAGAGGTGTCCGATGCCCTTTCTCGAGTAGATTGGAGGCTTGTTCAAATTGACTACCGAGCAGGAACAATATTTCTCCCTGAGCGCGGAATGGAACTTGACTTTGGTGGTTTGGCAAAGGGTTACGCTTTGGACCGGGTGAACCGGTTGCTCAAAACTATGGGTGTTGATGCTGCGCTTGTTAATATCGGCGGCGACATTCTCGCCGTTGGAGAAAAGAGCCCAGGCAGGCCTTGGCGTGTCGGCGTAAGGGACCCAAGAAATGCCACAGAGATAAGAGCCGTCGTTTCAGTTACTGATAAAATCCTTCTCACCTCTGGAGATTACGAGCGTTTCCTCGATGTCGACGGACGACGATACCACCACATCTTGGACCCTAAGACCGGCTACCCTCCTACAGAGCTGCAGTCTGTCACCCTGTTGGCGCCGACTGGGCTTACGGCATCATCGGCTGCCGTGTTTGTGATGGGAGTGGAAAAAGGAATGAAATACATCGATTCCATTGCCGGCGTGACAGGGATGCTTATAGACTCGCGGGGAAATGTGCATCTATCTTCGCATGCAGCATCTAGTTTCGAAATTCAATGACAACCGATTGTACCGTCGGCCGAAGGCCTTCGCCACGGGCACATCGTTGATCTTGCTCGAACGAGGCATGCGAAAGAGCCCAAGCGAGCGCGCTCTCGGTTAGTTAACACGCACTGAATCTCACCGTCTTTTAGCTTGATAGATTTTGCACCACGGGTTATAATGCGTTCCGGCATCATTTGGGAACATTATATTGCGATGGTGATCTTGAGAAACCTAATTCTGGCCCTGACCATGGTGATAGTGTTGGCAGTAAGTGGCTGCGTGAGCTGTATACCTCAATATACCGCCCCGCCGGAACCACCTCCGTCCGCATGTTATCCCACTGGCCACGATCCCTTTGTGCCCTTGGATCACAACCCGTCAGTGCTCAATCCGTGGAACATGTTTAGTTCCCTGCTCATACCTTTTTTGTATGGCCCCCCTCGCTAAGTTCCTGTCCCCGGCCTAGCAAAGGACCTGTCTTCCCATTTTGGGCAGGGGCGGGCTTACGCGCGATCAAAAAGACCTGAACCAGGCAGCGACAATCTTAACGGCAAATGTTGGATTCCCATGACTCGAGGCCGTTGGCACGTCTGAGTTCAACCAACGCCGCGGAATCCTCCGTTAAGGTGCCTCAGAAAAAGCGGGCGTCCTCACCGCTAATATTTTGGCCTCTCTGATGGCCTTGTAAAGCTGAATGTAGCGTTTCATTATTTTTTTTCGTGTGCCAAGAACCGCCAAGGCATATCGCACTGACGCCCCAGGATGGTCGCTGTTGTAAGCACTCAGAGCAGGCACAATATTCTTGTAAAGTTCCAGATAGTATTTAAAGACTCTCACTCCACAGTCAGCGTTAGTTTCCGGATCTAGAAGGTCCGCGTACCTCAGTCCGAATTTGCTGGCCCAAGAGGGAGCGTGAATCTGAAACATGCCCCGGCAATTCTGGTAGTTAACGATGTTGGTTCTGAACCCACTTTCAACATAAACTAATGCCATATAGAGCCACATATCCCCAGCAGTTATACTGCCAAAATGCCGATTACCAGCCCTAGCTATGGCTAGACTGATATGCTCGGCCTGCTTCAAGCTTATCCTTCCCTCAGTCATCTCGTTAATAATTTGGGAGCATATCGGGACTGCGTCCGGATTGTACCTACTGTCTCCGTACGCAACTATAGGAATAACCTGAAACAGGCATAACACCGCCACCGGTATGATTCCCCTTATCATACACCCTCCCACCGAGCGCGAACCGAAATCCAGCAAAACTCCGCCGCAAACTCAAATCGATCCGAGCCGGTCCCAGATTGTCCAAAATCCTAATGGATTATTTCGAAATCTCCGGTTTTTTTGGAGCCGGGACCTTAGAGGCTCCCGGAACCTTTCGCTTGAGCACCGTACTCTCCAAGTACGCAACTGGCTTTTCTATTGGCGTCAGTACCACGTTCGCGCAACCCTTAACGAGGTCAAGACACGGGTTAAAAAAGCCAAAAGTCCTCTTAAGGACACCTGAAAAGACTCCCTCGGTCTTGTCTAAGGCAGTAGCGCTGCCTTGATAGATTGTTCCTGTGATGTTTGATAAGGAATATGGTTTCTTGGCGTTTCCTGCAGCAAAAACCGGCGCTGCGATTGCGGCAATCAGAAAACCGCAAATCACGATCTTGGCGATATTACTCATGCTTTTGTCCTCCAAGCGTAATCAAAGTGTACAATTATTTCAGATTATTGTAGCTTTTGTCAACAGAGAACCCGCCTTTATTTTTCGTGACGTTTATGATAGAGTAATAGTACGTTGATTCCACGGAGGTTTACAGATGAAGACCTGCGTTGCCGTGGTGGCGGTAATGGTTTTAGGCTTGGCCAACGTTGCTCTCCCTCAGTGGTCAGAGCCGCAGGCCTTTCCTTCTCAGAGATCTTCCATGTATGACGAGTCCTATAGAGGCCCCACTAACATGTACGGCCAGCCGGTATTGACTATTCCGCCTCGACCCCAAGACGGGCAGTCAGGTCAACAGGCCGCCGACGGGGTCATACCTATGGCTGCTTCCGGTATACAGACTTTCGGCAACTATCTCTGGGGTTACATGCCTGCACCCTTACGCGGTGTAGAATCCCCTTATCAGGTTCCTGAAGGGGCGGGACACGTCGTCAGGCAGTTCGTTCCCGGCTCAAATTGATTCATTCTTGCAAGCAACTAGATATCGACGAACTATTTTCAGTGGATCGAGTTTGTCTGAGATCGGAGTTTCATCTCGATTGAAGCGACTGGATTAGGTAGTGCTATCCGACACAGAACTTCAAAGTGTGCAACTTGTTGCCACGTCACTGACTCGACCCGTAACGATCTTTGTGGCAGAAACCGCCTCAGACACACAATTTGAAACGAATCTCATAAACATTGCGCGGCAGATATCTGGCGTGTCGCTCAATAGAATCAAAATCGAAGAAGCTGACGAGTCGATTTTGCCAGGGAAACCCTCGCTCACACTGTCTGACGAAACAAGACGGGATATCCATTACTTGGCCGCCCCAGAGGGAGCAGAATTCGGGCCGTTCATGGATGCCGTATTGTGGCTAGGCCGTGGGGCAGACCCCCCCGGCACCGAACCATTTCACTCGCTAAGGCACCTGAAGGATCAGACAAGCATTCTTGTTCTGATGGCTGCATTGTGCCCACATTGCCCCCAAATTGTTCGAAATGCCGTGGCCGCGTCAATAAACTGCTCCTTGGTATCTGTCACCGTGGTTGATGCTGTTGAATTTTCGGACTTGGCATCTCGCTACAAGGTCAAATCGACGCCCACTCTCATTATTGACGATGGACTCACTCTTGTGGGAACGATTTCACTCGAAGACATGGTTTCTCACATCATCAAGGCGAGTGAACCCGCCTGGCTCACTGCAGTTTTGGAATCGATGATAAACGCGGGCCGCGCAGAAGATGCCGCAAGACTGATTTGCCGTCGTAAAAGCCCAGGGGCGATAATGCCACTGTACCGCTCGCAAGTCTTTGCTACAAGGATGGGGGCTCTCGTTGCCATGGAGGAAGCGCTTGAAGCACAACACACAATCTTCGATCCAGTATTGGATGAACTGACTGCTCTTCTCAGCCTGGACGATGTAAGTCTTCGAGGCGATACTGCCGAATTACTTGGTAAAATTGGCAACCATTCAGCCATTCCTGCATTGGTCAGAATTGCCGATGATCCGAACCCTGACGTAAGGGAAGCCGTAATGGAAGCACTAGCCCTTCTGCAAAAATGACCTCCGGACGTTATCAGACTCGTTATACCGTCTGCATTTAGCAGCCATCCTCCAATCGACTAAAATTAATTTCACCAAATTGTTGCGCGCGACCTAGGCCTTTGGTAATGTCCCGTCGCCGGACCAACGAACCACAAATAGGAGGACGACTTGAAATCCTCGCCTGAAAGGAAAGAGAAAAGACATCGCGTATTGTTTAGGCTGTTACTTTTCCTGCTGCCTCGTCTTGTAACAGCTTACTCAAGACTCATAGACCTTACCTGCCGTAAGGTATTCATAAACAGGGAATACGAAGAGCAGATTTGCAAGAAAAAACCTTTCACGTGTGCCTGCTTCCACGGAACGATGCTGTATCCGGTTTACTACTGTCGCCGTTATCCCGGCATCATAATGGTCAGTCGGTCATGGGACGGTGAATTGATTGACAGGTGCCTAAAACGCTGGGGTTATGACACAGCAAGAGGATCCTCCTCACGAGGAGGAAAGGAAGCCCTCCAAGAAATGATAGAAAGGATAAAAGAAAACCATTACTGTTCGGGTTTGGCAGTGGACGCACCCCGAGGGCCGGCCAGGAAAGTCAAAATAGGAATAGTCTTAACCGCCCGTGAAACTGAAAACCCCATTGTTCCCATGGTGAGTTGTGCCACACGTCAATTACAATTCAATTCATGGGACAGCATGATTGTTCCCCTGCCTTTCAGCACGATTGCCGTGGGATTCGGGAAACCCACCTACGTTCCCCAGGGGCTCGGAAACGAAGAATACGAGGCGCTTCGCGAAAAAGTGGAGAGTGACATGGTGGAAGTGTCTCTGGAAGCAGAACGGCTTGTGACGGAACTAAAGGAACAGAAGCGTCCCTCTCCTGCTTCAAGCTCCGCTGATGGAAACCGACAGAGCGTTTTTAATAAACAAAAAAAAGAGGTAAATTACCACACGCCTCATGGAGAACGGGCTAGCGGCATTTAGTGATCCAAACCAGGTGGAGGAGTCATTTGGTCGTGGGCGAATGCCCCCATCGCTTACGGTCATAGGAGAAAAAATGAACGACCACCAAAAATCCCGAAGTCGAACAGGTTTTCACCCTTCAACTTGACAGATTGCCACTGTACTGAGTGGTGCCGGGTTTCTTAGTCGAAAGCCTATGTATCACGCATCCTTTTCAGCCGAACTTTCAGACCTCCGAGATCGATTCAGCTTCACCGTTTTTGAATGGGATTTTGCCGCATGAGGAGTTTGTTTTGAAACCCGACTGACCCTTGCTCCTTTCGCCCCATTTGATACTTGTGCCGGGAGGACTTTTGACGAATTGTTTTTATTGTTATCCTGCTTGAGCGCTATCTTCAATACATCATCCATGTGTTTAACAAATTTGAAGTCCAACTTACGTCTGATATGTTTGGGAATTTCGTCCAAGTCCTTCTCGTTTTGCTCCGGGGCAATGACCGTGAAAATCTGAGCTCGGAGTGCGGCAAGAGCCTTTTCTCTCAAACCCCCGATTGGGAGAACCCGCCCCCTCAAGGTAATCTCTCCTGTCATCGCTACGTCAGCCCTGACTGGAATTCCTGTCAGCGCACTTACTATGGCAGTGGCCATTGTTACCCCTGCAGAGGGACCATCTTTTGGGATTGCCCCAGCGGGAACGTGTACATGAATATCTTTGGAAAAATAAAATTTGTCCTTCATGCCAAAAAGAGAGGCTCTTGAACGAAAATAGGACATCGCTGCCTGCCCTGATTCTTTCATTACATCTCCGAGTTGACCCGTAAGGAGCAGATTCCCCTTCCCCTCAAGAGGCGCCGCCTCTATGTGGAGAACATCCCCGCCGTATGGTGTCCAAGCGAGTCCTATTGCCACCCCCACCTCATCGTTGCGCTTCTCCTGATCCCTCAGAAACTTGGGGACTCCGAGAAATTTGCTGAGATTCTTGGCTGTAATCCTGGGGATTTTCTTTTCGCCTTCAGCTATTTTTCGCGCTATCTTACGACACAGCGTAGCTATTTCACGCTCAAGATTTCTCAGTCCGGATTCACGAGTATATTGGTTGATGAGACCCAGGATAGCCTCATCGGTAACATCAAATATCTCCTCCCTGATGCCGTTTTCCTTAATTTGTCTCGGCACGAGAAACCTTCGAGCTATCTTTAGCTTTTCTTCATCTATATAGCCCGAGAGTTCTATGATCTCCATTCTATCCTTCAGGGCAGGGATAATAGGGTCAGCCACGTTCGCTGTTGTAATGAACATGACCTTGGAGAGATCAAAGGGGACATTGAGATAGTGGTCACTAAAAGCATTGTTCTGTTCCGGATCCAGAACTTCAAGCAAGGCGGCCGAGGGGTCACCCCTAAAATCCGCCCCCACTTTGTCTATTTCATCCAACATGAAGACAGGATTATTTGAACCAGCCGTCTTGAGCCCCTGAATAATTCGGCCGGGGAGTGCTCCAATATAAGTACGCCGGTGACCGCGAATTTCAGCCTCATCCCTGAGTCCGCCAAGAGATATTCGAGTAAACTTCCGTCCTACTGCCCGAGCTATGGACCGCCCGAGGGAAGTCTTGCCCACCCCAGGGGGACCGACAAAACACAGTATCGGGCCTTTCATGTGCTTGTTGAGCTTGCGCACACCCAAATATTCCAAGATACGATCCTTCACCTTCTCCAGATCATAATGATCCTCGTCAAGAATCTGCTTTGCATTCTTTATGTCTAACTTATCTCTCGTAGATTTTGACCAGGGCAACTCCACTATCCAATCAAGATAGGTCCTAATTATAGAAGCTTCTGCCGCATCGGGATGCATCTGTCCCAAACGACCAAGCTGCTTTTCAGCCTCCCTCTCAACGTCTTTGGGGATCTTTGCCTTCGCAATCTTCGAACGAAATTCCTCTATTTCCTTGGTTTTCTCATCAATTTCACCAAGTTCCGTCTGAATTGCCTTGAGCTGCTCTCGGAGGAAGTACTCACGATGCGTTTTCCCCATCTCCTCTTTGGCTTGGGTTTGAATCTTAGCCTGCATAGCCGAAAGTTCCAGCTCTTTGGAAAGCAACTCGTTCACCCTAGCCAAGCGTTCCAAAGGATCAATAACTTCCAGAATGGCCTGAGATTCATCTACTCGCAGCTTTAGGTTGGAAGAAACCAAATCCGCCAGTCGACCAGGATCATCTATGGAATCGAGTATTGCGACCGCATCAGGCGATATTATTCCGCGGAGTTGCAGAATTTTTTCTGAGTTTTCCTTGACTGAACGCATCAGGGCCTCGACCTCCAGATTGACCGAGACAAGCGAGGGTTCTGCAATTTTTTCGATCTTGACAACGAAAACATCCGGTGAATTCACATAGTCAATAATTCGACCTTTCGCCAGACCCTGCACCAAAATCTTTACGCGGCCGTCCGGAAGCCTCAGCATCTTAACCACCATAGCAACAGTTCCCACAGAATATATGTCGTCAGGACCGGGGTCCTCTTTGGTGGAAGATCTTTGGGTGGCCAAAAAAATCAGTCGGTCGCGAGCAAGCGATTGCTCAACTGCCTTAATTGACTTCTCCCTCCCCACCATTAGGGGAAGAATCATGTAGGAGTAGATGACCACGTCCCGGACAGGCAACAAAGGCATCTCGTCCGGAATGTCGGCCAGATTAATCTGTTCAGTGCTAGGTTGATACTCTTCTGAGAAATCTTCCTTCTTTTCAGTTTCATCGGCCATATTGGAGTTCCTCTAGCGCCTTTAAAAAAGCGCGAAATATATAGCTTAGTGACAGAAAAAAGCAAGGGCAAATAGTTATTGCGCCCTGGATTCAGCAAGAACTGTCATATTACTAATGAATATGTCCTATAAACCCTATATGTCAATCACCATTCCAGAAATTCTTTTCTGGAAAGAGACTGAAATACGGAATTCGACCCTCAAAAGAATCTGCCGGGTCAAAAAGTTCCTTGCCTGCCTCCTTTACGGATGACTGTCGCGAAAATTCTTCACGTTCAACGGAGCGCAGCACCCTCGGTAAGCGGGCAAGTATTATCTAAAGCTATTTCAAACGTGGAGCGAATAGGAGAGGTATCTGAAAGGCCGACTTTCGCCTGTAATATTTTGTGCTGTAACTAGAACTGGTCCAATTCCGACCCTGAGTGGTCCCAACGTGAGCCTTTCATAAGCTTCGGTTCCATCTCCGCCGGAGCGCGACCTACCTTGAACACCTCTTGAATTCCACCTCCAGAGGACGTCACAAGGCCTGTGCGTGGATCTATCTTTCGGAACTCCACTGACGCGGGAGCAGGAAATTCCTTTATAGGCTTGTCTCGAAGCACTTCCTTCATAAAATAGCCCCAGATAGGAGCCGCCGCCTTGCCTCCAACTTCTCCGTCACCCAGAGTCACCTCAGAGTCAAAACCCACCCAAACCCCGCAGGTATAATCAGGCGAGAATCCCATGAACCACGCATCTATGTTTTCATTAGTAGTGCCGGTCTTGCCCGCAATGTCCGGTCGGCCGACGATCTTCTTCAGTACCGTCGCGGTGCCGTCCTGCACCACTCCTTGGAGAAGAGTGGTCATAATGTATGCCGTGCCTTCGTCAATTGTTCTCCTCACTGGGAGAGGTCCAGGCGCCACGCTCTGACTCCAGGAAACGGATTGTTGAGTTTCGTGGGAGATTCTTCTAATCTCCGCATGTTCTGGAGCTGCGGGATCGTCCAGGAGCACGGGCGGATCATATTCCTCCAAAATTTTTCCGTTACGGTCAAGGATCTTCTTAACGCAAATACCGGGGACGAAATATCCCTTATTAGGGAACACGGAATACGCGTTGAGTTGTTCCTCTAGAGAAACCCCCGTGGAACCCAAAGCTAATGTCAGATTGTCCACCAGAGGAGAGGTGTACCCAAGCTTTCGTGCGTAACCCTTAACATAATCTATCCCCACCTGTTGGAGAATCTTTATCGTAGGGATATTTCTAGACTTTACAATAGCATCCCTAAAAGTCACTGCCCCTTGATACCCACCTCTATAATTCTTTGGCCTCCACACCTCCCCTGTGCCCGGTATAGCCACAGCTAACGGCGAATCCAGAATTATATCCGAACACGTAAACCCCTTGTTAAGGGCTGCTGCATATACTACCGGCTTGAAGGCAGACCCTGCTTGTCGCCGTGCCTGTATAGCCCTATTGTACTTGGATTCGGAATAGCTGTAGCCTCCCAAAATCACCTTGGTATATCCCGACCTGTTTTCTCTCATCATCAGGGCCGACTGCACAATCGGCTCTTGCTCAGGTTCCAGAGGAAAGTAGGCTACCATGTCCTCAGTGTATGACTTGTAATTCCGCATCTCGGCATCTGACTGACCATACTTCTTGAGATAGAGTTCCCGCCTCCTGACGTTTGGGTCCGGAAGACGGACAAGGATGAGATCTCCTACCTGGAAAGGAAGATCCCCCTGTGCAAAATTACGGGTACGCATCTCGGGTCTGATAAAAGGAGTCCTAACCCACCACTTCGGGTTGGGATCTATCTTTATCTGTCCCACGTATTCTCGTTTTGCGCCGTCCTTGATGTAGCTTCCCATTCGCACGTATACGTTCTCATTATCGATGTGGGTGATCACCCCATCCGTGATCTCCCCAAAACGAAGAGGTTGCTCCATCGTGCTGGTTTTCTCTTCAAGAAATTCCATTACGCCCTTGGCGCTCAATGTCTTGACCGGACCTCGGAATCCCTGGCGTTTGTCAAGCTCTCGTAGCCCAGCCTCAATGGAATCTCTCGCTGACTTCGTCAAATCCAGATCCACAGTGGTATATACCTGAAGGCCGTCTTTGTACAAAGCATCTGCTCCATACTTGTTTTCAACGTATCTTCTAACGTGCTCGACGAAGTCAGGCGCGATCTTGGCGTATGGATTGGTAGCGGATGCTAACTTTGGCTCTTCAACGTTCGCTTCTTCGTATTGTTCCGGACTGATGAACCCGTCTTCCAACATCCTTTTCAGAACGTAACTCCTTCGCTCGACCGATTTCTTTAGATTCCTGCGAGGCGAGTTCATTGACGGGGCCTTGGCCAAACCTGCCATCATTGCGCATTCAGCTATGGTCAAGTCCTTAACATGTTTGCCGAAATAAGTCTCTGCCGCAGCTTGAACCCCGTAGGCAGAACTGCCAAGGTAAATCTGATTGAGATACAGGTAGAGTATTTTCTCTTTCGAAAGCGATGCCTCTATCCTTGAGGAAAGAATCGCCTCCTTAATTTTTCGAGTAAATTTTCTCTCCGGAGTGAGCAAGAAAGTCTTGGCGACCTGTTGTGTTATGGTACTGGCTCCTTCTTTGAGTGATCCGGAAATCACATTCTTCTTAACGGCTCTCAGTATAGCCTCTTTGTCAACACCACTATGTCGCCAGAAATTCTTGTCCTCGGCTGCCACAAACGCATCCTGAAGCGGCTTAGGTATTTGCTCTATCGGCACGATGAATCGTCTCTGATAAGCAAATTCGCCGACCAGTTCCCCACGGTCTGCGTATATCCTGGTAACCAGTGGAGGAGAATAGTTGTTCAGTTTCACTATGCTGGGAAGGGTCTGGGTAAAATAAAAATAGCCCTGAACAGCCATTCCTACGATTCCAAATACGACCCCAATGAGCACAAGAAGGACGAGCCGTGCGATTCCCCCAAGAAAAGATCCCCTTCTCCTTATCGGTTGCGTACGACTGTACATTTCCCGAAAAGGATTGTTCGTGCCTCCACTTGGTTTGGATGGCGGGGTCAACGGAGGTCTCCTTTCCACATTTCCAGCTTGGCGAAGCTAGCACGTAACACAACAACTGTCCAGTAGCTATAAACAAATATTAATTTCAATTCAATTGATTCTGAAGCTAAAGCGACTTGACATATTTTCGTGTGCCCGCTAACTGTTCAAAAAAAAATCTCCCTTAAGTATATCGGATTTGTCCAGAAATGTGAATAGGCTCTTAGCATATAGGAATTATTTGGTTTATTCCACCTGGCATGGAA
>JAPLJK010000089.1:0-25191 GCA_026388625.1 Deltaproteobacteria bacterium | reverse complement strand
AATCCAACAACACGTTCTGGGAGCACGACCCGAAAGGAAAACCGCAGACTCGACAATTCATTGTTAAAGCAGTTCAGGATGCTTTCCATTTCAGTTGTTTTCCGAGGACAGCCTGATTGTGAATGTCGTCCCCGCGCCTTCCCGGCTGGTCACTAATATGTCGCCGTTATGGTTCTTGACTATGCCGTAGCTCACGGCCAGTCCAAGTCCCATTCCCATGCCTTCGGTAGAGTCCTTGGTTGTAAAGAACGGTTCAAATATCTTGTCCAGGATGGCCTCAGGCATTCCTGAGCCGGTATCTTGAAAATCAATTTCCACCCATTTATCCACGCAGCGTGTCCTGATGATGAGCGTGCCTGATCCACGCATGGCATCGAGCGCATTGAGGATCATGTTCATAAACACCTGTTCCATCAGGTTCGAATCAATCACAACCTCTGGAAGGCCGGCACCATATTCTTTGACGAGTTTAACGCCAAAAAAACGTTGCTGATGAACTATGATTTCAAGCGTCTGTTCAAGCAGTTCTTCTATGGGGCGCTGCTTTTTCTGCATGGGCATCTCCCTGGCGAAATCTAGAATGCCCTGAACTATTCCCCGGATGCGTGTGGTTTCCCTGACAATTATCTCCAGATCTTTTCGGGTGGCTTCATCATTTTTAAATTTTCTTAACAAAAGGTGCGCGAACGTCAGCACGCCCGTAAGAGGCTGATTGATTTCGTGAGCAATTCCAGCGGATAGTTTTCCCAGCGAAGAGAGTTTCTCAGACCTCATGAGCTGCCTCTCAAGTTTCATTTTTTCCCTCAAGTCCAAGAAAAAACCTACTGAACCTGCTTCAACATCGTTTTCGTAAAGAATCGCCGCCGATATGTAAACCGGTATTTCTTGGCCATGTTTATCGACGAGAGAAACCTGCCTCTTTTGAAGTATGTCCGGCCCTCCAAAATCATCAGATTTCAAATTCTTCATAATTTGTCGAGCGACGCCCGTGGGGTAAATTTCGACGATGTTCATTTTCCCTATGACCTGGTCTTTGCGATAACCAAGAAGTTTTTCCGCCGCCGAATTGAAGATTATGATCGCTCCTCCTTTCCGAATACAGACTATGGCGTCAGGAGAGTTTTCAATTATGTTTTCTCTGAACTGATACGCCCTCTCCAGTTCTACATTGGCTTCGCGAACCAACGCTTCAAGGTTGCGAGTGTACTGTTTGATTTTTCTCCTAAGAGCTACTTTCTCCAAGGACCTCTTCAGCGACAGCGACAGAAGCTCTTCACGGACCGGTTTAGTCAAGAAGTTCGAAGCTTCTTTTCTCAGGCATTCTACAGCCATGTCCATGTCACCGTGGCCGGAAATAATTATGACCTCCGATTCAGGGTTGAACTCCTTTATGCGGCTCAGAACCTCGATTCCGCTCATACCTGGCATTCGCACATCCAGCAAAACCACGTCCGGTAATTCCTTTTGAAAAATCTCCAGGGCGGCAGGACCATCCGCCGCGGTCCAAACAGTGTAACCATCGAGTTCCAGCGTCATTCGCATCATGTTACGGATACTCTCTTCATCATCAACAAGAAGGATTTTTGTCATTCTCTGTCTCCGTCGGTCAATATCGGGAAAGTCAGCCTGACAGTGGCGCCCGTTCCAGTAGGGGAATCGACTTCGATTGTACCCTTGTGATCCTTGATGATACCGTAGCTTATGGAAAGGCCTAGCCCGGTCCCTTCACCCGTTTCCTTTGTCGTGAAAAACGGATCGAAAATCTTGGGCACAATTGATTCCGGAATTCCAGGTCCAGTGTCGGAAACTGTGACCACAACGCGATCATTTTGAACAAAGGATCTGATGATTACGGTTTTAGCGTCCATGTCGGACGTTCCTCCCGGATTTGCCTGTTCCGAAAGCATCGCGTCGCGCGCATTGAGGACCAAGTTTATGAATACCTGTTCAAGCCGATTGGGGTCCCCCAATATTTTCGGCACATCAGAGTCCAGGGCCACTTCCCAGCGAATATTTCCGGCCGTAAGCTGGCTACCCACAAGGTCGAATACATTCGATATAGGCGTATTAATATCTACTGGACGCATAGTCTTATCCGCTTTACGCCCAAATTGACGCAGGTGATTGATGATTCGGGAGGCTCTTTCCACGCTGGAGTTAATTTCCCGTGTCACCTCTGTCAGGTCATCCACAGTTACGTCCATGCCGAGTCTGATTTTCTTGCTCAGGTAGTCGCAGCCTATCATGATTACATTGAGCGGCTGGTTCAGTTCATGAGCAATGCCGGTAGCCATCTCTCCGAGGGTGGCCATTTTGCCTGCTTGAATGAGCTTAGCGCGCTTTTCCAGTCTTTCAGAAACATCCCAAACAACCGCGATAATTGCCGGGCGATTTTGGTACCGGCTCGTTCGAGCCTGAAAATTAACCATAAAGAGTGATTTATCTTTGCGTTTGTGCTGGAGTACAGGAAACAGGGCCACTTCCGTGGCAAAAAGTTTCTTGAGCGTGGAACTGGTCTCTTCCCTGTCTCTGACACGACCCAGGTCTGCGAAACTCATGTTGAGGAATTCGTCTTTCGAGTAAAGGTATTCCTCTTGCGCTCGAGCGTTAATGTCCAAGATCATCTTGTTGTCGGCGTCTATCACGAAAATGGGCGACGGCGCATTGTCAAAAAGGAAACGATATTTTTCCTCCGACTCCCTGAGCCTAACTTCCGAGGCCATTAAATTGACGAGCATTCTGTTGAAGGAACGGGTCAGACCGGCTATTTCGTCGGATGGTCTTGAATCATCCTCCATATCAGTCTTTTCCCTGCCGGCAATAGCCGCGGACTGTGGGCCCGCTAAAAGTCTTTTATCCGCCTCACGACTTATCTGATCAGCCCGTTCGGTAAGTTGCAGCAGGGGGAAGGTTATGGTCTTGGAAATCCATTCTATGAAGAGCCAGCTTGCAGCTATGACCGCTAGACTCGCCAGGAAATGAATTACCTTAATATTGTGAATGATTGTGGAATCGCCTTCGAGTTTGTGCAAAACAGTAAGCTGGAGGGTAATCCCTATGATGATGACGACCCCGGTGACAACAAAGAGGGCACTGAGCAGTATTCGATTCTTAAAACTTGAGAGAAACCCTGCCTTGGGTTTGAGATAATCAGGGAGGAGTTTTTCAATTTTAAGGAGTTTATCAAAAATTGAAATCGGCGTCCGTGCCGGCTCAGCATCCCCAGTCCACAAGTTCATTCGATCCGAGGGGAAGTCGCCTGATTTCCGAACGGCCGCTGGTTCTGCTTCTTGAGGCTCAGAAGTTCTGGTCATGGGACTTTCCCATCAAGAATCCAGCCGCTGACAGTGGTGCGCCGGCAGCCTATACGAGCAGCTTCAAACCCAACCATCCTTGTCGAAATAATCCCAAAGGTCATCGCGCAGTGCTTCGTATTCGTCTTTCACGTCTTCGTAAGATCTGGCATTTTCAATGGCAAGCGCCACCTGTTCGGCGAAGCCGAAAAGGAATCTGGCTTCTTCTTCGGAAAACCGTCTCGGTTCGGAAGTGTATACCCTTAGCGCCCCTATCACTTTGTTTCGAACAATCAGGGGTACACTGAGTATGGAGGCTATTTCCTCACGCATGGCCTCGGTCGGATACTGGACTCGCGGATCTGTCGATGCGTCTTCTATCCACACCTGCTTCCCGTTCATGGTGGTCTCTGACAAGCTTTTCGACGAATCCAGGGGGCCTTTATCCACATAGTTCCGGCTGAGACCGTGATACGCAAAAATACGAAGCTTGTCTCGATTCTTATCAAGGAGGCTCAGAGTGCTCCCCTTAACTTTCATCACCTTGACAACGCCCTGTACAATCAGATCCAACACTTCTTTGAGATTCAAAGTAGAGGAAATGGCATTCTTAATCTCGGCAAAAGTGTCTTCACGATAGCGTTTTTCCAGTCGAACTTTCCGGTCGATCATGACCTTTTCAACAAGCCCTGTGAGTTGGTCAGGGGTGAAAGGCTTCCTGATATAGTCCACGGCTCCCAGTTTCATGGCCTTTACAGCAGAATCGACCGTAGAGTAGGCTGTGAACATAATGACAGACAGATCAGGGTCAATCTCAAGCATGGCTTCCATTGCCTGAAGTCCGTCCATTCCCGGCATCTTGAGGTCAGTTATCAAGATGTCGAAACCACCCTCCTTCAATGTCTCCAGAGCTTCTTCCCCTTTTCGGCAGGTCTTAATCTGGTAGTCCTCATCCTCTAGAATACGGGAAACGCTGTCTAAAACGATTTTTTCATCATCCAGTACCAGAATTTTCCCTTTTTTCTTTTCCATCTTGATTTACTCCAAACGAAGGATGTGTATAGGCAACAATCGATAGCTCCGTGAGCTTACGACGAGGAAAAGTGAGACCGTCAATCCCGCCCCTCCATCTTCCTGGCAAGAGGTCCAGGAATATTTTTCTTTAATCCATCGATGTCTCTCCTGACGTTTTCGTAAGCCATAGCATTTTCCAAAGCCAGCGCTCCTTGGTCAGCGAATTTCATCAGCAGCCCCATTTCTTCGTCATCGAATACCCGTGTCTCTGCACTATAGATTCTGAGAACGCCGAGGATTGTCTTATTCAGCTTGAGAGGAATGGAGAGAATGGAGGCGATTCCTTCTTTCCTGGCGTTCTCTGGGTAGTGAAGACTTGAATCGAAGTTCACTTCCTCGATGAGTACCGGATGTTCAGAAAGGAAGATTTCAGAAACGCTCCTTTGACTGTCCAGAACTCCCTTCTGAAGATATTCATCGCTCAAACCATGTTGGGAAGCCATCTCGAGAACCTGGTCCTTTTTTCTATGTATCAAAACGGAGGCACCCTTAACTTTGAATAGGCTTGCCACACTAGTACAAATCAGTCTTAGTACCTCTTGAAGGTCCAAACTGGACTTAATGGCAGTCTCGGCATCGCTGTATAGTTTCTCAATTTCCTTGTTATGGCGTTTCCTTCGAACCTTTTCCAATGCCCGTTCCGTGACTTCAGTAAGTTCTTCGGGTGTAAACGGTTTGGGCAGGTAATCCAGTGCGCCCAACTTCATCGATTCGACGGCCGAATCCACTGTGGCAAAACCTGTGAACATGACAACACCCGTGAGGGGGTGGTCCCTCGCGATAGCCTGAACAGCTTCCATCCCGCTCCTGTCGGGCATCATCAGGTCAGTGAGCACAATATCATAGGAATGTTCAGCCAGCCGATCCAGAGCCTGGTCTACTCGCATTGCGCCATCAATCTTGTATCCTTCTTCTTCAAGGATCCTTCGGACGCTTTCGTGGACGATTTGCTCGTCATCAATGACCAGAATAGTTGCCTTCGGTTCCCCGGTGGCGTTCATTCTTACCTCCTTAGTCTACCAATATCCCTAATAAAGAATAACAACAATCAAGAATGAATTGTCGCTCAGTCTGTGATCCTGCAGGAAAAGCTCTATGAGACACTGTCTTGGGCGGATTCGCAAGTTCATGACAAGGGTTGGCAAAATGACGAATCATGCCAAAGATTCTTGGTCCATCGCTGTCAATCTTACCCTGCAAACGTTGGTATTTTCATTGAAAAGTCTATAAACACCCAGCTTGGGAAAATTAACCGGGACAAATACGAGCCCCCGCCTGATCTTGTATGAAAGTTCCGCCGGCGCGACAAAAACACCTTGTGGAGATGCCACTTCCACAGGTTGGCCTTCTATCAGACCAAGTTCATTTGCATCATCGGGATTGATTTCAACATATCCGCCGGGACAAAGGCCCAGTAGATTAGCGGATCGAGTAGAGGTGGATCCAAAATGGAACATGGAACGCCCGACGATCATTTCAAACGGATAATTTGCGGCATCCCTGTCCGGCGATTCCCAGGTTCTCACAGGGGCAAACGAATAAGGCCGTTCGGAAGAACCCCGTTGAGTCCCTCCTGCAAATGCATGCAGAATCTTTCCGTCACCCTCAAGATCCTGTAATGTGAGCTTCTTATATAACGGCATGGTTTGAGACATTTCCCGGAAAACGTCTGCAGCCCGGAAAAACCCCATAGAGTGCCCCATCGTCTTAGCCATTTCTTCGAGGATGGACCAATCCGGCATGGTCGGTCCGAGAGGCGGTATTACCTGAGTAAGACGCTGAACCCGATGCTCGATATTGGTCATGGTTCCTTCCCGTTCGGCAAACGCGGCGGCAGGAAGAATACAGTGCGCGAGTTCCGCCGTCGGGCTTAAGAACATATCTTGAATCACCAGCAATTCCGCATTTTTAAGCGCTGAGGCCCATCGACCGGCATTCGGATAATCGGTTAGGGGATCGGCGCCTACTATATATATAGCCCGAACTTCACCGCTCTCCAAACCTCTTGCAATCTCTGTGGCTGTTTTTCCTTTGCTGTAAGGTAGCCGTGCCTTCCATGTCCTTTCGAACAAGTCTCTCACAGAAGCCATGTCCTGGTAGCCCGGCATGTACTCAGGCATCACGCCCATGTCGCACAGACCGACAATGTTGCCCTTTTCAAAGATGGGATAAATTCCTGCATTGGAATATCCCATGTTACCGGTGAGAAGGGCCAAGTTTACCAGGTTCATGACGCACTGAAGGCCATTCTCCTGGAGTATAACGTCTCCTCCGAAAATAATGGATGCTCTGGATGCCTCTGCAAATATTCGAGCAGCCTCTTCGAGTTCCTCCAACGACAAACCCGTTCTTTTGAGAATGCCCTTAAGGGAAATCTTGTCAAGCAGGTTTTTCATGGGAAGAAAATTTGTCGTCCGATCCCTGACAAATTTCCTGTCCCAGAGATCGAGATCCAGGATGATTTTCATCATTCCGAGGGCGAGTTCACTCTCGGAATACGGCCTGATTCTTAGTCTTACGCGTGCGAAGGGATCCAGGCTGGTCTCACGAGAGTTAGCAACTATGACGTTACTGTCGTACCTGCGCGATGCGATTTTTATCTTCCAGCCGAGAGCAGGTGTCTCCTCGACAGGATCTATTCCTACTACCAGCACGGCTTCTGTTTCCAGCAGTTCTTCCAAAGTGTTGGTAGTCCCTTTAACCCCGCACGTCAATTCCAAGGCACGCTGCACTCTCAGAAAACTAAACCGCGCCTCACTGTCGATGTTGTTAGTTCCTATAACAGCCCGTAAGAATTTCTGGAAAGCATAACAATCTTCATTTGTCAGCCTTGGCGAAGCCAATCCTGCGACGCTCTCCGAACCAGACTCCGTGATAATTTGTTGGAGCTTCTTTGAGACATACGCGAGAGCTTCTTCCCAGAACACTGGGCGCAGGACTCCGCCCTTCCTCAGCAGCGGCGATACCAGCCTGTCCTCATTATGAATGAGGTCGTAGCCAAACCGTCCCCCTACGCAGAGAGTACCATTATTGTGCGTGGCAGGATTCGTTGTAATTCGGAATATTTTGTTGTCCTTAACATTCATATCCATTCTGCACCCAGCCGAACACAGCGGACATATTGTGGGGGTTTTTCTCAACTCCCAGGAACGCGCCCAGTTTTTGGATTCTTTGTACGACATGGCGCCGGTTGGACATGCCTCAACGCATTCCCCACAAAAATCACAATTTAGGACTCCGCCGTCTCGAGTACCGATGCGAGCATTGTACCCGACGTCTTCAAGAGCGAGAGCGCCGGCCCCTATTACTTCGTGGCACACCTTTACACATCTCAGACAGGTTATACACAGATTGGGATTGTACTGTATCAACGGCCAGTTCCTGACTGTCGGGCTGGTACGTTTCTCCATGGGATAGTCCGCCCCGCCGATTCCTAGTCGATACGTCAGGGTCTGAATCTCGCATTCACCAGCGGCCGGGCAGATAGGACATTCGAGAGGATGATCCATAAGTACGAGTTTCATCACCTCCTCCCGGATACTTCTGACCTTAGGGGAGTCTGTCCGTACCCGCATTCCATCCCTCACAACCGTGTTGCAGGATGTCATGGGGCGCCGTATGCCTTCTATCTCCACTACACACATTCGGCAAGAATCCGACGGAGTTATCTTTGGGTAATAACAAAGAGTGGGAATCCAGATTCCGGCTTTGGTAGCAGCCTCGAGTATTGTCATACCCTCTGAGGCATTCACTTCAACATCGTCGATAGTAAGAAGAGGCATTTTTCAGTCCTTGTCTGTTCGAAAAGAATTATACGCTCTAATCGGCTTATCAAAACGAATTGAGCAAATTCTCAAGACTCTGCTTCATCGACAGCCAGTAGAATCAGGTGAAAACATCTTAGACATCGACTTGCTTCTATGAATGAGCTTCTTTGAGTCAAGCCTGAATCAACTTCCAGGAAACTGGATATTCGCTCGCGGGGGTCGAGCTTTGTTCTCGACACCTGGCCCCCTTCTCGACCTGGAGTCCTGGCAGTCACGAGAACTCCATGATCTTCTTCAATCTTGGCTATCAGATCTTCCATCCATTGACTCTCAGAAGGGACGCACTTTCCCGTAGTCACATATTCGTGAATCATTCTCGCGGCCCGTTTTCCTCCGGCCAGGGCATGAACCACAGTGAGAGGTCCGCTAACGACGTCGCCGGCGGCAAATATTCCAGGTCGCGAAGTCATCATTGTAGATGGGTCGACTTTGATGGTAGTGTAACGAGTTATTTCTATTCCGTCCTCCGGCGACAGAAAGTCCAGCGCCGATGTCTGACCTATGGCCGGAATAAGCGTATCTGCTTCGAAGTCGAACTCCGATCCCTCTACCGGAACAGGCCTCCTCCTTCCGCTCTTGTCCGGTTCCCCTAGTTCCATGCGAATGCACTTGAGGCCTGTCATTTTCTTGTCCTGCTCAAGGATTTCCAGTGGTTGGGTGAGAAAATGAAATTCAACGCCTTCTTCACGAGCGTCTTCCACTTCTTCAGGATCTGCCGGCATTTCCGCTTCCGTCCTACGATAGACAATGGCAACTTTCGGAGCGCCCATTCTGAGACATGTCCTTGAACAGTCAATGGCCGTATTGCCTCCGCCGACAATGACTACGTTTTCGCCCAGGCGTACTTCTTGGCCCAAGTTTATGTCTCGCAAGAAATCTATTCCTCCGGCGAAAACTCCTTCGATTCCATCATGCTCGCCCTTGATACCGAGAGGGACGGACTTGTGGGATCCTAAACCAAGGAATATTACCCGAAAACCTTTCTTGAAGAGATCGGCTATCCTGAAATCCACTCCAAGCTTTTCACCTTGCCTGACTGTTACTCCCAGGTTACACAGGATACCGATTTCTCGTCGAAGCACGTCCCTCGGTTGACGATATGGAGGGATTCCAACGGCCACCATCCCCCCGGATTCCGGGAAACCCTCGAAAATAGTCACCGGATGACCAAGACGATTAAGATAGTATGCCGCAGCCAATCCGGCAGGCCCTGCTCCGATCACAGCTATGGGAGAACCTGTCAGCTCAACCTTTGTCAGGGGTGGCTCCAAATGATGAATAAGCTCGTAGTCGGCGGCGACACGCTTGAGCGTCTTGATGGGTACAGCCACATCTCCCATATTGGCTACGCTGCACGCTTTTTCACATGGAGCGGGACAGATTCGGCCGGTTATACCCGGAAGAGGCATTTCTTCGCGTATTATTTCAAGAGCCTCTCCGTAACGAAGTTCCTGCAACATTTCTACATAGCCCGGGATGTTGATGTGGCAGGGGCAGGTGTTCATGCAAGGCGCGGAAACGCGTCCCACGAACCGGATAGAATCCTCCGGCACTCCATGCTTCACGGCGTTCAAGAAATGCTCTTTGAAATGAGAGAGACCATCCCTGAGCAGTTCGCCGGCGCTTTGACAAACAGAGCACTTGGCCGCATCGTTCAACACGTCCGCCATGCGGTCCAGAATACTCAGGTCCGATTCCTGCCCTTCGCCTCGCATTATACGATCCAGCGTTACCAGAATAAGCTTGGAACCTTTTATGCCGGTTATGCACTTTCCGCAGCAGTATCTTCCCTGAATCTGCTTGACGTATTCGGCTACCATGGGGACAAAATTAAAACTCTCGCTGAATTGCAGGAAACCCTTCCCGCTCATCACCGCTACGACATTGTCCGGAAAACTTTTTTCGGAAGGAAAATCTTCCGGACTGCCACCCTCAGTAATGTACTCTTCGCCCCGATGGTGCCTGAATGCCTCACCCCAACGTCCGAAAAGAATGGACTTCATTTGGTCCTCCGATTAGTGGGAAGCTCCAAAATCTATCACGAGCATATTTAGGATTATGCCGGTAAAAAAAAGGTTTAAAAGGAATCTCGACCTGTAAACGCCTATAAAGTAAAACTTTCGGCCCACCAATTCTTTTCCGTTTTCACTCTTACAGAGGTGATTGATAATATCCGAACAGCTCTCCTATGGAAAAAAGGATGGCCCATCGTACCAGCCACAGATAACCGGGGGACAGCAACGCCCTGTCCGTTCGATTCTGACGAAGATGGCCATGCCTTGGGCGGCCATCCGCTTGTGTAGAGATTTGTTTCACGTGTAGTTTCTGGGTGGAACTCAGTGAAATACATTATAACCCAATGTTGTCGGCAAGGGAACCGGGAAAATTCTAAGTCTCATTTTTTTTGAAAGAAGTGGCCAACAGCTTCAGAACCTGCCTTCCTTGACTTTGCGTTCACCAGTTGGTAAATTTGTCTCACCCGGTAGAGTCGCTACGGACATCATAATTCTTTCCTGAAGGCGGGGGCGAATAAATGAACCCTTTTGAGCTATTCCAATCATCGGGTATCTATAAAGTTGCCATACTCTATTTCTCGCGATCGCGTGGACTGGCCATAATTGGCAGATATACTTCCAACAGCGACGTGGAGGTCATACAGATATCCGGTGAAGTGGACCCTCATACGGGGAATTTCACCGCTCTCGATTATCTAAATGTTGAAGGCGACAATCGTTTTCCGGTTGTGTCCAAAAGCGATTTTGAGAACCTCGTTTCTTTCATCGAAAGCAAGATTGACGATCAGACACGCATGAGTGTCATAGAGCCCGAGGTTGTCAGAACCATCCTTTCTCATATAACCGTTCGGCCGCAAGGCGAGTACCTTCACTGAGATCTTGGTCCCTCAGTCTGTCAACCTGCTATTCGTGAG
Source organism: Deltaproteobacteria bacterium (assembly GCA_026388625.1). GTDB lineage: Bacteria > Desulfobacterota > Desulfomonilia > Desulfomonilales > Desulfomonilaceae > CAIXMD01. Next base: position 14,068 of record JAPLJK010000089.1, on the reverse strand, counting down.
CCAACCTCCTGTGCTTCCTATGTGATGATTATGCTAAGCTTGCAGCGAAAAAAATGTCACAGACCGACAAATTCATATTCCTTTTGATCATTGACCTGCTGAGATCACAAGCAATCCGGACAACTGGAATCTCATTTCCTGGGAGAAATCATGGCGGCTAATAGCAGAATGATAGAATCAGACCGGGCAGTTTTTGTTGACTCGCACGCCCACATCGAATTACCTCCTCTGATGAACGAGATCGAAGGAGTGCTCAGACGCGCATCTCTGGCGGGAGTTGCGGCAATTGTTTGTGTGGGCATTGATCTTGATGATGCCAAGAGGACTTTGGAGATAGTCGACCGCTTTGACCAGGTTTTCGCTTGCCTCGGGTTTCACCCTCACAGCGCTAAAGAAGTCGGGGAACATGGTCTGGCGGAAATGGAAAACCTGGCGCAACATCCCAGGGTGGTAGGATATGGCGAGATAGGGCTTGACTTTTTTAGAAACTTGTCCCCAAAAGACGTCCAAAAAGGTGTGTTTCGCGATCAGATTTCCCTTGCCAAGAGCCTGGCAAAGCCAATAGTTGTTCATCTGAGAAACGCTTATGACGAAGGGTTACGTATGTTGGAACAGGCCGTGCCATTCCCCCAAGGCGGTGTAATTCACTGTTTTTCAGGCGATTCAAATCACGCTGCCAGGGCCCTGGCTTTGGGCTTTCACGTCTCCATACCCGGAACCGTGACCTACAAAAAGAATGACGGACTCCGAAGCATAGTGAAAAGCCTCCCGGCAGAAAAGATTCTTCTGGAGACTGATTGTCCTTTCCTGGCACCCGAGCCGTTGCGAGGCAGGGACAACGAACCGGCCAACATAATATATACAGCTAAAAAAGTGGCTTCCGTCAGGAATGTTTCCGTAAAAGAAATCGCATGGACTACCACAAATAATGCTATGAGGCTGTTCGGTTTGCCGACAAGAATAGTAAAATACGCAGCCGAAGTTGTAGATCCCCCCGCCCCGTATACATAAATGAGTTCTGGACTGCTGGACAGAGGCAAGCCTCATCTATTCAAGAGATATCATACCGAGCCTGTTTCAAGCCTCAGTTACCCCATGTTTTCATCGACCTTCTCACGTCAAAGAAAGATGTCGTTTACGACCCATTTAGCGGAAGGGGAACCACGGTAGTCCATGCAGGGCTTATGGGTAGAAGAATCATTGCAAACGATTCCAATCCATTAAGTATTATTGCTACGCGCTTTTAAATGACCTTACGGTAAGTACCGGACAATAGGCACTCCTCACCACGTTTTCTGCGGTGCTTCCAAGAATCAAGTGTTTGAACCCGGTCCAGCCATGAGTTCCCGTTACTATTAGGTCTACGGAGTTCCCTTTGGCGAAACGTACTATCTCATAAGCCGGCACACCTATTCGTGAAAACGTCTGAACTTTGCCGACGGATACCGAACATTCCGCTAAAAGCAACTGTAAAGCCTTGTCAACAGATTCCTGGATAGCTTCCAGGGCTGATCTTATGTCCACAGGAACCCCTCGTTCGAGAGAAGGGTACCCAATGGTTGAAGAATTTATTACGTGGATGACAATGAGTTCAGCAGCGAACGCGTTTGCGTAATCGATGGCGCATTGGCGCGCTTGAGCCGAATTTTCCGAAAAATCAGTAGCAAACAAGATCTTCTTAGGTATCATACTGTTCATACCTCCTGATGAGATATCTTCGACGCTGGAATTCAGACTTCTGACCTTAAGGTTAGACGTTCTATGAGTATATATCAAGAAAAGTTCACTCCTCAACGACAGTTTTGACATGTGAACAACCGTCTTCACGCGCGATTTTCTGGTATAATCTATTTCATGATCAAGTGTGATTCCAGCAAGGCTGTCTTGAATACCGTAAGAGCCACACTGAAAGTGCATCGGATGGTGAGAAAGGGCTCAAGAGTGGTGGTTGGAGTTTCGGGTGGCCCCGATTCAGTAGCTCTGCTCCATGTACTGAACATCTTAGCTACTGAGTTGCACTTGTGGATCATCGTGGCTCACCTGGATCATTCCTTGCGGCCGGAATCGAATGAAGATGCGGAATTTGTTAAACGTCTCACCGAAGAATCGGGCCTGGAGTTCAGCGGCCGGAAGACTGCGGTGAGATCAGTAGCTTCAGACATGGGTATAAGTATAGAGGAAGCCGGTCGACGTTGCAGGTACACTTTTTTTGAGGAAGTCAGAGAATCGGTGAAAGCTGATGTAATAGCCACGGCTCACCACCGAGACGACGAACTTGAGACTTTTTTTCTAAGAGTCTGTCGAGGTTCCTCTTTAAAGGGCCTTTGCGGTATTCCCGCAGTCAGAGGCCGGATAATTAGACCGATGATCGGGTTGTACAGGGCTCAGATTGTCAGGTTCCTGCAAAACGAAGGGATACGCTACAGGATTGACCCAACCAACTTCGAGACTGATACGGATCGAAATTTTATTCGAAACAGGCTGGTGCCTGTAATAGCCGAACGTTTCCCAGGATTCCGGGTTACTGCTGTCAGAACAATACTCACACTGAGACATGAGGAAGATTTTATTGAAGAACTCTCATCGTCCCTTTATTCCAAGGCCGTCATCCAACGCAGCAACGAATTAATCATGGACGTTCACGTCCTGAGAGAAGCTCCTGCTGCTCTTGTCGCCAGGGCCATAATGGCTGCACTGCATAACTTTTCAGGACCGGATGTGAGGTGGAGTCAATCGAATCTCGATTCAATTCTGAGAGTTCTTCGGAGCAACAATCCTTCCGCTACGGTTGTCCTGCCTGCAGGCATAAGGCTGTTTCGAGAATATGACGTGCTCAAACTTGCCCGTGATAAACCTGAAAATCCATTAGAGTGTCATCCGATTATTGTACAAGGTCCAGGCACTATTAAAATCTGGGGAGGACATCTGATTTTGACTTTTCGGGTTTTCGATAGAGGTAAGGAAAGTATTTCTTACACTTCCGGTTCTCACAATGAATTCTTCGATGCCGACAAGGCTGCTTTTCCGATGGTTCTGCGTTTGTCTCGACCTGGGGACAGAATCCGCCCATGGGGACTGGATGGAACCCGGAAAGTGAAGAAGATGTTAATAGACATGAAGGTGCCTGTAAGTGTGCGCAGAAAACTACCGCTACTTGTTAAGGGAGAGACGATAATGTGGGTTCCCGGGATTCGTCGGGGCCATGCAGCCCCGATTGAAGACGATACCCGGAGAGTGCTGGAAGTAGGTTTTCGGGGTGAAACGTCCCTTGTGCAGACGGATAACTTCGGATAAGAAGTAATCATTCTATGCCGACTGCTCCTTATGTCGGACGGTTATCATGAAAAATTGCCTCCTTCGGATCAGCTTACTGGACCAGAGAGGGTACCTAAAACTCATGGAGATTCTGTAAGCGTTGTCACGACATCTTATTCTGATTTGTCCGATTTTCTTGTTTTTTCAGATATTAGGCGGAAGCTCTTCTATGGGAGCCGGTATTCACTCTGGAGAGCACGGCTCTGGAGATGACATTTACACGGCATTGGCACAGGAATCCGAGCCTGCCACCCGGTCGTACCAACCATCTCTACCGAATGTTGGGACGCCTGGTAAGGGTCTGAACATCTTTCGTGAAGCATTGAATTTAATAAGACAGTACTACGTAGCATCTGTGTCGGAAAACGAACTTTTCCAGAATGCTTGGGACAATTTTGTATTCTCTCTCCTCCCCCAATGTACGGAAGAGGTACAGACAAAGGAGGATTGCGTCGAACCGTCCGAAGACTGTCTTATTCAGGCCATCCAGGCTATCGGGGAGAACTGCCGTTTGGACATAGACCGATTATTCTTGAAAGCCCTGATGAGTGTCATTCGGGGACTGGACCCCAATTCAACCTTGCTGGATCAGGCTATGATGAATGAACTCAAGATTAGTACGGCTGGAAAATTCGGCGGGGTTGGCATAGTGGTTACGGCCAAGAACAATGATTATGTCGTCATATCTTCTTTAGACGGCTCACCGGCCCAGAAGGCCGGTTTAGGGGCCGGTGATACCATATTGGAAATTGATGGCAAGCCTTTGCACGGTTTACCTCTCCTGGAAGTTCTGAGCATGGTGAGAGGTCCGGCCGGATCCACAATGACTGCTGTAGTGAAGAGCAACAAGACAGGAGCTATCCGGGGGGTCCGCCTGAAGAGGCGCGTAATTAGTATAGCCCCCGTCAAAAGCCTGATTCTTGATCATTCAGTGGGCTACATCCGGATTGTGAATTTTCAGGACAATACAGGCCGAGAGGTGGGAAAGGCGCTTGTTAAAATGTTCAGCTATGCACCAGGTAGCTTACGAGGCCTGATACTGGATCTACGGGACAACCCCGGCGGGCTGTTCGAAGAAGCCATAAGAGTTGCAGGCCTGTTTCGCCCTTCGTCGACCATCACTTCTCTTCGAGGTCGTAACCCTCAAGTGAATAGGGAATTTGTGGCCCCTTCAAGGAACGCACTGCCCGAAATACCAACAGTGGTCCTGATCAATAAGGGAAGTGCAAGCGCTTCAGAAATATTAGCAGGAGCACTCCGCGGTCTACCGAATGTTCTTGTCATGGGAGAGAGAAGTTTCGGGAAAGCTTCTGTTCAAGTCGTATTCCCGTTAAACCATGGGATGGCGTTACGACTCACAACAGCCCACTATTACACCGCGGACGGCCGAGACATTGACGGAAGAGGTGTTGAGCCGGATGTAGCAATTGACTCTCCTGAAGGCTTCGCAATGCCGAAGATAGGTTTTCCTAAGCCAAGTGAGGTGTCGAATGACCCGGAAATAAGAATAGCTGTCGAGTATTTGCTTCAGGGACGCCTGCCGCCAAGATCGCCATTTTCTACCTGGTACTGAAGGTGATCGGGCCGCAAGGGCCAAGCATACACCTTTCTGACTGCGGACAGCCAGGAATTCCGAGTTTGTGTCACCGGGGTCCGTGGAGGGTTGCAGAATTTAAGAAAATCGACGATACTTAGGGGGACTATGTCATGCTACTATTCTTGTAACTACCATGAAAGGAATCACCCATGAGGATTGTTACTCTGTTTGGAAGCCCCAGGAAAAAAGGGAACACGGCCACCGTGCTGGGCTGGGTCGAAGAAGCTCTGAGGAGCCAGGGGCATGAAGTAGATCGTGTGGACGTAGTTAAACATAAGATCAATGGCTGTCTCGAATGTTATACCTGCCAGAAAACACCCGATGAGCCGGGATGTCCCCAGAAAGATGATGCTTTGGAGATTTTCCACCGCATGATCGGCGCGGATGCCATAATTTACGCCTCTCCGATGTTTTGTTGGAGCTGGACAGCTCAAATCAAGCCGCTCATAGACCGACACTTTTGTCTGGTTACTAACCTTGGGGATGGAGTATACAAGTCCCTTCTCGAAGGAAAGAAGGTGGCGCTCGTGGGGACTTGTGCGGGCCCCATGGAGGCTAATGGAAAGCACCTCGTTGAACAGTTCAGCGCACTGGTGGATTACTCGAAAGCTCGGTTGGTGGGCCAACTCTTCGTGCCTTCCTGCACGACACCGGAAGCAATTCCAGAGAAAGCACGACACCAAGCCGTGGAATTGGCCAAAGACATCGTAAAGTGAAATACCAAAGTGCGTCACCCCTTGGTGAGGACAACTCCATTTTGCCTTCATCGGATTACGCACAATGCAATGAACTCACATCCGTGACCCTAAAGACGAAAACCTGTGGCCTCCAGGGGGGAACTTTTGAGGTCCGAGAGTGCGCAGAATACACAGGCAGCAACCCAAAGACCGGTGAGGAGACAGCAGTCTTGTCGAAGAAACTGCCGTTTTTTAAGGTCGGTAAAGTTTTCAAGGAAAGGGTGAACCAGAAGTAAATGGGTAAGAAGCCGAAAAAAGAATCAACGACACGGATAGCCCCCAGCACTGTCGTGTATCAAATGAAGGTCACTCTTAAAGGAATCAGACCACCGATATGGAGAAGGATTCAAGTCCTTGCCAACACCAAACTCAAGACTTTTGAGGTAATTCTTCAAACCGTCATGGGTTGGATAGGAGGACATCTCCACGAATTTGATATCCATGGGGTGAGTTATGGCGACTTGTCACAATTCGAAAAAGGGGATGTGTTGGACGAAAAGAAAGTCCGTCTGGATCAGTTGATTACCGCTGAAAAGGAGAAGTTCTTCTATGTGTATGACTTCGGGGACGACTGGGAACACCAGATCCTATTGGAGAAGATTCTGCCCATTGACCCCAGAACTCAATATCCCGTTTGTCTCAGTGGCAAACGCTCCTGTCCGCCTGAGGATTCCGGAGGTCCCTGGGGTTATGTAGAACTTCTGGAGATTATCAAGAACCCTGAGCACTCGGAACACGAGGACACATTGGAATGGCTAGGAGGCGATTTTGACCCTGAGTGGTTTGATCGTGAGACCATAAACATGGAACTGGAAGGGGTTCGGAACACAAGACGCCAAACCCGCTGTTGGGACAACAAGTGAGGCTGATTGGAAGAATTGGAGATGCCCCAAATTTTTGTTCCTGTACCCATTTGAAACCTCTGCGGTCGGCAAGTTGATGGTCTACGTCTGTTTCTCTCTGATACTTGTCTCCGGCGCGATGACTGTGGCGGGAACCCCTATTTGGGGGCGAGTAATCCTGGTGCTTGTAATTCTTAGTCTGATTTCTCGCTCTGTGTCGTGCATATATTCCAGCGTGCTGCTGGAATCACTGAATGCAACAGTAGACGCCCCTTCTTGAGCTTATTCGTCCGGTTTCGTTAGCTTTTTACCATTGTTTTAAATGAGAAAGTTGAGGAAGATTACTAATCAAGTTGATTTGTCTTGAACTTAATCCCACTTCTTCTCTTCGCCCAAAGTAAGTTTCACCCAAGAATTCATCGATTTTTCGGAGCAGTTCCAGTGGGCTGAACGGTTTTGAGAAATAGGCATCTGCTCCGGCATCCATTGCTTCATCCCTCAAATTACTACTTGAGGTAAGGACGATGACCTTAGATTGCTTGGTCCTGACATCAGCTTTCAAGTTTCTCGTAGCTTCTATTCCGTTCAGGTCTCCAGGCATCATGATATCCATTAGAATCAGGTCCGGTCTCATTTTTTTTGAAATTACCAAGGCATCTTCACCAGTTCCTGCTTGAAGAATCTCATAATCTGTTCTCTTCAGTGTCTCTTCTAGCAGTTTACGAACATCTGTCTCATCGTCAACTACGAGTATTCTTTTCATTTTGACCTCTGTAGTCCGAGAGCTGAGACTGGTACATAAAATCAACAGTTTATTTGGTAACAGAGTTGGGTTTCAAAATCAAAGGAAAAATGACGGAATTTCTTATCTTGACACAGCGGTCCACATCATTTGCTCCCTAATGTAACTGCCTCGTGCTTCAGCACAAGAAAAACAATTTGACTATTGCCTTGTTTTAACCCATTAATTATTTGTGGAGAGTTGTGTGCTAAAGATTCCCTTCTCAATAGCACAGCTTCCCGTCAGGAGGAGCCTTCCATGCAAGACGATGAAAAGACCAAAGCACAGCTTATTAATGAAATGAATGAGAAGACCCGAATACTGGCAGTAGACGATGACCCACACTTGCTGCAGGGTATGTCCCGAATTTTGAAATCAGCGGGTTACGAGACTATCGAGGCAGCAACCGGAACAGACTGTTTGCGTTTCACAATAGAACAAAAACCGGATTTGGTTTTACTGGATGTCATGCTGCCCGACATAAACGGCATAGAGGTTTGCAAGCGCATCAAGTTGGATAAGACCTTGGCAGATATCTATGTCGTGTTGCTCTCCAGCCTTCGAACAAGTTCGGACGATCAAGCTGAGGGTTTGGAAACCGGCGCGGATGGATATATTGCTCGACCGGTATCGAACCGTGAGTTGCTGGCACGAGTCAAGGCTTTGTTACGGTTGAAGCGAGCGGAGGAATCTATAAGAAAGAGTGAAGAGCGTTTCCGTCGTATCTCTTCCATGACCTCCGACATTTCCTATTCCTGCACCAAGTCAAACAACGCCGCCTATTCGATTGACTGGATAATGGGGGCGGTGGAACGAATTACCGGTCACTCGGAGGATGACGTCATAGCACTGGGTTGTTGGCGGAACTTGGTGTTCGATGAGGATTTGCCTATTTTCGACAGTAAAGTCATAGGTCTTGCTCCGGGTACATCAGCTTCCTGTGAACTGCGACTGGCTCATAACACCGGTAAGGTAGTGTGGGTAGCCTCATTGGCTGAATGTGTTTTGGACTCGGGGTCTCCAGATAGTCTACGTCTCTACGGAGCATTGGTGGACATCACCGAGAGAAAGCTGGCTGAGGAGGAGTTGCGGGAGAGTGTGGAGAAATACAGAGCCGTTTTTGAAAATGCGACAGTTGGGATCAACTTACTTGACGGACAAGCAAGAATTGTTGATGTGAATCAGGCGTTATCCAGTATGCTCGGTTATTCAGTCGAGGAGTTACGGGAACTCACCTTTTCGGAAATCACCCACCCCGATGACAGTGAAATCTCTAGGCGCAACCTAGAAGCCCTGATGGCAGGAGATATCGACTCGTATAGAATCGAAAAGCGTTACATAGCAAAAGATGGGAGCATCTTGTGGGTGGATCTTTCAACTTCCTCAATCCGAGACGAAAAAGGAGAACATGTAGGAACGGTTGGAGTCATTGCAGACATTACTGATCGCAAGGTAGCGGAGGAGGCACTGCTGGAGAGTGAAGAAATCTTCAAGTACTTCATGGAATACAGCCCCATTTATGTGTTCTTCAAAGATGAGAACCTCAGGTCACTACGGCTGAGCAAGAACTTTGAAACGATGGTGGGAAAACCAGTTACGGAATTGCTTGGCAAAAGCGATGATGAACTTTTTTCGTCCGAGTTTGCAAAGAGCACGGTAGCAGACGATATGAGAGTTATGAAAGAAGGCAAGGGAATCACTATTGAAGAAGAACTCAATGGTCGATTTTATTCGACAACTAAGTTTCCAATCCTTATTGATGGAAATCCACGTTATCTTGCAGGGTATATCATTGACATCACGGACCGCAAGCAATCGGAGGATGCGTTGCGTTCAAGTGAAGAAAGATTTCGTACTCTATTCGAGACTTCCAATGACGCCATATTCCTGACGGACGGCCCAAAATTCATTGAATGTAATCCAAAGGCCCTTCAAATATTTGGCTGTCAGGAGGAAAAAGATATGGTTGGTCATACACCAATGGAATTTTCACCTGAGAAGCAACCAGATGGCCTTGATTCGAAAGAAGAGACGCTCAAATACGTTAAATCAGCCATAGAATCCGGTCCGCAGACATTCAATTGGCAACATTGTCGCAAAGATGGCTCGCCCTTTGACGCAGTGGTGACCCTGAATTCCCTTACTCTGAAAGGTAAGGCGTATCTTCAAGGGAGTGTAAGGGATATTACCGAGAGCAAGCTGGCTGAGGAAGCTATTCGAGAAAGTGAAGAAAAATTCAGCAAGGCATTTTTCTTAAGCCCAGATGCTATCACAATTAATCGGCTCATTGATGGAATGTTTGTGTCAGTCAATGAAGGATTCAAGCAGCTCAGCGGTTATGTGGAAGAGGAATTTGTCGGTAAAACTGTACCGGAAATTAATATATGGGATAACCCTGAAGACAGGAATAGATGGATTAAGAGGTTGAAAGCCGAAGGGATAGTTAACAATTTTGAAGCTCTTTTTCGTACTAAGGACGGAGATATTATCTATGGACTTGTATCAGCCTCAATTATCGTGCTGAATGGGGTAGATCATATTCTTGCTGTTGCAAGAGACATTACGGAACGTGTTCGGTCGGAAGAAGAGAGGGAGAGTTTGAGGTCTCAGCTTCTCCAAGCCCAAAAAATGGAGGCTATAGGAACTCTTGCAGGTGGAGTAGCACATGACTTCAACAATTTGCTCCAGGTTGCTTTAGGGTATTCCGAAATTCTTCTCGTTGGTAAGAATCCTGATCACCCTGACTACGATAAGTTGCACACGATAAATACCACAGCCAAGCGAGGAGCAGATCTTGTTCAGAGGCTCATGGTCTTTAGTAGAAAGGGTGATACCAAGCCACGTTCCTTAAATCTCAACCATGAAGTTACCCAACTGAAAAAACTCTTGGAGCGTACAATCCCCAAGATGATTACTATCGAGTTGAGTTTGCAAAGTTGGTTGCCGGTTATCAATGCAGAACCTGTTCAGGTGGAACAGATTCTCTTGAACCTTGCTATCAACGCCAAAGATGCCATGCCGGAATCTGGCGGGAAACTGACCATCGAAACAAGAAAGGTTATGCTGGATGAAGAGTATTGCAGAACGCATCTCGAATCCAAACCAGGGCAATATGTAATGATTTCCGTTTCAGACACCGGTCATGGTATGAGTCAAGAGACTGTGCAGCACATCTTTGAACCATTTTTCACTACCAAGGGTGAGGGCAAGGGTACAGGTCTGGGACTGGCCATGGTTTATGGCATAATGAAACATCATGAAGGGTTCATCAATTGCTACAGTGAGCCTGGTCACGGGACCACGTTTCGTATCTATTTCCCCGTGGTCTCAACGGAACTGGAAGAAGATTCAGAACAGGAAAGTGCAGTTCTTCAGGGTGGCTCCGAGACTATTCTATTGGTGGATGATGAAGAGTCCCTCTGCGATATAGGTTCCCAGCTTCTTACACGAGCAGGCTACACCGTACTGACGGCAACTAGTGCAAGAGATGCCCTCGACCTCTACAGGAATCAGAAAAGTGACATTTCGCTGGTGATTCTGGACCTCATCATGCCGGAGATGGGTGGGAAGGAGTGTTTTAAGGAACTTGCGAAAATCGATTCCAAGGTCAAGGTCATTCTATCCAGCGGTTTCTTATCAGATGGAACGAGTGAAGAGGCAAGAGTATTCGGATTCAGGGGCTTGGTGGAGAAACCGTACAATATGAGACAACTTCTGGGGTTGGTTCGTGAGGTACTGGATGGGGATTGAGCGTCACCTTGGTTCTGTCCATTGAATTTGAAATCCTACACTCTCAATCATTGTGAACTTTTTCTTGGTTGGGTCCATCTCTTGTGAATATGACTGAGGTCAGATTGAAATACGGAACGGACTAACCGCAACCCCAGAGGCAGATGAAATGAATGAGAAGACCCGAATACTGATTGTAGATGACGACCCACACTTGCTGCAGGGTATGTCCCGAATTTTGAAATCTGCGGGTTACGAGACTATTGAGGCAGCAACCGGAACAGACTGTTTGCGTTTCACAATAGAACAAAAACCGGATTTGGTTTTACTGGATGTCATGCTACCTGACATAAACGGCATAGAGGTGTGCAAACGCATTAAATTGGATAAGACCTTGGCGGACAGCTACGTCGTGTTGCTCTCCAGCCTTCGAATAAGTTCGGACGATCAAGCCGAGGGCTTGGAGACCGGCGCGGATGGATATATTGCTCGACCGGTATCGAACCGTGAGTTGCTGGCACGAGTCAAGGCTTTGTTACGGTTGAAGCGAGCGGAGGAGGCTATAAGAAAGAGCGAAGAGCGTTTCCGTCGTATCTCTTCCATGACCTCCGACATTTCCTATTCCTGCATCAAGTCAAACAATGCCGCCTATTCGATTGACTGGATAATGGGGGCTGTGGAACGAGTTACCGGTCACTCGGAGGATGACGTCATAGCACTAGGTTGCTGGCGGAACTTGGTGTTCGATGAGGATTTGCCTATTTTCGACAGTAAAGTAATAGGTCTTGCTCCGGGTACGTCAGCTTCCTGTGAGCTGCGGCTGGCTCATAAAACCGGTAAGGTAGTGTGGGTAACCTCGTTGGCTGAATGTGTTTTGGACTCGGGGTCTCCGGATAGTCTACGTCTCTACGGAGCATTGGTGGACATCACCGAGCGGAAGGTAGCGGAGGAGGATCTGCGGACCAAGAGTCATCAACTCGACGAGCGTGTCAAAGAATTGAATTGTCTTTATACCATTTCCAAATTAGTTGAGAAATCCGAAGTATCACTAGACCAGTTACTTCAGGGAGTCGTTGATATCATTCCGCAATCCTGGCAGTACCCTGAAATCACCTGTGCGACTATTATCCTACAAGATAGAGAGTTCAAGACGGAGAACTACAAGGCACCTCTCTCGAAACAAACTGCTGACATTATTGTGTATGGTGAGCGTATAGGGGGCCTAGAGGTCGGATACTTAGATGAAGCACCGGAAAGTGATGGGGGGCCTTTTCTGAAGGAAGAGAGAAACCTAATCGACACAATCACTGAAAGATTAGGCCAAATTATAGAACGCAATCGAGCGGAGGAGGCCCTTCATGAGAGTGAAGAGAAGTGCCGTAGTCTGTTCGAGACCTCAACAGACGGAGTCTTTATTACAGGAGTTGACGGGACGGCCATCGACTCAAATGAAGCTTGCTTTGACATGTTTGGATACCAGCGAGAGGAAATATTGGGGACAAGCATCCTCAAATGTTATGGGACTCCTGAAGACAGGAAGCGGGTGACACATGACTTAGACCAAAAGGGTGCAGTCAAGGGCTATCCGCTGAGCTTGGTGAAGAAGGATGGAACAGCGATTGACTGCCTGCTCACTGCAACCGTCATAAAGTCCGTTGATGGAAAGATTCTCGGATATCGGGGAATAATTAGGGATGTTACCGAACTCAAGCGGGCTGAGGAGACATTGCGGGAGAGTGAGGAACAGTACCGTCTTTTGGTCGAGAACAGTTATGACATCATCTACACGCTCAACACAGAAGGGATATTCACATTCGTTTCTCCTGCCTGGACTGAGCTATTAGGTCACCCAACAGATCAGGTAGTTGGACAATCCTTCCAGCCGTTTGTTCACGTAGATTTCATTCCTATGTGTGTAGAGTTTCTACAGAAAGTGCTCAATGCGGAACAAAGACAAGATGGGGTTGAGTACCTTGTAAAGCATATCAATGGAGAATGGCGCTGGCACAGAACAAATGCAGTTCCTCTTAAGGATGAAACTGGCAAAGTTATTGGTTTCCATGGAATTGCTAGAGACATCACTAAGAGCAAGCGGACTGAGGAGGCACTGCGGGAGAGTGAAGAAAAATTTAGCAAGGCATTTCACTTGAACCCTGATGCTATCACAATTACCCGGTTTGTTGACGGGATAATTGTTTCCGCTAATGAAGGAGTTCAGGAGACTCTTGGTTTTGCGGAAGATGAGCTTATCGGTAAATCCGCCCTTGAAATTAATATTTGGGATAGTCCTGAAGACAGGAATAGATGGACTGAGAAGCTGAAAACTGAAGGAAAAGTTGCCGGTTTTGAAGCTCCTTTTCGTACCAAGGACGGAGATATTCGATATGGACTTATATCAGCCTCAATTATTGAATTTAATCGAGTGCTGAATGGGGTAGATCATATTCTTGCTGTTGCAAGAGACATTACGGAACGTGTTCGGTCGGAAGAAGAGAGGGAGAGTTTGAGGTCTCAGCTTCTCCAAGCCCAAAAAATGGAGGCTATAGGAACTCTTGCAGGTGGTGTAGCACATGACTTCAACAATTTGCTTCAGGTTGCTTTAGGGTATTCAGAAATACTTCTCGTTGGTAAGAATCCTGATCACCCTGACTACGATAAGTTGCATACGATAAATACCACAGCCAAGCGAGGAGCAGATCTTGTTCAAAGGCTCATGGTCTTTAGTAGAAAGGGTGATACCAAGCCACGTTCCTTAAATCTCAACCATGAAGTTACCCAACTGAAAAAACTCTTGGAGCGTACAATTCCCAAGATGATTGCCATTGAGCTGAGTTTGGAAAGTGAGTTGCCGGTCATCAATGCAGACCCTGTTCAGGTGGAACAGATTCTTTTGAATCTTGCTGTCAATGCTAGAGATGCCATGCCGGAATCTGGCGGTAAACTGACTATTGAAACGAGAAATATTACACTGGACGAAGAGTATTGCAGGGTATATCTGCAAGCCAAACCCGGGCAATATGTAATGATTTCCGTTTCAGATACCGGTCATGGTATGAGTCAAGAGACT
>JAPLJK010000056.1:0-9610 GCA_026388625.1 Deltaproteobacteria bacterium | reverse complement strand
TATGTTTGGAAACTCGTCCATGGGATGCCCCGTTTCTTAAACTTGAACTCTTCGGAACACAAAAGCTCTTGTCTATTCCCGGAACTGTCAAACTTCTTGAGTCCCCCGGCAGAGCCGGGGGTTTACTCATTATTATTATTTTTTGGAAGTTTCTGGCGGTTCGTCATCCTGAATGTTGCGAAAGTGATTCGGTATCACTCACTCATCGGCTCTATGGGCTGGAGGCGGCACAGTTGCACGGCTTGCAGGCTTTGGATTGAATATACCGTCGATGATTCTGAAAGGAAGCTGTAAAAATATATAGGGAATGTACAGCACGCTCGCGATGACGGAATTCTCTTCATGCACCATCCTGGACCAGTTGGACGATTTAGCCACGTCGTCACGGTCTGCCCGGCCAGGCAGAGGCATTGACAACATGAGGAAAAGGCCAACACCTATCAGAACTATCTTCCTTCCCATAATCCCTCCGTCTGATCCGGGTCGCCATATCCAGCTTCATCTTTCCCAAGCAGGACGACGAAAGACAGGATGGATGACGCTTTGCACTGATTAGACTCGGTTTCCGGCTGGGTGCTCCATGATACACATGGAACGCAGCGCCATGCCCTTGGAGTATCCATGAATGGATTTTCGCCCAAAAGTTATATAATGTCAAGATTTTCCTCATGTTGGGCTATCCAAGGTTTTTTCGCGACAACCGTCTGCTCACAGATCCCAGGGCACTGAATTCAGATAGCGATCGAGTTTGTTGAGGTATGACTGTGTCTTCCAAGTCGTCCCATGTTTTATCTTGGCGTTCTCGCCCATCCACAACTCGCCGATCACTGCAAATGGAGTTTCACCGAACTTGTCTCTATGCGCGGTCACAATCATTTCATGTACTTCGGTGTAAATGTAATGAGGATCCTTTTCCAGAAGAAACGCGTCCACAATGGCAGACTTTGGCACAGAGGGCAACATTGACATCACGGCCTGCAAGGTCTCAGAATCCCGGGGTTCAGGCCTCGCCTTGTCGTCATAGTGCATGAAATCTCCGTCGATGGCTATTGTGCGGCCCGATAGATCTCTGATTCTGATCTGTTCCATCATGTTTCGGCTGGAAAATGGCCCGTAGTTATAGTCCATTCCTATGAAGAAAAGCCAGGACAGGTTCGCTGGAACGGCGTACCGAGCGGCGTACTGAACGAACATGGGCTTCAGAGCTGCCACGCCCACATCGACCCCTCCATGAATGGTGTATATATAATCGGTAAGATCCTTATCGGTAAATGTTTCACCGCGTTCCTTCATGACCTGTCTAGCTCGGGGAAAGTTGAGTTGCATGGAGCCCTTGGTTCTTACTACATTGACGAGCTTGTCGATGTTTCCGGCAATTATAGACCTCAGAAACCGTGGCAGCAAGGCAATATCCCGTTGCAGGTCGTCCGCCATGCTCTGTGCGACCACCTCGATCTGGCCTTCGGTTTGACATTCCAGCAACCTTGGATAATACTTGTCCCTATAAGAACGATAGAGTTGGGGAAGAGGCGGTATCGACATTACCCTTCCGAATTTGGCGTGGAGATCCGTCTCAGCCCGTTCGAGCAGTTTAAAAATATCCTCCCCCCTGGATGGATCTACCGCCTGCGGATCGACCCGGAAACCCGATTCTATTGAGATTATCGTTGCAACCAGGGCCAACATTTCCTTGGATACGGGCAGACCATTTCTTTCAACCGCGCTTATAATGGCTTCAATCCACTGAGCTTGTTCCTTCTGAGGACAGTTCAGAGGTTTAGAGGATATAAAGGCAGCCATCCAATTCATGGCCGTGTCCCGATCGATGATTTGCACTGCCTCTCTCATGAATCGTTCTTCTTCATCCACATCCCGCTCCACGAGTCTCTTTCCGGCAATTCTCCGTTGGATGAGGGAGGCAACATCCGGTTCCTTAGTGGACCGGGAAGGGCCGTTCCCCCCAGGCTCCAGCATGGAATCCTGTGGTTCGGGCATGGGCCACGGTGCTTCCGTGCGCTTGACTGAAGGATGTTCCCGCGTGGTATTGGGATTATCATCCGGCGTTATCCGTAGTTCGCCGCTCAGGGAGACCTGGGAAGTAAGGACAACGAGACCTGCGAGAACCATGAGCCACCTGGATGCTCCGGCTACGCTGCTGTGGCTGGTATTGGCCTGAAACTTCTTGCACAGGTATATCATTGGCTAATGAACATGATGGGACACTCGCAAGATGTCATCCGGTAATTTTCAATTGGGCCTTGTCCGCACCGACATCAACCCGGCAATGCTTCGACCCTGCCCTCTTTTACTGGAGTCAATCGAAGAATGAAAGCACAAATCCTGCATGTCCGTTGGACGTGTCCCTTTCTGTGCATATTTCAGGTGCATCCCGAACGAAGCAGAGTACAGGAAAAGCTGTGGCACCTCTTTAGATTAAACGAAATCGAACAAGTGTTGCTACACTAACGCGGAGTGATTCATTCGTGTTCTCAGCCCGTTGCAGGTGAAGACCACCCCCATTTGGAAAAACTCCGGTCAGTGACGTGGTCGACGGCTTGGATCTGAGTGATATCGCCGATAAATACTATCGGTTCTATTGGGCCAATAAAAAAGCAAGAGCCGGCACCTTCCACTGAAGGATAAGTGCCGGCTCACCAGCTATTCATCAATGAGCCTTTTTATGTCCTGCTCATGACCAAAGAGGGCAACCATCGCTACAATGAGCCACCCGGGGAATACGATATCTCTTCACTGCGACCTCCTTTCCCTATGGGACACTTGTTGATACTATACGTGTAATTAGCTAACTCGAACGCCTTTTGCCAACCTCTAGGTCGGAAATGCGCTATGAAGAGAATTTCCTTGAGTCAAATTGGAGGCAGATCCCAATGATCCGCCTCATTCTTGCCTGAGGTCATTATTCTCAGTCTCTCGAGGAGTTAATTTCACTTCGCGTAATTGAAGGGCGGCATCTTTTTTACGGCTTCTTTCGTTGCTCCGGGCAAAACGAACTTGCCGTCTTTTTCTTGGAACTGCTTTACAGGGATTGCAACGTCGTTCTTGTCAATGCCTAGGAATCCACCTGCACCAATTATAGCATAAGTCACGGTTTTGTCTGGGCCAATTATAAGATCGTCTACGGCGCCGATTTTTTCATCCTTGTCATTGTAGACCGACTGCCCTAAAATCTTCTTCTTGACACTCCAGCCATTTATGACATTTGTCAATTCTGTAACCGTGACACCGATGGCTACTACCTCGGAACCGGCCAGCGGTGGAGCAGGGGCCACAGCGGGAGCCTGAGCAGGCGCAGGTTCCGTCACAGGTTTTTCAGCGGCGAAGCAGAAGGATGCCGCGAGCATCACCATCCCCAAAACTATCAACAGCGATTTTTTCATTTGTCCTCCACTAATATACAATTTCGATTTTCATCAAAACTGTAGCCCACACTAAACAGGTTGTATCTGCTTGTCAACTCCTCTGCCAGGGCAATGTCATAGTAGGCCATAATCCTCAGTATTTGCACCATTAAGCACTTTTTCAAAACATTTTGTTCGGAATTGTTTATTAAGGGGGGCATGAATCCTGCAACACCTGCGGCGTTGACAGAAGATCGGGAGGTGGTCAGGCGCGTGGAGATCCCGTTTGGTAACCGCTTCGGAACGGTCTGTGCCGCACTATGTGGCGCCCACTGGCTTCGACGCCATGGCTCAATGGGGCCAAGCCTGTTCTCAAAAGATGCGCAAGCGCCTCAGAAGCGTCGCAGAAGAAAAAAGGACTGTAACGGAACCGTGGCCTCACTAGTCCCGACTGACGCAGCCTATATTCCCAGAAGATTACTGTCAACCTTGATTTTCCTCATAATAACACCCCTTGACAAGGAAGGTATCATGCTGTAACTAAATTTATAAGGCTTATCTTGCGTTTCTCCAGTCGACCTCCCGTCAAGGACCACGGGCGTTATGCAAGGATTAAGATCCTAGGACATAGGAGCCCGTATCGAGGACATTACGAGTAATTCTATCCGTTTTTTCCCCGTTCACAAAGAGCCCTTGTTCGTATCTTTTAGCGCACTCCTGCAATACTTGTGGTATGCTTTTCCAAAGAAGCCGGAAAATAGGCATCAAGATTTATTGCTGGTAACAGTGTGTCTGTAATGTAGTTGTGAAGATCAGGCCGGAGTTCGATGACTCAAACTCCGGCCTCTCCGCTTCTTGGACTTGGTCTGCAAGGAGAAACCCATTGAGTGCAGTTTACAAGCACGCCCTCTGTCTACATCCATACTACCGTGACAGCCAATCCGGATCCTTGGGGATAGCCGTTTTCCCTCCCACGGGAGTCGAATATATCGCAGCAGCAATTGAGGCTCACGTTGAGAGGGTGACCCTTGTTGACCTGCGTCTTCCAGGCCCCATGCGCAATATTGAGACATTGACGAAGTTCATAGCCCAGGAGATAGACCTGCTGTGTATCAGTATCAACTGGGAATATCAGTTTTCTGAAGTGTGCTCACTAGTAAACAGCCTCCCTCCTGAGGTGTTCACGGTGGTCGGGGGAAAACAAGCCACCGACTACATGGAGGATGTGTTCGATGTCTGTCCAGGAGTTGACATTGTCGTTCGGGGAGAAGGAGAAGATACCATTGCCGAAATAGCTTCCGGCGTGGAGGCGAGAGATATCCTGGGGTTATCGTACCGCAACGGGTCGGGTGTTATTCACAACTCCAAACGCCCTCTTCAGAAACTGGATAGTCGTCTTTTCCCAAACAGGTCTCTTCGGCAACAAAAGTATCACTTCAACATGGGAGGTTTTGCCCTCCGTGGAGAAGAATTCGACATCATCCTTACCTCCCGAGGCTGCCCGCGCAATTGCAAGTTCTGCACTTTCACCCTCAACCCATGGGGACAGAAGCGCCCTTATTCAGCTCGTTCGGTGGATTCAGTGATAGAGGAGATCCGGCAGATGTCAGCCGGAATCATCCATATTGCCGATGAGGACTTCTTTATTAATCCGGCCCGGGCCAAGGCCATCTGTGAAAGGCTTGTTGCAGAGGGGATTGAAAAAAGGTTTATCGTCCAGGCCAGGATCGAGATATTCGAGCATCCGGAAGTCCTGGAAGCAGCGGCCAAAGCAGGAATCAAGATGTTTCTTTTCGGCATTGAGTCACCCAGCGACCGGATTCTCGACCAACTCGATAAAGGTTTCAACACGGCAACTGTAAGGAGGGCCTTTGAGACGTTTCGAAAATACCCGTTTTATTATCACGGATACTTCATCTACGGGAACGTGACCGAAACGGACGACGAAATGATGCAGATTCCTGTCTTCGCCAGGGAGTTGGGGCTGGATTCCATAAGTTATCAGAAGCTGCGTATAGAGAAGTACTCTCCTCTGAGAGAGTTAGTTGAGTCTACACCAGGCTATTACGTCGGGGACGACCGGATAGTTTACCGTGAAGGAGTCGGCCGTCCGGGGCTTAAGCGCATCGCCTCAAGAATAACCCGGCAGTTTTATACTCCGACACAGGTGTTGCGGATTACGAGGAAACTGTTCAGCACAGGCGTGTTCCTCCCCAAAAATATTGCTCCACTGTTACTGGCCATTCCCTTTGTGCTGGCGCACTCTATCAGCTTCAAAATTAACAAATATATGAGGCGTTTTCCCGTCTGGCGTAGGCTGGTTCCCAATTGAATGAGCGATATTAGGTTTCGCCTTATGGGCTCATCCGTTATGCTTGCAGGATTGTTTTTCCTGTACCAATGAGACACGAATTTGTT
Organism: Deltaproteobacteria bacterium; assembly: GCA_026388625.1. Classification (GTDB taxonomy): domain Bacteria; phylum Desulfobacterota; class Desulfomonilia; order Desulfomonilales; family Desulfomonilaceae; genus CAIXMD01. The sequence goes on along the minus strand of JAPLJK010000056.1, from coordinate 3,833 downwards.
TTGCTATACCCTGAAAAGGCCATCAACAAGTCAGTCTTTTAGAAAGGAGCCGTTGTGCCCTCAGGGAGGGCCACATCCATAGGCTAGGAATTCAATGACGTCGTGGCAAGTTTATCTTCTTCGATGCTCCGACGGCAGCCTGTACTGCGGAACCACGACTGACCTGGAACGCCGAGTACAAGAACATAACCAAGGAGTGGGCTCTCGTTACACCAAATCGAGACTTCCTGTCCGGCTGGTCTGGTCTTCTCTGGAATTGAGTAAATCAGCGGCATTCAGAGAGGAGTTCCGAATCAAACACTTGCATAAAGTCTTGAAGGAAAGAATGGTGGCTGAAGGGCAATAGATTCTACCTTCCGCAATCTGAGAATTTATCTCTCAGATATCATGCGGCCTCCAATATGTTAATGATCCGCTGTAGGGCGTCATCTGCTTTGTGATATGCGGCTTCGAGCTTGGAGTCTGGCAGGAGGGATGGTTCCGGTCGATGATGGAACAGGGAGTTTGCGATAGGGCCGCAGAGGTTCTTGTGGAAGAGGACGAACATGAGAGCCACTTTGCGTCCCTTTTCGGTCAAGCGATAAGAGTAACGTCTATCATGGCGTTCCAGTAGGCCATGGGCTTTCATTTTTCTCAAGTCGTAACGTAGTTGCGTTATCGTGTAGCCTTCGGAGAGATTGAAGGTTTTGCGAATCTTACTATGGATTTATGCGGAGGTCCAGCCATTGGCTTCAGAAGCGTAGTGTAGCAACACCTCCATGAGGCGAATTATCCGGGTATTATGGATTTTGATGCCGGGTATCTTGGTTTTGCCTACTTGTATCGGAAGCGCCAACCGTTGAAAAAGAGGGAAGTCCACGTGGACATTGAAATTCTGAGCTTGAGCAGTGATGAAGCGATCGGTGATAGCCATGAACGCCTCTCGTATCTTTGGTAGGTTGTCTAGGCCTTTCTTAATTCGGAAATCGGAGAGATTATTGCTGCACAATTCTGTTCGCAGGAAAGTGGAGAACTTCTCATACTGCTTCAGGAAAGCGTTCTTGAAATACGCTCGAAAAATATGATGTCCGTGTTCGATCTTATCCAGGGTCGTATGGAGCTTGCCACGCAGTCTCTTTGTCAGCCGAACTCCAAAAACCTAAGAAATCTTGTCGACTGTAAATTTCCACAGTCCCAGCTCGCAGGAGCGCTCGAATATTTTGTGGATAGGAAAGTTCCTACAAAAGATGAAAACAAAACTCGATCTGACTGATCGCATAGAAGCGTTCCAAGTTGATTGCCTTGCGTTCGCATAAAGAGAATTTCGGGGCCAATATGATGGTCCAGTGCTGGATACGTTTGCGAATCACTTCCGGGGTGAAGCGATCAGATGCTGCTTGCAAGGCTTCCGGGTCTGAAGTCGCGAGAAAGGCGTTGTCATTCTTGTGAAAGGTTATAGGAATGGAGGTTTTCTCAAGCTCCTTTTCTATGAAGTTGTGGCCATTCAAGTAGTAGGTGGTCTGAAAAGGAAGAAACGAAGCCGCTCGCATTACCATAGGCCCCAACACTTCGTCGTGAATGTAGAAGTAATAATGGGTGAAGCGACTCCGTTGCTTGCGGAGAATACGGTAATTGGAATCAGCGGTAGGATATTTCGGGACTGCGCAACGGAAAGTCTGACCCTGTTCCATACTCTTGAATATAAGGTATACCCCGTGCCTGTTGTTTCGTTTCATCTTGTTGAGCAACGGCAGCACGTAATCTTCCTTCCTCACCCCTTTTTCTGCCCACTCAATAGGAATGGTATGGTTGCGGGCATAGGACTCCACCCATCGTTGATATTCCTGGGTCCTCTGGGACAAGACCTCCTTCGTAATCGGCTCTATGCCAAGCACGTTCCGATAGAAGTACGACAACTGCTCCGGTCGCGACAACCCAAACAAGTACCCGTTGATGACAACCCTGTCGAAACAGTGGTATACAAAAGACGAGCAGGCTGCCAAACAGTCTGTTGAAAAGCTCCATCGGACATCTCCTCCGTAACTTGCAATCCAACAAGATTATCGGACAAAGAACCGATGCAGTCAAAATTTCAAATATCTTTGGCTAGTATTTTGTTGGAAATGAAAATAAATTAACCTTAAACTTTAAGGGTTGTCATTGCCCTTGCGGTGAATAGCCGGCATAATATCCGCATAAGGTGCGGAGAATAACGATGTATATCTACGAATTAAGAGACTGGCCCAGTTTCCGTTGGAGCGAGAAGCAATTGATGAAACCACTTGTCTCCGTGCGCCACAAGCAGGGGCGGCTGATCGGGCGAATGGAGGCGCTTGGGTTCAAGCTACGTGCCGAGGCCACCCTCCAAACCCTTACCGAGGAGGTTGTTAAGTCGAGCGAGATTGAGGGTGAAGCGCTGAACCGGGAGCAAGTGCGTTCTTCGATTGCCCTCCGTCTCGGGATGGATATAGGCGCTCTTGCTCTCGCCGACCGTTACGTTGAAGGCGTCGTCGAAATGATCCTCGACGCCACCGAAAACTATGACACCCCCCTGACCGAAGAGCGTCTGTTCGCCTGGCAATCTGCCTTGTTTCCCACTGGACGCAGCGGCATGGTCAAAATCACCGTCGGCGGATGGCGCAACGATCAATCTGGTCCCATGCAGGTGATCTCAGGCCCCCTAGGCCGCGAGCGCACGCACTACCAAGCGCCGCCGGCGAGGCGTATCAAAAGGGAAATGAAGGCCTTTCTCAAATGGTACAACGGCGAGAACGCAATTGATCTGGTGCTCAAGGCGGGCGTCGCACATCTGTGGTTCGTGACCATCCATCCTTTTGACGATGGCAATGGCCGGATTGCCCGCGCGATTGCCGATCAGGCGCTGACATGTTCGGAACAGGGAGCGCAACGCTTCTATAGTGTGTCCGCTCAAATCCGAAAGGAGCGCAGTGCGTATTACGATATCCTTGAAGCGACCCAAAAGGCTGATCTCGACATCACGTCCTGGCTGGAATGGTTTCTCGGTTGTCTGGACGCCGCGTTCGACGGCGCGGAAACGACATTAGGAGCCGTGCTAAAGAAAGCACGCTTTTGGGAGAAGCATCAGGGCGCACGTTTCAACGACCGTCAGCGCATCATCCTTAATCGGCTAATTGACGGTTTTGAAGGCAAGCTCACCTCTTCCAAATGGGCGAAACTTGCCAAATGCTCGCAAGACACTGCGTTCAGGGACATCGCCGATCTCGTCCGAAGCGATATCTTGACCAAGGACGCCGCGGGTGGACGCAGCACAAGCTATTCGCTCACCGAGTTTGATTGAAGACGAGCTGATTGACTAGGCACCCGTTACTAATTGTTTAGAAATTTTCTCAATTAAAAGGTCTTGTGTGTTCGGGACCCGGACTTTAATGGCGGGGACTATTACGGCAAAAAAATGCCGGCGTCCGGAATGGGTTTGGCACAGATGTTTGGAATTATGATCTGGATGGATCGCGAGGTTATGAGTGACCGATTCGGTTTGAAGTTCAGTAATGATGGAGGCCCTTCCTACACCCTAGAGCCGGAATTTGAATTTCAGGCTTTTATCCACAAGGTTGGTAAAAACGCAATAGCTCGTTTTGATCCTAACTCCCTCATCTATCTCACAAAGGCCATGGATTATTTCGATCTAAAGAGAGGAAGGGAGAATCTGGACGAAGTTTTCTCTGATGTCCGACGGATCTTCCGGGTATTTTTTTGGAGAAAACGGGGCTAATGATTTGATATCAAATAATAATGTATGTGGTTATAGGGATTTCGCTACTGCCGACAGCCGAGCCGAGGACCTGTTGGAAGGTGGGCGGATTTCAAGGTCA
>JAPLJK010000086.1:0-22568 GCA_026388625.1 Deltaproteobacteria bacterium | reverse complement strand
TTTACAACACTACCCCGCGATGTCAAGTCTTATTGCGCGCTTTTCGCAACAATAATGTGTTACAACACAATTGGTTCCATAAAACAACGCGAATTCAACATATTACGCGATACAGACAAGCGTCTTGGGAAAACTCCGGTCTTAGGCCTTAGTCTCTACAGGCCTAAGTCTATACACTTGACAAAAAGGGATGTAGATAAAAGTCAACTTCCGGTAGATATCAACAACACACAAAATTGTGTAAACCTAACCAATTCAAGTAGATCAGAAGTCATCCCAATTGTAGAGGTTAGACTTGGACTGTGGTGATGTGTCAGGACCATTGTTAGACTATATTAGACCTAAAGTAGACCTTGACATTCTATCTTCCGAACCGTAGCGTCACTACACAGGGTCATGAACAGCCGTTAGTCTTAAATCCGGAGGATAATTTTCAACTCGTCTGATTCGGGAGAAAGATGGGCAAACAGCATGTTATTAATGCCGTAAAGGGACTTGCGACTGAAAAAGTGCCTTGGGTTCCTTATACGGGTGTTCACAGCGCTTTTTTGATTGGTGAACCTGCCGACAAGTTCCTCCAGGATCCGGACCTAATTGCAAAAGGTGTCATATATGCGGCCCAAAGGTATAAGGCCGATGGAATTCCTTTGCTGTTTGATCTCACCGTCGAAGCTATTTCCATGGGGTGTAGCCACAAATGGTGGCCCGATAACCCTCCGTCAATTACTGGACATCCACTTGAGAAAAAGACATTGGCCGAATCTGGAATCAAGATTCCGGGCTCTCAGGATGGCCGTTGGCCCGTGATAATAGAAGCGGGCAAAAAGGTGAAGGCAGGTCTACCGGATGTGGCCCTATACGGGATACTGTGTGGACCATTGACTTTGGCAAGTCATTTGCGAGGTGTCCGAATTTTTACCGATGTGTACAAGAACAAGGCTGTTGCGAAAGAGATCATTGATTTTTGTGGTAAAGTAGCCGGCGAAGCGGCCAAGATCTATGCTGAAGAAATTGGGTGTGATGTAATCGCCATTGCGGACCCCGTAGCTTCTCTGATTAAACCCAAGACTTTTCGCGAATTTGTAACACCTGCTACTCAGCATGCTGTAAAGGCCACCAAAAAGGCCGGTAAGGTGTCGAGTTTTTTCATCTGTGGTGACGCCACCAAATGTCTCGAAGAAGTGGCCTCGGTAGGGACCGATGGGTTTGCCATCGATGAGCAGCTTAACCTGAACTATGTAAGAGACGTAGCTTTAAAACATGGCGTAGGTTTTGGCGGGAACTTGAAACTGACACTAGCGATGTCTCTAGGGTTAGTGTCCCCTCGAGAAGACGCTCTGATTTCACTAGCGGCCGGGGGTAGCACAGGATACGTTTTCGCCCCGGGTTGAGACATGCCCTACGATGTTCCGGGGGAACACATGGATCAAATTATTGAGGCGGTAGAGTTTTACAATACATACTACGCAAAATACCCGCATCACATGGTCAAGAAATGATAGAAATGTCAATCGGACAAGATGGTCATAGACAGAATTGCCATTATATGGCCATCCGCTCTCAACTTTTATCGTGTGTTTGAAAACAAAAAAACAATGAAAAAGGAGGACCCTAATGTTTAGTTTTGAGACCAAGCAGAAGGTGTGCGAGGTCGGGGGAGTTAAATTCGGCGGCCAGCCGGGTACCTATCCCACAGTAATTGTCCCCTCGATCTTTCAAAAAGGAGACAAGGTTTTCGAAGGTAAGCGTAAAGAAGGCTTTGACCGACAGCGTGCCACGGAACTTCTTAAAATGTGCGACAAGCTATGTATGGAAACAGGGATTCCGTACATGGTGGATATCGTCGGAACCAAAGGCGAAGAGTTTAAAACTTATGTAGATTTTTATACTGAAGTCACATGCATGCCGTTTTGCGTTGACGCTTGGGTAATGAAGCCAAAGCTTGAAGCAGCGGCTTACTGCGCTGAAAAGAATCTTTTGGATCGAATGTTCTACAATAGTCTTACAGTTTGGGAAAAAGACTTGGAGACAGAGATCAGGGAAATCGCCGCCATAGGTGTAAAACATGTGCTGTTGGTGGCTTTTGACGCAGCCGATCAGATGCCTTCGGGTAGAATCAGCGGGACCCAGAAGCTTCTGGACGCGATCGAAAAGGTAGGCGCCAAATTCGAAAGTTTGTTCGTGGACACGTCTGCAATGAATGGCCCTGCAACCGCTCTCTGCTCTTTATCTAACAAGCTTATTAAAGAAAAGTGGGGCTTTCCTTGCGCAAGCGCTCCGTCCAATGGTTCATATATGTGGAAAGCGGCCCGAGAAATGTGGGGACAGAAGGGTTGGTCCGGAGTTGACGCCGCATTGCAAGCGCTATCTTCATGTTTCTATCATGACATGATCTTCTCCGGCCCCATGGCTGGATCAGATAGGATTTTCCCGGCAGTGGCGATGGCCGACGCTTTCCTTGCTACATTAGTATACGGGGAAACCAAGAAACTGCCGGAATTGGAGACCCATCCCTTGAGGAAGCTCTTCCCGGATTTTATTGAGCAACTAAAAGGCATGTAGAGACAATAAGGTGTTCCGGGAAATGTTCAACCCGGGGCCTGGCTATGTTGAAGTTGTATAAAGAGAGGAATTAACAGATGGCAGCGATGACCCCTAAAGAACGGGTAAAAAAGTTTATGAAACGTGAACCCGTAGACACAATGCCCATTTTCAGCGGAATGGGAATGGTAACGGTTCAGGCTATAAACAAAATGGGAATACGTTTCGCTGAGGTGCACGGTTCCCCAAACTATCTGGCTCAGTCTGCGACGCTCAGCGCTGATATTTTTGGGTTTGATTCAGTTATCGTTCCCTACGATATGTGTACCATTCCTGAAGCTATGGGCCGCGGATGCAGTACATACGCTAACGCTGAAGGTATACTGTATCCCACAGTGCCCGCCAAGTGGGAAAACCTAGATGCAGCCGATATCAACACTGACTGGGCGTCGAAGGCCAGAATGCCGGTCGTAGAGGAAGCCCTTAAGAAGCTTATTTCAGAGGGGAAATATGGTGTTGGGGGCTGGGTGCTCGGGCCTTTCACGTTGGGTGGACAGGTGATCGAACTTGATCTGCTGCTCAAGGGAATCAAGAAAGAAGCTGATAAAGTTCACACATTTATGAAAAAAATGACCTCCGTGGTAATCGACGTGGCGCAACGTTACCAGGCCCTGGGGATAGATTATATTACAATCCGTGAAATGGGATCCGGGACCGATCTTCTATCTCCACGCATGTGGAAGCAACTTATTCAGCCATATTTAATAGATATCTTCGCTGCACTGGAATCTCCGAAGATTTTACACATCTGCGGTGGAACCGATCTCATCGTGGATCAAATGAATGACTGTGGGGCAGACGCTCTGAGCTTTGATCAAAAGAATAATCTGGTTGAAACCAGAAAAAAGATTGGTAACGATGTTATCTTATTGGGCAACTTTGATCCGTATGGAACTCTTTGCCAGAAAGAGGCCTCTGAAGTGCCGGGGGTCATAAAGGGCTGCATTGACGCCGGGGTAGATGCCGTTTGGCCAGGCTGCGACATATGGCCTGATGTAAAGCCGGAAAATGTGGAAGCGTGGGTCAATACTGTGAGGGAACTTGGAAAGCAGCCTTCTCCAGCGGTGGGAAGACTATAAAAGACTGCATATCAATGAATGGAGGAAAGTAAATGGGCTCAGAAGAAAAACGCGCAGAAATTCTCAAGAATCTCTCCGAAGGGGTGGTGGAGTACGAAGAAGACCGGGTTAAAAAATACGCAAACATGGCCGTTGACGAAAAACTCGATGCCTACGACGCGATCATGAATGGCTTGGCCGCAGGCATGGAGATAGTTGGTGATCTGTACGACCGTCAGGAATACTTTGTCCCGGAAATTCTCATGTGCGCTGACGCTCTTTATGCCGGCCTTGATATACTTAAGCCTCACCTTAAGATCGGCGATTCTAAAAATGTTAGAGGACAGGTAGTTATTGGAACCGTCCAAGGTGACGTGCATGACATAGGAAAGAACCTCATCAAGATGATGTTCGACGTGGGTGGTTTTACTGTCCATGATTTAGGCCGCGACGTGCCTCTAGAGAAATTCGCTGAAGAGCAATTGCGCACCGATTCTGAAATAGTGGCCCTATCAGCGATGATGACTACGACCATGATGGGTATGAAAAAGGTCATAGCGATGATCAAAGAGAAAAACCCTGATGTGGCGATCATGCTCGGAGGCGCTCCAGTTACCAAGGACGTCGCTAACCTTTTCGGGGCGGACGGTTATGCCGAAAGCGCAGGGAACGCGGTACAGGAAGCCATAAAGATGATCGGTCAGCTTCGTAAACTGAAGGACGAGGGTGTTCCAGCCTGATTAAGAACTAGATCCGAAAAGGTGTTTTAGATACCCATACGTGTATGCAGCAGGGGGATCAGCGCTACAGTGAATAGAGAAAAATAACTCATGGCGCTGATCTGCCTAAAGTCGATGCGCATGAGCGTAATCAAGCGGTTGCTGGACGGGAACATTTTGGATGACCGTGGTTGCTCTCTTTTAGCCGATGATCCGGTATAAGTCCGGGCCAACATCCGCATCGGAGAATCGAGATATGATCACGCCACATGAGCGTTGGCGCGGCGGGTTATCCGTCGTGTCCCGGGGATTGTTGCGACTTGAGTTCAGAATATGACAGTAACTAATTAATTTTGCTCTAACCGCAAGGGTTAGCATCCAGAAAGTTTCTTTCAGCTTTGCTCTGTGTCGTCACACCGCCAACCGTGAGGACGGACAACATGAAACAGGCACTCAAATGACTGCCAGGAATAGAAGGGGAATTGCCTAATGGAGACAAAACAGCACATGGTGATCTTCCAGCCCTCTGCTCGACGGGGGTTGATAGATGAAGACACGAACCTGATAGAGGCTTCTCGCCAGTTGGGCGTAGACATAGAAGCCCTCTGTGGAGAAAAGAAAGTCTGCGGCAAGTGTAAGGTCAGGATCGAAGAAGGTTTTTTCGAGAAGTTCGGTATTACCTCAAACAAGAACCATACGAGCGGATGGCAGGAGGAAGAAGACAAGTTTTTCACCCCTGAACAGAAGGAACAAGGATACCGACTTGCCTGCGTGGCGAAAGTCAAGGGCGATGTGCTGGTCTTTGTCCCTGAAGAAGCTAGGGCGGGCAAACAGGTCGTTAGCAAAGCAGCGAGGGACATCCATATAGATTGGAATCCTGCAGTGAAGATGTACCATGTCGAGGTGACTCCCCCGAAATTCGAGGAGCCTACAGGGGACTATGAAAGGGTCTGCGCGGAACTGGAACGCGAGTACGGTCTGAAGAACCTGAGCATTGACTGGTACACGTTGAGGAAGCTCCCAGGACGTTTGCGCGAAGGCAAATGGCAGGCGACGGTAGCTGTCTGGATGGATCGGGAGATCATTCGGGTCCTGCCGGGCAAAGTGGAAGACTACTACGGCATAGCAATAGACGTGGGCACCACGACGGTAGCCGCCTATTTTTGCAATATGCGCACCATGGAAGTCCTTACCACGGTATCTATGATGAACCCTCAGTGTAAATACGGCGAAGACGTCATGGCTCGAATAACTTACCACATGATGAATCCCAACGGCCTTGAAACCATGAGCAATGACATCATGGACGGCTTGAATAGTCTTGTGGTCCAGGCCTGCGAAACCACCCATCCACCGAAGAGGAAAAAGAAAGGCAAGAAGGCGGATGAGTCGGCCGACACGGTTGAAGCCGATACGGAGCAAGAGGAAGAGGAGCCGGAAAAAGACGAGAAGACGTATCTGTGCCTTAATCCCAATGACGTCATAGACATGACCATTGTCGGCAATACCGCTATGCACCACATCCTGCTGAAGCTTGATCCCGAATTCGTGGGGCTTGCTCCTTTCCCACCGGTTGTTCATAGAAGCCTTGATATCCATGCGAGAGACCTCGGTATAAAGTTGAATGACTCCGCATACGTACATATTTTGCCTAACGAAGCCGGTTTTGTAGGCGCGGACAACGTTGGAGTGCTTGTAGCTGAGGAGCCGTACAAGAGTGAACAGATGCAACTCCTTATCGACATAGGCACAAACGGAGAACTGGTGCTGGGCAACAAGAACAAGCTGATCTCATGTTCCTGTGCTACCGGCCCAGCTTTGGAAGGCGCGCAGTTGAGTTACGGCATGCGCGCCGCACCTGGGGCCATTGAGCGCATCAATATTGATCCGGAAACTCATGAAGTCAACTATAAGGTCATAGGCCGGGACGCGTGGAGGAATTACTCCAAACCGGAAGAAATGAAAACCAAGGGTATCTGTGGATCGGGCATCCTCGACGTGCTGGCTGAGCTTTACACGTCCGGAGTGATCTCTAAGAGTGGGAGGTTCAGCAAGAATCAGAAGTCCACTCGCTACAGGGTCAACCCCGATACAAAACAGCCTGAGTTTGTTATTGCCTGGGCCAATGAGACCTCAATCGGAAAGGATGTGGTAATAAGCCAGAAGGACGTCCGGCAAATTCAATTGGGCAAAGGTGCCCTGTACACGGGCTGCAAACTTATGATGCGCCGCATGGGGCTCGACAAAGTAGACGTGATCAAGATTGCCGGTGCTTTCGGCACCCATGTGGACAAGACCAAGGCATTGATCATGGGTCTTTTTCCTGACTGCGACCTTGAGAACGTCCTTTCGGTGGGCAATGCTGCCGGCGATGGGGCAAGAGCAGCGCTGTTGAACCGAGCAAAGCGGGAAGAAGCCAATTGGGTCTCCAGAAACGTGGAGTACGTCGAACTGACCGTTGAGACGGATTTCCAGGACCAGTTCATGCAGGCCATGCAGATTCCTCACATGAAGGACGAGTTTCCTCACTTGGAAGGCATCGTAGCGCCTGAGATATTGCATCAGAAATGATATCCGAGACGGGGAGGCCTCAAGGCCTCCCATTTTTCCTTCAAACTGGTTGATACGCATTCGTTTCGTTGACCACACTGGATTTTGCCCGCGGTAGCCATCGATGGGGCACTGACGTATGAGTGCATAATTCCACCCGCTGAAGACCTTATAGCCGCGATTGAGAACTCGAAGCTCGGGAGGGGACGATTTGACGGTAGTTAAAGTAACAGCAGGCGCATGTGGTTTCGTGACTCGTATTATAGCCAGCAAAGAGAACAAACGTGAGGTACGAATCGAAATAGAGTCCGATTGTGAGTCTGTCGATGATCTCGGATTTATTCTACAGCAAAAAGGTTTATTGGGAGTCAAGGATATAGTCTCAATGAGCCATAAGACAAACAAGGTTTTTCATGAGGCCTCGGAAAAATTGCCACATTCCGCTTGTCCTGTGCCTGTGGCCATTATAAAAGCGTCTGAAGTTGAGCTGGGGCTGAATGTGCCAAGTCCTGTTTCCATAGAGTTTGAACCCGACTTAGAAGGTTAATCCTGAACTGAAACATCGTCGATCTCTCAGCGATGATTGTAAAAGGGGTCATTACATACCAACTCTCGGCATCATAACCTGTCAAATCCTGGAACTCGAGTTTGCCCATCTGCTTGCAAACGATCCGGATGTAACCAGCGTTACAGTCATGGAGGACCATTTCTCTCGGGGCATTATCGAAGCCTTTCAACAAAATAGCGGGATAAAGCCTCGCACTATACTTTATATGCAAGAGTACAGCCCACAGTCGGCCAATGAGTTTGAAGTTCTTGTCCGGGTCATGGAAGTTGGGTTGCACACCGTAATAAAGAAGCTTAGAGACGGTGTGGTAAAAGCGGCCGTGGAGATGGGCCCGTATGTCGACGCTATTCTCCTTGGTTACGGCCTGTGCGGAAACGCCCTGGAAAAACCTGATGAATTATTCGCCCACGCAGGATTGCCGGTGTTTTTGCCTATGGAGACGTATCATCCTGTGGATGATTGTGTGGGTCTCATGATCGGCGGACGCGAAAATTATTATGAGGAACAGTGCAAATTGGCCGGGACATTCTTTATGAATTCCGGTTTTACGCGTCATTGGAAAACCTTGATTCACAAAGATTTGTGCGGTGAGATTGACTTGGCAATGTCCAAACGACTCATGGCCAATTACGAAAGAAGCCTACTTTTACCGACGCCGGTTATGTCTGAAGACGAGATGGCCTCGCACGTTGAAGAATTCAACGAACTGTACGGCCTTAGAACCGAAGTCAGGAGCGGCTCACTGGAGCTTCTCGAGAAAAGTTGGGAACACGCTAAGGCTTTTGTGAAAGACGGCAGAGGCCCCACCAAGTGAAAGGCGGGTGTCGCTGCTCTCTGCGAAAAAGTCTGAGAACCATTCCCTTTTCATTAGAGCCTCTTGCAAAAGTCCAGGTTTTTCACGGATTTCCTCCCATAGATGTTCTGCGGGATTGAATTCCGGGCTGTAGGGTGGCAAGAAAATGATCCGCATGTTCTTCGGGATCTGCAGATCGAAACAATCTCCTGTTGACAACAAAATGATCATCTGTTAGCCTGCTGAAAACAGTCATGGACTGATCCTTTAGGGATTTAAGGGAAAACGGTGCAAATCCGTTGCGGACCCGCCGCTGTGACCGGGGACGAAAGCCGTATAACCACTGTCCTTTGTGGATGGGAAGGGCGGCGATTAGGAAGAACCGGAAGCCAGAAGACCTGTCCATGACCAGAGATGTCGGCTCTTCGTGGACCAAGAGCGTGGCACATGGGATGATAAACGGCATCCCCGGGGACTTATAGTTCCCGGGGATTTTTTATGCCCTGCATCCCTGTTTATGTCCTGTGACTGACCTGCCAAGTTCATAGTCCTGTTACTTTAACAACCAATAGGAAAATCTCAAGCCAACTCGTTCACAATTTAGGAACCGTTTGATCTTACGAATATTCCACTTGGAAGCAGAATTTCAGGCGGGAAAATCCGATCGGACGTATGCAGGCACTCAGTGCTGGTTTTCCTCATATCGTGTGGATTTCGAACCATATTGGATAAAGGATCTATATAAATGGGCCTTCTTGATGAAACGACACAACAAATCCTTCCTGCTGACGCGGCTACTCGCGAGAAAGCGCAACAGAGGCTTGACCAGCTTACTATGCCACATTGGGCATTGGGCCGTCTGATGGACCTGGCTCTGGATTTGGCCGCTATGACGAGATGCACCAATCCACCGGTGGACAAGAGGGTTGTTGTGGTCGTGGTCGGGGACCACGGCGTAGCGGTTGAAGGCGTGAGCAAATATCCCCAGGAAGTAACCGTGCAAATGGTTTACAACTTTATTAATGGTGGAGCGGGAATAAACGCGTTGTCGCGGGTCAGCGGATCACACGTTGTGGTGGTTGATATGGGAGTGGCCGGCAAAATTGAGGGGATAAAGGACCACGCCGGTTTTATTTCAAAGCGAATCAGGACTGGAACCTCAAATATTGCCGTTGGCCCGGCAATGACGCGAGAAGAGGCCGTTAGATCAATTGAAGCGGGAATCGAAATCGCTCTGGATCTTGGCTCATCCTACAATCTTTTCGGGACCGGTGACATGGGTATTGGAAACACCACTCCCAGCAGCGCTATTGTAGCCACTATTACAGGAACTGATCCAGCCGAGGTTACCGGTCGTGGAACGGGGATCGATGACGGACAGTTTCAGAACAAGGTCAAAATCATAGAGAAAATACTTAAGGTAAACCAGCCTAACCCGAGTGATCCACTGGATATCCTGGCAAAAGTCGGAGGATTTGAAATCGGCGGTATAGCCGGACTGATCCTCGGGGCAGCCTCAATGCAAAAACCCATACTTATTGATGGATTTATCTCCACTGCTGGAGCGCTAATAGCTCACGGCATTTGTCCAAAAGCTTCAGATTATATGATCGCTTCCCATCAAAGTGTCGAAAGGGGCCACAAAGTAGCGTTGAAGCATTTGAACAAAGAACCACTAATGGATCTAAACCTTAGGTTAGGTGAAGGGACCGGGGCCGCCTTGTCCATGACCCTGGTTGAGGCGGCAGTGCGGATACTGACAGAAATCGCCACTTTTGAAGAAGCCTCGGTATCCAAGGCGCAGGAGTAGTTCGGATAAGGTTAGTTTTTGAATTGTTAGGTTTGTTTCATCATGTTGAGAACTTGTGACGGAATCAGAGGTCAGACTTCAACTTTAACAAGTTGACTCGCAAATCAGGCTCTGGGAAATACCATGAAAAGGTTCGAGCACGGCGGTAATTTAAGACATCTGATGAATCTTTCCGGGCTCTCAGCCGAGGAGATCCTTGATTTTTCGGCTAACATCAATCCCGTGGGATTACCGGAGTGGTTTCGTCCGGTCGTCAGTTCTACACTCGCCTCAGTGGTTCATTATCCCGATCCGGAATGCGCCGATTTAGTTAAAGCGGCGGTCGAAAGATATGGTTGCGCTCCGGATCAAGTTCTTGTGGGCAATGGATCCTCCGAGATCCTGCACTTGATTCCAAGGGCGCTCGGTAAAAAGCGGGCCGTGATCCTGGCGCCCTCGTATGTGGATTATGCTACATCCGCCGAAACTGCCGGACTTCAGGTTGATTTTGTTTTGCTGCGGGAGAACGAAGACTTTTTACCGGATTTGGTACGTTTGGAATCTACTTTGCGTGGCGACGAACTGGTTTTCGTCTGCACCCCCAATAACCCGACAGGCTTGCTTGTTGACGGAGAATCTCTTAGGAAAATTGCGATCAATAACACTTCGATTTTGTTTGTGGTGGATGAAGCGTTTGGCGATTTTGTCGACGATATTGATTCATTAACTTGTAACAGGCCCCCAAATGTAATTGTGCTGCTCTCTCTGACCAAAATCTATGCTATCCCGGGATTAAGGCTGGGGTTAGCTATATGTGAGCCTGAAATAGTCGATTCCATCAAAAGAATTCAACCCACGTGGTCTGTAAACAGTATAGCCCAGGCGGTCGGAGTTGCGGCCTTGAGGGATAGCCATTATGTGGAACAAAGTAGATCGTTTGTAAGACAACAACGCGAAATCCTTGAAACTGAATTGCAATCGATTTCGGGACTCACTGTTTATCCGGGTAAGGCGAATTTTCTATTCGTAAGGATTGATCGAAAAGATTTGGACGCATTAGAGCTTGCTGATCGGGTCTTGCGTGATGGGATCGCTATGCGTGTTTGCGAGAACTTTCAAGGACTGGATAAGCGATTCTTCAGAGTAGCGGTGAGGACTTACGAACAGAACAATCGGTTGTGTGAATCTCTCCGAAAAGCCATGGGGATTGCTGTCCACAAGCCTTTCAAAACATTAAAGCCGGCTGCTTTAATGTTTCAGGGCACAAGCTCTAACGCTGGGAAAAGTGTGTTGACAGCGGCCCTCGGGAGAATTTTGCTTCAGGATGGTTACAGGGTGGCGCCGTTCAAATCCCAGAACATGTCTCTGAATTCATTCGTCACAAGCTCAGGGGGAGAAATGGGGCGGGCTCAAGTCGTGCAAGCTCAAGCGTGCAGGCTCGAACCCGATGTGAGAATGAACCCAATTTTGCTCAAGCCCAACAGCGATACCGGGAGCCAGGTCATAGTATGTGGTAAACCAGTCGGCAACATGGACGTGATTGAGTATGTGCGCTACAAACCGGAGGCTTTTGCTTCCGCTAAGGCGGCTTATGATTCTCTCTCCGCTGATTTCGACGTCATGGTTCTCGAAGGCGCCGGAAGTCCGGGTGAGGTAAACTTAAAACATCACGACATAGTCAACATGCAGATGGCCCGTTATGCCGAAGCGCCGGTCCTGATCGTTGGTGACATTGATCGAGGAGGGGTTTTCGCATCGTTTATCGGGACCATGGAAGTTCTCGCCGAGTGGGAACGATCGATGGTCGCCGGTTTTGTAGTTAATCGTTTCCGGGGCAACAAGGAGTTGCTCAACGATGCGCTCGATTACACACTATGGCATACCGGGCGGCCAGTCTTGGGAGTTGTGCCGAATTTTCAGAATGTGGGTCTACCTGAAGAAGATTCTGTAAGCTTCAAGGGGGGCCTTTTTGATGACCGGAGAGGACCCGACGATTCCGTGGAACTGGCGATTATAGATTTGCCCCATATTTCAAATTTTACAGACTTTGACGCTTTTAGAGCAGAACCTGACGTAAGATTAAAAATAGTTCGCAATCGTGATGACCTAAATCAGCCCGACGCCATTATTTTACCTGGCAGTAAGAATACTATCGGGGACCTGGAGTATCTCAAAAACAGAGGAATTGACTCAAGATTGAGAGAACTTGCGGAAAAAGGGATCGAGGTTGTCGGTATTTGCGGAGGTTTCCAGATGTTGGGGGGCGGCATATCCGATCCACATGGTCTGGAATCAGGCGGCAAAGCCTTCGAGGGATTGCGTTTTCTTGATGTTACTACGGTCCTCGCCCCTGAAAAGACCCTGACACGTGTATCAGGCTTGCACGTTGAGTCCAATTTGACCGTTCGTGGTTACGAAATCCATCATGGGCAAAGCGAATGTGTTGACACACGGCCCATAGTGGAACTGGAACGTGGCGGAACAGACGGAGCAAGGTCATTGGATGGAAGGATATGGGGCACATACCTACATGGGATCTTTGATGCGGATGAATTTAGAAGATGGTTTATAGACAATTTGCGCAAACATCGCGGCTTAAAGCCAATAGGAAAAATCTGCTCGGTTTACGACCTGGAACCGGCCCTGGATAGACTGGCTGAATCAGTGCGCCGCAGCCTGGATATGAAACGGGTTTACAAGCTGATTGGCTTGTGACGACATTCGAAGATTTGCCGATTAACTAAGGAGAGATCAGATTGCCGGCTCCCTGTCCCAGAATAGTAATAGCAGGAACAAATAGCGGTGTTGGCAAGACATCGGTTACGCTGGCTCTTGTGAGCGCTCTCAGGAAACGAGGGCTCCGAGTGCAAACGTTCAAAGTCGGCCCTGATTACTTAGACCCCACCTATCTGTCGATGGCTTCAGGCAGACCCTGCTACAACCTTGATGGCTGGATGACAAATAAAGATTACGTGAAAGGGTTGTTTGTCGACAAAGCTTCGCAGGCTGATATCTCAGTAATTGAAGGTGTCATGGGTCTGTTTGACGGCAGTGACGCTGTGGGACCTGAAGGCTCAACGGCAGAAATCGCTTCGTGGTTGGGTGCGCCCGTAATCCTGGTGGTAAACGTTCATGGGTTGGCACGCAGTATAGCCGCTCTGGTTCAAGGTTTTACGACTTTTGACTCGAAAGTGAAAATATCAGGCGCAATTGCAAACCACTGTGGTTCCGAGCGACACGGGATGTGGCTGTCTGAGTCTCTCAAGGCTTTCGGCCTACCCAAGTTGCTGGCATCCATTCCCAGAGGCTCATTGCCCGGCCTGCCGAGCCGTCACCTTGGATTAGTGTCGGCTGATGTAAGCATATTAAACCATCAGGTTTTGGATACATTAGGCGAAGCTATGGAACGCCGCTGTTCTATGGGCGACATTTTGGAAATTGCCGGTAGCGCTCCACATATTTCTCAGAACTCATTAAGTTTGCAGAAACAGATTGTCGAAAAGTTTGTGCGCCTAGGCGTCGCAAAGGACTCAGCTTTTCATTTTTATTATCCGGACAATCTGGAGGCTTTGGCGGCTGCAGGATGTGATCTGGTGGAGTTTTCGCCCCTCAAAGACAAATCGCTCCCTGGCGGATTGGATGGCGTTTATTTCGGAGGCGGCTATCCGGAAGAATGTGCTGATGAACTTTCAAAAAACATGACTATGCTCAACTCAATCAGACGATTTGCAGATACGGACAGACCAATTTATGCCGAATGTGGCGGATTAATGTACTTGTCCAAAGGCATTGAATCGATAGATGGAGAAAAATTTGAACTCGTCGGGCTGCTCCCAACTTGGACCAGAATGTTGCCTAGATTAAAATCTTTGGGGTATGTCGAGGTAATTTTCATGAAAGATTCCCTTTTCGGGGCCAAGGGGCGACAGATCAGGGGCCATGAGTTTCATTATTCTGAATTAATTGGAGATCCTCTTCAAAATAGTCACTGGGCTTGGGCATATCGAGTGAGACGCCGTCCTAAGGAACTTGAGCATTTTGAGGGATTTCAGCGGGGCAACATTCTGGCCAGTTATGTTCATGGCCATTTTGCTTCCAGACCCGACTCAGTAAGCCATTTTGTTTCAGTCTGCAAAAACCTTAAGTGTCAGGAAAAATAATATGAACAAGATTCCCGTTAATTCCGACTTAATCAGGAAACCTCTTATAAGAGATCTTTATGACAATCCCATGAGCGCAGAGGCCATAGAGAATCGATCCTTTGAAATAATAGACACGGAGGCGCCCCCTCACGGGTTTTCGTCTGACCAATGGCAAGTAGTCAGGCGAATGGTCCATACAACAGCCGATTTTGGATTGATTCATTTTATAAGGTTTTCTTCAGATGCAATAGAATCCGCTACACAAGCGTTAAGGTCAGGGGCCGGAATTTTCGTGGACTCCAACATGATACGTTCAGGTTTATCAATTGCGAGGTTAAGACAAGTTTGCTCGAACTATTCCCCGCAGGACATTGTCTGTCACGTCGCTGACCCTGACGTCGCCTCATCCGCCATTGAGAGTGGGCTTCCCCGATCTCTTTTCGCAGTCAAAAAGGCGCAACCCATACTGAACGGTTGCATAGCAGCATTTGGGAATGCGCCGGTGGCGCTCATGGAACTGAATCGTTTAATCATCGAAGAAGGTATTAAACCGGCGATTGTTATCGCTATGCCTGTTGGGTTCGTGCACGTGACGGAAAGTAAAGATGAGGTTATGTCTCTTGATGTGCCATACGTGGCCATTTCAGGTCGACGAGGAGGCAGTCCTCTAGCGGTAAGCGCAATTCATGCTCTTTGCGCCTTGGCGGCCGCCAGATGAAAGAAGACCAAAAAAGCTTCAACGGTTTAGAAAGCCAATTAGCCGGCAAATATTCTATCGGCGCCGGAAGGAGGGTGCCAAATTGGGTGATTCCAATAAAAAATCCATAATTCTTATGGGTCACGGTAGCCGAGTACCTGACGCCGGAAAACACATGGAGAAAGTTGCGGCTGGTCTGAGAATAAAATACGGGTACAACATAGTTGAGATTTGCTACATGTCCCGACTTGGTCCTCACTTTCCTGAGATTTTAGAGAAATGCGTGGAGCAGGGGGCCACAGAGATAGTTGTCATACCCTATTTTCTTCATGACGGTCTGCACCTGGTCCTGGATATCCCTGAGATGATGCAAGAAATAGGTGCTCAATATCCGAACGTAAAATTGGTGCTTGGCGAAAATCTTGGATTCGATGATGTCCTGGTGCATCTCGTACAGAGACGAATATCCGCTTCATTAGATCGTTGCGATGTACGTGAACTGCTTTTGCCTCCTAGGCGCCAGTTTCCTGTGCCTCCCGGACAACACGAATTTGTGCCTATGACACCGGAAGACGCCGCCAGGTTTTTGGAACAGAACCACGATCCGCACCATTGAGGAAGGTAACCGATGATAACTTTTATTAGAATTGGCATTGTACTATTCGTGTTCGTGATCCTGGGGTCGGCCCCTGAGCGTGTTTACGCCATGCACATTTCAGAAGGAATTTTACCTGCGCAATGGGCCGGTTTTTGGTTTTTGATGTCTGTACCTTTCATATTTTTCGGATTGAGAAGCCTACGTATCCGAAGTGAAAAAGAACCATATTTTAAGGCCCTTGTAGGACTTGTGGGCGCCGGAGTGTTTGTAATTTCGTGTATGCCCATCCCGGTTCCTACAGCAGGCACATGTTCACACCCTTGCGGGACCGGAATAGCGGCAATCCTCATAGGGCCGGCGTTGAGTGTTGTTGTAGCCAGCGTAGCGCTAACTCTCCAGGCGTTATTTTTGGCTCATGGTGGATTAACTACTCTAGGGGCGAATATTTTTTCTATGGGTGTCGCTGGATCATTCGCTGGATATGGGATATTCATTCTATCTAGAAAAATAGGGGCTTCATGGTTTGTAGCAGCGTTTTTGGCCGGTCTTTTTTCAGATTGGGCGACTTATGGTATGACCGCATTTATTTTGACAGGAGCGTTACATACTGACGCTTCTTTCTGGAAACTGTTTTTGACCATACTTCTTGCGTTTGTGCCGACCCAGGTGCCCCTGGGAATTCTGGAAGGCTTTGTTTCAGCAGGGACTTATTCTTTTATTCATGCGCGACGTCCGGAATTTCTCGCGATGTTCGCAAGAGGAGGCACAGCGTGAAAAAACTAATTGTCGGCGGAGCGCTCTTGCTGCTGGTTGGAATAGGTGTAGGAGGCTTAATCCAGCCTGATGCGCAATGGTCCGGTGTTGATGAATCTGTAGTGAAAAAATTCGCCGATCAGGCGGGACGACCACCTCGAGAACCCTATATTAATGTTGCGCAGGGAGATGTGTTGCTCTTCTGTTTTCTTCTGGCGGGAATAGTCGGAGGATTCACCGCCGGGTACTACTATCGGGAGCTTTTTCCTCCTCAAACAAAATCAGTAAGTCAGGCGCCGAATGTTTGATTTGTTTTCGGACATTTTTGCCTGTCGAGACAACGTTCTCACACGCATGGACGCCCGTGCAAAAATGATCGTGGCATCCGGTATGATTTTGGCCGTGATTTTTTCAGTCAAGATTTTTGTGCCCTTGACTGTATTTGTCGTATGCGTGTCAACCATGCTTGCCCTGCGAATGCCGGTGAGGTTGGTATTTGTAAGACTTGCGGGACCGCTTGGAATTGTTCTGACCCTTGTGGTTTTGCAGGCTTTCAGTATAACTGGAACCTCTATTTTTTCCATTTCACTTTTGGGGTGGGTGTTTACTGCGACTCGAGAAGGTCTTGCGCATGGGATAGTATTGGGTTCACGGGTCCTAGGTTCTGTTAGTGTAATGTTGCTCTTGGGCTTTGTAACCCCGGCTTACAAGGTGTTTCATGCGCTTAGATGGTTTCATGTTCCGGAAAGTTGGGTGGAAGTCGCACTATTAATTTATCGATATACATTTACACTTGCCGATCAGACCACGGACGTCGCTGAAGCCCAGAAACTACGACTGGGTTATTCCAGCGCAAGACGGTCCCTGTTGTCTATGGGTACATTGGCGGGCACAGTAATTACCCGATCCTTGGATCAAGCAATGCGGACCTACGAGGCGATGACGCTTAGGGGTTATCAGGGACGTTTACCGTTTGAATCTCTACCTAAGATAAGTCTTTCCGACCGCACATTTGTTATCTTTGCCTTGCCGGTAATAGCGGCTTCCTATTTTATTTTGGAATGGTGGCCCAGGTGAATCGCGGATTAGCAGTTGAGGTGTCAGGCGTGGCCTACACATACCAAGAAGGGACTCGTGCTCTTGATGAGGTGAATTTTTGGGTTGAATCAGGTGAATTTGTCGCCATGCTCGCATCCAACGGTTCCGGCAAGACCACTCTGATAAAAGTGTTGGTGGGCCTCTTGGAACCTCAAAAAGGGTTCGTTAATATCAATGGGAAAAATATTCGTAAGCTATCTCGTAAAGATCTATCCAGACATGTAGGTCTTGTAATGCAAAATCCCATAGACCAACTTTTTGCCGCTACAGTGGAGGAAGATGTAGCTTATGGACCTCGGAACCTCGGCTTGGATAAAGAGGAGGTTGAACAGCGAGTATCTGAGTCGTTGGAGTGTGTTGCGGCCTCGGACCTTCGTCGGCGTGCGATCCATCATTTGAGCTTTGGTGAACAGAAACGCGTGTCGATGGCAGGTGTGCTGGCCATGCGTCCTTCTACGCTTATACTTGACGAGCCCACAGCCGGCTTGGATCCTGCGGGGGAGGCTTTGATGATGAGGCTCCTTAATCGCCTTAACCGTGAGCAGGGAATTACGGTAATATTGGCGACTCATTCTGTTGATCTGTTACCGCTTTTCGCAGACAGGATCTATGTGCTGCGCCACGGGAAAGTCCTCAAGCAAGGCCCTGCGAATGAAATTTTCTGTGATCACGAAATGATCAGTCAAGCGTGCCTCCGGCTTCCATACATCGCGGACCTCCTGCACAAAATGAAAGAACACGACGGGGTCCCGATAAATGGTCTGCCTCTTACCCTGGGAGAAGCTCGGAAGCGCCTGCTGGAACTCATTCCTGAAGATCTGATCACCAAGCACCCCGAGGTGAAACTCCAATGAGTTCGGATCGCACCGGCTTTACTACAGGAACTTGCGCTGCGGCAGCCACAAAAGCCGCTACCATGGTCCTGTGCGGTAAGGGGAGACCGGAAGAAGTGAACGTTACTTTACCGAACGGCTCAATTGTCACCCTCCCCCTGGCAATGGTTGAGGGAAATACCAGTTCGGCCTGGGCTTTTGTTAAAAAGGATGCGGGAGATGATCCTGATGTCACGGATGGTTGTTTGGTATCAGCGGCTGTCGGATGGACCGATGGCAATGATATAACCCTTTTGGCAGGGGAAGGCGTGGGCACGGTCACAAAGCCCGGCCTTTCCGTGCCTCCCGGTGAGCCCGCAATAAATCCTGTGCCCCGGCGCATGATTACAGATGCGGTGAGAGAGGTTACCCAACGTGCCGTGCGGGTTACCATTTCAATTCCTGGAGGCAAAGAACTGGCTCAGAAAACCTTCAACCCGCGACTGGGTGTAGAAGGTGGCCTTTCGATCCTGGGGACGTCCGGTATTGTCCGTCCCTTTAGTAGCGCAGCACTACAGGACGCCTTGAAATGCGCCCTTAACGTTGCGGTCGCATGCAAGGTGACAGCGCCTGTATTTGTTCCTGGACGCATCGGCGAAAAAGCCGCGAGGAAGCTGTTTAGACCATCGAAAGAACAGGTGGTCGAGATTAGCAACGAGTGGGGATTCATGCTGGAGCAGGCTATGAACTGCGACTTCGATCGCCTACTGATACTTGGACACCCTGGGAAGCTCGCAAAGCTAACGGTTGGATATTGGGATACCCATTCATCGAGGTCTGGAAGCGCCGTGCCTGCAGTAATAAGCCTTGCGGAGAAAATTTTCGGTCGGACGCCTCCCGAGAGACCGACTGTAGAAGGTATTTTCCGTGAGTTGTCGACAACGGAACAAAAAGGATTGGCTGATGAACTTGCGGCCGATATTCGACGGAAGGTTTCAGGCCGTATATTAGGGCGATTTGAAGTTGCCGTCGTGCTCGTAAGCATGACCGGCGCTTTGCTCGGTCAGGATGGAGATACTTCGGTATGGCGGTAGAGGACAGACAACCGTCCTTATAATAGAAAGAAGCGATTATATATGAAAACCGGCACACTATACGGTATAGGAATCGGGCCTGGTGATCCGGACCTAGTGACGTTCAAAGGGGTCAAGGTCTTGGGCAAGTGTCCTCATGTATTCGTGCCAAAGGCCCGACAAGACGCTGAAAGTCTTGCGCTGAAGATTGCTCGTAGGCATCTCCACACTGAGGCCAAGATTCATGAAATACTCTTTCCTATGACCACGGATAAAAAGGAGCTTGAAGCGCGATGGGAAGAGTCGGCCCGTCAAATCGCCGAGGTCCTTGAAACAGGCTCAGACGCTTGTTTTTTGACACTTGGGGACGCTTTCTTGTATTCAACTTACATTTATATGCTGAGAGCACTGAGGCGACGGCTCCCCGAAGCTGATGTAGTTACAATCCCGGGAATTACCGCGTTTAGCGCTGCCGCGGCGGTTTCGGAATTTCCGGTGGGTGAAGCCAAAGAACCTGTAACCATTGTGCCTACGGCAGATGATCTTGATGAGGTTAAGCGTGCTATTAGAAGCGGCGGGACCGTTGTCCTGATGAAAATAGGCAAACGCCTGGACCGTATTCTAGAAGTTCTCGAAAGCGAGGGCGCAATTGGCCGAAGTGTGTTCGTTTCGCATGTAGGGTTGGAAAATCAAAAAGTAGTTAAGGACTTAAATATGTTGCGACACGGAGACGCTGACAGAGGCTACCTGTCGGTCATACTGGTAGGGAGCAGAGACGGGGTAGCATTATGAAAGTTTATTTCGTAGGCGCCGGTCCAGGAGATCCTGAACTATTAACCATAAAAGCTGATCGCTTGCTAAGGAAGTCGCTCATCATCGTCTATGCGGGTTCGCTTGTTAACACTGAAATTCTCGGTTTGCTTCCTGAAGGCGCTGAAAAGCACGATTCCGCCAACCTGAATCTTCAAGAAATCAAGACCCTTTTTCTTGACGCAATGGAGCGGGATATCGATCTGGTCCGGTT
This sequence comes from Deltaproteobacteria bacterium, assembly GCA_026388625.1. Lineage (GTDB taxonomy): Bacteria > Desulfobacterota > Desulfomonilia > Desulfomonilales > Desulfomonilaceae > CAIXMD01. The sequence continues at coordinate 2,293 of JAPLJK010000086.1, read as the reverse complement.
ACATTCCGGAGACCCCTCCATATACGGCGCAATTAGAGAACAGATGAATGAATTGGACGAATTGGGTATAGGATATGAGGTGATCCCCGGGGTCAGTTCTTTTCAGGCCGCTGCCGCTGCTTTGCGCACGGAACTTACCGCTCCGGAATTTGCCCAGACAATAATACTTACTCGAACATCAGGTCGCACGTCTATGCCTCAGGAACAAGACCTGAGCATATTGGCCCAAACCCATTCAACCTTGTGCATATTCTTGTCAACTCACAAATTGAGCGAGGTGGCGGCGACATTAAGCGCCCATTACGGATCAGACTGCCCAGTAGCTCTGGTTTACAAGGCCTCATGGCCGGACCAAATTATTATCAAAGGAACTCTGGGGGACATAGCGACGAAAGTATCCAAATCAGGAATCAAAAAGACAGCCATGATAATTGTCGGGCCGGCCTTATCTAGAGACATTCCCGCATCCAAACTTTATGATCCGGCCTTTTCGCATGAATATCGCGTCGGGAAAGAATGATGACGGTCGCAGTCATAACATTTTCCGCCGAAGGGGCGATTCTTGCGGCGAAACTCGTAAATAAACTTCCTGATTCCAGGATGTTTCTTCATGAAACTGCGGCCGGGGTATGGAACGCTGAACAATTCTCAAGAGTTTTTGATTTGATCGCTGCGATTTTCTGCGAATATTCAGGCCTGGTGTTTATAGGACCTTGCGGTGTAGCGGTTCGATCTGTCGCTCCGCATTTAAGGCGTAAGACAAAAGATCCCGCTGTAGTGGTAGTGGACGTAATGGCAAGGTGGGCGGTCAGTCTCGTCAGTGGGCATGAAGGAGGCGCTAACGACCTCGCCGTAACCGTTGGAAACATCCTATCCGCTGAGCCGGTGATCTCAACTACTACCGAAGCGCTAAAGAACCTCATAGTTGGAATCGGGTGCCGTCGGGGAACTCCATCAACGAACATTGTAAAAGCGATTCAGGAAACCTTGATAGACGCCGACCTGGAACTTAACCAGGTCAGGTTGTTGAGTTCCGCGGACATAAAAAGCGATGAAGATGGGCTCTTGAATGCCGCGAAACAACTCGGAATCCCTTTGCGATTTATATCTTCCGAAGAGATACGAAACTGTGCTTTCGAATTCCAACATTCCGATTTCATTGAAAACAAAGTGAGCTTACCCGCGGTTGCGGAACCCTGTGCGCTTCTCGCGGGAAGGAGGACACGATTAATAATAAACAAGAGAATTTGCGACGGAGTAACAATAGCAGTGGCAAAGGAAAGCTGTTTATCGTTGGAATAGGCCCCGGCGGGCCCCTGGATAGGACTTATCGCGCTGAACTGGCGTTGGCTCAAAGCCAGGTAGTTGTCGGTTACAAGCGTTACCTCGATCTCATAAAGGATCTCACCGATGGTAAGGAGCTTATTTCTTCTGGAATGACCAAAGAAACCGAAAGGTGTAAGACCGCCATCGAACGCGCCGAACAGGGAGCTACCGTAGCGCTGGTTTCGTCCGGAGACGCCGGGATTTATGGTATGGCCGGCCTGGCGTTGGAGCTTGCGAGTAGTGAAGGAAAATCTCTCCCCATAGAGATTGTTCCCGGTGTTACTTCAGCCACCGCTACAGCATCCAGACTCGGGGCCCCGCTTATGCTGGATTTCGCCTGTATCAGCCTGAGTGATTTATTGGCCCCCTGGTCTATGATTAGACAAAGACTTGAAGCCGTAGCCGCCGCTGATCTAGTAGTCGCTCTGTACAATCCCAGAAGTAAAGGTCGCACTCATCAATTGGATGAAGCCGCCGAAATATTCAGAAAATATAGGGATGGTAGCGTCCCTGTGGGTGTAGGCACTGCGGTGGGCACAGATGAAGAGAGTATCCTATTGTCGGATTTGGAGCATTTTCTCGATTTGGAAATCAACATGAGGACCGTTGTAATTATAGGTAATAAATCCTCGAAAATAATCGACGGTTGGTTCGTTACTCCTAGGGGATATCAGGTTTAGTCCTTACGAACTCCTCTTCAAGAGGATTTTCATTGAGCCGGTAGAAGTAAACTTTGACCAAAAAATCTCGGTAATAAGCGGTAGCAACGGTGTCGGTAAGAGCAACGCGCTGGACGCTGCGATCCGGGCTTTGGGAAAAAATACTTTCGGGGTATGCACTTGACTCAACCACCCACTATATCTTGTGGTCGCCGAAATTACAGGAGCCTCCTCGTATTTGATGACCTGTTACTGGCTCAATGTTTACCGCATGCTCCAACAATCTGCAGAAAAGTGTACCTCGCGAT
>JAPLJK010000005.1:0-11768 GCA_026388625.1 Deltaproteobacteria bacterium | reverse complement strand
AGTGGTTTCGGTGAGGTGAAGGAGACAATTATTCTTACGTTGAGTATAGGCCTCGTGATTATGTCCGCAATGACATAACCAACAAGTATTATTATTATTTTCGTCCTTTTTCTTCTTGACTCATAAAGTCCCCACAACTAGCATGTGATTGAGTTGCTCTCGTTTATTTCCTAGCCGTGGTGAAGCGATAAGTTTTCGCCGTCAAACGAGAAATGTGCAGGTGCTTTTGTAGGGGCGAGGCCTGAAATATTCCGTCGCACTTCAAGATGTCTAACATGTTCGATGCCTGGGAGAGACAAACGGAGGATCTATCATGGATAAGATTTTGAGGATCAATATGGGAGCAGACGGGGGGCCGTCGTATGCCGTGACTCCGGTCGGGGAATACGCGGGTATGGGAGGCCGAGGATTTACTTCGTCTCTGATTTCCAAAGAAGTGCCACCCTTGTGCCATCCTCTTGGAGCAGACAACAAGCTGGTCATGGCTCCCGGCTTATTGAGCGGAACCGTGGCGGCCATGTCCGGCCGGCTGTCAGTGGGATGCAAGAGTCCGCTCACCGGCGGTATCAAGGAAGCTAATTCCGGCGGTATGGCTTCACAGGTGATTGCCAGATTGGGTTATGCGGCCATAGTGCTTGAGGGAAAACCCAAAGACGACAACCTCTACAAAGTGTTCATTAACAAGGACGGGGTAAAGATAAGCGCTGATAACAGCTTGAAAATGCTGGGAAACTATGCAGTTGTAGAAAAGATGAGGAATGAATTCGGGGACAAGGTGGCCTGCGTGTCCATCGGACCGGTTGGTGAAATGAAAATGTCTGCCGCGTCCGTTGCATGTACCGATATGGAGGGTAGGCCCACCAGGCACGCCGGTCGAGGCGGTGTTGGCGCTGTTATGGGGGCTAAGCGCGTAAAGGTGATAGTCTTGGACGACACGGGAATGGCCATGCGTCGGCCCAAGGATCCGGAAAAATTCAAGGAAGCCAACAAAACCTGGGTGGAAGGTCTGCGAAAACATCCCGTGACGGGCGAGGGGCTTCCTGCCTATGGAACCAATGTTCTTACTAACGTGTTGAACGAGGCTGGTGGCTACCCGACTCACAACTTCACTTGGGGTCGCTTTGAGGGCCATACAAAAATCAGCGGGGAGACTGGAGCGGCTCTGGAAGTTGAGCGAGGAGGTTCGGCGACGCACGGCTGTCATAGAGGTTGCGTGATTCGTTGTTCCGGAATCTACAACGACAAGTACGGTAACTACCTAACCAAGCAACCGGAATATGAAACGGTGTGGGCCCATGGCGGAAACTGCGGTATTGACGACCTGGACGCCATTGCCATGATGGACAGGTTGGACGATGACTATGGCGTCGATACTATCGAAATGGGAGCGACCGTTGCTGTGGCTATGGAAGCCGGCTTGGCAAAATTCGGTGATGCGGAAGCTGCAATAAACATGGTTCATGAAGTGGGTAAGGGCACTCACCTTGGTCGAATCCTGGGTAATGGAGCAGCGGTTACCGGCAAGGCGTTCGCAGTCGAAAGAGTGCCAGTAGTGAAAGGTCAGGCCATGCCTGCATACGATCCCCGTGCGGTACAGGGAATGGGAGTGACTTATGCCACTACTCCAATGGGGGCTGATCATACAGCGGGGTATGCCGTGGCAACGAACATTCTCAACGTGGGGGGACAAGTAGACGCGTTATCCCCTGACGGCCAAGTGGACTTGTCAAGGAATCTCCAGATAGCAACCGCAGCTATAGATGCTACGGGAATGTGCCTTTTCATAGCCTTTGCAGTACTGGATCAACCTGACACCTTTCAGGCTCTCATAGATTTGATAAACGCCTTTTACGGGCTGAATCTGACCGGCGATGATGTAACTGCGCTAGGAAAGTCAATTCTTAAGGGCGAGAGGGAATTCAACATCGCCGCCGGTTTTACGGCCGCCCATGACCGGTTGCCGGAATTCTTCAAGAATGATGCTCTTCCGCCTCACAACATCAAGTTTAAGGTGAAGGACGAAGATCTGGACACTGTTTTTAACTGGTAGAGTGACTTTTCCAATAACTGAGAGACTAGAGTTACACAAAGTCCCCTTTGTGACAGTATCATTGACAGGCAGCGACGCCTGTCCACTCTAGACTCTCAGTTTGGATGGTTAGAATTCTTAAAGCGAAACGGTATTGGGCGCTCGCTGGAAATAATTGGACCGCCTACGTGGTTCAGGTTCCCCGCGGGCGCCTTGGTATTTGCTTAATCCTTAAATCCTGAAACGCCAGGAACAGAATTCCTCTGGAGTCATTGGATCCGGTGGGCAGTATACACATTGGGTTTGTATCCTTCGGTCCACTCCATGGGCGAATTCGGAGTATTCGACCAGTCCCGCCGATTTGCATGCATAATCATCCATATTTTTTCGTCGCCGCGATTTTTGGACTCGGCATTCAGCCATAGTGAATAATAAGGATCCGTCGGGCTCCCATAAGGCTCGATGAGCATTTATCGTGGAATACATTCTTAATTCTAAAGACCTTTCAAGAGCATTAAGCCCACCACCCTGAGGCATCTTCAAGAAATGTAATATCTTGTGGGCCTCCAGATTTGCGAAATGGGACCAACACGTATCGTTGATTTGTTTTGCCTGATGAATGCCCGTCGTGTGTTCTATCGCCTGAAACCAGAGGCCGTCTCCCGTTACCCACGTCTTTGCCAAGTCTCTAATTATAGAGAGAATATCTTCTTTAGCCTTGTTGCTCAGCACAACTGGAACATCACCGTCCATCTCGATTCCAAAATGGGGGGAGAGCCTTTTGAGGACTATGGGAAAATAATTCATGAGGACTTGGGACTCGAGTTCCAGGGCCTTTTCGATCCCCTCTCGGCGCAGAGTCTCGGTAAACCACATTCCGTAATGGACGAACACGTGGCCAAAGAACATTCCCATCAATCTGAGCAACTCATCCTTGGATAGTTCACTGATTTCTAAGGATTGCCCACCAGCCACTATCCCACCTCCTTTACTATTGCGACCGTAGGTAGTGACCCGATCGACCGCCGCTCTTTTCCACGAGACGGATGTCTGTCAGGACCATACCACGATCAACAGCTTTGCACATATCGTAAATTGTTAAGGCCGCGCAGGACACCGCTGTGAGGGCTTCCATCTCAACACCGGTTCGGGCTGTGACTTTGACTCGAGCCTCAATTTCTATTGCTGATCTCTCTTTGTTGGGGAAAAACTCGACCTTGACGGAACTCAGCGGCAAAGGATGCGCCAAAGGGATGATGTCCGGGGTTCTTTTTGCCGCCATGATGGCGGCTATACGAGCCACCCCCAGCACATCGCCTTTCTTGGACGCACCAATCAGGATCATGCTCAAAGTGTCAGGTTTCATCCTGACTTCTCCCCTGGCCACGGCCTCTCTAATGGTCACTTCCTTTTCGGAAACATCGACCATCACAGCCCGGCCCTTCTCGTCAAAGTGACTGAAGTCGACCATAAAATTAACTCCTGACATCAACTTCAAAAAATGTTAAGCTTGACTAACAAGCGGGGTTGACGCACATAGGAAAAAGTCCGTTCCCGTTTTTCATAAGCAATATTGTCCCCACGTCGGGAGGTCGTAGATGGAAGAACCGCGTGAAAGGCAGAGCACTTTTTTGCTGCCGGAAGATTTGATAGACGAAGTAAACAGATTGGCCGTCGAACTCGGGGAATCTCCAAGAGACATGGTCATTGCAGCAGTAGACCATTTCGCCCGTATACCGGAAGAACGACGCAAGGCCGTCATACGTGGCACGTCTCTTCGAAGGAGAAACTTCTGAGCCTGACATACTGTTGGCCGACGGCTTTGTGTTCAAGCCTGGAGAGTTGTACCACCCGACCTTGTCCGTCTCCGAAGGAGACTGAAAGACTGAGGTTGAGGACGGCACGTCATCAGTTTTCGCAGATTCAAGATGGCTGCAAGGCCTTTCCGATGGAGAATGACTTGCCCAAGAACTTTCCGATTCCGTAATAGCCGCTACCATCAGGAGCCCATAGAAACGGATTGATCTTTTCTATGTCCGGCTGGCCTCTCTCACCAATTACTGATTCGTCTGCCTTTATATCCATGATTTGGCCAATGAATTGAGTGTGCAATCCTATCTTTACCGTTTGAAGGATTTGACACTCCAACACGAAGGGGAATTCACCTACGTAGGGAGCGTTTACCACATCACTTTTCACCGGGGTCAATCCGGTTACCGCGAATTTGTCTTCCGACTTACCTGAAGCTATCCCGAAAAAATCTGCTTCTTTTACGTACGAAGCAGGCGGAATACTTATAGTGAATGCCTTCTGTTCCACCAGATTAGAGTAGGTGTACGTTGCTTCACGTACGGAAATCGCCACGCATGGCGGGCTCGAGCAGCATATCCCACCCCATGCTACGGTCATCACGTTGGGTTTCCCGGCCTTGTCATAGGTACCCACTACAAAAACGGGTGATGGATAAACAATAGTCTTGGCGCCTATTGATTTCTTCATGTGGCTCCTCCTTGTGATAGACAATTTAGCTATGTTAACCATTTTACATGGAAATAGTGTCAGGGCTTCTGTTTTAGAGCTTTGGATTGAATGAGCGTGGCCTTTTTCTGCAATTCTTCTGCCTTTTGTCGGTTTCCCATCTGTTCATTGAGTTCGGCTATTTCCATTAACACATCTACCAGTGCCGGATGATCCGGTCCCAGATTCTTTTCCAAAATGTCGGGCACTGTTCCCAATAGGACCTCGGCCTGGGCTTTTTTCCCTGACAACAGAAGAAACCCGGCAAGGTTCTGCGTAAACAGGGCGGCGGTCAGAGTGTCGGGCCCAGCCGCGTCTTTAAGAACTCCCAAGGCTCTTTCTTGCAGGGAAACTGCCTCGTCGTACCTCTCTTGTTGCGCATATATTGATGCAAGATTGTTCAAGGAAGTTGCATACTCCTCTGACTTTGCGCTGTGGCCCTTCTCTCTCTCAGCTATCGCCTGTTCCATGAGTTTAGCAGCCTCTGCAAAGTCTCCCTCGTTTGCGCGCAGCAGTGCCATGTTCTCGCGAACTTCGGTCACGGGTAGGCGATCTTGGGATGGCTTTTTTTCGTCAACGGCAAGAGCGCGCCTGAAGATGGCCTCCGCTTCAGCGGCTTTGTTCTGAACCTGTAGCAACATGCCCAGGCCGTTCAAAGGATGGATCACAGCGGGGTCATCAGGACCGAAGGTCTTCTCGATCAAAGACAATGTTTTCTTGAGCAGCGCATCAGCTTCATCGAACTTGCCCAGGTCCCTGTAGATGCCTGCCAACACCATCGTTGATTTGACAGTCTTGGAGTCAGACGGACCAAAATTCTTTTCCGCATATTGCAGGGACGTTTTGGCGTCCGATTCGGCTTCGGGGAGATTCCCCGCACTGATGTTGCTCTGCACTTTGGCTCCCAAATCCGTCCATTCCTGATCTGAACACCATCCTTCCCCGTTTGCGGACAAGATGGCGACGGCGACAAGACAAATCATGGCCTTTTTTCTCATGTGACTCCTCCCTTGCTTCTACAAAAATAGGGCGAAAGCATTCTGCTCCCCGACACACGGTTGAATTTCTAACACAAATGATTTAGAAATCATCTCTCGCGGTTCAGGATTATCAGGGACCTGAAAGAACAGGCGCCGACGCTCATATAAGCAACTCTAATATTGCAGGGGTTTTGCCGAGAGGTCAAGCATGGAAGAAAACCGGCTCCAATGGAGAAGAAAATAAATGTCTCTTGTACAAACCGGTGACTCCATATCCTCCGGCCAAGACTCGCTGTGGCAAGCTGTTGCATCGTTCTTTACATCCGTCCGCACGGCAATCTCGCTACTATTCCTGCTGGCGGCAGCCTCAATCGTGGGCACTGTTGTCCCCCAAGATGTGGGTTTGGACCACATCGGGCAGTCGGCCGGCTCGTTCTATTTTAGGCTATCCGCCATTTTGGATCTCCATAAAGTGTACCGTAGCTGGTGGTTCATCCTTCTCTTAGTCCTTTTGTCCCTGAATCTTGTTGGTTGCCTAACACGGAGATTGCGTGCGATTTCGGAGGAATGGAGGGGGAATTCTGAAAAGAATTCTTTCATTTTCACGGCTTGCGATGCCAGACAACCAGCCGAAGTTCAGGCTTTAATTGTTAAGGTATTGACCCGTGTTCTGAGAACCCAACCAAGAATCAGCGAAAACCTAGGTGTGGTGAGCGCAGGCTGGATCAAGCACAGGATTTATCTACTTGGTTTCCCGTTGATTCACCTAGCCATAATCGTGATTCTTCTGGGAGCCGTTATCGGTGTCGTTTACGGGTTCAAAGGGACCATTAAGATAAAGGAGGGTGCGATCGGGAATAAGTTCACCCTTATACCGTCCGGTCGAGTACAATCTCTCCCCTTTGAAATAGCTGTGGACTCGTTTACTCTTGCTCGTTACTCCACTGGGGAACCCAAAGAGTTTCGCAGCGATGTCAGAATTCTCAGAAATGGTGCAGAACTGAGCAAGGGCTCTATCAGAGTTAATCATCCTCTTACTGTAGAGCGTATATCACTGTACCAGTCAGATTACCGCGTACTGGGAGTGAAAGAGGTAAAACTGGCTGCAGTGGATTCACAGGGCAAATCGGTGCACTTCACTTTACAACCCCGCGTTGCTACAGACGTGCCCGGCACGGAATACACGGCCAAATTGGTGAGTCTTGATCCAGGCGTCACCAAGAGAGGAACCGGCGTTGAAATCACTGTCGGGAGAGCCGGAGAACAGGCCAGCCCATTGAAATTATTCCGTAATGATTCTGAACCCATAAAGCTGAAAGACATTGAACTCCGTTTCCTCGATTACCAACCCCTTTATGCTACTGGCTTACAGGTTGGCTACGATCCTGGCGCCCAGGTGGTATGGATTGGTTGCACCCTCTTGATTCTAGGCTTTTCCCTCAGCCTGTTCACAAATCTGAGACGAATCGACGCGGAGATCACAAGAGAAAATGGCCTCACACGGCTGAAGGTTTCCGGCCGGAGCAGGAAAATGCGCGGAGAATTCAGAGAGATGGTGGAGTCAAGAATACGTAAGTCATTCGAGATCGGATAGCAGAAGACGCATAAAACTCAACGGAGAGGTCTAGCCTCCCGCACAATTATCGGGACGTTTTCATGACAAGCACAGACCTTAACTCCCTCGTCACGTTCGGTTACATGGCAGCAGCGCTAGTCTACCTTGTGGCCGGCGTAGCTTCAGCCGAAAAATCGCGGTTTCTCAAGTTTGCATTCATTTTGACCGCAACGGTTTGGGTGTGTCATACAAGCGCCATTGCATTCAGGTGGATTGAGTCATATCAGATGGGAATTGGCCATGCTCCTTTGTCCAACCTTTACGAGTCATTAGTTTTTTTCGCATGGGCCATGGCTCTGGCTCTGATAATTGTTCGATTTCGATTCGATTCAGACATAGTCGCGTTATGCGGACTGCCATTAGTGTTCATTGTCATGGCCTCAACCTTTCTCTTGGATGCAAATATCAAGCCCCTGATTCCGGCCCTTCAGTCCAATTGGCTCGTCGCTCACGTGATCACTTGTTTCCTTGGATACGCAGGATTCGCAGCCTCCTTCGTGGCCGCTGTGATTTTCCTAGTGGCAAGGAACTCCCAACTGGCTTCAAAGTATCTTCCTCGACCCGGCATTCTGGATGACATTGTTTACCGATCTGTGCTTGTCGGGTTTCCACTGCTCACAGTAGGTATCGTCACCGGTGCAGCGTGGGCGGATCATGCCTGGGGAACATACTGGTCTTGGGACCCCAAGGAAACTTGGTCTCTCATTACCTGGCTTGTTTACGCCGCGTTCCTCCATGCCAGGCTGGCGAGAGGCTGGTCCGGCGGCAGCACCGCCGTCCTTTCCGTGATCGGTTTCATGGGCGTGTTATTCACGTACTTTGGAGTGAATTACCTCCCTGGGTTGCACAGCTATTTCTAGCCTCCAAAATTGTCGGCAATGATCACGGATTTTTCTCGATAACCCTTTGAGAGGTTCCAATGGAACAGTTCGACATCGGAAGTCTCTTTATGGTGGGATTTAACGGAACAAGTCTCACTAACGAACTCCGGGAATTAATTGATGATCTTCGCCCCGCAGGTGTGATCCTTTTTTCCAGAAATGTTCAAGCGCCTCTTCAGATCGCTTTGCTCAATCGAGACATCCAGGTTCATGCTCTGAAAAGTCGACCTGAAGGTATTTTTATAGGCGTGGATCAGGAAGGAGGCCGTGTTCGACGCTTGAATGCGCCTTTCACGGTTTTTCCTTCAGCCTTGGAATTGGCCTTTTCAGACCATCCGATCGAGGCTGTGCAGAACTACGGCTCTGTGACCGCCCATGAGTTGCGGCTTGTCGGCTTTAATACTAACTTTGTTCCTGTGCTTGATATTGTCTGCGATTCCCATAGTGATCGGCAGTCGGTGATAGGTGACAGATCTTACGGACATAACCCTTCAACAGTGACTAGTCTTGGAAGAATTGTGATCGAAGCCATGAGATCAGGGGGAATTATCCCTTGCTGCAAACACTTTCCAGGACACGGGGGCACGACTGTCGATTCTCACCATGATCTTCCGGTGGACAACCGCGCCTTAGCGGCAATACAGGCATGGGATTTGATTCCGTTTGATTCGGCTGTGGCAATGAAAGTGGACATGGTTATGACTGCCCATGTATCTTTTCCGGAACTGGACCCCTTGGCTCCCGCCACTTTGTCCCAAAGAGTGATCGGCGGGATTCTCCGAGACAAAATGGGATACGACGGAGTGGTAATCACGGACGATCTCGATATGGGAGCCGTAACGAGAAATTATTCTACAACCGAGGCTGCCCTAAAGTCTTTCATGGCCGGAGCCGACTTGCTGCTTGTCTGCAACTCCCTTGAGAAATCGTTTTCAGCCCGATCGAGAATCCTTGAGGCAATCGAACAGGGCGAGATTCCCCGCGGGCGTGTTCGAGAATCCTTGAAAAGGATCAGGCGTCTCAAGGAAAGATATGCCAAGTCCCTGAGGCCTTGCAATGAATCGGACGTCAGGGAATACTTCGGGCCCGGATTCCCGATTGCCTGATTGCAAGGCTCACAAGTATGGTTCGCACAACATCTTGACAACCCCTTAGTGCGAATCTAAGACCGCAGAGGCAGTACAGTGGTGTCCGCAAACTTTTTCCTTTGAGGAGCACTCTTTGAGAATCCAGCGGGTATGAAGTTATGCGGGGAATGTGGCTCCTCGACTTCCCCGAACTGTGTCCCCTGAACTAATATTTCAAGACCTGACCCGAACGGCTGTCTTCATCATATTGATATACTTGGTGACGGGTATTTCTTTTGGACAGACCCTCGTGCATTCAAAATGGTTTACGCAGCCCCACACGCCGTCCGGTTGATTCAACTGCTGGAGCCTTTGGGCCCGCTCTTCATCCCGGGAATCAAAAATTCGGCGAAAAGCCTGCACCAAGGGAGCAGGCCCAAGATAATTCTCATTCTCGTTGGAAACGGGGCAAGCTCCAACGCAGCAAGCGCACAGTATGCACCGGATGGCTTCACCCATTTTTTTTCGGTCTTCCGGTGATTGGAGCCGTTCCCGGTCCGGTGGATTTGAAGCGATCAAGTAGGGGCGAATTTCGTCCACTTTGGCAAAGAAGGGGGCCAAATCAACCACAAGATCTTTGAGAACCTTGAAAGAGGGTATGGGTTCCACTAGGATTTCATCTCCCAGGACTTCCTTGACCAGTTTCTGGCAAGCCAACGAACATCGCCCATTGATTCTCATCGCATCCGAACCGCACACGCCGTGAGCGCAGGACATGCGGTAACTCAGTGTTCCGTCCTGCTCCCATCGAATTCTGTTCAAACAGTCCAGGACCCGTTCTTGGGGGTCTGCTTCCACGGTATAATTAGAATAGTATGGGGCGTTATCCGACTGAGGGTCAAACCTGAAAATGCGGAATCCGACTATCATCAGTATGTCCTTGCTTTCGGCTGAAAGCGGGTTATGGAGACTGGTTTGAAAGATACGGCAGGTCCCGAGTTGGTCTTGGCTACAAGAGTATGCTTGAGCCAATTCTTGTCGTCCCTGTCCGGATAATCTTCCCTGTAATGGGCTCCCCGGCTCTCTGTCCTGGCAATAGCCGACACAAGTATACTCTCGGCAAGCCCTAGCAAAGACTCTAATTCAATGGCCTCCAGGAGGTCTGAATTAAAAGAACTTCCCATATTATCAATAGCCAGGACTTCATACCGCTCCTTGAGTTGTCTTATGGAGTCCATTGCAGCCAATAGATCTTTTTCGTTCCGGTACACGGAACACTTGCCGGTCATGATTTCCTGAAGATCGCTCCTAATTGCAGAGGTTCTCTCGCCGTTTCTTCCGGTCTTGATTTTGGCAATTTTCTCAACTATGTGCTCGTCCGGATTAGGGGATAGTTCGTTCCAATCAAGTTCCTGAAGGTCTTCTCTTATCATTTTTCCGGATCTTCTGCCAAAGACCACAAGATCGAGCAATGAATTGGTTCCGAGGCGATTAGCCCCGTGTACGGAGACACAGGCACACTCACCTGCTGCATAGAGTCCCGGCACTGGATTGCCGGCAAGATCGAGCACATGCCCGTCCAGACTCGTGGGTATCCCTCCCATCATGTAATGACACGTGGGCGTGACGGGGATTGGTTCGACAGCCACGTCGACCCCAAGATATATCTTGGCGAAAGAGGATATATCAGAGAGCTTTTCTGCCAGACGTTCCCTGCCGATATGGCTTAAATCAAGGTGAACAAAATCGCTTCCGTTGATTCCCCTTCCTTGCCGTATTTCCGTAGTGATAGCACGTGAAACCACGTCTCTAGGTGCAAGGTCCTTCAGGGAAGGTGCGTAATCTTCCATGAATCGGTAGCCGTTACCATTTCGCAAAATCCCTCCCTCGCCTCTGGCGGCTTCACTTATGAGGACGCCAAGTTTGTAGATTCCAGTGGGATGAAATTGCACGAATTCCATATCCTCGAGGGGAAATCCGGCTCTGTAGGTATAGTGGACACCATCACCGGTGTTGGCGAAACAATTGGAAGTGGTCCTATAGACTTTGCCGAATCCGCCTGTGGCCAGCATAACCGCACGGGAGTGAAAGGTGTGGATCTCTCCGGTAGAAAGCTCATAGGCAATCACTCCAACTGCTTTGCCTCGGTCGAATATGAGATCCAGCAGATGAAACTCACTGAAAACCTTGATGGATCGTGCAACCGCTTCTCCGAAAAGCGTATCCAGGATGACCCGGCCCGTCCTGTCGGCAGCATAACAGGCCCGCTTTATCGGCTCTTCACCGAAATCCTTTGTGTGCCCTCCGAAGGCTCTCTGTGCGATCCGACCATCAGGGGTCCTGTTGAACGGCACTCCCATGTGTTCCAATTCATAAACAGCCCTTGCGGCATCCCTTGTTAGGACTTCGGCTGCATCCTGATCGGTCAGGTAATCGCCTCCCTTGACCGTGTCATACATGTGCCATTCCCACGAATCCGGTTCCTCATTTCCTAGAGCTGCTCCGATACCTCCCTGGGCTGCCCCGGAATGCGACCTGGTGGGAAACACTTTGCTTATGAGAGCAACATCCAGGCCGGATGCCACCTCCAGGGCCGCTCGCAAACCTGCCAGACCTGACCCTACGATTACAATGTCGTGTTTGAATTTCATGTAGTGCCCACTTCTGGAGAGCTGCCGG
>JAPLJK010000067.1:0-59300 GCA_026388625.1 Deltaproteobacteria bacterium | reverse complement strand
TCTTGAACCGACCTCATGCGTCCAGCGTGACCTAATATCTGCTCGGTAATCTCGGGGTTCAACGCGCTCCGTCGGCAATTCGTCCTAAAGCTAGCTCGCAGATCATGAAAACGAGGTCGTGGTCTTGGCCAACTAAGCTTTTTCAGCGCTCTTTGCCAGCAGTTTTTTAGAGACTCGTCGTTGATACGCGGACTGCGTATGCGGAGACTATGACTGGTATAGTCATTTTGGTGGCAGAGATGAGGCAATCTGGCGATTCGTTTCTCAGTTCCTCACTGCTGATGGCTATCGGAGATTCTGACTCGTAATCCGAGGTTTCTCTAATGAGCGCAACTCAAGACTAAAACATTGAGTATATGCGCTTCTAGTGTCAAAGGCAGGAGGCGGAACAATGAACATCTTCGACGACAATAAAGCGCTCGCTATCATCCTCTATCTCGCCTCCAAGGAGAAAGGAATAGACCTCTACAAGCTGCACGTGGAAAAACTCGTCGAAAAAATAAGAAGTTGCCGCTCGATTTCGCCGAAGATAAAAAAATGGTTTCCGGTAAGCCTGAATTAGTAGTTGAAATAAAAAGATGATGGCAACCTGTCTCAAGTCTCAAACAAGAAATGAGCTGATTCGGCATCTACCGGCAGGCGAAGGATTTCCGATTCGGTCCATATATAGAATTCCACGGTAGCACTCCCGCCAAAATAAAGTATGTTTCATGAAGCTGTTTCTTCTTGACCAGGGCATGAGGAGTCACTAAACTGGAAGATAGTGAACGAGACATTTCAAAAGACAATTCCGTGTGTCGCCACTTTGCTTAGGAGAAGGAGACATAGGAAAGGACCGTATCATGGCTATCCCGATTGCGCCAACCCCTATTCTAGAAGGAGTAGAGGCGCTCGAATTCTTTAAGAAAATCCAGAGAGAAGAAAATGAGCGCGTCCCTATTGGAAAACCTTCGCTCAAGCTTGCGGCAATCAGCAAGAAGATTTTGGAGCGAGGTAGGAAGAGGCCAAAGAAATAGGTTTTCTTTCGAAGAATGGACACTGGAACTACTCCCATCTGCTACGCCTCTTGATGAATTTGACTGTGGTAACACAGACCTAAATGAGTTTTTTCAGAATGATGCTTTTGAGAACGAAAAACAACTCTTTGCAAAAACATATGTTCTTCAACGGGATGGATACAAAATTTCGAAAGGGAATCCCCCGATAGCGTTGGTTAGCCTTTGTAATGATGCCATAAGCACCAGAAAGCTAGATGAATTAGACCGAGAGCCTGGAGTCAAATACTATCCGAATATGCCGGCGGTAAAATAGCCCGGCTTGGAGTCCATAAAGAGTTTCAGCGCGGCGACGTGGGAACAAAGATCTTGGACATGTTAAAAATGTTGTTTCTCACTGAAAACCGCACGGGTTGCCGGATGCTAACAGTCGACGCATACCGTGATCCTCCGGAAGTGGAAAACTTTTACAAGACCCGGGGGCAATTCTCGCGTGTTCCAGACAGTAAGAACTCACTCAAAAGGCCGACTGTCGTCATGTATTACGACTTGATACGTACTATGATGTGAGATGCTTTCTTTTCCACAAATGGACTCTAGCTGATCAATTCTTGCCCGGTATTCATACACCATCGGCAATCCTTTATTCCCCAACTCACTAGCCCAACTTCGACACTAACGACGGTTAACTTGTTGTTATTGTCGGATTTGGTCATTTTATTCGGCACTACATATTTTCATCTTTCCCGATCCATGTCCTCACGGGGGAAACTCATAACACATCGAAATACCGGTAGAAGTCTTGCCGGGTTCCGGAAGGCGGGCTGCTTCGATTCAGGTATCGGACTCTTTATGAGGCTCCCGTCGGAGGAAGTCGTCCAGGCGGATGATTTTTTCTTCTGATCCAGATGGAATGTCTGATTCGTTTTCTCGTTCCACGGTTTCCACAAATCGCTTCAAATTAGGGTCTCTGGCCATGGCCTCATTTATTCTTCGGTCAAGTTCAATAGACTTTTGTTTAAGAGTGTCCACCGGGCACTCCGTGCCCGTGACGGTGTTAACGATGGTGACCATCTTGGCGACCAGCCGCGGATTCTTTTGCAGGTAGGCCGGAGCATGCCCCCAAAGGCTGCCTGACTTTATTCCGACTTGTGCGCAAGCTCTCACGAGATAAGAGTGAATACTAACAGGACCGCAGTAATCTGCGGCACGAATGCCAGGGTCGATGCGACACAGTTCGGCCACGTGAGAAGCCGAGGAACACACCACACTCACAATCGCCGGCCCGGAATGAGAAACAGTGTCTTGAACACCACCTATTGTGTATAACTTTTCGATTTTAAGACGTTGCATGATGTTCATCAACACGTCGCAATATGCGGGCCAACCGTAGTGAGGCTCTCGGCCCAGAAAGAGGACCAGGTCATGCTTGGCTCCAGGGTCGGTTCGGCAAGCCAGTTCGGTGATCATCGGTTCCAAATCATGTATGATTCCGTTCTCAATGCGGGCCACCGGGCGGTCGGTAGTAAAGTTGGCAAAGGGTTCATCACTGATGGTGGCAAACACCTGGGGCTGGAGAAGTCCAAAAAGATATTGGATAGTGTCGCTGGATACGTTACCCGCGTTGGACCAGCCGTAAAAGCCTGCAATCAGAACGGGTTCCCTGAGTTCAGGGACATGGCGCCAGGTCACAAGCATGTGATTTGAGTCCTTGTCAGTCATAGTTCCCACGATATAAACAATACACAGTTAGTTTAGTGCGCCGTAATCCTCAAGTCAAAGACCTCGGTGATTAAACTGAAGCGAAAATTTCTGACGAGAATGCTCGGCTTGGCTCGCGTTAACGACCAAAGGGCTTGTTGTCGTTGCGAGAAGGCAGACGCAACGAAGCCATCTCCAGTGTGGAATAACCGAAGATTTGATTCAACACGGAATCGGGCATTAATTGGCTCCGGCCATCCGCGTAACCAAAGTCTCTCTGATGGAAATAATCATTACCTCAACCGTCATACTCTTCTAAATCCAGGGTGACATATTCATATCCCAAATTCTTCAGGCCCCGGTGGATAATTTCCCTAAGCTCATCCTGAATCAGAAAGGCAGAAATACCGGCCAGGTCTGTGACTATGCGAGCAATAGGGTAATGATGCCGGAGCCGGACCATCTCCAGGCCACACTCCTTAAGAAAGATTTCTCCTTGGCCAATCATTTCCAATGCTTTCAACGTGATGGGCTCGCCGAAAGGAATGCGAGTGGCCAGGCAGGGTTGGGCGCTTTTATTGGCTAATTCGGTGTATCCGGCCGTCCGAAGAAGTTTCCGGACATCGATCTTTCCCATACTTGCCTCTAACAGCGGTTTGTCAATACCTAGTTCATCAAGAGCGCGCATTCCTGGGCGCTCACTGGGATTGTCATCAGCTTGTGATCCATCGAATATCACCGCTCCGCCCTGTTGGTTGGCCAAAGCTCTTATTGCCGAGTACCGAATATGCTTACAAATGTAGCATCTATCTATTGAATTATATGAAAATTGCGGGTCGTCCAACTCCGAGGTAGGAATCACAATGTATTGCACATTCAAGCCGCGGGCAAATTCTCGGGCCGCCGCCTCTTCTCCAGGATACGAAGTGGGCGACACGGCCGACACGGCCGTTACGTTCTCGGATCCGAGCACTTCAACTGCTTCCCACAGGAGCAGACTGGAATCGACTCCTCCAGAAAATCCTACAATTACCCGACCGGAACCTCTTCGGTCAGCCGCTTCCCGAATAATTTCGCGCAGCCTGTTTTCCTTTGATTCAAGAGCCTTCGATTCTGCTTTCAAAGTCCTATCCATCCTCCCCCGACCACGTAATCACCAGTGTAGAGAACCGCAGCCTGACCAGGAGCCACTCCTGATTGCGGCTCGTTGAATCTCAATTCAAGGGTGTTCCCCGATATCTCCTCCAATTTGCACCCGACCGGCTTGGAGGTAGATCTCACTTTGATCTGGTATTCCTCTCCACCGATAAGTTCAAGAGGCCACAGGAGATTGAAATTTTCCACCCTCAACATGGAAACAAATGTTTGCTCTCTGGGTCCTACAACAATGTTGTCGGTCCCGGATTCTATACGGATCACGTAAAGAGGTTCTTGTGCACTAATGCCAAGGCCTCTTCTCTGGCCTACCGTGTAGCCTATGATGCCTTGATGTTTTCCAAGGCACTGGCCCGTTGAATCAACTATTGAACCAGGCCTCGACTTCACCCCTTCCCTGAGAAGGAATTCCCTGTACTTGCCGTCCGGTACAAAACAGAGTTCTTGAGACTCATCCGATTCCCAGACCGAAAGGCCCTCTCGGCTGAGAAAACGCCGCGTGTCGTCTTTGGTGAATTCTCCCAGCGGCAACAGGGTCCTGTGCAGCATTTCGGGAGTCAGCATGGACAGGAAATAAGACTGGTCCTTGGCGGCATCAACCCCTTTCATCAAAACCGCCCTTCCGGACTGTTGCATTACCCGTGCGTAATGTCCTGTTGCAATTTTTGTGCATCCGAACGAACGACCCAGTTCGAACAAAAGCGTCATCTTTATCGTCCGATTACAGATGAGACAGGGCGACGGAGTCAGCCCTTTCGAATATGCCTCGACAAAGGGTTCAACAACTATTTCCCTGAATTCTGTCGATAGATCCACTAGGTGGATAGGAACACCGGCTTCTCTGGCGGCTTTCCTGGCTTGTATCCACGAAACTTCGGAGTAGCGATGCAGGTTCATGTGCAACCCTGCCACATCATACCCCTGCTTTTTGAGGATAAAAGCTGAGGCTGTGCTGTCCATACCTCCGCTCATCGCCACGCCTATTCGCATTGTGGTGCCTCATCTTTTTGCATGGGACCCAACGAGTAGTACTTGCTTGTCACTGATCGGGGTAAGGGGCGTAATGCGGATTGGGGGCATAGGGGAATTTAGGAACCACCGGGGGTTCAACAGCATTCCCAGAAGCCTCGCTGTCAACGCGAGCTGCTCCAGGATTAGGTATGACGCCACGCGGTTCAGTTCCCTCAGGACCCACAACTGGTCCATGAGGCTGACGGACCGCGGCGACAGGCGGCCTGCCCCAGGTCGAGGACGGCTGCGAAGGCAACGGGGGCGTTGAAACCCCTTGATCAGGTCGTGGCTCGGTTGGAAACAAGTTTCTTCCATCCATTGGGTTCAGCGGTACTGTAGTCCCGGGTGGTTCAGTGGGCAAGAAGCCAGGCCTGATTTGGGACGAGTAGGGTCCTGGCTGGGAATACATCTGAGTGTTGTGAGGAAAATAGGCATCCGGAAAATTAACCCCTCGATATGAGGCCAGGGTTTCTGGAGTATCCTGGGGATTCAACACCAGCGTCAGGCCTGAAAAAGGGGTATAAATGGGTTCGCGGGCAACTTTGGGAACAAAACCATCGGCCAGGTTTCCCGTGAAGGTAAGCATGTCCTTAAACGTTATGTCCGGGGGCACCGGGAAATCCCTCTGGGGGCGATTGTCTAATATTCCTTTCATAAAGAAGCCCCAGATTGGAAGGGCAGCTCGGCCACCTTCCTCTCTCCGACCCACAGGACGCTTTTCATCAAATCCCACCCAGACTCCTGCGGTGAAGTCCGGATTGAAGCCGATGAACCAGGTATCTTCAGAGTTGTTGGTCGTCCCTGTCTTGCCCGCCAGGTCTCGACGTTTAAGATATTGGCTCATCCTGGACCCTGTTCCCTCTCTGACCCCTCCCTGGAGGAGCGATGTCATTATGTAAGCGGTCTGGGGCGACATGGCGGCTCTCACTCTACTCGGAGGTGATGTCGTTGGTATCCCGCTCCTGTCGTTTCCGGTCGGGTCGGCCTGGCGCATCCTCTCCTTTTGCGCCACCGTATCTTTCAACTCCTGAATCGAAGGTTCTTCCTCGTCATCACTTCCTCGGCCACGCCCACTAGTTTGCGACAACTGTTCACTGTATTCTTCCCGTGGACTGGGATGGGGTATCTCAGACGCTTCCAGCATGGGAATCTCGGAGTTGTCCTCCAGTACGTTTCCGTGCCGATCTTCAATTCTCTTCACAAGGACCGGCTCTACGTAGAGTCCGCTGTTCGGGAATACCGTATATGCCGCCGTCAATTCAAAGAGGCTCATCTCGGAAGTTCCAAGGCTTAGCGACAGGTTGCGTCCCAGCGGAGTCGAAATCCCCATACTGCCGGCCATCTTTATGACAGGGTCCAAGCCCACATCGATGAGAATCTTTATGGTGCAAATGTTTCGAGACAACTCCAGGGCACGCCTGAAACTCAGGGGCCCAAGGAAATTGCCCCCGGCATTCTTGGGTTCCCACTCTTCATCTGCTCTTTCCAGGTCAACTATGATCGGTTCATCCACGATTATTGTTGCGGGACTATAGCTCTTTTCCTCCAGCGCAACGGAATAAATGACCGGTTTGAAAGCGCTGCCCGGCTGGCGTTTTGCCTGGAGCGCCCGATTGAACTTGAAATTGTCTCCACTAACACCGCCGACCAGGGAACGCACATAACCGGTTCTGTTTTCAATGCACACGAGAGCACCCTGAAGTTGGGGATTGTCGTCGAGAGTGAACAGGGGGGTTTCGTCAACAAAATTCTCAAACCGGAGTGCCAGCACCTGCCCCACTTTGTACACCGAAGCAGAGGAATCCCTCAGCCTGACCAGCCCTTTCATTTTTTTGCTCAAGGCCACGTAAAGCTCTGTTTCCTTGTTCTTGCGTGGCACCACCTTTACGACTACCCCCTGGTAGATTCTCTCCTGGGTGAGGTTAGGAGTGCTCCTCCTCTCAAGGAGATCAGGTATCTCGGCAGGAGGGACTGTCCTGAGAATTGCCAGGTGTTTCTGGCGGGCTCTTATTTCCGCCAGGCCTTTCTCCAGAGCGTCCTGCGCCTTCTTCTGGTAGTCGATGCGGCAGGTGGTGAAGACTTTCAGACCCTCGTTGTAAAGCTTTTCCTCTCCGTAATTGCGAATAACGTATCGTCGGACTGCTTCAGCAAAGTCCGGGACCAGATCAAAGGGCCTTGGTGGTTCGCGGCGGATAACAAGCTCTTGGTCCTTAGCCTGATTGTATT
Organism: Deltaproteobacteria bacterium; assembly: GCA_026388625.1. GTDB lineage: Bacteria > Desulfobacterota > Desulfomonilia > Desulfomonilales > Desulfomonilaceae > CAIXMD01. Next base: position 52,212 of record JAPLJK010000067.1, on the reverse strand, counting down.
GGTTTTCCGTTATGAATCCGCCCCGGAACATGCGTCCCAACACGGTAAGCTGCTTCTGCCGAGCAAGTTCCTCACTCTTAAAGGGGTTGAAACGAGCAGGGCTCGCCACCAATCCGGCTATGAGTGCGCCTTCAGCCAGAGTCAGGTGTTCAACCGGTTTGTCGAAATAGCCACGAGCGGCGGCCTCTACCCCATAATTGCCTTCCCCCAGGTATATCTCATTGAGATAGACATAAAGAACCTTCTCTTTGCCCCAAACCTTCTCAAGCCTTTGAGCAAGGATGATTTCCTTTATTTTACGCGAGAAACTTCTCTCTCTGGTCAGAAGGAAACTTCGGGTCACCTGCATGGTGATGGTGCTTCCACCTTGCACAATTCTGCCGGCTCTCACGTTCCTAAACATGGCTCGGGCTATGCCTGTCCAGTCGACGCCGTTATGCTCATAAAATCTGGCATCCTCCGCGGCCAGAAACGCGTCCACAACGTGATGCGGCATCTGGCCCAAGTCCACGACAAACCTCTTTTGCTTGTAGAAAATCCCGATAACTGTTCCGTCATCAGAGAAAAACGTGGAGACGGTCCGTGGCTGATACGAGGCAAGCCCAGGTATTTCCGGGAGGTCCCTGGAAAACACAATATACGTTCCCAGCGCAGCCCCGGCCACGAAGAAAGGAAGAGCCCAAAGAATTGCCAGAGGCCCCAAAAAAAATATTTTGAACAGCCCCCTGCCCAAACCGGTTTTCCAGGTTTCTTTCATCTTATTCGTTTTGTCTGTTGGCCCATGAATTTGTTGCGGCGCCGAGTTCAAACCTCGATTACCATCAGGTCAACGGCCTTCAAGATTTCGCCTGAAAAAAATGCCGCGGCCTGTTCTAACACATCCACATCATTGCACGGCGGATAAAAATGCGTCAAAACCAGTTTGCCGACACCAGCTTCACTCGCAATTCGTCCTGCGTCGGACGGCACAAGGTGTCCGTCTTTTTTCATGCCATCGGGTAGCGAGCATTCACATACCAAGATATTCGAACCCGCGGCCAGCTCAATAAGATTCTCGGAAAAATCAGTGTCTCCAGACACGGTGACGGATTTCCCCTCTGCCTCGATTCTATACGATAGGCACGGAAACGAATGAACTGCAGGTCGGGAACGGATTGTGGCACCCGCCGAGGCAAAAATGTCCGGCCCTTCTGCATTCATTTCTACTTTTATTAGGCGGTTGTTCGTCGGGACAATCCAGTATCCAAAAGCCTGTACCAGCGCTTCGTAGAATTGTTCAAACCCCTGCGGTCCAATGATATGAAACGGTTCCTCTCTCACAGGACCGTACGCATAATTGGATGCGAACAAGAACGGAGCCACGTCGGAAACGTGGTCGGCATGAAAATGTGTGAGAAGTATTATGTCGATCCCGTTCGTATCGATTCCGGCTTCACACATTCGGCGCAATGTTCCGGGACCCATGTCCGCCAGAATCCAACAATCCTGAGCCCGGATTGCCAGTCCCGAAGCATTGCGGTCCAGACTTGGAGTCGCGGTTCCGCTCCCCAGAATGGTCAGCTCCATGCACGCTTCCTTGTCATGCTTCACGAGATTCGATCAGTCATAATGGAACTTTTCCTTGGTTAAATCAAGTCCTTATCGGAACCTTTCCCTGGTGGCCGTAGTTCAACCAAGACGCCTGGTACACTTGTCTCATGATTTTGCTAAATAATTCTTGATGAGTCCCGCCGCATCATCGCGTGCGATTTTTCTTCATCGAAAGTCCGCCCTGAGCAGCGTCTTTGCTTTCCTATGGCCGCTCTCAGTATGTTACTATGTTACAGCATAGCTGGTCAGGGGCAAAGCCCAAAACCATCCGTATCAAAATACCCGACATCCGACAGGGGCGAAATGTTCTCTCCCGTGCTAGACGTGGTCAACGAGCAGGCGAAAATCATACTGGAATGCCGCTTCTTCCTGGTGATGGAAACAGATGCTCTAATAGAGTGATTGCCAAAATTCCGGTCCGTTTGAGGAAGTTGGATATTGGCTGTCCTTCCCCTGGATTCCCTCGTTCGCCGGAATGACAAAGACGGGTACGGGAAAAGACGTGGGTTCCAGTAAGGGCCTCCTGCCATGTTGGATTCGATCCGGCATTCAGTCTAAAAGGGTATGCTTTGCAGCCGCAAATCAATCCTGATTCGCACAAGTATTTTGGCGACCAGTATGTTAGGTAGCCGGAGACATCCCGAGTCGTCTTTTCTTTGGGCCCACCTCCCCTACTCACGGGATTTCTGAAAAAAAGATGCGATGCGCCTGTTTTTCTGTTAAAGTGAGTTATCTCCGGACACCGGAAACCACAGTATCAAAAAGGGGTAGGTGTAAGGATCGCATGGCTTTGGCTGCCGCTGTGTTCGTTCTTCTGTTTGTGATCTACTTCTGGTCTGTCAGGATGTGGGATCTGGTTCAGAACTGGCGAAAAGTCCCAAACATTCGTCCAGCCGATACCGTTGCACCGGTACAAAATGCGCCTCTTATCTCAGTGATTGTTCCTGCCCACAATGAGCAGGCTGCAATCGAGGGATGTATCCGTTCAGTGATGCAGCAGGATTACCCAAGATTTGAACTGATAGTGGCGGACGATAGATCTGAGGACAAGACTCTGCAGATTGCCGAGTCTATATGCCGTGGATGGTCCAACTGCAAGGTTATTTCTATAAGAGATCTACCCCACGGATGGACGGGCAAATGTCATGCACTTGACGAGGCTGTAAAACATGCCTCTGGAGAATGGCTTGCCTTTCTGGACGCTGATAGCAAGTTGGAAAAGGAGGCTCTGAGGCTCTGCTATAATGAAGCTGCCCGGAACAAGGTGAACCTCCTTACCCTTATACCGAAGTTCGTTGTCCGCACCTTCTGGGATAAAGCGCTCCAGCCGATTTTTGGCGGAATGTGCTGTATCCTGTTTCCTCCTGCCAAGGTAAACGACCCTACCAGCACGATAGCCTGCGCCAATGGCATGTTTTACATGATCAGTCGCTATGCCTATGAGAAAATAGGTGGGCACCGGGAAGTAAGCGAACTGGCGGTGGAAGATGTGGCGATAGGAAAGCGGGTTAAAGCCGCAGGCCTCGGAATCCTGATGGCAAATGGCCGAAATGTCATGCAGACGCGGATGTACACGGGGTTCAGAGAGACGCTCGAAGGCTGGACAAGGATACTCAGTGCGTGTATGAATTACGAACTCCTCGCAGTGATAAAGTATCTGTGGGTACACATTTTGGTCAGCCTGCCGGTGCTCGCCGCGGCACTTTATATGTACACTCTCAGCGCCAGAGAGCTTTGGCCGGACTGGTGGTTCATCCTTCCGTGTATGTGTCTCGTCTTGATGTCGGTGGTTTCTTATTTTTTTCTGCAGGAGATGGGTTTACCAGGGAAGTATGCGGTGATTTTGATGCTTGGGAACCTGATGCTGATATGGGTATATGCCGTGATTTTGAAGAGAATTTTGTGCAAGGACGCGCTCCACTGGCGAGGGACAACCTACCATAATTGTCGGTACGAACCCGGGCGGCTCGATCCAGCCTCTCCCCAGGCATACCGGCAATCCTGAACAATTAACCGTGTAACCCACCTACTCACGGCGACCGCCCTGAATTTTGTTCACAATGAGATCCAAGAAAGCTTCCGTCTCTTCGCGGGAGAATAGAGTCCCTGCTCCGTGCAATATGAGATTCAGCCGATTCCTGAAAGTATAGGCTATCAGCAGCAGGCGTGTACCAGAGTGCAGCTTGTAACCGATACCGTGAATCTCTTCCACGGTGAGATCCGCGCTTCTCGTAATGCTGGTATTGGCTGTCATTTTTCCTTTTTCAATTTTGGGCCATACCGCGCCCAACAAAGTTATGGCAATGGAAAAGCGGTGACGGTTCAGCATGAAATTTACAATCCTACAACGAAGTCTGAATGGAAAAAACCTGAGGGATTGAATCATCCTCCGGACGTTATGCATGGCCGAGAGATCCTTGTGCTCCCTGAAATGCCTCATGCGGGTTCTGGCTAGTAACCTGACAAAACTTGTTGGATCCTTTCTCTCATGGGGCAGCGACTTGAAAAAAATCACCGAACTGTTGTTGGGAGTTTCAAAGCTGCTGAACCTTCCCCTCGTATTTACCGTCATCGCTGTGGTGAGAAGGCCTGGAGCAACATCACGTTCCGCATTCCATTCGTCGATCACGAGATTGGTGCTTGCAGTCAGTGCGTCTACGAGAGAGACTCCTGATTGGGACGCCGACATAACAATCCAATCGCTTTGCTCCTCAGAAAGGATCTTCTTGGCGAAATGCTCGGAAAGGTCGGTAGGCTTGCCTCGGCCAACGGGAAGAACGGGTTTTTCGAATATTTGCATTACTCCGCGATGACTGTTGACAATTGCGTCCTTCCAACTGTTCTTATGAGATCTTACAGGCCTTTTTCTGGAACTGGAAATAGCGTGGCCTTCGTTGGCCCAGTCAGGCATATTACCTGTTATGATTTCATGATAATGCATAAGAAACTGTTTTCCGAATTCCGATGCCGCTCCGGCATCTGCCGCCACATGATGACACACGCAAGCCAGGATTCGATGTTCGTCGGAAAGCTGGATCACGTGGAATTCAACTGCGTTTTCCTGAAAAAGATTCCACTCCCTGTCCAGGCGTGGACGTAAAACCGTCATGATGTCATTTAATAAAGAGCCGGAACGCTCTGAATGAGGCAAATCCGTGAGAGTTATCGGCAGGGGAAGGTCAAACCTGGGCTTCCACACTAAGTAATGTCTTCCCCATAACCTGGTCTCTTCGATGCGGCTCATCAATTCAGGGAAGTTCTTGTAAGCAATCTGGGCAGCTTTTTTGCAAGCTTCCAGGTCAAAGGGTCCCTTCACGTCAATTGCTGTTATGATTATGTTTTTTGTATTGCCATACGTTGAGAGGGCTATTGTTTCAGACAGAACGTCCACTCTTGATGGGATATCCTGCATTGTCACTTACCCCTCTGTGCCAACCTGATACGGCCGATGGCCCAAAATGAGCACCCCCACTCCCATCCGGGGAGTGGGGGGACATTCTCTCGATATTTCGTAACGTCGTTTCAAGTTGGGTGGAGCTGTCAGGTAATAGTTTATATGCCCTACACTGCTATGATCTACACTTCGGCGAAGAAGAACTGTTTAAGACAATTTGTGCGCTCGACATAGGTTGCCGGGTTCAAAAACCAAGTAACGGCGCTGAACGAACTCAGGAGAGAATTCCCATCCTGAGGAGTAAAACAGAATCCTATGACCTCATGGCCTTTGCGGACCTCAACAGTAGGTTCCACGATCACCGTTTGATTCAAAATCCGTCCGAAATAGCCATGATCTCTGCCAAAAGAAAAAACTTCACAGGCGGACTGCTTTTTCGTGACACTCATACGGTCGTCGGCCTTGATCCGTGCCATGATGTCATCCTTGCTCACCGCCCTCTTCAGCTTTAGAGTGAAGTATATGCAGTGCATGTACTGAGTGTTTAGCTTAAGCGCGGATGACCAGAGATTTAGCTCCAGCCCTTTGGTCCGAAACAGATGATAGGCGTCCCGAGCATGGTGGGTGCCGAAGACAGGATCGCCATGTTTACCCACATCAGGAGAAGGAACAAAACCCTGTACCTGGCTTATGTCATTGGATCGCCGAATACATAGGAAACGTGCTTCTTCCAGGTTGTCCTCGCCATCCACCAGGGCCATGGTATTGATCAGGGCGCATAGGTTGTGAGTGTTGCAGCTCACGACTTCAATAAAACGGTCTTTGCCGGCCTCCAAAGCTTCGTCATTAATGCCTCTCGCATACATTTTTCCAAATCCGAATTCACTGCCCTGGGCAATGAATCCCTTGGTAGTGCTGAGGTATTTTTCATAAAACTCGTTCTTATTGGATATCCCAACCCCCGAGGGAGTGCAGTCAACCACAACATCTGCCTTGGACAGGGCTTCCTCATGAACCATGGCAGGTTTTAGACCGAGATGCTCGAAATCCGCCATACGATCCTCGTCTACAGCCAGCTTTGCGCCCCTGGCAATCAGAGCTTTTATCTTGGGCACATCCCGAGGCAGAGGAGAACGCTTATGAAAGATCACTTCGGAAAAGCCAGCCTGATCTTTGAAATAACATAGTAACCCGATGAGGGGTTCCCCGATGGTTCCGGTTCCTACCACGTGGACAACGTTGTCTTTGCCCATTGCGTTCCACTCCTTTCGGAAAACAGCTTAAATTAAACTACGTTACTAGGTTATCAGCTTTTTGTTTTTCGCGCAACAGATGCCGCATATCATGAAAAAGGTAGATAATCCCGAAGGGATGCTTTTTTCCGGCCGCCCTCCTTTTTCCCGAGTTTTTCAGCGGAATTTTCCTCAGACTCTGTCGGCCCGGCTATCTTGTCGTTTGCGCCCGAGTCTTTTGAAAGCAATGCCGTGTCCGATTGGGCCTCCTGCCTACCGGTGTCCAACATCGGGAGTGGCAGGTCAACCTGATTCAAACCGGGAGACTCAAAAACTGAGGCCGGTTCCTCGCCGGTAGGCTTCTCGAAAGTTTCGACAGTGTCGACACGGGTTTCTGCCGATCCCGACTGAGAACTTTCTGAGCTTTCATCTCCATCAACTTTTTCTGCTTGGACATCATCCCCCATCTGAGAGACATTGACCGCTTCAGTTGATCCTGCACCTGATTTTCTACGACTCCATCGCCGACGCCCGGTTTTTCTCGTCCTCTTAGGGTCTCCATCGCCGGCGATCCCGTCGGGTTCCGGCAGGGAGACGTCCTCCCGCGCAGTTTCTGTCTGCGACGGGGTCTGCTGCAAGACCGCCTCAATCAAGGGTTGTTCAGGTTCGTCTTTGACCGCCTCTACTGTCGTTTCCTTGTCCGGCAGAGTCTGGCGGACAAGGATCGAAATGCGAGTCGAGTACTGTTTTTCCAGCTCAACTAGCTGATCTCGCATAGTATTGAGCAAGTATTCAGCCACCTTTGCCGGAACGGTTACACGAACTTCCGCAACGTCGCCTCTTACAAGAAGAGATTTGATACGCCTGAAAACGGACAGAGCCGATGTTTCCGCGGATCTGATTTTTCCTCGTCCGTCACACAACGGGCATTCCAAGTATTCACCCGTACCGAGAGAAGACTTGAGTCTCTGGCGTGACAGTTCGAGAAGGCCGAGTGACGACATTCGCAACACTTTTGTTTTTGCCCTGTCCTGCTTTAGAACAGTTCTCAGTGCTTTTTCGACATCCTGATTGTGTTTCTTTTGTCCCATGTCAATGAAATCGATGACAATGATGCCACCCAGGTCCCTGAGCCTCAACTGGCGAGCAATTTCAGGCGCTGCATCCATGTTCACAAGGAAGGCCGTGTCCTCAACCCCTTTTTCTTTTGTTGCACTACCCGAATTGACGTCTACGGTAACCATGGCTTCAGTGGGTTCTATGAGAATGTACCCTCCGGATTTCAGCTTGATCTTCCTTCGATAAACCTGTTCGATTTGCTCTTCAAGCTGATATTTGTTGAAAAGCGGGCGTTTCTCTTGAGACAATTTTACCAGATTCTCGTATTTGGGCATGACTTGGTGGAAAAATTCCCTGGCTTTATTATATACTTCCCTTTCATCCACAAGAATTTCAGTAATGTCCGGCGAAAAATGCTCTCGTATCGACCTTATCACTATGTCGTGTTCTCTGTGCAGAATGATTGGAGCCTGTTCTTCAGTCACCCTCTTCTCAATGGACTGCCAGAGTTTGAGCAGATAATCTAGATCACGAGACAGCTCTGTCTTGGCTCGACCCATTCCGGCGGTTCGAATTATGAACCCCATATTTTCCGGTGGGGTAAGCTGTTTGAGCAATTCCTTAAGCTTCTTTCGCTCCGTTTCATCATCGATTTTCCTTGAGACGCCGTAAAGGTCGGTGCCTGGCATGAGCACCAGATAGCGGCCCGCCAGAGAAATGTTGGTGGTCAGGCTGGCTCCTTTTGTGTGCCGTTCTTCCTTATTGACCTGAACGATCACGTGGTCATCCTTCTTGAAAACGTCCTGTATCTTCGGACGCCTGCGCCCCGTGGCAAAGGATTCTGGGAAATATGAAGGATGAACATCATTTATGGACAAGAATCCATTCCGCGGGCACCCATAGTCAACGAAGACCGCCTGCAGCGATGGTTCGATCCGGGATACTACCGCTTTGTATATATTTCCCAGAGTGGCCTCATGGGTTTTAACCTGGACATCCAACTCCTCCAGCACGCCGTCGGAAACTATCGCTACGCGACTTTCCTCAGGATGACTGGCGTTTATAAGCATTTTTTTCAGCATAGGCCTCTTCTTTTCTTATCGGGGCTCACACCCTGATTCGATTTACTTGGTTGGAGGTTTTTCTCTTGAAAGGGGTTCCCGGTGATCTGCCAATAAACTATCACCAGGTACAGTGCTTGCCGAATTCAGGTAACCATGATCGCCTCTCCAGCCTTCTCGATAAGATTCTTGATTTCCTTCCACAGCTCGTTCTTTCCTTGACCGGTCTGTGCGGAAAAGACCACGACCGGCGCATTCTTTCCCAGAATATCTTCTATTGAACGTTTTTGCACAATAATTTGAGATCTGTTGAGTTTGTCGGATTTTGTAGCTGCCACTACAAAAGGGATTTCATGGTGTAAGAGATAGCCGGCCATGTCCATATCAGATTTGGTGGGGGGCCGCCTCGAGTCAACAATGAGAACAACGCCGGCCAGTTCTTGCCTGATCTTCAGGTACGTCTCAACCATCGTGGCCCACTTTGCTTTCTCCGTCTGCGAGACGGAGGCAAACCCGTAACCTGGAAGATCTACACAAACAAAGCGGTCATTAATGAGAAAAAAATTCAGCTTTCTCGTTCGACCAGGGGTCTTGGAGGTCCGGACAAGGTTGCGCCGGCCGAGTAGGGCGTTGAGCATAGATGATTTTCCTACGTTGGATCGGCCTGCAAACGCAATTTCTCTATATCCACCTTTGGGATAACTCTTCTTGTCCTCTGCGGCTAGCAAGAAATGTGCCGTTATTACTTTCATTTGTGCAGTGTAGGCTGCCGATTGGGTATGAGCGATCCTAAAACGGGGTGAGGATCACATTTGTCAAATTTACAGACGACAAGACGATACGGTGAACTATTTTGATCGCACATCAATTGCTCTAACCAAGGTGTGGCGGAGGTGCATGGGAATCGAACCCACCCAGAACGGTACTAGCGCCCTGCTGACGGTTTTGAAGACCGCGGAGCCCACCAGAACTCTACCACCTCCGTATCCAGAAACTGTTGCCAAATGTTCCTCACGCCACCAAATATGGTGTAATGCTACCGGACTGTCAACCGATTTCGATTGCCTGTGTCCTAGCTAAAAAAAATGCGCACGCCCGAACGTATGGAATCCCAGTATCCTTTAAAAGCCAGGGATATCTCGTTGTGCGCGGTGAACCCGCATAGCGAACATTCGGACGGACCCCGATTCTTTAGGTAGCATCCGTGGAGTATGGTCCCATCAGGTTCAGCATTTGCCAGCAGCCTGTCTTCACAAGTCCAGCGTCTTTCTCTAAGCTGTTTCAGACTTGTCGAAGAATTCGCCACAGGATAGCCGGCCTTTTTCATTCTTACAAGCTCGTCGAGGATTCTCACCCTTTCCGCATGTGAAACGAACAGCGGGTCTGGAAGGCCGCTATATGGATAGTAAAACTGTATGGTGACGCCTGCGACCGTGCCTCGGAGTAAGGACAGCATCTCTGGTACGCTATCAAGATTACAGTTACTTATGGTCGTACTGACAAAAGCCCGCCCTTTTCCCTGATTTTCCAGATTCGTCCAAACCTTGTCAAAAACTCCCGAGCCCCTAATAGCATCATTTACGGTCGGAGGTCCGTCCAAACTTACCCACACTCGGTCCAAAGGAAGATGCCCCCAGTTTTGAGTTCCGTTAGTAGTTATACACACGCACGGAAACAGTTTTCGAGCGTGTTGAATAACATCTCCGATGTCCTTGGCTGCATCTCTCCACAGAAGTGGTTCCCCGCCTTCGATGATGAGGATCTTCACCCCCATATCCCGAAGATGCTCTAATGTGGAGACAACCCCTTTGAAGTCCTGTTCCAGCCCGCTTCTCTCCCAGTAAGGACAGTGTATGCATTTCAAGTTGCAGCGGTGAGTGATTTTATACCCGGCAAGTACCGGCAAGATATTACCCCTGAGATTGTAGTCCAAGAATGGTCGCATAAAACTAGCCAAGTTCATGTACTTACGGGCTGATTTGATTTCTGGTTTCATTTTTCTTTGAGCTGACTCAGTATCCGGACGACCACAGTTCCTTTCCTGGAAAAGACATAAGCCATTATGGGGTTAAGGCGTCAGACTTTCAAGTCGAAGCGTGAGAAGCGCCGTGACAAATCAACGGACTAAAACATTCCCTTAGCACCACAATCGGGGACATTTCATCTTATTAGTGTGATATAGTGACGGCAGATTACAATCTGACGGCTGTAGAAATTCAATTGCACTCGACTGGAAAAGGTAAAGGTGTTGACATGAACCAAGGGGAGTGCGTACGGCATTACGTGAATACCTTAATTGGATGGGTGGAACTGCGGGTTTCGAACAGGGCAGTGCGATCCGTAAGATTTATCGAAGAACCTGAGTTTCCACAACTCGCAAGTACGTCGGCCGTCATGGAGCAGTTGGTCCTGGAACTCGACAGTTACTTTATGGGCAATCTGAAAGTTTTTTCAATTCAACTCGAAGAGCAACCCGGGACGCCGTTCCAGCGCCGAGTCTGGGAAAAGCTGCAAGAGATTCCTTATGGGGAGACTCGGTCGTATTCAGAGGTAGCCCAAACAGCGGGGAACCCCAACGCGGCGAGGGCTGTAGGTTTAGCCAATGGGAGCAACATAATTCCCATCATTATTCCATGTCACAGAGTCATAAAGTCGGATGGAAGCCTTGGAGGATATGGCCCAGGGCCTCATATCAAGAAAAAACTCCTGGAACTGGAAGGCATAGAGTTGGTCACAAGGCGAGCAGGGAAAACAGTCCAGCAATCCCCTTCATCCGTATCAGGATCAGGGTTCACTGTGTGACTTCCATCCAAGCCACGTTATCATGCTACTGGCAGAAAAAGAGGGAGACGAAGTGCTTAGAAACACATTTTGTCATGTTCCAGGGATTGGAACGAAGTCCGAATCAGGCCTTTGGAGGAAAGGTTATCTCAGTTGGGATGACGTGTTAAATGAAGGTTTGGTTGAGTCTTGCGGCAAGAATCACTATTTTTTGAGGCAACGGATTGAAGAATCCATCGATCATCTTGCCGGGGGCAACCCGACCTATTTTGCAAAAAACCTCCCCTCAAGCCTCTGTTGGCGGCTTTTCCAGGACTTCCGAGGCGCCACGGCTTATCTCGATATTGAGACAACGGGAATGGCGGGAACTGGAAGTATAATAACCACCATCTCCGTGTATGATGGTACATCCATATTCTATTATATTCAAGGTGATAATCTTCACAAGTTTATCAAGGACATAACCAATTACAAGGTGCTCGTCACATACAACGGCAGATGTTTTGACTTACCGTTTATTCAAAATTATTTCGGCGTGAAGTTGAACCACGCTCATATCGATTTAAGATTTGTCTTGAAAAGTCTTGGGTTCACCGGAGGACTTAAAGGATGTGAAAAACGAATCGGTCTGGACAGACAGGATCTCGACGGTATTGACGGTTATGCCGCAGTATTGTTGTGGAATGATTTTAAGGCGAACAGGAATCGGAACGCCCTGGAAACCCTACTTGCCTACAACATTTTGGATGCCGTGAATCTTGAACACCTTATGGTGAAAGCCTATAATCTCAAATTGAAAGATACTCCTTTTCTGGAAACCCACACCATCTTAACGCCAACTCCAGTGGAGAACCCGTTCAGGCCCCACGAACCAACCGTGTCCAGGATTAAGCGCCTTCGCTGGGACTATTCGGCATGACGATTACAAGGTGGGGGACGCCGGATGAACACGAATCAGATACGGAGAGAATTATCTTTGTTCGTGGTATTTGAAGGCATTGATGGATCAGGTAAATCAACACAGGCTCGGATGTTCGCAGAAAGGCTGGAAAGAGACGGGTTCGACGTGCTCCTGACATCTGAACCATCCGACGGTCCCGTGGGGTTAGCCATAAGGGCGTTGAAAGAACGTCTTGACCCCGTGAAGGAGACAAGTCTCTTCACTGAAGATCGTCGCGATCATGTACTTCGTGTTATATTACCCGCACTGAGAGCAGGCCGCGTGGTGATCAGCGACCGTTACTTTTACTCTTCCGCCGCGTATCAAGGGGCTCGCTGCATGGATCCTGAGGCCATCATCGAGGAGAACTTGGCCTTCGCTCCTCTCCCTGACATCACCTTTTTACTGGAATTGCCGGTTGAAACAGCGATCGAGAGAATCGCCCACGGCAGGCCGCAAGGGTTTTCGAACTTTGAGGCCACGAAAAACCTCAAGGCAGTTCATGCCATTTACAAGAGTCTTCAAGATTCTTCCATCAGGAGGATCGAGGCATCGCAATCCGTTCAGGAGATTCATGAGCAGGTTATGAAAATTATTCAAGATGTTGGGGTAGTCCGATGATGGACCGAAGGTGAAGTGATTGTTCTGCCAAGAACCGCAGATGCATTCATTATTCATTATGAGCAGCTCATGTCATGGGTGGTGTGGGTGTTATAAAATGTTACTTATTAATATATGCTTATAATTGTTTGACTATACACCATTAAATGTGATATTCTTAAATAGGCACGGGTCTTTAAAAGGTCGTATGGCAGGACGCTATGCTTCGATTATCCTTGATAACATCGCTAAATGGAGCCTTGCTACTCGTAGGTTTTTGCTGTTCCTTGTGCGTTGCCGCAGATTACGAAGCTCGTTTCGTTCGTAACTATCCACCCGGTTATTATGGAATGTACTATTATGCTCAGAGGTTTTCTGATACGCCACTGGCGACTGGACAAAAAAAGGATATGTACAAGTGGGATAAATTTATGAGCCGGGTCACGGAAATAGAATTTCCGTTCTATCCTATTCCCTATGAATGGGATTACGGGACCGGCAGAACCTTCAACCTTCCTGACTACAACACCAACAACTGGCCGTGAGGCCGTCGCGATCGCGCAAAGGCTGGTCAGGCGATGGCGGAGAGAGAGGGATTCGAACCCTCGGAACACCTTGTGGGCATTCACGCGATTTCCAGTCGCGCCCCTTCGGCCACTCGGGCATCTCTCCTTGCAAGGGATATCTTTTTACAATAACCTGCTAATGAGGCTAACGTCAACAAAATTCCCCGGAGCATAAACTAGGGAATTTCGGGGCCACTCAACACTCGAGGGAGTCACTGATATGGCTCCTGAATTTCTGCCCGGCAACACATAAGTTGTAAACCTATGGAACCTGAAAACAACCCCAATCATCGCTTCGGTTTTGTGGCAGTGACCGGACGACCTAACGTTGGGAAATCGACGATAGTAAACCGAATCATCGGGCGGGAATTGTCCATAGTGACTCCCAAAGCGCAAACCACTAGGCATCGAATCACAGCAATACACACCCTGCCTCAGGTCCAGATTGTTCTCGTCGACACGCCGGGTTTCCACAATCCGAAGAGTCTTCTGAACCATTCAATGATGTCAGCGGCTCTCATGACTCTGGAACAAGCCGACTTGATCCTTTTTGTCACCACCACGGAGTCTGAAATCCCGGAGGATGATCTGGGCATGATAGACATTATCCGGTCATCAAAGACCAAATCAGTTCTTGCAATAAATAAGATCGACCTTTCCGACCGATCACGTGTTAGAGGACTGATGAGGAACTATTCGCACATGCACACTTTTCAAGAAATTTTACCAATAAGCGCTGTTCGCGGTTCCGGAATCAAGAATTTGGTTCAAGTACTGACTAGACTCGTGCCGATCGGGCCGCCGCTTTACCCTGAAGATGACATGAGTGATCTTCCTCTGAGATTTTTCGTAGCAGAGATCATCCGAGAACAAATCATTAAGATGACGGGGCAAGAGATACCATACAAGAGCGCCGTGATGGTTGAAGCGTTCAAGGAAGAACAAGACAGGGTGTTGATACAGGCGGATATTCACACAGAGCGGGAAAGCCAAAAAAAGATTCTGATCGGAAGGCAAGGAGCCATGATCAAACAGATCGGAATAGCCGCTCGTATTAAGCTCGAAGCATTCCTCGAACGTAAGGTCAGACTGGAACTCTTTGTAAAAGTTACACCCCGCTGGACAACCGACAAAAGTAGGCTTAAGGAATTAGGCTACTAGCGCCATGTCATAGAAACAACATAAACAATTAGGTAGTTTATAGCCGGAGTGCCCATCATAGGATGGAGGCTGACAGGGACGAAATAGTTGCTATACTTCTAATTTAACAAGTCATGATATAAGGGAGGTTATTATGCTTTTGCTTCCCTGGGGAGACTCATGTTCGGACAGACCAAAGGTGCTGAAAGGGTTCGCTTGCAAGCGCCGGACTTACTGACTCGCTCTTATCCCAAACTACTGCGCAGATTCATTCTTGTTTCGGTAACCTGCTCCGTGCTTCCACTGCTTCTGGTGGGGTGGGTCAGTTTCCTCTATTATTCTCAGTTTTCCATGTCCCGGATGGCGGACTACTTTCAAAGAACGGTTGAATACAATCGAAGAATTGTAGAGTCCTTTCTCGAGGAGCGCGCATCAAATCTCAAGCTCGTGGCCTTTACCCATTCTTTAAGCTTCCTAACGGATTCCTCAAACCTCAGTGAAACCTTCCATATCCTCAATCGGGAAGGATCCTATTTCACTGATCTGGGTGTCATTGGTGAAACGGGAAAGCACATGGCTTACGTCGGCCCTTATGACCTTTGGGATAAGGACTATTCCGTAACGTTCTGGTTCAAAGAGGTTATGGCCAAGGGGGTCTACATAAGCGATGTGTTTACGGGGTATCGTCAGACTCCACACTTTGTTATCGCGGTCCTTTGCTCGAAAGGTGACAGCCCATGGATTTTGAGAGCCACCGTCTATACAGAGTTCCTCACTTCCCTTGTTGAAACGGCAAGACTCGGCCAAACCGGCGAGGTCTTTTTAGTGAATCGAGAAGGCGTCTATCAGACCAGCCCAAGGTTCAAAGGGAAGATTATGGACAAAGCGCCGCTACCCATCGAATCATTCACCGGGCAAAGCGGCATACGTATTATTGATCCCATGGTACCCACGGACTCATTCGCCCTGGAAAGCGGCATATCTATTACTGATCTCATCAAATACGGCCTCATGCGATCTCGTTCCCAACAGATCGTGGCCTACTCATGGCTCAAGACCCCCGGGTGGCTTCTCGTGGTGAAACAGGATTTTTCGGAGGTTTTCGGGGACGTCAACCATGTTAATACGGCTATACTGGTCCTTCTCCATTTAAGTATCCTGGCGATTCTGATCGTCTCTGTCTTTACCGCTCGATACATGATCAAGGCCATCAAGAAGCGGGATCAAGAGGCAGAGGGACTGAACAGGCAACTTATGCAGGCCAGCAAGCTCGCGTCCATCGGAGAACTGGCCGCCGGTGTTGCACATGAAATAAACAACCCTTTGGCTGTCATTCTTACGGAAAACCAGATTGTACGCGACTTGAGCGAAGAAGAACAAAACCTGGGTGGGGAGTTCAGGGATCAACTTGCGCAGTCCCTGTCGCAGATTGATGCACAAGTGCAGCGTTGCAGCCACATTACTCAGAATCTTCTGCGCTTTTCTCGAAGAATGGCTGCAGCTTCCCGGTCTGTAGATCTCAACGTTGCCCTGCAAGATGTAGTGGGGCTTCTGGAGAAAAGGGCAAGCACCAGCGGTGTTCAGATCTCTCTAGATTTCCAAGAGAACCTCCCAAAGCTTTACACAGATCCTTTCGAACTGGAACAGGTCTTTCTGAACCTTATCAACAACGCCATCGATGCTCATGAAGGCCGGCCGTACGGGAGCATTCACATCGCCACACGATTCGACAGCACCAACAACGGCTTGGTAGCGACCGTTGCCGATACCGGTTCGGGTATTCCCGATGAAGACTTGGAACGCTTATTCGATCCATTCTTTACGACCAAACCTGTAGGCAAAGGGACAGGGCTGGGGCTCTCCATTTCGTATAGCATCATCAAGCACATGGGCGGAGACATTTCAGTGCGAAGCGAAGTGGACAAGGGCACTGAATTCACACTCTTCTTGCCTTGCCCGGCCGCTGAGCAAAGCGACATTTTAGAGGACTGAAGAAAGGATGACCTAGATGAGAAAGCCTAGGCTTCTCTTGGTGGATGATGACGTACCGTTCACCAAAAATTTGTTGTGGCTCCTGTCCAGGAGGGGTTATGAAGTTTCGGCTGTAAATGACGGTTACAGTGCATTGCGGATCGTCGAGGAACAAGAGTTCGACATGGTCATTCTGGACCGAAAGATGCCCGGCATTGACGGCATCGCGACCCTCAAGGAGTTGAAAAAGAAAAGGCCCGACCTGGAAGTGATCATCCTCACAGGGGCCGGTTCTGTCGATTCGGCCCTTAACGGCCTAGAGCTTGGTGCTTATGACTACACCGCAAAGCCAATACAGTTGAACCATTTGGAAGAGAAAATCCTCCAAGCGTTTGAGCGGAAACTGTTGCTGGAATAAGAGAACTTTTTGAATAGGCGGAGTAATGATGCAATGACCAGTCGAATACGGGTCCTTCTGATCGATGATGAAACGGTTTTCGTAGATTCACTCACCAAGGTGCTCACCAGGCGAGGCATAGGAGTCCAGAGTGCCCCGGACGGCCATAGAGCGCTTGAGTTGCTGACAAACGAGGGATTTGACGTCATTGTGCTCGACATGCGCATGCCCGGCATGGACGGTCTTGCCACTTTGAAGGCGATTCGGGAGCGCGATGCACTCACCCCCGTAATCCTCCTCACAGGCCACATCGATTTGAAGCAGGTGTCGGAGGCTTTAAAGACGGGTGCAGCGGAAGTCTTGTTGAAGCCGTGCCCGGTGGAAAACCTGGTCTCCTCCATCGAAAACGCGTACGAGCGTAAAGGTTTCGCCGCAGAAGTCTCAGAGATGTGCTAGCCCTTCTTTAATTCCTCCAGGCCGTAATCACCTCGCAAAAAGGCATCCTTGAAAAGAAGAACGGCCTCATCTGTGGCCATAGCAGCGTCCATCTGCCTGAAGAACTGCAGAAGCGAGCCTATCATTTCGAGCTGCTTCACAGTCTCCTCTCGAGTACCTTTACTAAGCCGGGCTTTGATGAGGTCGTGCTTGAGTTCGACCGAAAACCCATGTTCTTTAAGGATTTCGGCAATCGCCCTGACTCTGCGAGTCCGTCGCACATAATCAGCCGCTCCGCCCTGAAAGAGAAGACTGATGTAATTCTTGTTTTGAGTCTCGCCGCAATGGCTATCCACGACATTGAAATGATAGCCAACCCTTGCGGTGTAGTTCATGTACTTATCTGAAATCATGGCATAACATGGGTCATGAAAAGTACTTTCGGCCTCGGGGTTCGTCACGGCATGGCGCATCATAATGGAAAACAAACCACTCACGTCCATGGGACGCGCACCGAATCGAGGAATCTTCTTGTTCAACATACCTGTTAAAAGCGACGAAAGGGGTACGGAAGAAATCTGAGAACGCTTCAGCTTCCTGTGTCTCGGTTTTTCCCTGACCCCTCCTCCAAGGTCGACAATGTAAAGGTCGATGGGGAGAAAGACATCCAGCTTGTAGCCTACTCCTCTAAGATCTCCCACGTTGTCGCCCATCATAAACATTTCCCGGTATGATTTTTCATGGACGAAGCGGGCCAGGTCATGGAGGGTGACACAATTGTCGGGGCTAAATGCAGCCGAACCCGGGTCAGTAAGGTTCAAGGGGGAGATCAGTGATATAACCTTCTCGAGCAATTGAAATGCCGGTGAGTTTCTCCTCCAGGCTCCAGGATCTCCCGTTTCGTCATCACTATCGGTTCTCTCAAGTAATTCGAGAACTTGGCCCTCATAGACAAAACCATTGGTTGCGTCCACAGTAACCACCGTACCATGGGGGATGGTATGCGTCGCGATTTTTGTATTAAGAAGCGTTGGTACCCTGAGTTCCCTTGTGAGAGAAGCCATGTGCCCGGTAGTGCTTCCATAATCGGTAACGATAGCCCTGGTCTTAGACATGAGGCGGATGAACTTGGGTGAAGAGCGTCTTGCGACCAGTACCGCACCTTCAGGAAATGACTCCATGTCCGCGTCGTCGCTCATATAAATGGCCGGTCCGCAAGCGACACCCGGACAACCCACTTCACCACCGTCCAGGATCAGCGGAACCCCGGACAGCGGTTGAGCGTTACGTGCTGAGTGTGCGGTGAGACGAAGGGATCTCGACTGCAGCAGAATGATTCGATGGTCCTTTTCCTTGGCCCACTCTACATCCTGTGGGCTGCCAAAGTGGTTTTCCAGCAGAAGAGCCCAGCGCGCCAGTTGCATTACCTCGTTGTCAGTGAGGCATGTCTCCCTGGCTTCGCCCGGCTCCAGCAGTTCCTCTTTCACCCCTGAACCAAGAGCAAGAACCATCCGGCTATTTTGAGACGAAGGAATACGGGTGATAGCCTGCAACTTGAGATCTCTCGATACCAGCACGATTTCCGGTGAAGTCCTTCCGTCTACGAGCATTACGCCCAGGCCTTTTACCGCTTGAATCAGGACTTGGTTGGAGTCCTGCCGACTGGGGTCCCTAGAAAAAACGACTCCACTCGCCACGGCACCCACCATGGCGATGAAGCCGACCGCCATTTGCGCCGATTCCCCGGGGATTTTGTGAAGAAATCGATAGTGCATCGCTTCAGGCGAAAAGAGACTAGCGATCACGTGCAGATATGCCCCGCAAAGCTCGTCCCTGGGAACATTGAGCACCGAAAGGAACTGTCCTGAAAAGGAGAACTCGCTGTCCTCGCCCAAAGCACTGGAACGAACTGCAACCGGGATGCTCATTCCGGCTCTCTCGGCCAAGCGGTCGTAGGCTCTTAGGATTTCTTGCTCAAGTGCCGACGGAATAGGTAGGCCTAATATGCGCTCCTGCAACTCCTTACTGACCGGGCCCACGTCTTCCTCTGAAAGGATTTCCAGGTGCTTGTCCTGGATCCAGGATCGAATGCCGCCCTCCTCGAGCAGAAGGCGAAAGCCCTCGGTAGTGACCACCATACCGCCTGGTGTGGGAAGCCCCAAAGTGTTGGCTATTTCTGCCAGGTGAGCCATCTTCCCACCCGCCACATCGGCCTGCATACCGGAAACAGCAGGCAACTCAAGGACCAGTTCGGATGAATGCTCTTCGGGCTGGTCTTCAATAGCCTCTGTCAGAGTGTCGGCGACTCTCCCAAGAGCCGATCTTAGGGATGGGTACCGATCACTGGATATGACATTGATACTTGCCACCATAGCATGAACATCCGAGAGGGCACGCGCTGTTTTGCGTTTCACGAATGAGCGATCTATGTAATCGTAACCCAGTCGCTTTTCTTCTAGGTCCCCAAGGGATTCGAGAAAACTGTTGTTGGCGGAAATCAACTTGCGGAATTCGGCGTGGTAGAGTCTGAGCTTGGCAAGCTGGGCTTCCTGAGAGACATCTTGTCTTTCGCGAAGACCAATGATTTCGAGAAAGGTTAGAAGTCCTCGCCAAAGGCGCCCAAACACACGCTCAACGTTACTTGGCACATCCGGCTCTTGAGGTTTTGTGTCAGCCATGGCCGGTCTTCTCAGCCGGTTTCAAATCCTAACCGGCGAATGCGAGACGGTGGTCTTGTCCGACACCGCTGCAATTATCGTTTTGACCAGATCGAGGACGGGATACGGCTTTAGAAGGTATGCATAAGCACCCCCCTGCAAAGTATCTTCTTCCTCACTTAAGGAGTAATGTCCCGTGAGCAGGATGACTTGGATATCGGGCGAAAAGCGCTTGATTTGGTTGAGAACTTGGATTCCGTCCATTCCCGGCATCTTGATGTCAAGGATGACCACGTCGAAGTGCTCCCTGGCTATCAAGGGAAGTGCGGCAAATCCGTCCGCCGCGACCTTGACATTAAAACCCCGGCGGCTGAGCACCTTCTCCATGCCGGCCGTGAAATTAACCTCATCATCAACAAGCAGCACCCTTATCTGGGACATGAATCCCTCAATTTCTCCCGAAGGCGGCGCACTAACTTCTTGGCGCTTTTCTTCCGGATTGCATAGATGAGGATTGGATTAATTGCCGGGGATGAGTCTACGGTTACGACTTCGATCCACCGGGTTGGAAGGATCAAACCATGCAGCACGCCGAGGGTGCCGAGACCAACCAATACAGGACCTGTGATCTCAAGCCGGTCGTAAAATATGAGGGCAATCCCGCAGAATCCTGCTCCTACCAACATTTCTCCAACCCTTATTTGGCGCTTCTTCTTCAAAGAATGAATGCGGTCAAACGAAATTTCGTCTACGGATGTATTGTCCAGACTGTCAGCCGTGGGCGGCTGGTCGGGCATGATGGTCGATTGTAGGCGGTACAACCTCCTGTTGGTCAAGAAAAGGCTGATCGCCTGCTGTGCCGTTTCCCGCAATATGGAGGACATGAGCCGAAAGTGAGTCCAGATCGTGTGATGCTCACACTCTATGGTCTCACCCTCGGCGATCCTTTCCGTGACAATCGCGCGATAAAGGGCCACGGTCTGGAGGGTGACCTCCTTCTGGAAGACCTTCTCCGTCAAATCTCCCCTATCGCGCTTCGGGTAGAGTTGCGCAATTTTTTCCCGCAACTCTTTGATGTCAATCTTCATACGGGTATGCGCCAGGTGAAACCTTGTCCGCGTGATACCCGGGCAGCAGAGAGATGACAACAGACACGGTGACAACAAACAACACTACGAAGCAATACCAGTAGTCCCTTGCTATTATGGACTCATAGAGCCAATAGGCGAGAAATACATACAGCAGGATGTTAATTAAGATCTGCATCGCACCACCTCCTTTAGATCAGCGAGTCTTTGAGCCACATAAAGTAAATAACGGCTGCCGCTCCCAGAGAAAAGAGCAGGAGAACAACCCAGTACGCTAACATGGAA
This sequence comes from Deltaproteobacteria bacterium, assembly GCA_026388625.1. Taxonomy (GTDB): domain Bacteria; phylum Desulfobacterota; class Desulfomonilia; order Desulfomonilales; family Desulfomonilaceae; genus CAIXMD01. The sequence goes on along the minus strand of JAPLJK010000067.1, from coordinate 31,016 downwards.
TTTAAGAGCCAGTTCATCGTATAGCACTCCTTACTTACTATCTCGAATGTCATAGTTTCAGCAAATCACATTCCCTATAGAGTAATTGCAAAACCTTCCCAGGGATTCCCTGTCACGGCGTAGCGACAAGCGAAGGTATCCATCCGGGAACCCACTTACCATGGCGGTGTCGCACCGAGAATATGACGAGCGTCATGATAAAAAGACAAAGAAAGATCATCTCGCCCAGGGTGAAAACGACCGCAAAGAAGTTGAGGAATTCGTATTTTTGCGCGGTCAACATATAGAACAGTCTGAGGAAAGCTCCCGTTGTCGCCAGTACCAGGGAGTAGCTCAATATGTAGCGGATGGCCGGTCCCCGAACAAAAGAGGTTGCAATACTTCCGAACTGGGCGCCGAACATGGCTCCAATGATCATAAACCAGACCGCTATCATGTCCACGTTCCCGCTCATGTACTGCCTAAGGGCGCCATAACCTCCTGAAACGACGATTTCCAGCAGGTCAGTTCCCACGGCGATATGCGTGGTCGCACCGGCTACGTAAACAAGGGCCGGCACTCGAATGAAACCGCCGCCTACGCCGAAGAAACCTGCAAGCACGCCGGTGGCGATGCCGATAATGACGATCACCCACATGGAGATGACGATCCGGGCGGTATGACAGCGAACGATGGGCCGCAGCGCGATGCTCTGAAAGAAAAGCGGCAGTGTGCTGACTCTTAACTCGCGTCCCACCGTTTTTCCTGCCTTGGTGAGTTCGTTGATCTTCTTCTGTGCCTTGTGGGTTTCAATCTGCGTGTAGAGGAAAAGCCCGATCATGATCCCGACCGAGCCGGTAAGGAGGGCGATTCCCGACAGTCCGAGGGCCTTGGTATAGTTGAGCAGCCTGACCCCCATCTCAACGCCCATCATAGTACCGCCAACCATAGTGAGACCCAGGACCCAGTCTATATTGCCCAACTGCCGGTGCCTGATGGTTGCGACAACCGACTTTCCGGCAATGTGCATAACATCGATTCCCGAAGCCATATATCCAGGGAAACCAAACACGATGAGTGCAGGCGTAACCATGTAGCCGCCGCCCACCCCGATGAAACCGCCTACCATACCAACCGTCATGCCCGTCAGAACGAGAAGGAAAATAGGCGCCGAGACTCCTGCAATGGCAAATTCAAACATAAGTCAATCTCCTTTCAGTGGACGCCCTCGTAGTGTTTGATCTTCTCGAGTTTGAGTCCACACATGTCCGTGAACCCTTCGGCCATGAGGCCTAAGCTAAATCCGAGGGCAAGAATGAAGGCAACGCTCCAGGCTCCTCCCCACGGGTTCGTTTCGATGCCCTTGTGCATGAAGGTGTCCTTGAATTTAAACCCTTTGGCTTCTTTGATTTGTGTCGGCACCGTTACTTTCAGGGTGTTACCTTCGAGAGCGACACGCTTCCCCTCCAGCACGGTTTTCTTGTCGATAATTCCGTTCGTGTTGGTGGGAAGCCGGTCGCCTTTTTTGACGGGGACAGCCTGTAGTCCCTCGATCTTCTTAAAGTTACCGATCTCCAGAATGGCCGGTTTGTCTTTGCTGGCGTTTGCGAAAGTACGTGAATTGATTGCCCAACCATCACTGGCCGCCTTGTAATAGTACCAGGATACCAGTGTGCCATCATAATAGTCGACCCAAAGATATCCGGAAAGCGCTACGCCAATAGCGAGCCAGACGATGAACTTAATCGCACCTCTTGTTTTTGATGCTTCTGCCATGAGAAGCCCTCCTCTCACTAAGGAATATCTATTGACCTCGAAGTCAGATTTCGAAAGTCTGCTGTCTCCTGCTGTGCAGCATTATCTTCGTGAAAAACCTCCTTTCAATCGACAGTGCCCGCTAAAATTTAACCGGAGGACAGAACCGTTTAAGATTTGCAGCACCTTCCTTTAGCTTTATAGCAACCATCATGCCAATCCCCATCCAGTTACACAATTAACCGGGGGATTGCAGCAAGTCTGCCAAATGACTCCACGCCACGTTTGGTCAAACGCTCTGGAAAGACTCAGAACCTTACTCTCCTCCGTGGAAAAACCACACCAGCGGTTATTTCAAAGCATCCTTAAAAAGGACGAGACCGCGGCTTGCTTTGTGGTGAAACCTGTCCGTGAGAGTTGCGTGTCGGTTTCTTTTACACATTGTAAAAAGACTGGACGACATGGGGGAATTCGGTCATGCCGGGCTTGATCCGGCATCCAGTTTAAAAGGGTATGTTTGCAGCCGCGCATCAATCCTGATTCGGACAAGAATTTTGGCAACTACTTCCCGTACTCCCTGGAGTATGCAACATCCTATCTAAGCTTACTTTAGTGCGGCCGTGATAGTTCAGGTGAGCCATGACCGGGTACGGTTGTTGCATCGAGTCGAGGTACAAGACCGCGCAAATATGGTAAAATGAGCTTGATATAACAATGGGATCGAGAATCGCTTTCATGACCAGACTTGTTGAACGCATTCTAAACAGAATCCGGCAATGGAAGTTCGGTCGGCAAAGTCCTGCGCGTGAGAAGGTCTTCAGACTTTTCAGATTTAGGTACGCGTGTTTCAAAGATCTTTTGACCTCGAATTCCGAGTTGCTGAACATTATTGCCAACATAGAGGAGAAGCTCCACGGTCAGGACGTATTTGGTATGTCCACAATCAGAACCCAGTCCATCAGCGCGGTGTTTCACACGTTGCGCATGGCCAAGAGCCTGGATGACCTTTCCGGGCACAAGTATCGTCGCCTGTTCGAGGTGGTCGAAAAAATTACTACCGCGATTAACGAGGAGCTTGGTAGGAGGAAAGAGTTAGCTGTTTCAGAATGGGTGCTTCCCTACTCCAGAGTTGACATAGAGATGGTGGATTGGGTGGGAGGCAAAAACGCGAACCTTGGGGAGCTGACCAACAAAGCCCGACTTCCTGTGCCCGAAGGATTTGCCATAACCACGCGGGCCTACGAGTTCTTCCTGCAAAGCAATGATCTATTCGATGAAATAAACAGAAGGCGACGGGAAATTAACCCCAGGGATCCGCAAACCATCGGCGAAGCCGGCCAGGAGATCCAGAAACTCATTATCGAAGCTCATGTTCCGGACGAACTGGCAAGCGCCATCAACGAAGCGTACGCGGAGATGGTGGGCAACATACGGAAGAGAACGGCCAAATCGGATTTTACTCCGCGGGTTGCGCTCCGTAGCAGTGCTATCGGAGAAGACAGCGAACTCTCCTACGCCGGCCAATACCTTTCCATATTGAACGTACCCCCAGACGGGATTGTGGAAACTTACAAACATATAGTGGCCAGTCTGTATAGCCATCGCGCCCTGTCTTATAGGCTCAACAAGGGGATGCGTGACGAAGACGTCGCCATGAGCGTGGGATGCGTCGAGATGGTGGAGTCTGTGGCCAGTGGCGTAATGTATTCGGTGAATCCGGTGAATATAATTGACAACAACATAATCATCAACGCGGTTTGGGGCCTCGGACCATACGCGGTAGACGGTGTGATAACGCCGGATAGTTACGTTGTGGCCAAAGACCAGGCGCACAGCATAATTGAGACCAGGATCTCTCACAAGCCGGTTCAGTTGGCTGCAGATCAGGACGGCGGCCTTATTGAAATGCCTGTGGATTCCGACAGACAGGACAAACCTTGCCTCTCTCCTGAACACGTAAAGCTTCTAGCCGACTACGCCGTCAGGCTGGAAAAGCACTATGAGTATCCTCAGGACGTGGAATGGGCCGTAGATCCCAGTGGCCGTTTATTGATACTGCAGGCGCGGCCGCTTCATCGAACCACTTCTGAAGAGACCGGTCTAACGGAAATTCCGCGTGTGGAAGGATATCCCCTTCTCGTGGATAGTGCCGCTTCGGCTTTTCCCGGCGTTGGGTACGGCCCGGCCTTTCTTGTGGATTCTGATGAAGACCTGTTCAAGTTTCCGGAAGGAGCCGTGCTCGTTGCCAAGCACTCTAATCCGCAATTCGTGATCGTGATGCCCAAGGCTCAGGCGATCGTAACGGACGCGGGAAGCGTGACAGGGCACATGGCTTCACTGGCGAGAGAATTCGGCGTCCCTACGCTTCTTGGAGCCCAGTTCGCCACATCGGTCATTGAGCCAGGGGCTGAGATCACGGTGGATGCTTTTTCAGGCCGAGTCTACCTCGGCAAGGTCCCCGAACTGATTGCAGTGATAAGGCCCAAAGGTTCCGTAATGAGGGATACTCCCGTACATCAAACAATTGGACGGATTGCAGATCTTATTGTTCCGCTGAATCTGGTGGATCCCAGGTCCCCGAATTTTGCTCCGGAGTATTGCAAGACTCTCCATGACGTGGGGCGTCTGGTGCATGAACTCTCGTATGCAGAAATGTTCAGGACCAGCGATCTTGTATCAGATACCAAGGGAGGAGGGGCCCTGAAGCTGGTTGGTCCGATCCCCCTGGACCTCTACGTGATCGATCTGGGTGGAGGGATCGATAAGGATTCTCATCTGCTGAGACGAGTTAGAGTGGATCAAATTGCCTCAACCCCGTTCAAGGCCGTGCTCCAAGGGATGTTACATGAGGACCTGCGGATGCACCATCCGAGACCTATTGATCTGGGTGGCTTTCTTTCGGTTATGCGGGAACAGATGCTATCGCCCAACAATATGGCCGAAAGGTTTGGAGACCGAAGCTACGCGATAGTGTCCGACAAGTACCTTAATTTCAGTTCAAGAATAGGTTATCACTATAGCGTGCTGGACTCTTATTGTGGTGACACTGTGAACAAGAACTACATCACCTTCGCTCTCAAGGGGGGTGCAGCAGATTTCGTTCGCAGACACAGGCGGGCGCGGGCAATAGCCGCGATCTTTGAAGGAATGGACTTCTCGGTGCAGGTTCAGGAAGACAGGGTTGACGCCCGTTTCAACAAGTACGAGCGCCATTTGATCGAAGAAAAACTGGAAATCGTGGGACGTATGCTCCAGTTCACCCGACAGATGGATATGCTGATGGGGTCTGAGGCAAGTGTGGAAGCTATTGCCCGAAACTTCTTAGCCGGCAACTACCACCTGGATGACGAGTTCTGGAGGAAATTACAGCCCGAGACTTCTTCGGGCGCTTGAGGATTATCCATTTGGCAGGCCGACGTAATCTCAAGATGCAAGCCTGTCCATAATGTAACTTCCGGGACGAATCGGACATCAAATTGGGCGCTGGCCATAAAGCTGCTTCTCTCTTTATTCTATCCGGAAAAATGATTCGTTAAACTCAGGTTTGTTTTCGTATCTTCTCATGAAAAGTGCGGGGGCCTCCTCCAGGTATTCAAAGATTGCCGGGTTCACTTCTATTCCCACCCGATGGAGCGCATTGACAACGGCTTTTGGAGAAGGCGGACAAGTTTTTATGGTTATCATATCCTTGATGTTTGGATGATCTTTGTTTGCAGCATACAGGCATTTGCCGATCAGAATGGTGTTTTTATGACCAGCAGTTGGTTTCATAACTTTTCCGGTAAGTACTTCCACGTCGTCCCATGGTTTGCCCTGCCATGCAAAAGCAATAGAAGTGAGAATGATGCCGGTTAACACGGAACAGTAGGTGCATAAGGTCAGGTCATATTTTGGATAAGAAAGTCCCTTGATTCCCATCTTTTCCATGGGCACCGGCAGGGTATTCCCCTCGTTGTACGCAAAAGAGTATTCCAGCCGAAGGGCATTTTCATCCAGTTTTTCACCCACTATTTCAACGTCCGAAAGGTCCAGAGGCCGTGCTCTCTCCTGTGCCGCGTGGACAAGATGAGGCACGTCTTCGGCACGGTAACCCAATATGCGTGCGCCGACTTTGTCGGCAGAAAGTATGTCGGGGGAGGCTACGATAAGATTGCTTCTCCTCATCTTACCATCAAAACCGGGCCCTCGCTCATTGGTGTAAATTCCGTCGAGGATGGTCAGTGAAGGTGGAAGTTTGTTCGCTAGCTTGGACACCATATAATCAAGGTTCCGTTTCGGGTCCGGCGAGTGACATTTCTTCCTGGAATTCACATCGATCATTCCCTTCAGATTCTTTATTCCAAGGCTGACGACAGTCTGGGCGTGGGTCTTCATGACAGGCAAGTTGACAACAAAATCGCTGTTCAGGAAATCAGTATTGAAGTTCAACTCCACACCGTCTCCCAGATCCACCTTTTGGAAAGGTCTCTGGAAGACGTTGACCACCTTTATGCCGAAACGCTTGTTGAGTTCGTTGTAGCCAAGAGTTTCAAAGGCATGAGCAGGCGTTTCATTGTCTTTCGGGTTGAACAGAACGCTTCCTTCCCCTATGGTGATGTCGTCAATTCCCCGCTCCTTCAGCAAAAAGACTGCATCCTGCACGACACGGGAAGTTGTTATTACTCCCCACTTTGGGAATTCCGAAACCCTGCTCCAAAAAACTATGTTTGGTTTTACGAAAACCTTTGCTGCCCGAGGAAGACTTTCCAACCCCTGACATAAATCCACCGCTTTTCGGACAGACTCAAGCGGCTTTTCATATCGCACGATAGAGACCTTCGGCACAATCATTCCAGTGGCTCCTGATGTGGTGTTTCTAAACTGCATCCCCTCGATGCACACTGAACATTCGTCTAGTGATTGTTCAGCCGAACCAATAGCCTTTCTGCGAGTTCCAAGAACATTGGGGTAAGTTCCTTCTTCGGCTCGGCTTCCAAATAGCGAGCAATCCGCAAGAAGAGAATTTGTACTTCACCAAGATCCAAAGCTAGGTCTAAATTCTTTCCTAAGTCCAGGAATTTTATTATCTCGGCAGAGATTTTTTCGTCCCCGGGGCTTTTGGCTAAGTCACTCACTAGACTCATGATGCGGCTCCGAATGAGCTTTCCGGCAGCGCTTAGATCGGGTTGGATTTTCCAAAACCTAGCCTCTTCCAGCACCCCTTCCAGTTCATCCGGATAAAATCCGCTTGAGAGTTTTTCCAGCTCTCGGAGAAAGACACGGTTCAGCACGAAACTCGCCGCGGCAAGAAAAGTATCTGGAAGCCGTGCGTCGTGATTTAGTATCAACCTGGCAAAATCTTTATTGTTTTTGTAAAAAACTTCGAAAAGGCCGGCTTGTTCACTATACATTCTATTAGTGGCCGCCTCGATAATCCTGATCCGTTGCTCCGAAAAGAGGTCCTTCATGGAAAAATAGGTGCCGGGAAAATACTTGTCCATTTTCCGGATCAACTCAGTGGATGAATGTCTATAGAAAGACGTAAGGAGGTCTTGTTTGAGTGTATCGTATTGTGTTTTGTCGGAGAACTGGGCAACTGAACAACGCAAGTCTACTTCGCCAAGGTAAATTACAGCCGACACGAAGTCCTTGCTTTCCATCGTTATCCTGCTACGAACGGATATTTGCCCTAACAGCAGCGCTCTTTCGCCTGACTGCTCTCTGGCCAAGTCATGAAGACTGATGTCGTAGCAGTACAGGCGATTCTTTATCGGGACATTTTCAAAACCCGAGGAAATGGCCGCGTGAGCCGCGACGTGATCCAGGTCGGCCACCTGGGGCAGAATTCTCTGTTTGAAGATTTCATCCCCTCGAGGCTGAGGCATTACGTTGCTGTAAGCTTGAGAGAGCAGTGTAAGGAAATCATCCGACAAACCTGAGTCATAAGGGGAGGCAAATTCGAGAACCCTTGCAGCATATCTCAAGATCTGAAGCGACTCGATCCCGGATATGTCATCGAAAAACCATCCGCAGCTCGTATACATGAGCATGCGATTACGTTCCATCTCCAAGAGACTGAGAGCTGATGGTACTTCTGCCGAATCTATGGGTCTCAAAGTGTGATCCTTCAGAAATTCGTCAGCATTTCCATGTCCTTCCAAAATCACTTCTATGTAATTGTTCCGCGCTGCCCAGGGGTCAATGAAAACGGGACTGCCTTCCTGGATGAAAACCTCATCCGCCCGATCCCTCAATAAATCCATAGCCTTTCGTAATGGGACACGCCATTTCTGATTCCAGTCCGCTTTCATACCGCTGGAGCACCCGCAGTCTTCAGACCAACGCCCCAAGCCGTGTGCACAGCTCCACGATGACTTCTCAATAAATTCAACTTCTTGTGTCGGCGAGTATTTTTCTAAAAACTCCCCGTAGTTGGTAAGCTTGGCGCCAGGATCGTTCAAAATCTTGTCCAGGGCAAATGCCAGCGCCATTTCCCCGAATCTGTGATGATGACCGTAAGACTCTCCATCTGTAGCGATATTTACTAACTGGGGCCAGGTTCGTTGGGCAGAAAAGCCTCCCAGAAGCTTTTTCCTGAATTCCTCCCCGTTGTTGAGAAGGTTCTCAAAAGCGATAGCCTGTGAAATGGGGGCATCATAGAAAAAAATGGATATACTGAGATTATGAGACAATGGGCATCGATAAGGCCTCGAAGGATCCACAGAACCAGGATTGATATCTACCCACGGGGCTTTAGATGAACTCCTGAACCTTTTTGCCTGTCTGGGGGACAGGACGGTGAAATAAATGCCATTGTCCGCCAAAATTTCCAGGGTTTCCAGATCTACAGCGGTCTCCGGCAGCCACATTCCTTCAGGGTCTCGGCGGAAACGCTTTCGGAAATCCTTTATGCCCCAGACTACCTGCGTGATTTTGTCTCGTATTGAGGCCAGAGGCATTATCATATGATTGTACGCCTGCGCGAGTGCATTTCCATGGCCGCAACGGCGTTTCACGCTCGCGGCATCAGCCTCCAGTACGGCGTTATAAGTGGCGATGGCGTGCTCTTCAAGCCATGAAAGCAGGGTAGGGCCAAAATCGAAACTTATGTGCTCGTAGTTGTTGATAATGCCTGTCAGACGGCCCTCTTCGTCCAGAATCCTTGCCTGTCTGTTGGGGGTGTAACATTCCTCGGTGATCTTTTCGTTCCAGTCGTGAAACGGATGTGCCGACTCCTGGTTTTCAACATATTCTAACCAAGGGTTTTCTCGAGGGGGCTGATAAAAATGGCCATGTATGCAAATATAACCTGGAAATGCCAAATCGGTCATCTTGGTTCCCCTGTTCGAGAGTTGTCATTCGAGAGCTTTGCCGGCGTGTAACCCGACAGACCGAGGGACCATCGAACTGGATTGAGCCCCCTCGGCAGCAGCCGCAACGCGAGGTGCATTATAGTTTGGTTAAGACTGGCGTCAAGGTCGATGGTGAGTCTGATCATGGTGTGTACTATTTTACTGACAGTCGAAGTATGACCATCGTGCTCAGTTCAACTAATGCTAGGGCTTTGCAAGAAAAAGATGGGGCTTTTGTCCGTGACTTGAATATGGCTTACTACGATGCACACTTAATGAGGAGCACATCAACTGTGGAGACAACATGAAAGTCGTACTGGTAAGACCGCCGTTTTATACCTTGTTCGGGGTGGCTACTCCGAAGATGAAAACATATCCGTTGAATCTCCTTTACCTGGCGACTTACGTGAGAGAAAGAAGTGGACACCAGGCTGCCGTTGTTGACGGGGAAAACTTTTGTGTTCCCGGCCTAACCTTGTCTCATGGCCAATCTGAAGACCCTGAAGTCATCATGAACCGAGGAATTCCACGCATGGTGGAAATTCTGAGCGATTCAGAGCACGAACTGTGGTCGGAAATGGAAGGCAAAATACTGAATCTGAATCCGGACTTGATAGGGATTACTTGTAACTCCGGTAACATGGATACAGCTCGCGTGCTGATAAGCCGCCTGAAAAAACACGGGGTGCCCGTAATACTGGGAGGAAGTCACCCCACTGTTTTGCCTGGACAAAGCCTCAAATATACCGGTGCCGACATGGTAGCGGTGGGTGAGGGAGAAATGACGCTTGTTCAAGTAATGGACTCGTTGGCGTCACAAGCCACTTTTCATGACATTGCTTCACTGGCATGGAACGATAACGGATTTATAAGGGTTAACCAGAGAGGATCTCTGATCAAAACCATCGATGACCTTCCCATTCCGGACCGATCATTTGTAAGTCGGTCTGAATACTATGGCGAAGTGATCATGACCGCCCGTGGCTGCCCCTTTGACTGCTCTTATTGTGCTTCGCGCAATATATGGGGCAAGAGTGTCCGATTGAGGTCGGTTTCCTCCATAATTAAAGAATTGTGTCTTCTCAGGGACAGTGCAAACCATGCTGGGGACCGTCCGGGACGATGGGTAGTAAAAGTAGTGGATGACACTTTTACAGTTAATAGGAAACGTACTTTGGCGCTATTGGATGAGATCATAGCTCAAGGACTTCACTGCTTTGAATTTACCGGAGGGGTGAGAGCGGACACCCTCGACGAAACCCTAGTAGCCAAAATGCGGGAGGCAAATTTTCGTCGTGTGACACTCGGCGTGGAGAGCGGTAGTCCTAAAATTCTTAAACTGATCAGGAAGGGTCAGACCAATGAAGATGTGAAAAGGGCTATAAGGCTTTTGAGAGATGCCGGTATCAGGTCTCATGCATTTTTCATGATTGGGTTACCGGAAGAAACAACGGAAGATATCAAACTATCGCAGCAGCTTATCTTGGATGCCCGTCCGGATTACGTCGAGGTTAACATGGTGACGCCCTATCCTGGGACCGAAATATTTGGAAAACTTATGCCTTGTGATCCTTCTGAGATCGACCGCTGGTACAGATGGTTCCATCAGGGGATGGCAACTCACTCGGAACGGCTAGGCTACGATTTGGACCTGGAATACAATAAGTTTCTCAATTTCGCCAGGAAGTACCTCGCGTCCAAAGATCAGGTTGTCACCGTGAATTCACGGCGTTTAGCCCTCTTATGACTTTGGAGTGACAATTCTTAATACAAAGAAATGCTATTCAGGATGACTTTTTGTTTGATGGCATAAGGATTGCCATCTTTCAAGGGGGTACAGTTTTTCAAGTTAGTGCCAATGAAAAGTTAATCATGGAAAATGAACTGATACATGCGGCCAGCCGTGTCTGTTGTTTTGCCTGAAAATTGCAGCAAATCCTCAAGACACATCAATCGGATGACTCATCCTCTTTTGAAGCATTCTCAAGGCGGTCCCACGTGTTCAGATTGGAGGGACCCTTTGAAAGGCGGTGATACTGCCAAGCTAAATGACAATGAAGTATTATTTCTTCGACCCAGTCTCTCAGGTCGCTCATAAGCCCATACTTTCCTTCAGCCTCGTCCTTTTCGGCCTCTTTCTTGACTTCTGAGTCGACCTTCATCAGTAGTTCAAAAATCTTGTCGAAGCATTTGTGGACGTGGAGTTCAAATTCTTGAGTACTTGAGAACTTCACCTTGCTATTTCCTTTCTGGGCAGAAAAGGCTGGAACGCCTAAAGAATTCTGGGTGACAAAAATCATTTAGGTAAAGGCTCCTGGATGCCCCCGGAGCCTTTCCAAAGTCTGAACCATGACAAAACGGTCTACGAAAAATCTACAAACTGATTCGTTTCCATTTTTCGTCAGGAATGATCAGATCATCCAAACGTTTTTCTGCTTGTTCGTTCAGATAATAGGAGTCTGGAGCCTCCGGACCTATGAGAACCAGCGGTCCTTTAAATTTTGCTCCGAACTCTTCTATGGTTGTGGTTCCCCCGAAGGCAGCGCCTTTCTCCTTGTATCCAATTACGAGGATCTCATAGTCACCTTTTTTGAAACACTTCCTCAACTCCCATTCGTCATTCCCTTCGCAGAGGCGAAACCCAACTTCGACGTAATCGCCGAGCCGCTCGTCAAACATCTCACGCATCTCCCTATCCTTTTTGGCAATCAGGTCCGGAGTCACGGGAGCGGTCTGAGTCTTTTCGGCATCCACAAACACGATGTCTCTTCGCAGAGCGTAAGGGGATTCCAAGAAGTGAAAAATGTTTAGTTTGGTTTTGTGGTGCCTGGCCAGAGAAAGAGCATAATCAAAGGCCCAGTCACCCTGCCTTGAGAAAATGGCGCACAATCCTATTCCATTCATTGTAGCCTCCTGCCTTGATTTCACGAGTTTCAACAAAACTGATTTACAATGCAGCCTTAAACGCTTCCGCTTGTTCCTTTTCAGACCTTACAGGAATGTCTATGAGGAAGCTTGTTCCCCTTCCGGCATCGGACTCCACCTTGATCTTTCCATGATGCTCTTCGACGATCTTCCGAGTGATTACGAGTCCAAGCCCAGTTCCTTTAGCACCCTTGGTAGAATAAAATTTATTGAACAGCTTGTTTTTCACATCCTCAGGGATTCCTTCCCCATTGTCGCTCACAGTAATTAACAGCCTCCCTTTTTCCGTATCCGCACCGACGGTGATCTGCTTGGCCTCGGATTGGCCTCCTGACCTACAGGCCTCGATAGCATTGGAGATAAGGTTGGATATGACGCTGTGAATTCCGGCCGGATCCAGGAGGCATGAACAGATTTGTCTCTGAAAGTCTCGGACCAGCAATATTCCTTCAGCGCTCGCTTTCGACTCGTACAGATCGCAAACTTCAGAGAGTAATTCCGCTGGGTCACACTCTTGGTACTCAGGCACCCTATCTTTGGACGCGTACAAAATCCGTTTGACTAGATCGGACACTTTGTTCACGTTGTTCTTGACCATTTTCCAGCCCATACGGACCCGGTCTTCCCTTTCTCTCAACAGGCCGGAATCAACCATGTAGACCCCGCCCTGGAGACCGGTTAAAATGTTCTTGATGGTGTGGGACATGCCTGCGATGGTCTCACCAAGAATGACAAGCTCTCCCTGGAGGCGTTTGACTTCGGTTATGTTGGTACTCATTTCCATGACGGCCTTAGTCATGCCATCTTCGCCCTTAATCGGAGCCGTGTACACAATGATGTAGGTTTCTTCGCCATTTCTTTTCCATATTTCTTCAGAAGTATGCGTCATCCCATCCACAAAGGTTTTTTCAACCGGGCAATTGTCACATTTGGAATCAGCCCCTTTGTAGACCATGAAACACTTCTTGCCGAGGTTGGCTCCGAAATCTCTTACAAACAAGTCATTCATCTGGACGATGTTGAAATCTCGATCCACCACCGTCAAGTAGCAAGGCACGTTTTCGTATAGATACTTATATTCGTTTTGCTTTTTTTCCAATTCCATTTGAAGCCGTTTCAGGCGTGTAACGTCCACGGCCATTTCCATCACTTCCGTTACACTCCCATCCTGCGCAAAGATCGGCGAGGTCTTGACCATGACGTATATTCTGTCATGTCCGATTGACCATGTTTCCTCAGACTGATGATATGCTCCGTCGGAGAAAGTTTTCTCTACCGGGCAATTGCTGCATTTGGCAGAGAGACCTTTGTATCCGGTGAAACAGTGCTTCCCTGACTGGTCCCCAAATTGGACTGTGAAAGCCCTGTTGGCCTTGGTAATCCGGTAGCTCTTGTTAACGACCGTCAGATAACAGGGGACTTCCTCGAAAAGAGCTTTGTACATCCCACGGCTTGCCTCCAGTTCCATAGTTCGCTTATTGATCTGACGGCTCATTTCGTCAAACGAACGGGAAAGTTCTGCAATAGAGTCTGAACCTGTCTCAGGATTATCTGGGGAATACTTTCCATGAGCCATTTTTCTGGCTTTTGACGCGAGTTTTTTTATGGGCTTTGTCACCAGGAAAATGACGCCTAATCCTATAATGGTCGAAATGAAAATAAAAAACGAAAAAGCAAATAATATCGTTTTTCTGGCATTATTGAGGATTTCTACTCTTAATTCTTTAATCGGGAGCTTCAGTTCCAACGCTCCCAGTACTTTCTCGGATTCTGGATGTGCATGGCACGGGGCCGTCGCACAATTTTTTGCATTAAGTAATGGGTTTACAACCGCAAGCAGATCACCATTATCGACAAATTCATGCCGAAGCGAGGTATTGCTGCCGATATCTCCAAGGAGTCGGCTCGTTTCACCCGGAGTCGCAGAGTTTCCTATGACGGAAATGGTACTGTCTTGACCGGCGTAGAGCAGCACTCCCCTCTTGTCATATACGTTGATCTCGTTAAACCCGCCTGTTCTGGCTATCGTCCGAACAATCTGCCTGATGACTTCCCTGTCCTTGGTCATCATGCCGTGCCAAATTGCCGCCTTTATAACTTCGGAATTCTTCAGTGCCGCCTCAATTTTGGCCCTGACCAGATTTTCTTCCTGGGTAGAAATACTGTGGTAGGTGACGGCGACCAATGCCAGAAACACAACGAGTCCGGTGTAGAAGCTGAGCTTGAATCTCAAACTGAGGGTAAATCTCTTAACGAAGTTTACTACCTTTTCAAGCATAGCTTCTATTTCTGCAAGACTGACTGAGCGGACTCACAGGTCCGCTCTACAGATCAGAATTTGTCGCCTTGCGATTACCCTATGGCTTTTTTGATAGCCGCCAAGAGGACATCTGGTTCCACAGGCTTTTCAATGTATGCTTCGGGAGATTTAATTGAACGCTCTTGAATCCATTTCTTGAAGTCCATGCTCGGGACATCGTCCTTACCGAAACCAGTAACCATCACTACCGGAATGTGTCCGATTTCAGCGTCCTTCCTCATTTCTCGGTACATTTTTATGCCTGTCTTATTCGGCATCAGCAAATCGAGGCTCACCAGGTCAGGTTTTTCGGATTTGACCTTGTTGAGACCATCTTCCCCGTCTACTGCAGTAATGACCTCATATCCATTGTCCTCGAGAAGTGCGGAAAGGAAAGTGACCATATCTGGCTCGTCATCTATGACCAAGATTTTCTTGCCCATAACAACCCTCCTTATCATGTGTCTGTGCTCTGGGCACTTTACAATTATCAGCGGCCACAATCCATTAGTTTCCTATTATGGAGCCCCTCTAGGGTCCAAAACCGGTACACCTCTCCATTCCAACGGATCGAATCGCCGCATACTTTTGAGCAATGTCGTATGGATGGGCAGCCATTAAGCCACTCAGTCGCAACACTTCCCCTGACCGAGGTTGGTTTCCCTCAAAGAATCCCTTTGGCCGAGTATGCTCACCAGGTCAGTCGGCCGTGGGAATTCAGAGAACCAGGGCTGGCGCTAGAAGCTCGGCAAGATTCATTACTTTAGCCTTTATGTGATTATGTTCCATGATTTCCTTAAGTTGGTCCGTGCAATTATGGCAGGATTGCAGCACGAAATTTGCGCCGGTGGCGCGTATCTCATCAGCCTTGACCTTTCCCGCGGCAATACGTCGAGGCGAGAATTCCGGCATTGCAAGCGCACCTCCGCCGCCGCCACAACAGTAGCTCGTGTCCCTGTTATGCTCCATCTCGACGAAGTCGTCTACGGCTGCGCGTATGACAATCCTGGGCTCTTCCAATATTCCGCCTGACCTGGCGATGTTACACGAATCATGATAGGTGAAGCGCTTGCCGGCCCACACGGACTTGTCTAGCTTGATTCTGCCCTCTTGAATAAGTCGTGCCATCAACTCCATCATGCTCGTAATCTTAAAGGTTACCCCTCCAAGCCAGTTGGGCAATTCCCATCTCAAAGCGCGATATCCATGGCCGCATTCACCCGAAAGCAAAAATTCACAGCCGAGTCTCTTGACGTCCTCAGCCTGCCACATGGAGAAAAGTCTGGCATCGGGATCATTGCCGTTAAAGAGGGCATAATTGGTGAGGTCCCAGTAACGAGAAGAAATAGTGAAGTCAACGCCGGCGGCATTCAACACCTTGGCGCTGGCCTGGATTGTAAGTGGATAATACTTGGGCTCCCGAGGATTTAGAGTGAGAAAGTACTTAGCCCCTTTCTTATCGACGGGAATGGTAAAGTCCGCACATCCTTCTTCGTCCTGAAGCTCTTCCTCGATCCACTCGATGGTTTCAACAAATTCATCCTGAGGCACAGCCATGTTGTTGCCATGATTATAATGAGTATCGACTGTGTCCTGGAGGTTTTGCGGCACTCGCCCTACTGCTTGCATTATGCTTCGAGCGCCGCGGACCATCATTCCGTAGTCAACACCCATCGGGCAGTTATACGTACAACGACGACACATTGTACAGCCCCCCCACAGTTTGTCGTACATTTCATCTGCCAGCTCTTTCGTCAGGGGTTTGGCCCCCACAAAGGAGGGAAACACCTTGGCCATCCAGTCGTACCTGCTCTTGTACCATTTACGGAACCTGTCGGCCTTGTAAGCAGGAACCAGAGTCTTGTCTTCGGGTATGGACACGCTGTAATGGCAAGCGTCGCTGCACATGCCGCAGTGGATACAACCAGCCAGGGATGTTGCTACAACCCTGTTCAGTTTACTGGGAAGAAGTTTTTCCATTTCCGCCAACATTTCAGGAGTGAATTCCGATTTCACGGGCCATTTCCGTTCTTCTGGGGCCCCAAGTTTTTCGGGTTGCGGTTGCGCCTGCGGTTCTTCGTTGATGACTTTCTTGTCTGCCGGTTCGGCCATTTCGTCTCCTCCGATAATTATTTCCAGGTTTTGGTTTCTTTTGGATTTGCGTTCAAAACCCCGCGCCCTCCGAAAATCACGCCGAAGTTGACACGTCCGAAGGGGTAAAGAACATAATGGGATATCTTGCTAAAGGGCACATAAAGAAGGAAAAAAGTCGTCATGAGGAAGAAGACCCACATCCAACCGGTTTCTGGGTTTCCCTTGATCCAGAGCCACATGGCCCCGAATCCAACAGCAAAAAAAGTCGTCATGAGGATAATCGCAAAAAAGTCATCGGGACTGCTAATAATCCTGATTTCAGGAACCGTGAATCTTCTGTAAATTCTGCGTAGACCGATGAGAAACGCCAGGCCCATGAATACCATGATCACCGCAGAGACAGTCGGTGTCATGAGCCATGGGGTCAGGGGAATAAAAAAAGTGCTCCCGATAGTTAAGGCTACAGCTATATGAAAGATCAAAAACTCAGCATAAAAATAACTATTTGTTCGAGTACTTTCCATTTCCCAGGGCCTCAAAACATTCCCTAGCGAATAGAGTGCTCCTGCCACCCGGTCGCCCTTGAGTTCAGCTTTTTCCGGAGGAAATGGTTTTTTCAAGAGCTGGTAGATTTTGATGGCGTACATTGTTGCCATAAATGTCAGACAAAAGTACTGGACAGGCTCCTGCAATATGTACATGGCAAGGCTTACTTTATTGTCCATGGTCTTTTCGCACTCCCCTCGATCATCTTGTATTTTCCACCCCGGATGGGGTTTTGTTTGGATTCTAGCTGTTTAAGGCTCGAGAACTGCTCAGTAACCATCTTCCTCTTTGGACGTCTTTAATGAGTCATGCAAGTGGGCGCAGCCGAAAGGCTCAGAAGTTGCCAAGTCGATTCTTGAGTAGTTAGACAGTCTATTGTTCACCATACAGTACGATAATTTCCTACTGTATGTAAGTCAAGAACTATTTCTCACGTCCAACAGAGTTCTTGAATGTTTTAGTCACGTCAAGATGATCCCGTGGCTAATTTGTTGACGAGATTTATAAGAAGACTTCCTGTGAAAAAAATTCACCCGGGGGTCGGATAATTTATCACGAATACGATTGGATGTGAAACAATAAACTCTACATCAACGTAAGCATTCACTTACGCGGGGCTTACAATCGGAATTGTCAATGATTTCAAAAAGTGTATCTCAGATTTCCGCGTGTTACTGAATGCCCATGCAAGCAGAGTCGAGGTGAAGATTGGACAGAAGGTACGATCAGGTGAAAGGATGGCTCTGGTAGGTAGCACCGGAAGGGCTACCTCTCCCCATTTGCACTTTGAGGTTGAGATTGCGGGAAAGCTCTATAACCCCATAGCTTGCTTTTCTGAGGATCAACTCAGGCCGGTAAGAGTGGCTAACGGATTGCCCTTGGCCCCTATTGGTCCGAACAGGACAGGGCGACTAATTACAGGGCTATTATCTTTTCTTCATTGAGTGACGTTTTACCCGCTTTGGCCATAACTCTCCGAACGGACTCCCGGATTAACGCGCCCTCTCACACCTCTTGCGCAAGAAGTTTCGGCTAATTGCCGATTTGAACTCCAGTCGGAATTATCTTCTTTTGCACATTTGGTTTGCCCCCAACACATCTCTCCTTCGGCAAACTTCTTGCTTTCATAAATTTTCTCTGGTCTACAGTATTTGTTTGACCCAGAACCGTGTTTGAGCTTCAATGGTGAAATAATGTCTGGGACTTTATTGCGCCGGTAAATATCATAAGGTACTCGGTCAAAATGGAGCAGACATGGCGGTACTAGACTTTCACCTCCACGTTGGAACCAAGCATCATTGGAATCCGTGGGTAATTTCTTTTTTTCAGGAGAATAATCCTGAATATATTAAAAGATTTGTCGATGAAATTACGCCCGTGGAACTCCTTTCATACTTAGATGGTCAGGCGGTCGACCATGCAGTTGTACTGGCCGAGTATGCTCCTGTGGCCACGGGGGTGGTCACAAATGAATTTGCTGGCAAATTTTGTTCCCAAACCGATCGTTTGATTCCGTTCGGGTCTATATGCCTCTATCAAGGAACAGACTTAGCTCAGCAAGCAGAGCAATGCGTAAGCCGGCTTGGCTGCCGGGGCCTGAAACTGCTCCCTTCTTACGCGCACTTCCACCCATACGACTCTAAACTGCTTCCCGTATATGAAGTAGCTCGGGATCTAAAAATCCCGGTCATGTTTCATACCGGGACATCAATATTTAGAGGATCGAGAATTCGTTACGCAAATCCTCTGTTGTTGGATGATGTGGCCGATGAATTTCCTGACCTGAGCATCATCATTTGTCACGGCGGCCGTCCTTTCTGGTATCAAGAGGCCCAATGGATGCTCAGACGCCACAAAAATACCTATATTGACGTTTCCGGCATTCCGCTGAAGAGGCTACCTTCAATTTTCCCACATTTAAACAGATTTCAAGACAGGTTCCTTTTTGGCAGTGATTGGCCGGGTGTCCGTTCCATTGAAGGACAAGTCAGGCTGATCAGGAACCTGCCTGTGGGTGAGAAGATTATAGAAGCGATTTTATGGGAAAACGGCTATCGTCTTCTGGGATTGAATTCCTGACCCCGGCATCTGGGCTTCTTTAGAAGGCAGCTTATGAAATCTGCTGGACAATAAAGCCCCCCGGCTCGGTCTCAGGATGGGGTAGTTCAACTCGGAGTTTGCGATGATTATAGGAGTTCCCAAAGAAATAAAGGAAGATGAACACCGAGTGGGCATCGTGCCTTCCGGAGTTCGCACGTTGCGAGACCACGGCCACACAGTATTTGTGGAGAGAGCGGCTGGAGAGGGTTGCAGAATTTTAGATGCAGAATATGCGGAAGCTGGAGCTATCATTGTTGATAACAATGCAGAAATCTTTGCTCAGTCGGAAATGGTCGTGAAAGTGAAGGAACCGCAAGAACAGGAATACAACCTACTCCGTGAGGGACAGATTTTATACACTTACCTGCATCTTGCTCCTGCTGCAGAACTCACTAGAGCCCTAGTGAAAAGAAAAGTTATCGCGGTAGCCTATGAGACTATTCAGGCTCGGGACGGCTCCTTGCCTCTGTTGGTTCCCATGAGCGAAGTAGCCGGTCGCATGGCGGTTCAGGTCGGAGCGCATTTCTTGGAAAAAACTCAGGGGGGAAGAGGAGTCTTACTGGGCGGAGTGCCGGGAGTTCGACGGGGCTGTGTCACCATTATTGGGGCAGGAACGGTGGGGATGGCATCGGCCAAAATTGCCGTTGGCCTCGGGGCGGATGTTTACATCATTGATGTGGATCCCAGACGGTTGGCACATGTGGATGACATTTTTGGAAGTCGCGTCACCACAATTATTTCCGATTTCGACAGCATAACTTTCGCGACAGTTAATTCTCATCTGGTCATAGGAGCGGTACTGATTCCCGGAGGACGAGCCCCCAAGGTGGTTACCTCACAAATGGTCCAAAAGATGAAGCCGGGGAGCGTGATTGTTGACGTGGCCATAGATCAGGGTGGATGCGTGGAAACCTCACGTCCCACTACGCATAAAAACCCCACATTCTTGGTGGACGAGGTAATTCACTATTGTGTTCCGAATATTCCTGGAGCGGTAGCCAGAACGTCAACGTTTGCTCTGACCAATGTAACTCTTCCCTATGCGGTAAAAATTGCTGATAATGGTTTAACGACTGTCGCAGGACGAGACGAGGCCTTGGCCAAGGGTGTCAACCTTTACAAAGGATTCGTCACCCACGAGAATGTGGCTCAGGCTCTGAATTATCCGTTCACTCCGCTGCATAAAGCCATGATAACCTAATCAACATTCCAAAGAAAGTGAGTTTGTTATGGACAAAATCTGGTTTAAATCGTATGCCCCTGGGGTTCCCCACACGGTAGATTTCTTGGATATAACTCTTCAGGAAGCTTTGACTAATACGGCGGAAAAATTTCCTGAAAGTCCGGCGCTTGTGTTCCAGGGCAAATCAATCAATTACAAGGAACTGAATGATTTAGTCTCCAGATTTGCTGCTGCCTTGCGCGGGTTGGGAATTGAGCCTGGAAACAGGGTCGCACTTCTCTTGCCTAATCTTGTTCAGACCGTGGTGGCGATTTTCGGAGCGTTACGTCTAGGCGCAGTTGCCGTTCCCAACAACCCTCTTTACACAGACCGAGAGCTTGAACACCAGTTCAATGATTCAGGGTCCCAAATTCTGATCTGTCTGGACACGCTTGTTCCACGAATGATGAAGTTGATACCCAAGACGGATATCAAAAAAGTCGTATCGTGTCACATTCGTGACTATCTGCCGTTTCCTCTTAAGCAGCTATTTCCTTTTGTTAAGAAAGATCTCCACTTGAAAACACCCTCCGGTAAAGACATGTACGAATTCACCGATCTGATAAAGCAGTTTGAACCAATCGGCCGGAATTACGACTCGGACATGGATGATACCGCTATCATTATCTACACTGGGGGAACCACCGGGGTGTCAAAGGGAGTTCAGTTAACTCAAAAGAACTTGTCTTACAACTGCCAGCAAGCAAAGGCATGGATACCGACTTTTGTCGACGGCCGGGAAATCTGTCTTGGTTGTCTTCCTTTCTTCCATGCTTACGGGATGACTGCCGCGATGAACATGTCCATCTTCTATGGGTGGACGGACGTACTGATACCCAAACCTGAGGCCAAGGCCATCTTGGAAGCCGTCCACAAGTTTAAGGTTACGTTTATTCCAGGAGTGCCTACTCTTTTCAATGCCATGATAAATTTTCCGGAGATCAAGAAGTTTGACCTGAACTCAATAAAAGCGTGTTTGTCCGGAGCGGCTCCCCTGGCTCTGGAAACGATTCTCGGGTTCAAGGATCTTACCGGGATCATGCTCCTGGAGGCTTACGGGTTAACCGAGACCAGCCCATGTACGCACATTATACCTGTGGGCGGCAAAGAGAAACCAGGATGTATAGGTCTGCCCGTTCCAGACACCGATGTCAAACTGGTGGATGTTGACGATTACTCTCGGGAGATTACCGTGTTCGGCGAGTCAGGCGAGCTTTGCATCAAAGGTCCTCAGGTAATGAAGGGATATATGAACCGGCCGGAGGAGACTGAGGCAGCGATAAGAGATGGATGGTTTCTCACAGGTGACGTCGCCACTGTTGATGACGAGGGTTTTTTCAAGATTGTAGACCGGAAAAAGGACATGATCATTTCGGGTGGTTTCAACGTTTACCCGAGGGAGGTTGATGAGGTCCTTTACTCCCACCCAAAAATCAACGAAGCGTGTGCCATTGGAGTGTCGGACGAATATTCGGGAGAGCGGGTGAAAGCATTCGTGGTTCTGAGGGACGGACAAGACGCAACAGCGGAAGATATCATTGATTTCTGCAAAGAACATCTGGTGAAGTACAAAGTGCCCAAGTACGTGGAATTTGTAAATGAACTCCCCAAGAGTGCTGTCGGCAAGATTCTGCGCAGGGAACTCAGGAACATGGATCTGGCCAAACAGCAGAAAAGGGAAGACTGAAAATAGTACGGAATGATTTCTGGTTCAATTCTGCCAGTGGCTCAGAATGATTATTGCGATTGGTTGTGCCTTCTAGGAATGAGTAGTGGTGCCGAGTCTATGACGCGCGGAACTTCACAAGACGCCGTGGAGGAGGTCTACAATGGATAAAGGTTTTCAAGGCGATCCGTATCGTTGTGTATTCAGTTTGAAGCCCCTCATTGACTACTGGACTGAAACCACTGCTCGTTCCGATCCGTATGGGATGGGAATTTTGGACGCAATTCGGACGAGCCTCTCTAGGGCTCCGGAGCTTCTGGAACCGGTGGAGGATTTGTCCATTCTGGAAACTCACCAGGATCTGTTTCGAACGCTCATGAGCGCGGTCTTCCCTGCAGCGCTATGGGACATCGAACTCGTAGGAGCCCTGGTTCCCTTCACCCTTAGCCCTGTCTTCGTCTCTCCTCTGTTCCAGCGTCTGCTCCTCAATGACGATGGATCTTTCCGGGGCAAACTCCATGTGGAATGGGATAAGTTTGTCCGGGCAAGGCAGATCCGGTTTTTCCTTTTGATTCTGAGCAGGTGTTACGGCATTGACAAGGATTTGGACTACCCGCTGGTGAGGACCGTGGCAGATCCGGAGACAGGTCTGGACCGGCACTTCCGGTTTAGCCCGAACCTGCGTTTCGTGAAAGTCCACACTGTCGGTGCCCCGAGGCGCCTGACAGATAATGATCTTTCCACAATCATGCAGCACCTCAAAGAACCGGAAGTGCTACAGGAGTTTCTTCCCCCGGACAATTTTGAGTTCCACGGATTTACCTTAATCCATGCGGTGGACGTGACGCTGTCCGAAGTTATCTCTGCGCTGGAAATGGATCTGATTGACAAGAGTTCGATTGCGTCGCAAGACGGATTCTCAAGGCTACAGGACAGGCTTAGGACCCTTCTGCGTCGTCCCGACCTGATGGTAGGGCTGGCAGCCATCAAGAATGACGAAGTCCTCCTGCTTAACAACGGCTGCGAAATGACTCACTGCTGCATCTTTTCAGACTCGCGGCACAAGCCCATCAGCGAGTTCAAGGGATCAGTATTTGATAAGGCCGTACAGGGCGATGGAATCTTGGCGGTCCGAGATCTGGCGGAGAATCCGGCACCCGGGAGGATGGATAAGGAAATCCTTCAGTTTGGTATCAGGTCAATCATGGTTGCTCCACTTCGGTTCCAGGGAAAACTCATTGGAACACTAGACCTTGGTTCTCCGCGCCCTGGTGACTTTGGTCCTGGTGAGGAACTGGTTCTGGGCCAAATCCTCCCGTTATTCTCAATGGCTCTTAAGAGATCCCTCGATGAGCTTGAAAACAACGTGGAAGCAGTTATCAAGGAAAAGTGCACGGCTGTGCATCCGTCAGTAGAGTGGCGTTTCCGAAAGGCTGCCTTTCGTCACCTGGAGCACTCCGGTAACGGGGAATCATCGGAACTGGAGCCCATAGTCTTCAGGGATGTCTTCCCCTTGTACGGTGCATCAGATGTCCGGGGATCATCTGAGGCTCGAAACAGTGCCATCCAGTCGGACCTTATTGAGCATCTCGACCTGGCCCTTCAAGTAATCCATTTTGCGGAAGAAGCCAGATCTCTCCCCATTCTCAGTGAGGTATCCTATCGAACTGAACGACACCTTGAGATGATTCGCAATGGGCTTGGTACAGGACAACAGACGTCGATTCTGAAGTTCCTTCGCAACGAGGTGGAACCTCTGTTTCCCCTGCTCCGGGATTTCGGGCCTCAAGTAACAGATCGCATCGAGGTTTATCAAAAGGCCATGGATGACACCCTGGGAATGGTTTATCGCGAGCGGAGAGATTTTGAGCGAAGTATTTCTTTTTTCAATCAACGGATTTCTACCTACCTGGACAGGGAAGAATCTGGGGCACAGGAGGTGTTTCCCCACTATTTCAACAAGCATCAGACTGACGGTGTGGATTACATAATCTATGTCGGGGCATCCATGGTAGAAAACGGTACCTTCGACACGCTCTATGTGAAGAACCTTCGTCTCTGGCAGCTCATGATTGCCTGTGGCATTGCCTGGCACGCGGAGGACGTCCGAAAGTCAGTGAAGGTTCCCCTGGAGGCCACCCATCTTATACTGGTCAATCACAGCCCGGTGTCCATAAGATTCCGGTTTGATGAAAAACGCTTCGATGTGGATGGAGCCTATGACGTGGGCCACGAGATTATCCGGTCTCGAATTGACAAGGCCACAGTAAAAGGCAGAAACGAACGTCTGACTCAGCCCGGGAAAATAGCCATTGTCTATTCACGACCTAACGAGTATCAGGAGATGACGCATCACATCAATTATCTTCAGAGCCAGGGCTTCCTCGATGACGACCTTGAATCCTTGGAACTCGATGATCTCCCCGGTGTGCAAGGCTTGAGAGCCCTGCGAGTAGGCATAAACCTTCGCTCCACGGAGTTGGCGGAAAGAGCTGCGAGGATGATCGCGTAGAAACAGTTGCGCGAACTCGAAAAAAGGTTGGAGAGGATGCTGACGCACAGTTCCTGGGAGAATTCTATAGCTGTGGTGTCACCGTCATGAGCTATTGTTACGGCTTCGCAAAAGGCATGAAAATAATTGACGATCGGAATCCCTTCGGTCACATTTTGTCCGGCCTAATGACAGGGGCGACTTAACAATGCTGTTCTTATCGATGAAAAGGGTAAGATTATCGAGGCTTGGTACAAAGTGAGCCCTGCGGACACCGTCCCGAACGTTAAGAAGACCCTCGACGCTGCATCTGATTAGAGTCATCGAGTTCCTTTGTATATATTTTGTGCGCTCCTGCCTCTCAATCTCCACCGGCCCTCAGAGCGCGGTTGAAGGCCCATCTCTCGAGTTTCTTGATCTGTTCTTTCATGGTGGTGGAAAGCGGAACAATATTCTCTAGAGATATGAACAGGTCGTTGTGCTGCACTTCTCGGCCGGCTGTAAAAGCTCTGAACAATGCCCCAAGAACTCCCTGCTCCAACTCCGCTCCATTAAATCCCTCGGTTACTTTCATCAAAGACGGATAATCAAACCTGTCTACTGGAATATTTCGCTTTTCCAGATGAATCTTGAGTATGTCAGCCCTCTCGTAATCCGCCGGCAACTCAACATAGAAAAGTTCGTCGAATCGACCCTTACGGAGAATTTCAGGAGGCAGGAGTTCGATATTATTCGCAGTGGCTCCTATGAAAACCGGGGAAGTCTTTTCCTGCATCCACGTTAAGAACGAAGCTAGAATCCTTGATGCCGATCCTCCGAGAGATTTTTGTCCGGCGTTGGCTATGCCGGCCTCTATCTCGTCAATCCAAAGCACACAGGGAGAGGATGCTTCTGAAGTCTTGATTACCTTACGAAGGCACTCCTCAGGCGAACCCTGTAGACCATCATAAAGTCTTCCCATGTCCAGACGCAGCAACGGTATTTGCCAAAAAGCGGCTATAGCCTTTACCCCGAGGCTCTTACCACAACCGCTGATTCCCATCAAAAGAACGCCTTTGGGAAAGCTGAGCCCGTAGTCTCTGGCCCTCTTTGAAAATATGTCCTGTCTAAGGGTCAGCCACTTCTTGAAATTGCCGAAACCTCCCAACTGTTCGAATTCTATCCCCGGGGGCACAAGCTCCAATAACCCGCTTTTCTTAACTATTTGTTTCTTCTCTTCAAATAGAATTTCCAGCTCCGGCCGACCTATTGCCTGTCTCCCGGAAATAGCTTTACGGAAGGCCTGAATGATCTGCTGGCTGGAAAGACCTGCTCCAGCCTTGAGTAACTGGTCACGCACGACTTCCGTCAAAGATTCTTTTAGGCTTTCCTGATATTTCTCTTTGGATATAAGTTGACTGAGGATTCTTTCTATTTCTTCTTGTTTCGGAAGAGGCACGTCTACCAAAACCACTTCACTTACCAGTTCAACAGGAATTTCCAATGTGGGAGCAATCATGAAAATGGTTCGGTAACTGTTTTCGATCTTTTTTATGGCGTCTTTTATTTTCCGAATGACAGGCGGGTTATCTTTCAGGAAGAAATGGACATCATCTATTATCAGAAAGGCTGTCTCATCGATATTCATAAACCAATCCAGCGCAGCAATTATGGATTGGTTCGGAACTACTATCGAGTCATCCAGAGAGATTCCAGTGGTGCATGACCACACGTACACTTTCACTGCCGGTCTGAACGAGGCGGCAAGGATCTTGATTTCCGACTCTACGCGCCTATCTTCATCGGAAAGCAGATACAGAAGCGACGTCTTGGTAATGACCATGTCCCGGAGGACAATACGCAATCCTTGAGTTTCTTTTTCGGCCATTTTTCTCCTTCCGGCCCAGGCCCCGAAACGTACTGCCTCAATGGTTAGAGGAAGAAAGGTTGAGGCCTACCACCCCCACGATGATCATGCCCAAAGAAACGACCTTGAGAATGGAGACGGGCTCTTTGAACCATCCTATTCCAATCACGGCTATAATGGCAGTGCCAAGCCCCGACCAGACCGCGTATGCCACGCTGACGTCAATACTCTTGAGAACCAGATTCAAACCAGTAAACGACAATCCGTAGAACACGAATACTGCTACTGAAGGCAAGAGTTTTGTAAAACCTAGCGAAAGCTTCATGGAAATAGTACCGAAAACTTCGAACACAATGGCAGCTATGAGCAATAACCATGGAGTCATCATGAAACCCATTCTCTTTCGTGACGCGTACGCCGCCACCATTTCACAATGTTGTCAGTCCCGTCAACCCACAAATAAGCATGCACAGACTCTTGGCTCAATGAAAAAACTTTAGTAAAAAGATCGTGCTTGCCGAACTTCCCTGCGCAGGGAGGGTAAGTTTGACCATGCAGTGTTTGGGAGTCATCCTCCTGATATAATGGTCGATTAGTATTGGGATACAATGGATTTTTCTCAGGCAACGCTATTTCCGGAACCCAGGAGGCTACCAAATGAAATCCCCCGACAACCAGTTTAGATTTGACACGCTTGCCCTGCATGCGGGTCAGGAACCAGATCCATTCACTTTGGCTCGCGGGGTGCCCGTGCACAGGACATCCTCGTATGTCTTCCGGGACACGCAACACGCTGCCAATCTTTTTTCTCTGAAAGAACTGGGGAATATTTACACCCGTATAATGAATCCTACAACGGACGTACTGGAAAAACGAATGGCAGCCCTGGAAAGGGGAATTGGATCTCTCGCACTGGCCTCGGGCACTGCTGCCGTGTTCTACTCTTTGCTCAACGTTTTGAAAGCGGGGGAAGAATTCGTCTCCAGCCGTAACCTTTACGGTGGAACGTACACAATGTTTAACGATGTTCTGCCCCAGTTGGGTGTAACTGTTCGATTCGTAGATTACAATTCCCGGGCACAATTCCGGGATGCCGTCAATGACAAGACCAGGGCGATATTTATTGAGACGATAGGAAATCCCATTCTCGGGGTGCCGGATTTTCAGGAGATCTCAGAAGTGGCCCAGGAGGCTCACATCCCGTTGATAGTGGATTCGACTTTCACGCCGCCCTGCTTGTTTAGACCGTTGGAGTATGGCGCTGATGTAGTAGTCCATTCTCTCACCAAGTGGATCGGCGGACATGGAACAGGAATAGGCGGCATAGTGATTGACTCGGGAAGATTCGATTGGACCGATCCGAAATTCACTCTATACAGCGCGCCCGAGCCTTCCTACGGTGGTCTGCGCTTTGGTCACGACCTTGGTGATCTCCAAGCCATGGCATTTATTTTGAGAATGAGACTTGTTCCTCTCCGTAATCTTGGGGCTTGCATCAGTCCGGACAATTCGTGGATGTTCTTGCAGGGTCTCGAAACACTTTCACTGAGGATGGAGCGCCACTGTTCCAACGCGTTGGCCGTTGCCGAATACCTGGGAAATCACCCTCGGGTGGCCTGGGTCAGGTATCCGGGTTTGCCTTCAGATCCGTCTTATGATTTGGTTCAGCGCTATTTTGTAAACGGCGCCGGCGGTGGCATGGTAGTGTTTGGGATTAAGTGTGAGACCTGCGAACCTGATGTATTCATTGACCATCTTAAATTGTTTTCACACTTGGCCAACGTCGGGGATGCCAAAAGTCTCGCTATTCATCCGGCCAGCACTACTCATTCACAGCTTAGCCGCGAACAACAGATTGCAGGTGGTCTTGCACCTGATCTTATCCGTCTGTCAGTGGGTCTTGAGGATATCAACGACATTCTGGAGGATTTGGAGCAAGCCTTGCGTTGATGTATAGGAGCCAGTACCTTATTGTCAGTATTCCTGAAAAAGTCTTTCGACGCAAGAGGCACGTATCCGTCGTAGTGGTATACAGGCCAGGATAATTGGTACAGTTTTTTGGTACTAGAGCCTGCTCGCCGAATAGAAATACGATTCGGTCCCCACAGCCAGTGAGGTAAGAACAATGCCGGATGCTCCCATTAGAGAATACGCGGACTCGGACGGCCGCTATGGTCTCGTGCAGACTCAGTATGCTGATTTCGAAGGGATTCTATTGGAGTCAGGGGTTTTCTTGGGGCCTCTGAGAGTTGCATACGAAACCTATGGCACACCCTCTCCGGAAAAAGACAACGCTGTTCTGATTCTCCATGCCCTATCCGGTGACGCGCATGTGGCCGGTGTAGATGAAAATGGGAGATTGGGGTGGTGGGACGCATTGATAGGACCAGGCAAAGGAATTGATACGAACAATTACTTCGTGATTTGTTCGAACTGTCTGGGAGGATGCAAAGGAACAACCGGACCACCCACCATAAATCCTGCCACAGACAAGCCTTACGGAAGATCATTTCCTCTGATCACCATGGGAGACATGGTGAATGTCCAAGCCATGTTGGTGAAACAGTTGGGCATAAACCGGCTTCACAATGTTATCGGCGGATCAATGGGAGGAATGCAGGCATTGGAATGGATCACACGCTATCCTGATGCCGTTAGATCGGCCATCGTGATCGCAGCTACCGGTCGGCTTTCCCCCCAAGGAATCGCCTTTAACTGGGTAGCTCGAAATGCGATTTACAGCGATCCGGCACGGGTATGCACTGATTCCGACCAGGGAGAGGATTCTCAGAAAGCCGCAAGAGGTCTCGCCGTGGCACGCATGATCGGCCACATCACCTACCTGTCTGAAGATACGATGGAAGCTAAATTTGGGAGAAAGCGGACTCTGAAAGACGTAGACGGGTACATGTATATTTTAGGTGAGAACGGAAAAGAGGGCGGCGAGTTTGAAGTTGAGTCTTACCTCGAACATCATGGAAGCGCATTCATGAGGAGGTTCGATGAGGACTCCTATGTAATTATCACCAAAGCTATTGATCTTTTCGATCTAGAGGTTGTCCACGGAGATCTAGTCACTGCGTTCAGGAATGTCACAGCCAAAATGCTCGTTATCTCTTACACTTCTGACTGGCTTTACCCCACTTCGATGTCTCTAGCCATAGTGCGAGCTTTGCAAGCCACAAATAAACACGTCTCCTTCGTGGAGCTTGATCTGCCCTATGGGCACGATTCATTCTTGGTCAATGCGGGTATTCCTACGTTGACCCGGATTGTCAGAGGATTCCTCTCCGGAGTCCGATGATCAGTTCAGGATTGGCAGGATATCAGGAAATGCTTTAAACGATACGTGATTATCAACAAGCAATTCCTAAACATAATTATTTGTGACCCGGTTCAGCTTTTGAACGCCGCGTTCACGATTTTTGGTAAGCGGATGAAAATCATATTTAACGGTTTTGCGGAAGAATTGGAAGGCGGTGGCTTGACCATTGGGGACCTGTTGGACAGAACCCAGGAAGATGACCCAGCCGTCATAGTAGAAGTTAACGGTCGTTACGTACACAGAAAAGATTTCAATTCGGTGAAAATTATAGAGGGAGATAGGGTGGAGTTTATTCATCCTTCATTCGGTGGGTAGCGTCCACGGTCCGCATCTTTCGTCGGCGAATGGGGTTTGGCCGTCAACCAACCAACCGAGGTGTAGAAGACGCCAAGGTAGTCATTTTATTGAATGTTCCGAACTGGCCGTACGGCAAATGCAGGCTGGGTTCGCTTCCAAGGGTACGATGTGGAACTGATTGCCCCAAAGTTCCATGACCACGAGTCCTGATAATACGTCGTCGTAACGTCCAACCATGATTTTCATGGCTTCGCTCACTTCGAATGAAGCGACCGCAGTGGCAACGGCCGAAAGCACACCCACTGTTGAAGCCCTGGGGTGATTGTCAACCGCTTGGGGATCCGGCCACAGGCATCTCAGACATGGCGTTCTTCCTGGAATAATAGACATCACGTTTCCCACTGTCTCAACAGCCCCCCCAAAAACGTAGGGAACGCCTCGATCAATAATCGCGTCGTTGATCAGGTATCGTGTCCTGGTATTATCAAGAGCGTCAACCACCAGATCCATGCCTTCAAGCATATCTGCCACATTATGAGGCTCGATAAATTCAGAAACAGATTCAACCGTGATTTGGGAATTTGCAGCTATCAGGTGTTGCCTGGCGATCTCGGCCTTGGGTCGTCCTGATATTACATCAGCCTCATCATAGAGTATCTGCCTATGGAGGTTGTGCAGTTCGGGAGAGTCGCCATCCACGATCCTCAAGAATCCTACCCCTGCCCTGGCAAGAAGAATTGCAATGAGTGAGCCAAGAGCCCCCAGTCCGGCGACCAGAACTCGAGACTGCTCGATCTTTGCCTGTCCTTCTCGGCCCACCACTTTCAGCAGGACATGCCTGCTATAGCGGTCTATCGGAGACTCCATGACGCTTTGCCTCTACAGCCCCAGAAAATTTGAACAGAGTCCATATTTGAACTTCCAAATCCTGATCACCGTTTCCTCTCGAATCTAACGAGGTTATCCTACACACGCAAGACAAAAGCAACGAACCCACAAGTTAGTTGTCTAATTTCATTGAGCGGATTGACGATTCTCTGGAAAGAAGAAAAAGCATGAATATGGTCTAACTTCCTAAAATGCAAACATGACGATGGTTTTCGAGATGACCCTTCGATCTCATAATTGCTATCATTAACC